>JAFMHL010000001.1 GCA_017854535.1 Nitratireductor sp.
ATGACCAGCATTTCGTATGGCAGAAACAGGCCCAGTTTATGGGAGCATTTTTGAATGGGAATAAGTTTTTCTTTCAATGGCAGCAATGCGGGGTGGGTTCAATGGGTCGACGCAACACATGCATTAAAACGCTCAGCGGGAGTTTCGTACCCTAGCGTTTTTCGTGGCCGCTCGTTGAGCTGTCTAGCGACGGCGCTCAGCTTTGCTTGGCTATGTATGGAAAAATCTGTGCCTTTTGGAAAGTATTGCCGCAAAAGGCGATTGGTATTTTCGTTTGTACCGCGCTGCCACGGACTGTGTGGCTCGCATAGGAAGACGTCGATGTTCGTCGCCAAAGTAAAACTTTTGTGCCCAGCCATCTCACACCCGCGGTCCCACGTCAGAGAGCGATACACCTCTTTTGGCATTTTTCGGGCTTGTTTAATCAGGGCCTGAATGACGCTGTGGCTGTCTTTATTGCTAACCTTGGCCAACATCACGTAACGCGTTTTCCGCTCGACGAGAGTAGCAATGAAGCTGTTTCCCGAACCTGCGATCAAGTCGCCCTCCCAGTGCCCTGGCACAGCACGGTCTTCCACCTCTGCTGGTCTGTCACGGATCGATACTGCATCCCTGATCTGCCCCAAACCACTCCGCTTCATAGTAGCGTGTCGAGACCGCCTAATAGAGCGTGTTGTTCGCAAATGCTTCTGTAATTCCTTCTTAAGTACGCCGCGTGTCTGGATAAACAAGCTCCGATAGATTGTCTCATGGGAGACGCGATTATGCTCTTCATCAGGGTGTTTACGCATTAGCCAGCCTGCGATTTGTTGCGGGGACCATTTGCGTGTCAGTTTGGTTGATATTGCCCGGCAGAGATAGTCATTGCCCACTAACTTGCAGGGTTTTGGACGGTGAGAACGATCCCATGCAGCAGCATCTGATGATGCGGCACGGTAGTTCTTGGCGCCTCCATTACGTTTTACTTCGCGACTTATTGTGGATGTCGAACGTTGTAACGATTGTGCAATCGAACGCAGAGACATTTTGGTGATGAGGCCCCTCGATATTTCCTCACGTTCACGAAGATTAAGAGCCAAGCGCGATCTCACACGTTCGGGCGGGCGGATGCCTCCAGTACGTGCCAAAAGCGGATAAATCGAAGACGATGCACGATTAAAACTGCGACCAATCGAACTCAACGACTCGCCGCATTCCCATCGATCCCACATCTCTGACTTCTGTTTGTCTGTATAAAACGTACGTTGGCGATACTTCATGACTTACACTCCATCTTTCTTAAAAGATTAAAGTGTTGCGTCGATCAGTTGAAACCACCGGACAAAGCGACCGTTATGGGAGTGTCGTTGGTTGAACAAAATCCATATATTCACTTTTGCGACTGAAACTTTTTGACTAATCAGCAAAAAGCTCCTTTAGCATAGGGCAGTCAGTTTGGCCTTTACGGCAGGAGGCGACGAGTTCGGATAAAGCTCGTTCCATACGCTTGAGGTCGGCAATTTTGCCGCGTACCAAGGTCAGATTATCTACTCCGATTTTTCCTACTTCCTCACATGTAGCATCGTCAGAATGTGACAGTTTGAGCAGTACTCGAATATCTGAAATCGAGAATCCAAGTTCTCTGCTACGCTTTACAAAACGAAGTCGAGCAATCGTGTCGCTGTCATAAACTCGCCAACCAGCCGCAGTTCGGTCTGGCTTGGGCGTAATACCTTCGCGCTCATAATAGCGAATGGTTTCAATGCCCACGCCACTTAGCTCTGATGCCTTCCCAATAGACCAATTCATCATGCGCTTGCTCCTGTAGTTGCTACAGGATCTATAATTGCACCGTTGAGAAATTGATAGCGACTTGAGGACACAAACATGAACAACAACAAATTACTTGCAACAGGTCTCATTGGCACAGTCATTGCCGCCTTGTGCTGTTTCACACCAGTTCTGGTTATTCTGCTAGGAACGGTCGGTCTATCTGCAATCGTTGGATACCTCGACTACGTGTTGATGCCTACTTTAGGCATTTTCCTTTTCATGACCATTTACGCACTTTGGAAAAGGCAAACCGCATGACTGTCCCTGATTCAACTATCACTTGTCCCGAATGTGGGCATTCCAAGAATGAAATAATGCCAACCGATGCTTGCCAGTGGTTCTATGACTGTGAAGGTTGTGGGTCACTGCTCAAACCAAAAGAGGGCGATTGTTGCGTTTATTGCTCATATGGGACTGTGGCCTGCCCGCCAATTCAAGAAGGCAATTCATGTTGCGCATGACCGTTGCAAATACCATCCTTTTTGCAATGGGTTATTTTTGAGATATGATTTCACAACGCGGGTGTGTCGCATTGATAATGTAACAGTCAGAAGAAAAGCCAATGTGGAGAGAGATATGACAGACAAATCGCAGGTCCATTGGGAAAAGGTTTACGCTGAAAAAGCGGAAGAAGAAGTCAGTTGGTATCAGGAAACACCTGAACCATCTCTAGCATTGCTAGAACTTGTCGGAACACGGCCGAGCGAGGCAATTATCGATATTGGTGGCGGCGCATCGCGGCTAGTAGACGTGCTATTGGCTAAAGGGTTTAAGGACGTCACTGTACTAGACCTTTCGGTGGATGCATTAAACGCTACGCGCAGAAGACTTGGTCAGGTAAGTGACGAAGCTAGGTGGATTGTTGCTGACGTCACCGAATGGGAGCCACCAGATGTTTATGACCTCTGGCATGACCGCGCCGCGTTCCACTTCCTTAACAGTGACAAGAAGAAAAGCGCTTATATTGAGAGGTTAAGACGCGGCTTGCGCATTGGAGGCCACGCAATAATTGGCACCTTTGCCACAGACGGGCCAGAGAAATGTAGCGGATTACCAGTGACTCGCTATAGCGCGGAAAGTTTGTCCACCTTGTTAGGAAATGGATACACACTTTTAGATGCTCGCCGCCACGAACACACAACTCCATGGGGAGCGGTGCAAAAGTTCCAGTTTAGTACCTTCAAAAAGATTTCATAGTTAGAGATTTAGGCAAACCTTGTGTGGATGTGTTGAGACCATTGCAAAACCCAACCTCTTTGCAACGATTATTCTTATTCAGCAAAATCAGCGATTTAGGTGTCGCAAAAATTGGTCGAAAAACTTAAGCAAAAGTCTGGGTTAGGCTCGAAACAGAAGTCCGGTATGTGGACAAACCCACCAAGACACAATTTGCTACCAACTTCTCGAAGCGGACCTTTGCACTATTGCATTTGGTGAAAATTAGACCTGCCGCCAATTACCTATCTGTGGTTTTTTTGTTAGAGACTTTTCTCTCGTCTAGATGTGATTTTAATAGTCGAGCGGAAGGCTGTGAAATACTCTAATATGCAGAGACTTTCGATGTCCTGGTTTCAAAGCTGCTGACAAAACATTGGGAAAGTAGGAATTAAAGCAGATGAAGAAATTTGATTTCGAAATAATGGAGACAGGTCAAGGCCCTGCAGTCCTATTGCTCCCAGGGTCCTTCGCGACGCCCTCAGCATGGAAAGGTATCCAAAGCAATTTGACGATACCCATTCGTGCGCTGTCGACCAGCTTGCCCGGTTATGGAACGACGCCAGAGATCCGACCAGATAACGATGCGGATATTGGCCGATTGGTTGAGTTCGTCGGCCAAATTGTAGACGCAGTCGGCGAGCCCTTGCATGTTGTAGGGCACTCCTGGGGTGCGCACCTTGCGCTGGCTGCGGTGCTGGCGAAACGAATAAAACCTCTTAGCGTTGTTTGTTTCGAAGCCAACCCAATCTTTGCGCAAGTGGTTGGCAGACCATTTCCATGGCGCCCTGATATTGATTCAATGGTTAATCGTTTCGAGGCAGCTTTAGCCGATGGAGATCCGGAAGCAGCCTCTATAATCATAGACTTCTACAGTCGCCCTGGGACTTTTCTTGAAATGCCAGAGGCGGTACGCAACTTTTGTCGGGCATCGGCGCCAACTAATCTACGCGACTGGCACTCAGCCGCAACCTTCACACCGTCCTTTGATGCTTTCGCTGCCTTCGACCTTCCGGTGACACTAGTGCGGGGCAGCGAGACACCTGTTCCAATCTCGGACGTAAACGAGCAACTTATGGCATACATCCCAGGTGCGCGTGAGAAAGTGGTGGATGGTGCGGACCATTTCCTGATCTCTTCGCATACGGCCGCATGCTCAGAAATCCTGCAAGACCACATCGCAGCAATCAGTATATAAGACAATCGCAGCATTACATCCAAGTCTTCTACACAGTCAGGCAAAGATTTGCTTTGGGCTTATTCTGTTGAAAAAGTCGCCAGTAAAGGCGCAAAGCTGGTATTTTTAGAAACGGTTTTCAGACAATACCTTTTGGCGAAATTGAATTTCCTAAACTCGCCCATTTCGAAACAATATTCTAAGAAATCGCAGCAGTTTTCCAGCTTCGGCCTTTTTTAACAGAATAGGCTCTCAGCAGAATTTCGCAATACAGTCTTGTATAGCTTCGAATGGCGCTAAATTCCTAGCTCCAATTACTTGCTAAAGCATGAATTATTTTTCCTAGGGTTGAGGAGCTAACTTAAACGGATAATTAGTTTTGCGCAGCAAGCTGCTAACAACGATCAAGTTGAGAATGCCCGCCAGAGCAGCAACGCCATAAGGAATCGTGTAGCTGCCTGTGAGGTCAAAAAGAACACCGCCCTGATAACCGCCAATCGCATGACCAAACCATCCAAACATCGTCACAATACCGAAAGCTGAAGCACGGCGTGAAACGGGAACCAAAACCCTGATGGAAACCAGAACACCAGTCATTACGCCTGCGTAGCCAAAGCCATAGATGATTGCATAAAGGTAAAATGATTGAAGATTTTCAATATAGATGAAGCCGAAGACCAATAATGTCATCCATGCTGTTGCTGTCATATAGGCCTGTAAAGCGCCAATCATGTCGGCCAGCTTGCCAAATGTAACCCTGCCCGCGATGGCGACGATTAACATAACAAAAATGACACTTCCGGCATCTTCGGCAGAAATCCCGCGATCCTGTATGAGTGGCACCAAATGCATCAATGGTACGGACATGCAGGTGCAGCATAAAACTATCGCAACGCATAATGTTGCGATGACCACATTGGTTGGAACGCCAGTTTCTTCTTCACTATTTGAAGTACCCTGAGTTATTTGTGCTGATGGTGGTTGGCGTAATAACAACGCCAAGGGAATCAGAAATGCGAGCATTACTATGCCAGTAGCTGCAAAGGCTCCATCGATGCCATATTCTTTGATCAGGAAAGATGAGGCGAACGGCACTCCGCCCTGACCCAGAGCTTGTCCTGCCGAGGCTATACCAATCGCTAATCCCGCGCCAACTTGGAACCAGTTACCAACCGCAGCCATAATCGGTGGGAAAATGGCTCCAGCTCCAAAAAAACCAGCAATGAAGAACAACGCATAAAATTGCCAAAGTGATGTGGCGAAAGACGCTGCTAGATAACTAAGACCAAGAACCGAAACTCCTATCAACACGACAGGACGGGTTCCTTTGCGATCCGCAAGCGGTCCCATCACCAGTCCGCCGAACGCCAAACCCACGATGCCAGTAAAATTGATAAAGGCTGTTTCTCCTCGTTGCCATCCAAACGCGTCCTGCATTGGAACTATAAATGCTGATATTCCATTGACTATGGACCCCATAGCAATGGCGAGAATCAAAGCTGATGCAAATACGATGATCCAACGATAATGAGCTTGAGTGGTGTTATCTGTGCGCATAGAACGTCCAATCTGCTAGCATGATACAATCAGTTGCAGTTGATATGGACAACTGCCTGGTCTTTTAGGCTAACTGCATTTGATACATATCAACTTTAGCATGATTTGTCGCCACACCTGTGAGTATGCAAATGATACAACTGAAACCGGACCTTCAGTTGATAATACTCGAATGGCATCAAAGGGCCGCAATTGCTCATAGAAAAATGTTTTCGAAGGTCTTAGAAGGGCTCCAAGCTCCCATCCGCCCATCATAAATATCGCATTTCATGGATATTGTGAAACTGGCTCACACTTCTCTAAATGGCAGTTTATCAATCCCGCCGTTTTTCTTGGACCAATCAAGTGGTTTGCCCAAGAAGGATTTCACTTCCTTCAGCGTTTTAGGGTCGAAGAGTTTTTCTTTGGTAGCGATGGTCAATACGTCTTCCCAAGTGCACAAATAATGTAGTTTCATGCCGTGTTTGGCGAGGGTCTTTGGTGCGTCTTTAAAGATGCCATAAAAGAAGATGGAGAATGTATCGGTGACTTCTGCGCCCGCATCGCGGATCGCGTTGGCAAAACCAATTTTGGACCCGCCATCGGTGGTCAGGTCTTCTACGAACAGAACGCGCTGGCCTTCCTTCAGATAGCCTTCAATACGCGCATTTCGTCCAAAGCCTTTCGGCTTTTTGCGAATGTAAATCATGGGAAGGCCGAGGCGTTCGGCAATGAACGCTGCGTAGGGAATGCCTGCTGTTTCTCCCCCAGCGACCACATCAAATTTTTCAAACCCAGCATCGCGCATGACCGTGGCACAACCAAAGTCCGAAACCGCCGAGCGGATACGTGGATAGGAAATCAGTTTTCGGCAATCGATATAAACCGGGCTTTTGAGGCCAGAAGTAAATGTATAGGGCTCGTCTGCTCTGAAATGAACCGCTCCGATTTCCCAAAGCATTTTGGCTGTGAGTTCTGCAATCATGGCTTTATCGGGGAAAGAGTTTTGAAACATTTCGTTGGTCCTGAGTATAAAATAAGGTTGCGTGTGAGATAGCAGTATTTTCATTGAATGGGGAGTGTGACCCCACATTTCCATGTGGATGGATTGAAGTTCTGTTTTGGGCTATACTGACTTGCTAACAAGGAGGAGACAGCATGTCTGATGTGGATGGATTTGTGGCCGCGGTGCCAACAGCCAATAAAGAAAAGTTTATCAATCACTCGAAGGCCATGATGCCCTTTTTCAAAGAGTTTGGGGTGTTGTCGGTTACGGACTGTTGGGGCGATGATGTGCCAGACGGTGAGGTTACGTCATTTCCGATGGCTGTGAAAAAGAAAGCGGATGAAACAGTGGTTCTTTCCTGGATTGTTTGGCCCGATAAAAAGACCAGAGATGCTGGTATGGAAAAAATGATGAGTGATCCGCGCATGGCAGAAATGGAAATGCCGTTTGATGGAAAACGTATTATTTTCGGTGGTTTTGAGCCGATCTTTGAACGCTAAAGGTCAGCGGAACAGCATTTTCAATGGGCAGGGTGTTTCCTGCTTTCGCCTAGAAATAATTTGTATTTTACCCTTGGGAACCCTACCTTTGCATCGGATTGGGCGTGTTGGTTACGCCTGTTATTGGGTCTCTTGTTTGTTTGCATTTGGCTTATTGTTGGAATTTGAGGAGTAAATTATGAGTCTTTTGGGAACATAGGCGAAAGTCGCAATCGGCGTAGCGGTTGCAAAAGGTGTTGGCAGCATGATGAAGGGTGCAGGCTCTGGCGGCGGCATTCTTGGGAACGCTCCGCAGCAAGCGCCATCTGGCGGCCAAGGTGGTGGCTTAGGTGATTTTCTCGGACAAGTTCTTGGTGGTGGACAACAAAGCGGCAATAGCGGAGGTCTTGGCGGCAAAGGTGGCCTGGGTGATCTGCTAGAAGGTCTTGGCGGGGGTCAGGGATCAACGTCTTCTGGCGGCGGGTTTGGCGGTGGCTTGGGCGATATCTTGGGTCAATTGACAAAGGGTGCACAGGGCGGTGGAGCTGGCGGCCTTGGTGATATTCTCGGTCAGCTCACGGGAAAAGCGACGCAACAATCTGGACAAGCGCAACAAGGCAATGGTGTTTCTTTCGGTGATATTTTCAATGATGCTTTGCGCGGAGGCGGCGAGCCAAAAGCGCAGCCTTCAGTTGATCAGGAAGCTGTAGCCGCGCTGATGTTAAGCGCGATGATCCAGGCAGCGAAGTGCGATGGCAATCTGGATGACGGTGAGCGCAAGAAGCTATTATCCAATCTCAAGGATGCGACCCCAGAGGAAATGGCCTTCGTTAATCATGAGTTGGAATCGCTAGTTGATGTTGACGGGCTTGTGCGTCAGGTTCCACGCGGGCTTGAGCAACAAGTATATACAATGTCGGTGATGGCGATCAATCTGGATAACAAGAACGAAGCGCTATATCTGGACAAATTGGCTAAGGGACTTGGGATCGGCAAGCAACAGGCCGACGCGATCCATGACCATATCGGAGTTCCAAAGCTTTATTCCTGATAACCTATCGCTTTAAGAGTAACCGCCGCAGGGTTTAACCCATCAAGACTTTGCGGCGGGCTTTCATGCGCTCATGGGCTTCGTCTGTTCCATCATGAAATGAGCCGAACCATTTGTCCCACGGCACATCGAGATTGCCATAATTGCACTCGAAATAACGGTGGTGCATTTGATGGTGAAAGGTGCCCAATGCAAAGCGGTTTTCATCTTTGACTACAAGACCTTCAAAGCCCGTATGGGAGGTTACGCCTGTCAGCGACTGATGCTGCATTTGAAATAGAATGTGGAGAGGATGGGCCGGAATAATGAAATGGATGAGCACTGACGAAAAGAACATGAGGTGCTCCACTGGATGCATGGAAATACCTGACCAAGGCCCAACATTTGTATTGCGATGGTGTAGGGCATGGGCAAGCTTATAAAGCGGCGGCCAGTGCAGCGCTCGATGTATCCAGTAGAAGTGGAAAGAAATCCAGACAGGCGTTAACAGATAAAGCGCAACGAACCAATATGGATTGTCTGACCAGATTAGCATTGGGGCATAGCCGTTTGCCATGGCCCAAAACATCAACACTTCATAACCTGTCCAGAAGAACACACCGCTGACTAGGGTCCAAAACATATTGTCGTGGACCTGTGTCCCGAAAGTGAACATGCCGCTTGGCGGCATCGCTTCGCGGGGGTCATATTTCAGTTTAGTGCCTTGTTTCTTTTCGCGGTGGAAATACCAGTGAAGCGATCCCGCGATCAAAAATATCAACACAAAGTTACGAAGCCAGATCGCGCCGATCCATTCCCAATGGAGCGTTTTCATGGTTTCCATGCTTGGCTGAAACCAAGTCCAGCAAACAAGGCCGATGGCAACCAAAACAGCGTTTTCAGTCAGTGGCATCCAGCGCACAGCAAACCATTTTCCAATCTTCGAAGGCGAGGGCGGCCATTGCCACAAAGGCGACGCCTGAATGGGAACAGGTGGTTTGTAGTTCCATTCGCGTTTTGGTGCCGGATTCTGTTTTGTCGTCATTCTGCCTGATCCCGTTTCGCGCTTTGAAGTCCTATAAACGAGAATATCTATAATATTTAAAAAGCGGTAAACGCATCCCAATTTGAACAAGAGTAAATCCTATTTGTGAAGAAAGGTTTAAAGGAGTTTCAAATCATTGAATTCTTCCGAGAATGGCCTTTTTATTCCTAAGGAAAATATTATGAATTATCGCTCAAGTGTTGCAGCATTGATTTTTGCCGTTACCACAATCGCTACCCCTGCAATTGCTGAAGAAATCCAACGTACCGAGCTTGGTGTTTTGGAATGCACCGTTGAGGGTGGATTTGGTCTATTGGTGGGTTCATCTAAGAATATGACCTGTTCATTTGAACATAAAGATGGAACCATTGAAAATTATACTGGCAAAATCGAGAAGCTCGGTTTGGACATTGGTGTAACTGGCGAATCCTTCATGAAATGGGTTGTTTTTACACCTCTTGGTAATGCGATTGGCGACTATGCCTTGCAAGGAACTTATGGCGGCGTATCTGCTGAGGCATCTTTTGGTTTTGGCCTTGGTGCGAACGCACTTGTTGGCGGATCAGACAAAAAAATTGGCTTGCAGCCATTCAGCGTAGAAGCAAAAACAGGATTGAATTTGGCATTGGGCCTTTCAAAACTTACACTTGAATCTGCACAATAAGAGGTAGTTGAAGCCAGTTTAGGTTTATATTGTTTCGAAATGTAGCCCGTCATCTGGAAAGGTGGCGGGTTTTTCGTTGTTATGAATCCTTTTAATTGTTCCCTGCTTAGAATTGCACAGAAAATAGGCAAATTGAAAGAATCAGACTAAGTTCAAAGGCGTTCACCCAACAATGGGGAAAATAGGAGGCAATTATGAATTTGAGTGCACCAACGAATATCGTGTTTATCATCGCATTGGTTATTGCGATTTTAGGATTGTTAGCCGGACTGGGAATCTTCGCAATTATTCCGTTATCTGCTTTTTGGCTTATGACCATTGCCTATGTGGTTCTTGCAGCAGGTTGCTTGCTTAAAGGCGTCTAATTCCATCTTACAAAAGGGTTGCGGGGTCATCCCCGCAATCTTGCACCTGCAGGATCAAACGGTGCTGTTTCGAGCAGCGTGGCTTTATGGTCGAGACCAAGGATCGCAATGTGGAATGTTGCTCCAGGTTTGTAATACGCTGCTTTGATAAAACCAAGCGCAATGGATTTATCGACAGAATGGCCATAAGCGCCCGATGAAACCCGCCCAATGGGCTTGCCGCCCATATCAAAAATAGGTTCACCGCCCACAGCATCTGCATTGTGAGGTGTTTCGACTTCAAAGGCCACAAGACGCTCGCGTGGGGCTTTGTCTTTCAGTGCGATATAAGCGTCGCGGCCTAAAAACTCAGGCTTGTCCAGTTTGATCAGGCGGTCAAGGCCAACTTCCTGAGGCCAGTATTCTGGCGAATATTCGCGGCCCCATGAGCCATAACCTTTTTCAACGCGAAGCGAGAGTAGGGAACGTCCACCGACCGGGCGAACGCCTAAATCTTTTCCAGTTTCCAACAAGCCTTCGTAAAGTGCTAGTTGGTCTTTTTCCTCGACATAAAGCTCCCAGCCAAGATCCCCTGTAAATGAAACGCGCAATGCAATGGCATCAACGCCGCCTATGGTGATTTGTTTGGAGCGCATGAATTTCCATGCATCGTTTGACAGGTCGTCATTTGTCATGCGTTGAAGCAATTCGCGGGACTTAGGCCCGGCAACGTTAAAGCCAGCTTTGGCATTGGTGATAACGCTGAATGTGACGCAATCGGGGCGAGGTACCATGTTGAAATATCGTTGGTGGTAACGTTCAGCCATGCCCGAGCCGACCATGAAATAATTATCTTCACCAAGCATGGTTATGGTGAAATCGCCTGCAATGCCGCCTCTGACGCCGAGAAGTGGCGTGAGGCATGAGCGGCCGACTTCTGTTGGTACTTTATTGGCAACCACTTTATCGAGCCATTCGCGCGCGCCTTTACCTTTGATGGCGTATTTGCCGAAGTTTGAAACATCGATGATGCCAACATTTTCACGCAATGCAGCGCATTCAGCTTTGACGGAATTGAACCAGTCCTGACGCTCAAAGCCATATTCTTCAAAGCCAGACTTGCCTTCGCCAGCAAACCATAGTGGATGTTCCCATCCATAGTTCAGACCGAAAACAGCGCCCATAGATTTTTGCTTCTCATAGGCTGGGCGGGTGCGCACAGGGCGGCCTGCCTCGCGTTCTTCATAGGGAAAATGGATTTTAAAGCGGTGGGAATAAGCATCCATTACGCGAGCTTTGACAAAGGACTTTGGTGTCCATTCAGTCCCGTAACGCGCCAGATCCCAAGCGAACATATCGTATTCGGGTTCGCCCGTGACGATCCATTGAGCCAACATGGAACCCAAACCGCCTGATTGTGAGAACCCAGGAATGATACCGTTGCAGCAATAGTAGTTTTGCAATTCAGGCACCGGGCCGAACAATGCGGCTGAGTCGGGGGACCAGATCATCGGGCCGTTTATAACGCGCTTTACGCCAGCATTGCCAAGGGCAGGGACCCGTTCGCAAGCACGCATATAGTTGGCTTCAATACGCTCAAGGTCGTCGGGAAACAGCTCATGGCCAAAATCTAAAGGTGTGCCTTCTTCAGCCCAAAATTTTCCGTTTTTTTCGTAAGCGCCAACGAGCAAGCCAAGGCCCTCCTGACGCATATAATATTCGCCGTCACGGTCCGCGACTGATGGCAATCTGCGGCCCATGGCAGCGATCTCGGGCATGGTTTCAGTGACCAGATATTGATGTTCAGTTGGCTGAAGCGGCAAATCAATGCCGGCCATGTGGCCAACTTCGCGGGCCCAAAGGCCGGCTGCATTGACGACCACATCTGCTTGGATGCGTCCTTTGGAAGTTTCCACATGCCAAGAGCCATCTGGTTGCTGAACCGTTCCAGTGACGGGGCAAAAGCGCTCTATGCGTCCACCCATTTTACGGGCTCCTGCTGCATAGGCCATGGTAACACCGGATGGATCAACATTGCCTCCATCTTGCTCAAACATGATGCAGCGGATGCCGTCATAGTTCACAAGCGGATTTTTCTCTTCAGCTTCTTTGCGGCTCAACTCGTAAAATTCGACACCGAACTGTTTGGCTTTGGCGCATTGCAAGCGCAATTGATGTTCGCGGTCGCGGGTTTGGGCAAGGTAAAGGGAGCCTGGTTGAAACACCCCGCAGCTTTGGCCGGTTTCAGCTTCCAGCTCTTTGTAAAGCTTCATGGTATAGTATTGAAGCTTGGAAATGTTGTTGTTGTCATGAAGGCCGTGGAGGTTGGCAGCGGCATGCCAAGTGGATCCAGAAGTCAATTCGTCGCGCTCCAGAAGGATAACGTCTTTCCAACCAAGTTTGCAAAGGTGATAGAGAATGGAGCAACCAACAAGACCTCCGCCGATGACGACTGCTTGGGCGTGGGAAGGTAAGGGCGTGCTCATGGTTTTCTCCAACAGGGCGGCATTATGTCTAATGTGACAAAGACCATGTTGAATGTGAAAGGCTTCGTCTATTAAGGAATGCGACATTTGTCATCGTTATTCAGTCATAAGAATAAGATTACATGGTTTTGATCAATTTACGCACGAAGTTCGCTGTGCGGTCGGGACTGACTGTAGAAATACGGATCAGACTATCAAAATGTGTGGTCAAAGACTTGATATGCTCTGATGAGTTGACGACTAGATACATTTTTCCAAGATAGATTGCTGCACGTTTTGGTCCAAAAACCGTGTAGGGTGAGGCATATAGTCGATGCTGGTCAAACAGGAACAGCCGGAATGTGGGATACATTTCTTCGATGAGGTCAGCCATCCAATACAATTGCTCGCGGCGAATATCAACAGATATAGATTTCCAAAATCCAGTGCCCGCAGCAAGATCTTCAAGTCTTTGAAGAGGCATGCAAACTTCCATATCGGTTTCTGGTCTGCGTGAATAAGTGAGCTGATAGCGTGTTGCTTCTTCGCGGGCAGCAATTCCCTCGCGATCATAGTTGGCAAACTCCAATTGGCTGATCGCTTCAGTTCTCAACAGGTCGGGTAAGGTTGCTGGCACATAGCGGATTTTGTAGCCCAGCGCTTCCTTGTGCCATTGTGTCAAAAGCTGATTGTCATCATCTGCCTTTTTGGCAATCTGATGGATTTCAAGCATGGAAACTGTGTCGCCGGGCTCTTCGATGCTTGTCACCAGACCCAACAGCCAGTCCAAAGAGACGCCGCAGGTGCGGGCAATGGCATGTAAGGTTTCGGCGCGAGGCAAGCGTGTCGATCCTTCTGCTAAAAACTGGCTGAGGGCAGATCGATCCAGACCAATGGCAGTAGCAAAAGTAGAAAGGGATTGCTCGCGCTGGCTAATCAACAATAGCAAACGCTTTCGGAAGAGCTCTGCGACATCGCGTTTATCTGAGCTGTTTTGCATTTTGGGTTTCACAATGCAGTTATTAGTTTCATTGTCGTTGTGTGAATACACAACATTTTTGATAAAAGTACAACAAATTGTGCATAGTCTTGTGCAGTCTCTCGTTGTGGTGAAACTGACTAATGATAGGATGTTCGAACACTTGGCTGATTTGCGCATCAGTTTTTGCACATAGTGGTCGGCCAGGTTTTGGGGAATTCAAATTTTGCAGACTTTGCCGAAATGGTTGTTCAAAGATGCTGGTGACTGGAGGACTTTGCTTCTTGTTGTCGCGTGTCAGGCTATGTGTATTGCTTTGCTGTTTTTCGATATTTTACCAATTTGGCTGACCGTCATATGTTTGGCGCCGATATTAACGCTCTATTCTTCTCTACAACATGAAATAATTCATGGGCATCCATTCAAAGCCCAGTGGATGTGTGATTTGCTGGTTATCATTCCGTTTGGACTATTGGTTCCGTATTTTCGTTTCAAAGACACCCATTTGGCTCATCATCACGATGTGAATTTGTGCGATCCCTATGAAGACCCAGAAACCTGGTATCAAGCTAAAGAAATGTGGGAGAAGCGTAGTTCGATTAGTCAGGCCGTATTCAATTTCAACAACCTGTTAGCAGGGCGGATGTTGTTAGGGCCGCTGATTGGTATGACTGGGTTTATCAAATGTGACTTTAAAGCCATTATTGCTGGAAATTTGCATATTTTAATCAAATGGGCATTTCACATATTGGGTGTCGCGGCGCTGTTGGTTTTGATTTCGGCGTATGGAAAAATGCCAATATGGGCGTATTTTCTGGCTGCGTATTTTGCGATGTCTTTGCTGATGGTGCGGACTTTTCTGGAACACCAAGCCCATGAAAAAGTGCGCGGCCGCAGTGTTATTATTGAAAATGGCGGGATATTAGCGTTTATGTTTCTCAACAATAGCTATCATGCGGTTCATCACGCTTATCCCGGATATGCTTGGTACAGGTTGCCAAGTTTGTTTTTCGAAAACCGCGAGCGGTTTTTGAAGATCAACAAAGGATATGCCTATCCAACCTATCGCGCGATTTTCAAAGCGTATTTCTTTAAGCGAAAAGAACCTGTACCGTTTCCAGACGAACCAAGACGTTAAAACGGAACTTAGTTGCTATGGCGCTTTTTGCCTCTTTACCCATGTATGATCTGCCCGAGATCAAAGCATCTACTGATGTTTATTGGCAGCGTTTGGCTGAGAGTTTTGCTGATCATGGCATTGGTGATAACGCACTCCCGCAGCAGTTGACTAGGGAGAGTGATCCGCATTTGGACTGGCTGCGGCCAGAAACGATATTTAGTCAAACTTGTGGGCTTCCTTATGTTCGGGATCTTCGTGGGCAAGTGACGCTACTGGGCAGTCCTGCTTATGATATCGACTGCGCGCCGGGTTCGTATTTTAGCGTGGTGATTGTTCGTGAGGATGAACATAGGGAAGATATTGCGGATTATGCTTCGAAACGGTTTGCTTTTAATGATCGGCGTTCCCAATCTGGTTTTGCCGCTTTCTTTTCACTACTGAACGAACAAAACATTGCTGGGCTGCCATCTGAGATGGTAGATAGCGGTGCGCATTTGCAATCGATTGAAATGGTAGCAGAAGGCAAGGCTGACATTGCTGCCATTGACGCCGTGACCTATGCTTTGGCGATAAGGCATAGGGATGCTGCTGACCGGGTAAAAGTGATTGCCAATACTGAAGTCACTCCATCTTTGCCATATATATCCAGTTTGGCTTTTGCTGATCGAAAAGCTGAAATCGTGAACGCGATCATTCAGGCTATGGCGGCTCTTCCAGAGACGGTACGTAATGACTTGTTGATTACAGGGTTTAACGAACGGGTCGATGGGGATTATGATGGTATCAGAACCAAATGGGATAAGTTGGTTGAATTGGGTCGCCATCATCTTTGATCATGTTTTGAATCTAAAAGCGGCCGCACAACCCTGAATTCGTTTGATATTTCATCAAGCTTGAACCTATCCTAAATGATCAACAGCTTGCTTATGAAATTGGAGTGCAGCATGGATAGATTGAAAATTGGAATTGCTGGCGTCGGCCTAATGGGTCTGGGCATTGCCACCAATATTGCAAAAGCTGGTTGGTCACTATCCTTTCTTGAGCATGAAGGTAATCAGCCCGTAGATGGACTTTTAAAATCTGGGGCAACTGGCTTCGCTAGTGGAAAACTGCTAGCTGAAAATTGCGACATCATCATTTTATGTGTAACGGGCTCGCCGCAGGTTGAAGATATTCTGACCAGATCAGATGGTGTTTTGGCAGGCCTAAAGCCTGGGTCTTTGATCATTGATTGCTCGACCGCCATTCCTGCGTCGACCCAGAAACTTGCAAGCATGGTGACAGAGGCCGGATGTCGGTTCATGGATACTCCCATGACCCGAACACCGAAAGAAGCCATGGAAGGGCGGCTTAATCTGATTGTTGGCGGTGAGAAAACAGACTTTGAAGATGCGTTGCCGCTTTTGAAGTGTTTTGCCGAAAACATCGTTCATGTGGGTGGTGTCGGCACTGGGCACTCCATGAAATTGCTGCATAACTATGTTTCGCTGGGATACACCGCCGTTTTAGCTGAGGCTGCTGCCAGTGCATCACGTGCTGGCATTGATTCCAAGAAGTTTGTTGAGGTGCTTGCAAAAGGGGGCGGGGGAAGTGTTGTTTTGGATCGCCTCTCTCCCTTTATTCTCGATGGAGACAGTTCGGGTTTGAAATTTTCCATTTCCAATGCCCATAAGGATATTGGTTATTACAATCAGATGGTTGACGATCTGAATGCTGAAAATATTGCTGCGAAGGCTATCTTCGAACTACTTGATAAGCAGGTGGTGGACGGACAAGGCACACTGATGATGCCAGAGCTGATTAAACTGCTTCAACAGAGCTAAGATGTTGAAATCCTGCTTAAAGTTCCATCCTTTGGAACAAGCTTCTATTGGCCTTTGACTTTTTCAAAAGAATTCCATCTAACAGATTATAACTACTTTTGGTATTTGACCCGACTTGGTGGTGAATTGTGAGTGCAGCAGACTACGATCTTTTTGTAATTGGTGGCGGCATCAACGGATGCGGTATTGCGCGTGATGCAGTTGGGCGCGGATATTCTGTCTATCTGGCTGAGATGAATGACCTTGCTTCCGGCACATCGTCATGGTCGTCAAAACTCATTCATGGCGGTTTTCGCTACCTTGAGTATTATGAATTCCGGTTGGTTCGAGAGGCGTTGACGGAGCGCGAAATTTTATGGGCGTTGGCCCCACATATTATTCGCCCGATGCGTTTCGTTTTGCCCCACCACAAAGACATGCGTCCTGCATGGTTGTTACGCCTTGGTCTGTTTTTATATGATCATATCGGCGCACGGAAATTGCTGCCCGCCACAAAAACACTCAATTTGCGGAAAGACAAAACTGGTGAAGTGTTGAACGATAGCTTTACCAAAGGCTTTGAATACTCTGATTGTTGGGTGGATGATGCGCGTCTTGTCGTTTTGAATGCGCAGGACGCTGCTGCGCGCGGTGCCAAGATTAACACCAGAACAAAATGTGTGTCGGCGCGCCATGAAGACGGTGTCTGGCAGTTGGTTGTTGAGGATCTGCGTGCAGGTAAGCGCGCAAACATCTCGGCGCGGATGGTGATTAATGCCGCTGGTCCTTGGGTTGATGAGGTTCTCGGACAATCATTCGGACAGAACAATCCTGCCAATGTTCGGCTGGTTAAAGGCAGCCATATTGTTGTGCCAAAAATTCATGATCACGACCGAGCCTATATTTTTCAAAACAAAGATGGGCGAGTTGTTTTCGCAATTCCATATCAAACTGATTATACGGTCATTGGAACAACTGACGAAGATTTTGACGGTGATCCGGCCAATGTGAAGATCTCTCAAGAAGAGACTGATTATCTTTGTGAATTGGCCAGCAGTTATTTTAAAAAACCTGTGAAGCAGGAAGACATTGTCTGGGATTATTCTGGTGTCCGTCCATTGTTTGATGATGGAGCGAGCGAAGCGCAGGAAGCTACCCGTGACTATGTGTTACGCCCTAATGACAGAAGCGATGAGCCGCCCCTGGTGAACATATTTGGTGGCAAAATCACCACCTATCGTAAACTTGCTGAAAGCATGATGGAGCTGATTGAAGAAAAAATCGAACGGAAGGGACGACCGTGGACCTCCAAACCGAAATTGCCCGGCGGTGAATTTATCACCACGGGATTTGATGTGCTGCTTGCACAGCTAAAAACGGAATATTCTTGGATGGATGGGGATACGATCTTACGTCTTGCACGCCAGTTTGGCGTTAATACAAGAATGGTTCTAGCAGGAGCGCAGTCGTTGAAAGATTTGGGTGTTGACTTCGGTCATGGTCTTTATGAGGCTGAGGTGCGTTATCTGGCTGCCAATGAATGGGTTATGACCGGTGATGATGTTTTGTGGAGGCGTACAAAGCTCGGCTTGAAGCTTTCAAAGAAACAGGCAAAAGTCCTCGATGAGTGGATGCAAAAAGAACTTTAGGAATACAAATGGCCCGCAACGACTATCCTGAAAAATATCAAACTTTGATCGATGATGAAATCTGGGCATTTATTGATCGCAGTGACAGTTTTTATCCGCCTGATACGGCTGAAAAATCTGTCGAGCAGCAGCGGGCAGTCTATAACGATTTGTGCAGGAGTTTTCATGCGGGACGGCCGCAGGACGTCACTGTTACGGATAATAATATTGATGTTTTGGAACCCGCTAGGAAAATCCCTACGCGCCAATATTTTCCAGATGGCGTCGGGTTTGGTGAAGATGATCAACAACCTGAGGCAATCGTAATTTATTACCATGGCGGCGGGTTCGTTGTTGGTGGTTTGGATAGCCATGATGATGTTTGTGCGGAGATTTGCGCACGAACCAAATATCCGGTTGTTTCGGTAGACTACCGCCTTGCGCCAGAGTTCAACTATCCAGCAGACTTTGAAGATGCGCTAACAGCGTTTGGCGTCATCAGTGAAATTGGTAAAGATATTCGCATTATTGTTTGCGGTGATAGTGCAGGGGGCAATCTTGCTGCTGCGGTTTGCCATGCAACTAAGAATCTGGAGCGAAAGCCCGACGGACAAGTTCTGATTTACCCCGGTCTTGGCAGCAATCTGGATCAAGGTACTTTCATCGAACATGCTGAAGCGCCGATGATTACCACCAAAGATACCAAGTTTTATAAAGCGATCCGTACGGGCGGAAACAATGACTTCTTTAAAGAACCCACTTGCGCGCCTTTAAATGATACAGACTTTTCGGGGCTTCCTCCAACAGTGATGATCAGCGCTGAGTGTGACCCGCTTTCTGGTGACTGCAAAGATTATCAGGAAGCATTGCGGGCTGCGGGCGTTCCAGTGTCTTTGGTGAATGAAAAGGGGCTAGTGCATGGCTATTTGCGGGCCCGACATATGTCTAGCCGCGCCCGTGATAGCTTTACCAGGATCGTTGAAGCAGTTTCTGCGCTCGGCAAAGGTGAGTGGCCTTATCAAGATTGATCACACCAGATCGCGTTTAATTTTGTCTTCATAGGTTTTCTCAAAGAACAACTGGTCTTCAAGCCAACATTTGACTGTTGCTCTTGGGTAAAAATAGTCTCTGTCAGAAGTGAACTCTGAGGTGACGTGGGTGCGCCACATCTGACCTTTTCGCCCGCCAGTGTGTTGCCATTCAAGAATGGATTTCGCCGAGTTGGGGTCTTTGGGATGAATTGACCATCGTTCCTTGAACCATCCGCCAGATATGAGGCCGTGGTGTAGATCGCGATTTTTACCGAAATCACAATGAATTAGTGTGATTGTTTCACCTGTTGATTCATCTTCATTGCAAGTTCTTTTATAAAATGCAGGACGCAGTTCTTCTGCTTGCCATGGCGTTGCGCCTTCAGGCTCTTCAAACTCCCATTCATCTTCGGTGGCAAGCGGGCGCAGCGGAACGGATATGGAACCGCCGGATAATGTTAATTTTGTAGGTTCTAGAGATGGCCAAATATAAGGGAACCAGGACGTTGAAACAGATACCCGCAAACGATGTCCAGCAGGCAGACGATAGGCAATCTGATCAAGGGCAAAGCTGGTATCAAATACCAAATCGGGCGTCATGGATTTTGGCGTTGCATGGCTATTGCGATGGGTAAGATTAAGAACACCATAGGTGATCGGCGCTGATGTGCCGTCCGGGCGTAAATCATTCAGGCGAACCCCAATCTGTCCGGTTGGCTTATCAGAGCTTAACCGCAATTTTATGATTGGCGCGCCAACGATGTCTCTCGCTTCCTCCAAGATATCACTATCAAAACACAAGGAGAGTGCATCATCGCATGATTGATCACCGGGAAACTCATCACTAAAAGCAAATGGGAAATATTCCGGCACTTCGCTTCCGCAGTTTAAAGGCGAAGCGCAGACCTCGTTAATGGTCTGGGCAGAATTGCCAAGTTCATTGTTTTTGTTGAAGTGCCAGACTTCAAATTTGATATTGCTCGAAGGCCAATTCTCTTCGGCTATCCAACGACCTGGTCGTTCTTCAAACCAACGTTTTGGAGCAATTGAATCCATCAGATAGGCGCGATAGGCCGGATCATTCTCAACGCCTGTTTCTTCATCTTTTAGCCACTTGTCCCACCAGCGCTTTGCTTCCTGTAAAAAGCCGATGGCAGGTTTTGGCCCAGCATAATGAGGATATTTATGTATCCAAGGACCAACAATGCCTTTGACCGGCGCTTCCAGATTTTCCACCAGATGGGAAATGGTGTTTCTATACCCGTCATGCCAACCGCCAATGGAAAGAACTGCTGCTTTGATTTTGGAATAGTCTTCGCAAACTGAGCCGTGTTTCCAATATTCATCCCGGTGCTGGTGTCGTAGCCAAGTGGAAATCAGAAACGGTTGCGCTTCCAGTCGCTCGAGCCACATGTCCATCCATTTGTCACCTACTAAGGCTGGGTCTGGCGGGCGCGAGGAGTATGCCAGCATATTGGTCGTCCACCCCATATTTTCGACAAGCAGACATCCGCCTTTGTAATGGATGTCATCTGCATAACGATCTGTCGTGGAGCATAAGGTGACAACTGCTTTCAGGGCAGGAGGCTGAAGCGCAGCAACTTGCAATCCATTAAAGCCTCCCCATGAAATGCCCATCATGCCTACATTGCCATTACACCAAGGTTGGCTGGCGGCCCAAGCAATCACATCACAAGCGTCTTGGAGTTCTTGCTCGGTATATTCATCTTCCATCAGACCTTCAGATTCGCCATTGCCGCGCATATCAACGCGGATGCAGCAATATCCATGACCTGCCATCCAGGGATGGGTATATTCGTCACGCACAATGGTTCCATCGCGCTTTCGATAGGGCAGGTGTTCAAGAATGGCTGGAACAGGATATTTGGCAGCATCTTCGGGCATCCAAACTCTTGCAGAAAGGCGAGTGCCATCGGGCATGGTGATCCCCATATCTGCATGTTCGACAATCTTCCTTGGAAATTCGGTTACATGGCGCATTAAAAAACCTCCCAGTCAGATCATAGATTGGGAGGTTCGATTTTACTTGTCCAGCGGATTTTGTGGTTTAATGACCGTGACTGGTTTTTTCTGGGATAAGTCCTCGTGGAGAGAACCTCAAAACGACCAGCAGAACCACACCCATCACGATCAAACGCATATGGGCTGCACTGTCGATCAAATGGAGTTTCAACGGATTGTCTGCGGCCATGCCGGATGTGATTACATCCATGAACCATATGCCCAAAGGCTCGGCCTCCACCCAGAAGAACCAGATGACAAAGCCGCCTAGAATAGCGCCAAAATTATTGCCGGAGCCGCCGACAATCACCATCACCCAAATCAGGAAGGTAAAGCGTAATGGCTGGTAAGATGTCGGAGTGAACTGGCCGTCCAATGTGGTCAACATTGCGCCGGCAATGCCTATAACGGCAGAGCCAAGAATAAACACCTGCAGGTGACGGCTGGTGATGTTTTTGCCCATGGCATTGGACGAAACTTCATTGTCGCGGATCGCGCGCATCATGCGGCCCCAGGGGGAACGAAGCGCTTTTTCGGACAGATAAAGAATGACCAGCAACACCGCAACAAAAAGCAGCGAATAACACAGTTTCACATAGATTGATGAGAATTCAACAATGTCCACGCCAAGCCAACTTGAGAGATTGATGAACCATTCTGCCTGTTGGAGGTTAACCTCAAAAGGTACGGGGCGGGGCAGGCCGACCACGTTTTTAACCCCGCGATTGAGCCAGTCTTCGTTCTTCAAAACAGCAACAACGATTTCTGAAATACCAAGGGTTGCGATAGCCAAATAGTCCGAGCGCAAGCCTAATGTGATTTTACCCATCACCCAGGCAATGCCAGCGGCTGCCAGACCACCGATGGCCCAAGAGATGATAATGGGCATGCCAAAACCGCCGAGGAAGCCGGTTGAGGCAGCATTGGTTGATTCGATGGCGTTTACGGCCGGGTCATAGACCGAGCGGATAACAAAAAAGCTTATGGCGAGGATTATTGCCAAGCCAATTTGGCGGTTTCTTCCCGCAGGTAGCATTCGATAGGCGATAACGCATGCAGCAATTGCAATTAGGGTCAAAAGGATGGACAGCATAATGCCATTGCCACCTGCTTGCCATGCTTCCAAGACCGGAGGGTAGGAGATCAAGACAGCCATTAGGCCGCCCACAGCGGAGAAGCCCATAACGCCGAAGTTTACCAGGCCAGCATAACCCCATTGGATGTTTACACCCAATGCCATGATGGCTGATATGAGGCAAAGATTGAGGATAGCCAATGAAAGCGACCAGCTTTGCAGGAAGCCTACGATAATCAGCAGGACTGCCATGGCAACAAATAGAAATGGAATACGGTTGCGCTCGGTCATATTGTTTTTCCTCCCATTATTCCGGTCGGTTTGATAAGCAGGACCACAACCAGAATGACAAAGGAGACGGCAAATTTGTAGTCGGTAGACAATAATTGTGCCAAGCCGTCCACATGCATGAACTCAGGCAGTGTGTATGCGATGACCTTTGTATAGGCGAAAGTAACAGCGATTTCTGAGAAGGCTATGACCAGTCCGCCGACGATGGCGCCAACGGGGTTGCCTACGCCGCCGACAATTGCCGCAGCAAAGATGGGCAAGAGAAGCTGCAAGTAAGTGAATGGCTTGTAGCTTTTGTCGAGGCCGTAAAGTGTACCAGCAACGGTTGCCAAAATGGCTGTTATGATCCAGGCAACGCGAACGACTTTATCAGGGTCAATGCCGGATAAAAGCGCTAGATCTTCATTGTCTGAATAGGCGCGCATGGATTTTCCGGTGCGTGTCTTGTTCAAAAACCAGAAGACAATAGCGACCACGATGATGGCGGTTACGATGGTAATTACCGTTGTCGAGCGCAAAGCAAGCGACTCGCTCAGGCCAAACCATTCCTTGAAATCTCTAGCCGTAAAGATGAAGCGGGCACCATCAGCAAAGCTCTGATCACGTGGACCAATGATAAAGCGGATTATCCCGTTCATGACAAACACAACACCCACGGATGCAATCATGTAAATGACGGGCGCGGCCTTTTGTTTCCTATAAAACTGGTAAACCAATTTATCCGTACCAAGCAGGAAGATCACGGTAACCAAGCAACCAACCGGCAAGGCAATGATCGCTGTTGGCAGGGGACCCAAATGCCACCCCCAGCTTTGGAACAGCCAAGTTGTTAGAATGGTGAACATGGCTCCAAACGACATCGCTTCGCCATGGGCAAAGTTTGAAAATCTGAGCACACTATAGATGATGGTTACGCCTAGTGCGCCGAGGGCCAATTGGCTCCCATAGGCAAGGCCGGGGATAATCAAAAAGTTCAGGAGAACCACAAAGGCGTTAGCATAGCTTTCCATTGTTAGCCTCCCAAGAATGATTTGCGGACTTCAGGGTTCTCCATGAGAGCTTTTCCTGTGTCGGTGAAACGATTTTCGCCCTGTACAAGGACATAGCCTTTGTCGGCAATGTTAAGGGCTTGTTTGGCGTTTTGCTCAACCATCAAAATGGCGATACCTGTTCGCGCAACTTCAATGATCCGGTCGAATAATTCATCCATGACGATTGGCGATACGCCCGCTGTTGGCTCATCAAGCATCAACACTTTAGGTTGCGTCATCAATGCCCGGCCAACAGCAACCTGTTGGCGTTGTCCACCAGACAATTCACCGGCTGGCTGCAAGCGTTTTTCTTTTAGAATAGGAAAGAGTTCGTATACCTGCGCTATGGTAGAGGAAATATCATCTTCGCGGATGTACGCGCCCATTTCTAAATTTTCCTCAACAGTCATGGAGGTAAACACATTGTTGGTTTGAGGGACAAAGCCCATGCCCTTGTGAACGCGCGCTTGCGGGGTGAGGGCGCCGATATCCTCGCCATCCATCATGATTTTGCCTTCGCGCAAATTCAGCATGCCAAAGATTGCTTTCATGGCAGTGGATTTACCGGCGCCATTGGGACCAACGATCACGGCGATCTCGCCTTTTTCAACGCCGATGGTGCAGTTGGTCAGAATATCTGCACCGCCATAGCCGCCTGTCATGTTCTCACCGATTAGAAAACTCATTTGGATTTCCTCCCGGTGGTTTTGGTTGCTGCTTTCTTGGCTGGTGATTTTTTTGCAGTTGGTTTCGTCTTTGGCGATTTACCCGCATCAGGCGCTGCGCTGCTTACGCCGGGCTTGTTTTTCAATCCCGTGCCCAGATAAGCCTCGATCACTTCTTCATTGCTCATGATTTCAGATGCCTTGCCTTCTGCAAGTTTTCTGCCTTCTGCCATCACGATGACGGGGTCGCAAAGGCCGGAGATGAATTCCATGTCATGCTCAATCATGCAAAAAGTGTAGCCGCGCTCAACGTTCAGGCGCTTGATGGCTTGACCAATGGTTTTTAACAAGGTGCGGTTTACCCCAGCGCCTACTTCATCAAGGAATACGATTTTGGCATCCACCATCATGGTGCGGCCAAGTTCCAGCAGTTTCTTTTGTCCGCCAGACAGATTTCCGGCAAGTTCATCGGCTACATGAGATATTTCCAGAAATTCGATAACGTCATTGGCTTTGGCGCGGACTTTTTCTTCTTCCGCTTTTACTTTGCCAGGACGGAACCAAGCATCAATCAGATTTTCACCAGACTGGTTCGGGGGAACCATCATCAGGTTTTCGCGCACTGTGAGCGTTGAAAACTCATGGGCGATTTGGAAGGTTCTAAGCAGGCCTTTGTGGAATAATTCGTGGGGTTCAAGGCCGGATATATCTTCGCCATCTAACAAAACAGAACCGGATGTTGGTTTGTAAGCTCCGGCAATTACGTTGAAGAGGGTGGTTTTTCCGGCGCCATTCGGCCCGATTAGCCCTGTTATGGAGCCTGTCTTGATCTCAAGGGTTACACCATCAACGGCGTGAATGCCGCCAAAGTGTTTGTGAAGATTTTCGACTTTGATCATGGAAGGCCCCCGCCTTTCCAGCAATGCTTATTGCTGGCTCATAATTGCAATAATGGCCCGAACAATGCCGGGCCATTTTTTATCTTAACTCAGCAATTGCTTAGCGGTAACCAACAACTGATAGCTTACCATCCTTGATTTCGATCTCACGGTAGTTACCAGCGCTTTCGCCTGGGCCGATAAGCTCAACAGCAGTTGCACCAACATAGTCGATGTCTGTGCCAGCTTTGATCAATTCAAGAGCTTTTGCCAATTCACCCGGGAAGATTTTTTCGCCCGGCGCGTTAGCAACGTCCATTACCTTGGCTTTCAAGTCAGCGCTGGCTGTTGAACCGGCTGCTTCCATTGCGAGCATGATCAAAGCAGCAGCGTCATAGCTTTCAGCGGCAAATGAGCTTGTTCCATCGAAATCGGCAGCTTTTGCCATTTCCTGGAAGCTGGCAGCGCCTGGGCTGTCTGTGCCTGGGTTAGCGCCATAAGAACCGTTCAAGCCTTCACCAATAGCTTCTGCCAATGAATCACCAACCATGCCGTCTGGCAGGTAGAATGTGTCAAATGCGCCAGTGTCCAAGGCGCCTTGAATTACGCCTTTACCACCTTGGTCAACGTAACCTGCAACAACAAGAACTTCGCCGCCAGCCTGCGCCAATGCGCCAACTTCAGCAGAGTAGTCGCCTTTGCCGTCTTCGTGTGCTGCCACGATAGTCACTGTGCCGCCAGCTTTTTCGAAGTTTGCCTTGATCGCATCGGACAGGCCTTTACCATAGTCGTTGTTGGTATAGGTAATCGCGATGGATTTTACGCCTTTTCCGGTAAGAATGTCAGCAACGATTTCACCCTGACGGGCGTCTGAAGGTGCTGTGCGGAAAAATAGGCCATCGTCTTCAGCATCTGAAAGACCTGGTGATGTAGCTGATGGTGAAATCATGACAATGCCGTTTGGACGAGCAGCATTTTGCAAGATAGCGCCGGTAACGCCTGAGCAGTCAGCGCCCATGATGGCAGCGACTTTGTCTGAAGTGATCAAACGCTCAGCAGCTGCAGTCGCAGCAGCAGCGTCTACACAAGTGGAGTCAGCGCGAACTGATTCAACTTTTACGCCGTCAAGCAATTTGCCTGAATCTGATACTTCTTTCATTGCCAATTCAGCAGCAGCGCCCATGGCTGGTGTGATTGACTCGATTGGTCCGGTGAAGCCGAGGATCACGCCGATTTTCACAGGTGAATGGCTGCCAGCAAATGCTGATCCGGTTAGCATAGTTGTGGCTGCAAGAGCCAATAGCAGTTTTTTCATAAAAGACCTCCCTAAGGTGCTAAGTTCTGCTTGGGTAGTATGGGAGCGATTGCCCCATACACGGTAAAAACTCCGTGGTGCATTCATATTATGTGCGAAACGCGGGGTCAATGTGAGTTTTACGTTTAGGTAAAGATTGGCGATTAATTGATGATTTTCGCCAGATTGCAGTTTTCTATGTCCAAGATTATGGATATGGCTTGATTATTTCCTGTTAGGCTTCCCCATGTCATCTCCGTCCCATTTTGCAATTTCGCTAATTCTTGGTGCCGCTTTGTTGCACGCGCTATGGAATGCGGTTGTAAAAGGCTCTGGTGATCGAGCGATTACAATCGGGCTGATTGCGATTGGCAATGCCTTGTTTGGCATTGTGTTAGCGTTGTTTGTGGAGCCGCCTGGACCAGAGAGCTATATCTATATTGCGCTCACTATAGTGGTTCATCTGCTGTATTTTATTTTTCTAATATCTGCCTATCGGTTAGGTGATTTTTCCTTGGTCTATCCCATTGCGCGCGGTGTTGCGCCGATACTTGTTGCTTGTGGGGGGATGATCTTTGCTGGAGAATATTTATCGCAAACAGCATGGATGGGACTAGTCCTTGTGTCCTTCGCAATAAGTCTTTTGGTGCTTTCAAAAGGCAAGGTACCTAATGACCCAAAAGCCATAGGGGCGGCTTTGCTGACCGGACTGTGTATAGCGTCTTATACCATTGTTGATGGATTGGGCGTTAGGGCCTCCGGCAGTCCACTGGGGTATATTGGCTGGTCTTTTGGATTGCAAATATCTCTTGGCATTGGCTTTTTGATTTATCGGCGAGGGCATTTATCGAAACTTCCAAGGTCAGGTTATATGGCTGGCATTATAGGCGGCCTCATTTCTGGCCTTGCTTATGCGCTCGCGATTTATGCGATGAGTTTGACAACTTTAGGGACGGTTTCTGCCATTCGAGAATCCAGTGTTATTATTGCCGCTTTAATTGGAGCAATATGGTTTGGGGAGCGGACTTGGAAACCAAGATTGTTTTCAACCGGATTGGTTGCATTTGGTGTGTATCTTCTCGCCCAATAAGGTCCTTTGACCTCATAGGAATTTTGAGATTTTGAATGATAGCTAGCGCTCAATGACTTGCATTTATCGGGGCGGGTAGGCAACCTTGCGTCATTAATTAATCGGGTTTGGATATATCGAAATGACTAAGCAATATAATATCGCAGTTTTTGATGGTGACGGCATTGGCCCCGAAATTATGGCGCCAACTTTAGTTGTGATTGATGCTGTTTTGGAAAAGATTGGCGCAATCAAATTTAAGTACGAACATCTTCCAGCAGGTGCCTTGCATTATACAAAAACAGGAGAGGACTTGCCCGATAGTTCTGTCGAGGCTGCAAGAGCGGCAGATGCCATCTTGCTATCGGCCATGGGACTGCCGCATGTGCGTAAACCCGATGGCACAGAGCTTACTCCGCAGATTGCTATCCGCATCAAACTTGGGCTTTATGCCGGGGTGCGTCCTGTAAAGATTGTTCCAAAACAGCCAACACCTTTGAAAGACCCACGCTTGGAAACTGTAGATTTTGTCTTGATCCGCGAATCCACCGAAGGTTTGTTTGCTCATATGAATGAGGGCAAGGTCGTCAATAATGAATATGCAATCGAAACGATGCGCATAACCCGCAAAACCAGCGAGAAGCTTTTTGATTTTGCGTTTCGTTTGGCAGAGCAGCGGACCAAGAAGCTAGGGCGCAAAGGTAAAGTCACTTGTGTTGATAAAGCCAATGTGTTTGCTTCCTTTGCCTGGTTCCGGTCAATCTTCGAAGAACGTGCCAAGGCATATCCAGACATAGACCATGATGCTGCTTATGTTGACGCTTTCGCCATGTGGATGGTTCAGCGTCCTTGGGATTTTGATGTGGTCGTGACCGAAAACATGTTTGGCGATATCCTGTCGGATCTGGGAGCAGGCATTATCGGCTCTTTAGGCCTCGCGCCTTCAGCTGATATTGGTGATGAAAATGCATTGTTTCAGCCATGTCATGGAACAGCGCCCGATATTGTAGGTAAAGGTCTTGCCAATCCTATCGCGATGTTTCTCTCTTCGGCCATGATGTTGGATTGGATGGCTATCGATAAAAATGACCCGTTGCTGGCAAAAGGCTCAGAAATACTGGAAGCTGCCGTTAACAAGGTGATCACAACACGTATTGGCTTGACCAAGGATTTGGGCGGCGATTGCGGAACAGAAGGTTGCACGTCTGCCGTCTTGGCGAATATTGCACAGCAGTAATGCGGTTGGTCTTCGACGTATAAGGAGTATAAAAAATGTCTGACATTTGGGAAATTTTTGCTCTGAAATATGCGGAACGCAATAGCAGAACTCGAAACGATAGTTTTGTTATGGATCCCAATCATGATCAGCCCCATGGTATGGATTATTTTGTTTGGGTTTTAAAAAATGGTGAGCAGACTGTTCTTGTCGATACGGGATATGACAGCGAAGAAGCTAAAACGCGTGATCGGCCAATCCTTCAAGCGCCCGCATCTATGTTGAGTGCATTTGGCGTTGATCCGACAAAAATTGAAACCGTTATTCTGACTCATTTACACTATGATCACGCTGGTTCGTTGAAAGAGTTTTCAAATGCTAAGCTGCATGTGCAGGCTAGTGAGATGGCTTTCGCAACCGGGTCCTGTATGTGCCATGATCATATTCGTATGCCTTTCACCGGCGAGCATGTGTGCGATATGGTGCGTTCGCTGTATCAGGGCAGGGTGCAATTTGCGGAAGGTTCGCGAGAAATTGCATCCGGCGTTGAAGTTCATCTAGTAGGCGGTCACAGTAAAGGGCTTCAATGTGTTCGGGTCCGCACCCGGCGGGGTTGGGTGGTGCTTGCCTCCGATGCGAGCCACTATTATGAGAATTATCGCGAAGGAAAACCTTTTCCAATTGTTGTTGATCTTGATGACATGCTGAACGGGTTTGATCGGTTGCGCGAATTAGCTGACAGCGATGATCATATTATTCCTGGACATGATCCTTTAGTGCGTTCTCTTTACCCTTCAGTTGTTGCAGGGGATGACCGAATTGTGCAATTGCATGCAAAGCCTAAAAATTGAGAAATTTATAATCAGGATCTAATCGAAAATGTTTGCTGTATTTGTTACCTTTGAAGTCAAGCCTGAGTTTCGTGATGTGTTCGTCAAGCGCATGCATCAGCAGGCCGAAGATAGTCTTGAAAAAGAAAAAGATTGCGGCATTTTTGAAGTGTGGCTGGATAGCAAAACACCAAACCGTGTCCAGCTTTACGAAGTGTATATGGATGCGGCGGCGTTCGACATTCACCTGCAAAGTGCGCATTTCAAGGATTTCGATGCCACGATTGGTGAAATGATTGTCTCCAAGACAATTTCGACCTTTGACCAGAAGCTATCTTGATCTAAATCTCATACCTAGTTGTCCATAAATGGACTGCCACACCATCTTATCCAGTTTGGAAATTTTGCAATGTCTTTGAACTTTGGACCAAAAATACTGGCCATTCCCGGGCCATCCGTAATGCCTGAGCGTGTGCTATCTGCCATGCATCGCCCTTCGCCAAATATTTATGAAGGCGAATTGATCGAGATCACAGAGAGCATCTATCCTGATCTTTTGACCGTTGCTCAAACCAAAGGACAGGTGGCAATTTATATTGCCAATGGACATGGTGCCTGGGAAGCCGCGTTACGCAATTTGTTTGTGGAAGGGGATAAAATTCTCATTTTAACTACGGGGCGATTTGCGGCCAACTGGGGTATTCTTGCTGAAAGCATTGCTATTGATGTGCAGGTATTGAATTTTGGCATGCAAGGGGATGCTGATCCTGCTAAAGTCGCTGAGATTTTAAACGCTGATAAAAACCACACCATCAAAGCAGTTTTAACGGTGCAAACGGATACCGCGTCATCGGTTCGCAACGATGTTCCTGCATTGAGCAAATCGATTAAGGAAACGGGGCATCCGGCTTTGTTCATGGTGGATTGCATTGCATCATTGGGGTGCGATGAATTCAGAATGGATGAGTGGCAGGTTGATGTAATGATTGCCGCTTGTCAAAAAGGGTTGATGACACCAGCAGGTATTTCATTTGTCTACTTCAATGATAAAGCTGCAGAAGCAAGAAAACGGGCAAAGCCTGGCCAATATTGGGATTGGACCCTTCGCGGGAAATCAGAACAATATTATCAAAAATTTTGCGGCACAGCCCCGACCCAGCATATTTTCGGTTTGCGTGAGGCTTTGAATATATTGGTGCATGAAGAGGGCGTGGAAGCAGTTTGGAAGCGGCACGAAACCATTTCAACTGCTTATTGGGCTGCCATCAAGGCATGGGGTGAAGCAGGAGAATTGGTTCATAATATCTCCGATCCGTCCAAGCGCTCTCGTGCGGTTTCAACCGTCACAACAGGTGAGGGGGATGCCGCGAATATTCGAAAATGGACAGAGCAAAATGCTGGTGTGACCCTAGGCATTGGCCTTGGATTTGGTGAATACGGCACTTCTGAATTCAATCGCCGTTTTCGGATAGGGCATATGGGCCATCAGAATATCCATATGGTTATGGGTGTGATTGGTGCGATTGACTGTGCGTTGAAAGCTTTGAATATTCCTCATGGGGATGGCGCTATGGTTTCGGCAAGCAGAGTATTGGCCAATCACGGGCATTAGGCTTTGGATTAATGACACAATGCGAAATTTCATGTCGTTGTGGCGAAAGTGATCTGGTAAAAATGATCTAACTAGACTCTAAAATCAAAAAGGAGCCTACTGTGTCAGCTATTTTCCCTACCGCAAGGCTTCGCCCTTCCCCCTTTTACGATTGTGTCATTGATGAAGGGATGGTTTCGGCCTCAGTGTATAATGGCATGATTTTGCCAACGGGTTTTGGGGATCCGGAAGCTGAGTATTGGCGTATCATAAACGGCGTTTCGCAATGGGATGTAGGCGTTGAACGCCAGGTCCAGTTAAAAGGCCCTGATGCAGGGAAACTTGCGCAAATTCTTTCGCCGCGTGATCTGACCAAATGCAAAATAGGGCAAGGTAAATATGTGGCCCTTTGTAATCATCAGGGCATGGTCATCAACGATCCTATATTATTGAAACTTGCTGATGACCTGTATTGGTTCTCGATTGCCGATTCTGATATGTGGCTTTGGGCTAAGGCGATTGCTGCAGAGCGCGGGTTGGATGTTGAGGTCAGTGAGCCAGATGTTTCGCCCATGGCGCTGCAAGGGCCTAAAGCAGAAGATGTTGTAGCTCATGTGATGGGCGATTGGGTTCGCGACATCAAGTATTTCTGGTTCAAAGAAACTGAAATTGAAGGAATTCCCTTAGCCGTGCAACGTTCAGGCTGGTCCAAACAGGGCGGCTTTGAGATTTATCTTCGCGATGGCACAAAAGGTACCCAGCTTTGGAATATTTTCAAAGAGGCTGGACAACCTTGGGGCATTGGTCCGGGTGCACCTGCTACTTGTGAACGTACAGAAAGCGGACTGCTTTCCTTAGGGGGCGATACTGATGGTAACACCAACCCATTCGAAGTTCGCCTTGAGAGCTATCTAGATCTGGATGTTCCTGACGATGTGATCGGGATCCATGCGCTCCGCAAAATCAAAGCGGAAGGACCAAAACGCCACCAGCTTGGCCTTGTGCTGGAAGGGGAAACGCCTGCTCCACTGCGTTTTGCTTGGGAAGATATTGAGCTTGACGGCGTGAAAGTTGGTAAAATGACCAATGCTGCTTGGTCATATCGAATGAAAAAGAATATCGGATATGCGCTTATTTCTCGCGAGGCTCAAATTGGTCAGGAAGTGGTTATCAAACGCCAGACGGGGGATACCGCGGCTACACTGGTCGAGTTGCCGTTCCTTTAAACGCTGTTAAGCAGCAGGTAATTCAATTCCAATTTTCTTTATAAGCGCGAGGATGTTGTGAACGACTTCCTCGCGTTTTCCTTTTATATCCACTGTCATTGCCAGTTCAGTTTCATCGGGTCGTTCAAGGGTTGCGAACTGGCTGTCGAGTAATTTTGTGGGCATAAAGTGGCCTTCGCGGGCGGCCATTCTTTCGCCGATCAGTTCTTTGGAACCATCCAAAAAAATGAAGGTCACAGGTTCGCCAGCGGTTTGCGTAATTTTTTCGCGATAGGCTTTTTTCAAGGCGGAACATCCTGCAAACACCATGCCGCTTCTGGCGCCCATTTCCTTGCCAATGATTGTCAGCCAAGGCCAACGGTCTTCATCGGTTAGGGGCTGACCGTTGCTCATTTTCTCAATATTGGCTTTTGGATGAAAATGATCACCATCCATGAAGCTGCCTTGGGTTGCCTTTGCCAAAGCCTCGCCAATGGAACTTTTTCCGCATCCTGCAACACCCATTACGACGAACAGGCGCCAGGGCTTAGAGTGATGCTGTAATGCCGCCGTCAACATAAAGCGTATGTCCGTTCACAAAGCTGGAGGCACTGGATGACAGAAAGATGCAAGCGCCGACCAGCTCGTCGACATTGCCCCAACGACCTGCTGGGGTGCGTTTTTCAAGCCAAGCACTGAACTCAGGATCAGCAACCAATGTCGCATTTAATGGTGTATCGAAATAGCCGGGCGCAATAGCATTGCATTGGAGGCCATGCTTGGCCCAGTCTGTTGCCATGCCTTTGGTGAGATTACCAACAGCACCCTTGGTGGCGGTGTAGGGCGCTATCCCGGGGCGGGCGAGGGATGTTTGCACTGAGGCAATGTTGATGATCTTACCTGCACCCCGTTTGATCATATGTCGGGCGACTGCCTGACCCACATTGAATACACTGGTGACATTTGTTGATAGAAGCTTTTCGAACATCTCAGGAGGGAAATCCTCAAGGGTTGTCCTGTGCTGCATGCCAGCATTGTTGACCAGAATATCTATGGAGCCATGGTTTGCTTCATATGTATCCACGGCAGATTTCACAGCCGCATGGTCGGTTGCGTCAAAGGCGAGCGTATGCACATGCGCGCCATTTTCTCTCAACGCTTTGGCTGCAGCTTCCAGCTTTGCCACATCGCGACCATTTAAAACTATCTCAGCACCTGTCTCCGCCATTCCCTTTGCCAGGGCATAGCCGATCCCTTGTGATGAACCGGTGATCAGCGCACGCTTGCCGCTAAGATCAAATAATTTAAGTCCTTTGGTCACGAAATGTCCTTTTGTTTTGTATTTCGAATGGGTAAGCCTTGTAGAGTCGAATTGTTGTCAGTGTTGAATTTTGCGCTTGTCGTGTCAATTGAAACCATGGCGATGGCAGACTGCCTGTATAGACAAAATCTGGGGAAATGTGATGCGTGCCATTGTAGTTCATAATGCAAAAGATTTGCGGGTTGAAGAAGTTGCCAATGAAGCACTTGGAGCAGGGCAGGTAAGAATAAAACTTGCTGCCGGCGGCATATGCGGATCCGATCTGCATTATTACAATCATGGCGGATTTGGAACTATTCGTCTCAAAGAGCCGATGATTTTGGGCCATGAAGTCTCTGGTCATGTTGTTGAAATTGGCGCGGGTGTTTTTCATCTAGCTCTTGGTGATCTTGTTGCTGTTTCTCCATCGCGGCCCTGCGGTGATTGTCAGTATTGCCAAAAAGGTCAGCAAAATCATTGTGAAAATATGCGATTTTATGGCTCGGCCATGCCGTTTCCACATATTCAAGGAGCGTTTCGGGAGGAGCTGGTAGCAGAGGCAAATCAATGCATAAAAGCTGATGGATTGTCTGCCGGAGAAGCGGCAATGGCGGAACCTTTGGCGGTTTGTTTGCACGCTACCCGCCGCGCAGGCGAGATGATGGGCAAACGTGTTTTGATCACAGGAAGTGGCCCAATTGGAACCTTGTCTTTGTTGGCAGCAAGAGCTAGCGGGGCGACTGAAATTGTGGTCACTGACCTAACCGATGAAGCATTGGCTTACGCTAAAAAGCTTGGCGCTGATAAAGTTATCAATACTCTTAATGATCCTGATGGCCTTAAGGCTTATCAAGCGGGAAAAGGGTATTTTGACGTTCTGTATGAATGCTCTGGTGCTGCGCCCGCATTAGCGGCAGGCATCGTTGCTATGCGTCCGCGAGGCGTCGTCATGCAGTTGGGGCTAGGCGGGGATATGACCATCCCTATGCAGGCATTGACGGCGAAGGAGCTAGACCTAAGAGGATCATTCCGGTTCCATGAAGAATTCGCCATGGCGGTCAAAATGATGCAGCTGGGGCAAATTGATGTGAAACCGTTGATTTCTCATTCGCTGCCTTTGGAAGATGCAGTGGCAGCTTTTGAACTTGCAAGTGACCGCACCAAAGCCATGAAAGCGCAGATTAGATTTAGATAAGGTTGTCCGCCAAGTTCAAATTTCAAAGATACAATTCGGTCTGGGTGCAAAAATGGAGACGCACTCACGATCTTTAAAAAGAAAGAATAATGGGAGAGAGATTGAATGTCAGATGATCGCGAAAAGAAAAAGAAGGACCGCCAAGCAGCGCTAAACTATCACGAGTTTCCCAAGCCCGGAAAACTTGAAATCAGAGCAACAAAGCCAATGGCTACGGGCCGCGATCTTAGTCTTGCATATTCTCCGGGTGTTGCTGAAGCCTGTTTGGAAATCGAGAAAGACGCATCCACGGCAAGCCGGTATACTGCCAAGGGTAATCTGGTTGCGGTTATCTCGAATGGTACAGCCGTTCTTGGGCTTGGCGATATTGGCGCGCAGGCTTCCAAGCCCGTTATGGAAGGTAAGGCGGTTCTCTTTAAAAAGTTCGCGGGCGTCGATTGTTTTGACATCGAGGTCAACGAAGATGATCCGGTAAAACTGGCTGAGCTGGTTTGCAAACTTGAGCCTACCTTTGGCGCGATTAATCTTGAAGATATCAAAGCGCCTGATTGCTTTATTGTGGAGCGTATCTGCAAAGAAAAAATGGGCATTCCTGTTTTTCATGATGATCAGCATGGCACGGCGATTGTTGCTTCTGCCGCTGCAATCAATGGTCTGCATCTATCTGGCAAAAAAATCGAGAACATTAAAGTTGTTGCGTTAGGGGCAGGGGCAGCTGGTATCGCCTGTTTGAAAATGTTGATGACTTTGGGTGTGAAGCACGAGAATATTTTGATGCTGGACAGCAAGGGAGTTGTTCACAAACAACGCAATGGTCTTACTGCTGAAAAAGAAATGTTTGCTCAAGACACAACGCTTCGCACCATTGATGAAGCACTTGAAGGCGCTGATATGTTTTTGGGCGTCTCAGGGCCAGGTTTGCTAACCTCCAAGATGGTAAGCCGGATGGCAAATAATCCGATGATCTTTGCCCTTGCTAATCCTACGCCTGAAATCATGCCGGATGAAGCCCGCAAAGGTTCGCCCAATGCATTGATCGCAACGGGACGGTCGGATTTTCCAAACCAAGTAAACAATGTGCTTTGTTTCCCTTTCATTTTCAGAGGCGCGCTGGATGTGGGCGCCACGGAAATCAATGATGAAATGAAAATTGCCTGTGTCGAGGCGATTGCTGGACTAGCGCGCGCAGTAACGTCTGCAGAAGTTGGTGAGGCCTATCGCGGTGAGCGCCTCACATTCGGGCCGGAATATCTGATCCCAAAACCGTTTGATCCGCGGTTGTTGCCGACCATTGCATATGCAGTTGCTAAAGCCGCTATCGATTCAGGTGTTGCCACCCGCGATCTTGATTTGTCGACTTATAAGGAAAGCCTGCAAGGGCAGGTGTTTAGATCATCCTTGATCATGCGTCCGGTTTTTGAAGCGGCAAGAAGCGCCAATCGCAAAGTGGTGTTTGCCGAAGGCGAAGACGAACGGGTCTTGCGCTGCGCTCAAGCTATCGTTGAAGAGAAGGTCGATAGACCGATTTTGATCGGGAGAACGGAAGTAATTGAAAGGCGGTTGGAGCGACTTGGCCTAGCCATCAAGCCAGGTAAGGATTTTGAAATCGTCAATCCGGAATATGATGAGCGGTATCGCGATTATTGGCAGACCTATCATACTTTGAATGAAAGACGTGGCGTCACACCCGATCTTGCAAAAGCGATTATGCGGACGAATACCACTGCCATTGCTGCAGTGATGGTTCATAAAGGCGATGCGGATAGTATGATCTGCGGCGCTTTTGGCCAGTATCAATGGCATTTGAACTATATTCGGCAAACACTGGCTACAGATGAACTTAGCCCAGCTGGTGCGCTGTCCTTAGTGATCTTGGAAAATGGTCCACTGTTCATCACCGACACCCATGTGAATATTGAACAGGAACCTGAAACCTTGGCCCGGACCGTGATTGCCGCCGCGCGTCATGTACGCCGGTTTGGTGTGGTACCCAAAATCGCCCTGTGTTCAGGTTCTCAATTTGGCAATTTGGACAGCCGATCCGGCCGGGTTTCGCGCGGCGCGCTTGATATTCTTGATGCTCAGGATTTGGATTTTGAATATGAGGGCGAGATGAATTCTGATGCTGCGCTGGATGCTGATTTGCGCGCGCGCCTGTTCCCGAATTCACGTTTGACTGGAAGAGCCAATGTGTTGGTCTATGTAAATACAGATGTGGCTGGTGCGGCCCGCAACCTCTTGAAGTCTGTTGCAGGCGGACTGGAAGTTGGGCCAATTTTGATGGGCATGGGTAATAAGGCGCATATCGTTACGCCATCTATCACCGTTCGTGGCTTGTTGAATATTTCAGCCTTAGCTGGTTCAGACGTTTCCAGTTACGGATAGACTTATCGCTCAAAGACGAACGGGAACCAATCTTCTCGCAATATCTGGCCTTGCTTCATATCATGGCTGGGGAAGGGCGGTGATGTTGGTCCCGGGCGTTCCGTGTAGCGCGCGTCATCGCCCAGCATGCGTAGGGAAAAAGCACGACGGCGCATGGTTGAAGTGTTCCCACGTGCGCCATGGAGAATGCCGTAATTAAAAGCTACTGCATCGCCTGGTTCCATTTCCCATTCTACGATTTTCATGCCTTCGGCATCAGGGTCTGGCACTGGCATATATTTGTCATCGACTGGGTAAAAATTGGTTTCGGAAAGCCAACGGGTTGGGACAACTGATTTCTCCCATTTGTGACTTCCCGCTACACAGCGCAAACTTGCTTCCTTGACGGGATCAACGGGCGACCAGAAACTGATATTCTGTTTACCATCGACAAAATAATAGGGGCTGTCTTGGTGCCAAGGTGTTGGTTTTGAGGTTCCAGGTTCTTTGACCAAAATATGATCGTGGAAAACCTGAGTTTTGTTTGAAACCATCAAATCTGCTGCGACTTCTGCTGCAGGTGAATTACGAATGACATCTTCAAAATCGCTGATACGGGTCCAATTGCAATAGTCGTCAAAAAAACGCCCGCCTTCTCCGGGTTTGAGATTTTCGGCTGCATAGGGGCCTGGATCACTCATATTCTTTTCAATGCCGGAGCGGATTGTTTCGACATGATCTTTGAACAACCCCTTTACCAAAACAACGCCGTCGCGCTGAAAGCTGTCTATCATTTCTTGGGTAACCAGTTTGTGCATTTTGCGCGCTCCATGGCAGCTCATTTTCATTCAGGATTTATAACTTAGCCAAAGCTTAGGGCAAGCTTTTGATCTGGTTTATGATAAATTCTGTTATGGTTCTACGGTTAAAAATTGCTATAGAAACATATCAAGAGCACCAACAACTTGTTTGGGCCATGAAATTTGATTGGAAGGCAGTAAGTTATGAAGAAAATTGCATTGGTAACGGGCGGCGGTTCAGGGGTTGGTAAAGCCTGTGCGATAACTTTAGGAAAGAATGGTTATCATGTGATTTTAACCGGCCGCAGATTGGACGCGCTTGAGGCGGTTGTTGGTATTCTTGGAAAAGATAACAGCACGGCGATTGCTTGCGATGTGACAGATTGCGATGCTGTTGATGCGATGTATGATAGAATAGAAAAAGACTTCGGCAGACTTGATGTGTTGTTTAACAATGCGGGCAATAATGTTCCTCAAGCGCCCATTGGCGATGTGCCAGTCAGTGATTTCGTAAAAGTGATTAGTGTGAATCTCATCGGCGCTTTTGCATGCGCGCGTGGGGCGTTTAACTTGATGCGCAAACAAACTCCGCAAGGTGGGCGTATTATCAATAATGGCTCGATCTCGGCTTATATGCCAAGGCCAGGCTCTTCGCCTTATACCGCGTCAAAGCACGCCATCACCGGTTTGACGCGCACCATATCACTTGATGGTCGTCCCTATAACATTGCTTGCGGCCAAATTGATATTGGTAATGCGGCTTCTGAAATGACGGCTAAAATGACAGGTGGGGTTCCTCAGGCAGATTTATCGATCAAGCCCGAGCCTGTAATGGATGTGCAGCATGTAGCAGATTCAGTGTTGCATATGGCAAACCTGCCGCTTGAAGCTAATGTCCAATTCATGACCGTTATGGCAACGACCATGCCCTATGTGGGGCGTGGATGATCAAGCCGCATTAAACTGGTTATTTAATCCCAAAATACTCAACCAACCGATCAATTTCGGAACTGTGGAACTGCGCCAACCGCGCATTTGGTTGCTGGTTTGTGATCCGTTGAAGCATGGGATCTTCAATATGTACTGGGTCTCCTGACATGGCTTCCAAAACTGCATGGCCGCAGAAAGGCACATAGACTTCTGAGTATCCGCCTTCATGGGCGGTAACTATTTTACCGCCTGATTCTGCCATGACCATTTCAGTCATTTTTCTAAATGTGTCGGATGAGCACATCATGCGCGATAATGGGTCTCCAGCTGCCGCATCATAGCCGCAAGCAACTATAATCAAATCGGGTTTGAATGCCCGAAGGCGCGGCAAAACAAGGCGTTCCATTGCTTCCAAATACAGATCATTGCCACCGCCCGGGGGAAGCGGAATATTCATATTGGAATTGGGAGCGGCTTTGCCTCCGGTCTGGTCTGCCGATCCAGTATCCAAGGGATAACAACGTTCCTGATGAAGGGATATGGTCAGGGTATTGGGATCATCGTAATAAATCGCCTCGGTTCCATTGCCGTGGTGAACATCCCAATCAACAACGGCCACGCGCTCAACCAGTTTCTCTGCCCGGGCTGCTTCAATCGCTATTGGAATATTGGCCAGCAGACAAAATCCATTTGGGAAATCAGGAAGACAATGATGGCCCGGTGGGCGGGAAAGGGCGTAGGCGTTGTTTGCCGAACCTTCCAGAACAGATTTAACCGCCTGCTTTACAAGCCCAGTGGAGAGTGCTGCAATCTCAAAGCCACCTGGACCGAAAGGGGTGCGCAAACCCAATTCGCCGCCGCCTTGGTCTGACATACGCTTGAATTCCTCCACATATGTTTTTGGGTGAACTCTCAAGAGATCTTCTATTGTTGCAGAGGCAGCGCCTGACATATGCAAATGACTGGCGAGCCCACTAACCTCCAATAGGTTTTTCAACCGTCGTTTTGTCTCGGGTGCTTCCGGTAAGCCACCTGATACCAAGGGTTGAACAAAACCTCCTACTGGAAGAACCTGCGCATAATTACCGCCGCCATGCCAAAAGCAGCGCTCATCAAAATAGAAATGGGTTTTGGTCATGATTAGGCGTTCCGTATTAGTCTTTGTTTCTGTCGACTTGAAGGTTGCGCTAAATTGGTAAATGGTCAAGAAAACAGTTTCAGTTTGTCAAACCAAACGAACTTATTCATTAAATTTTTTCCAAGGCGATCAGTATGAGCAATCCCAAAACTACTTTCAGCGGTTCGAAATTGTGCGCATTGTCTGCCCGTGATGCCATTGCTAAGCTGAAATCCAAAGAGGTTTCTCCAGCGGAAATGCTGGATGCTGTTTTTGAACGGATTGCGGCTGTTGAACCAATCGTCAATGCGACCGTTACCTTGTGCGAAGATCGCGCCCGCAATGCCATAAAAAATATGACCCGGGATAAAACAATCAATGGCAATGAGCCTGGATGGTTGGCAGGGCTTCCCATTGCCATCAAAGATTTGACGAAAGTATCAGGTGTTCGAACCACATTTGGAAATACGGCGCTTAAAGACTTTATTCCGGAAGATAATGACCCGCTTGTGCAGCGCATGGAAGATCGAGGCGGTGTTGTGGTGGGCAAGACCAATACGCCGGAGTTTGGTGCTGGTGGCAATACCTTCAATGAGGTTTTTGGATACACACGAAACCCTTGGGATACGCGCAAAAATTCAGGGGGTTCTTCAGGCGGCGCAGCGGTGGCGCTTGCAACAGGTGAGGTTTGGTTGGCGCAGGGTTCAGATTTGGCCGGCTCTTTGCGCACTCCTGCCGCCTATTGCGGTATTGTTGGTTTGCGCCCAACGCCTGGACGCTTTGGCGGCGGTCCTGCTGCCACTGCATTTGCCACGGAAGGTATTGCGGGACCAATGGCGCGGGATGTGCGTGATCTTGCATTATTTCTTGATCATGGCACGGGCTATCTTCCTGAAGTGCCGACCAGTTTGGATGCACCATTAGTTTCGTTTCAAGAAGAAGTTGAAAAAGTGGATGGCAAAGTTCGCATCGCTTTTTCTGAAGATCAAAATGGCTTTTCTCCTGTTGAAAAAGAGATCAGGAATATCATGCGATTGGCAATGGAGAAAGTTGCCAAGGCAGGAGGGGAAGTTGAGGAAGCCTGTCCAGATTTACCCGATCTGGCGCGCACCTATTCTTCCTTGCGCGGCATTCACTATGGCTCCGTGAATGGATATTTGCCTGATGCTGTTCAGGCTTGTTTTAAGCCTACGTTAAAGCAGAATACTGAGTTTGGTAGAAACCTGAAGACTGAAGACATTTATGATGCTTTGCGCCAGCGGACAGTGATTTATCAAAATATGAGAATATTTCTTGAGCGCTATGATGTGCTGGCGATCCCGGTGGTCGGGCTCGAGCCGGGCATGGTTGAAGATGAATACCCATTATTGGTTGATGGAAATAAACTGGATGATTATCTGGATTGGCTGAGATTTTCGTTCCTGGCAACCACGGCAGGACTGCCCGCACTTTCATTGCCCATCGGATTTACCGCATCTGGTATGCCTGTTGGCATTCAGCTAGTTGGTCCGCCAAGGGGCGATGCAAAATTGTTACAAGTTGCTCGCGCTGTGGAAGAAGTTGTCAAGTTTCCAGTTGGTCCGATTGACCCCATTGTGAAATAGGATAAGCGTCTTCTTTGAGGATTATACACACCTCAAGCTGTTTTCTAATAAGTACGGTTTAAGCCTAGAGCCATGTATCAAGAATATTTAAAAACAAAGACAAAATATTTGCAGTCGCGCCGATGATCGACTGGACGGCGAACGCATATTTATCAAATGGTTAGAGCTTACGGCGTGCAAAAGTCCGTGCAGTTGGAAATGAAGCGCTTGATCTTGGCAATATTGTTCAGCCCATCCGCATTGCCACTGCTAGTCATCTCAAAACTCCGTTTTATGTGCAGTTTGTGATGGGTGTGAAAAACTCTATGCCCGCAGATGAGCGTATTTTTGATTTCTATATAGAGACTTTAAGACGTGTTGCGCCTGAGGCTCAATGATGTGCTGCAGGTACTGGCGCAGCACAACTTACAATTAATGAATGGTCGATTTCCAAGTGTGGCCACGCGCGAACAGGCCTTGAAGATGATGTTAGATTAGACCGCAGTACTCTTGCTCCATCTAATGCAGCGTTGGCCAGACGAGCAGTAGAATCAAATGAAAAATATGAACGTCCTATAGCTATTTGGCAGCAAGCCCGCGCAATAATAAAAATGAGAAGTCAGTCCAAGTTTTTCCTTGAGGATGAAGCGTTTCCTCAATAGCAGCACCTTACATTTCCCATGTAGACGGAGTCATGATTTTCGTTATTAAAAGCATAATGCTGTCGAAATTAATTTTCTCATATCCGTAGTTTCAGTTCCCGCCCATGCTACATAATGATCAGGGCGCACTAGCAAACAAGGTGCACCGTAAAATTTTTCAGCAGCACTATCTTGCCGATGGATAATGCAGATAGGGAAGTTGTTTCCCGCCACGATCGCATTCATCTCTTGGGCACTAATGCCATCTTGCGAGAAGTCTAAGAAAGTGAAATCAGCCCCTAACTCCTCAAAAATGTTTGTACCATTTGCCAAAATTTTAGGCGCTAAGTGATGGCCTGCTTGCGCTTTGAAAACGTGTGCTCCGCTTGCGCTAGGCGATGCATTATGATCGCCGCAAACGATACTTGAACCATTATAGTTTGGCTCATACGCGGTCACTTCTGAGGAGTCGTTGGTTCTCGAATGCCATTTTGCTTCGAAGGCCCCTAAGTCAGTCTCCGGGCTATATGTTTCAAGAAACTCACGGTCTTCTATGATGAAGTTTTCAATAAAATCATCTCGAAGGGTTTCGAAGATAGGACGGCGCTCTTCATCATAGGTTTGAAGCAATTCTGGTTTAGAGATTCCTTTCAACACTGAAGCCAGTTTCCAACCCAAATTTCGGGCGTCTTCCAGACCTGTATTTATGCCATAGCCGCCATAGGGAGGATGAGAGTGCGCCGCGTCACCAGCTACAAATATGCGACCCTTTTTGTAGGTATTAGCTACAGCAAAGCGTAAATCCCAAAATCCCACATAATCTAGTTCCAAAGTAAATTCGGCTCCTACTGTGCGATGCAAAAATGCCGCGAAGTCATAATTATCGGCAGTGGTGTCCATTGGAACCGGCGCATGGAAAAACCAGCTTGAACCCAGATCTACACGGCCGAGAAATTGCCAATACCCTTTCATGTCAGGATGAAGTGCATTGTAAAATGACTTGGTTGGAAACCTGCTTAGCAACTGGTGCAATTCGGTAGATTTGAAAACCAAAAGCACCATCTTCTTTTCGTGGTCTTGACGCGTCTCAGTTATTCCAGCGAGTTTGCGAACCAGTGAATTGCTTCCATCCGCCCCAACAAGATATTTGCCTATGATTTGCTGTGTAACAGGTGAATTATCGTTCTTCTTCTTTCGCTTTGTGATTGTTAGAGAAACGTCTTTTTCAGTTTCGTCCAATGCACTTGCTGCCCAACCGTAAAACAGCGTAATGTTGGAAATTTGCGCGGCACGCTCCCGCAATGCGGCTTCGGTCTCATATTGAGGCAAGCGTTCTACAGCAGAATAATAATAAGGTTGAACTTTTTCGCGCGGCAGCCATTCGTATCGATGGGGACTTAGCAGATTGCCGTAACTGACAATGCCGCCATTGGCCACGCCAGCGGGCATGTGGCGGCGTTTGCGCAACTGATCTTCACATTTCCAAAAATGGATATGCTCCATGGTGCGTTGGGTTAAATTTTGACCTTTAGGAATTGGTTGCGGCGTTTCATAGCGTTCAACAACCGCAACACTAACACCTCTTTGTCCCAACTCAATAGCCAGTCCCATTCCAACAGGACCGCCCCCTGAAATGATTACGTCAAATCGTTTTACAGCTGCCATTCTCAAACGGTTCCAGATTCCATGTAAACATGTTTGGTTTCGAGGAAGTCGTTTAGTCCCTCTACACCGTGAAGGCGTCCCAGACCTGATTGACCATAGCCGCCGGTTTCACCTTCGGCAAAGAGCCTTGTATGGGAATTGAGCCATACGGTTCCGGCCCGAATTGCCCGGCTTACCCGCATTGCGCGGTTCAAATCATTGGTGAACACACTTGCAGCCAGACCGTAAACGGTTGCATTGGCCATCATGACCGCTTCTGCTTCATCCTCAAACGTTTCGATGGAAACGATAGGTCCGAACAATTCTTCCTGAACCAATTCAGATTGAAGGTCGTCAATACGGAAAATGCTGGGCGTTAGAAATGCACCGCCGGAAATAGCTTCGCCCTTCAATAGTAACTCGCCTTCATCGCCTGCTTGCTCGATGATCTGCTGCAACCGCTTTTGGTTCGATTGATCAATCAGACTGCCCATTTGACTGCTTGGATCGGAGCCGCGCCCGACCTCAACTGATTTGAATGCTGCAATCATGCGCTCTTCGAATTTTTTCTGAATAGACTTGTGAACAAGAAACCGAGCAGCAGCGACACAGATTTGGCCGGCCATCACGAGGGCACCATGGGTAAGCTCATGAACTGCAAGATCAAGATCGGCATCAGCAAATATTAAAGCAGGCGCTTTGCCGCCCAATTCAAGGTTTACTCGCTTAAGGCTTGGCGCAGCGCCCGCCATTATCAGCTTTCCGGTTCTGCTTGATCCGGTAAAACTGATCAGGTCTATATCTGGGCAAGCCACCATAGCCTGACCAACTTCATATCCGTTTTCGTTGATGGAATTCACAACTCCTTTGGGAAGAGACGGGCATTCAATCAGGCACTGCAGAACCCTTGCATGAACCAAAGGTGTTTGGTCAGCAGGCTTGATGACACAGGTGCATCCGGCGGCTAAGGCTGGTGCCAGAGATCGCACCAGCAAAGTTAGCGGTGCATTCCACGGTACGATAATTCCTGCGACACCTGCAGCCTCGCGATGCATAAGTGAGAAATTGCCTGGCGCGGTCTCAATGGTTCGGCCAAGAACCGTTCGTGCAAGCCCGCCATAATAACGGGTCTCAGAGATCGCGCCGATGGTCTCCCCAAGCGCTTCGGCTCGAAGTTTCCCATTTTCGGCTACGATCAAATCAACAATTTCATCTTTTGCTGCTGCAAGTCTGTCCGCAAATTCGAATAATACAGATGCTCTCAGACGCGGTGAGGCCTGCCAAGACGTGTTAAAGAAAACACTTCTTGAAACACCTGCTGCTTGGTCAACAAGTGCTTTTGATCCAACATGATAATTGCCAACCAAACTATTGTCTGCGGGATTGGTGCTCGCGCGTTTCTCGCCCTTGTCGATCCAGTTTCCATCTATGTAATGCTTCGCAGTTTGCATTTTAAACTCCTATGGAAAGGCCAAGCAACTTGTTAGCATTGTCCTGGAATACTTTGCGTTTGATCTCATCGCTGACATCTAAATCTTCAATGAGCTTGATGGTTTCGCGAATATACATCGGCCCACCTTCTGGATCGAAAGGTGCGTCTGATGCAAAGAGAACATGGTCTTCGCCAAAGAACTCGATGGCATGTTTAATTGCGCTGGCGGACCCGAAGGTAGCTGTGTCAGCATAGAAATCTTTGAAATATTCGAGGTGAGGGCGCTTTAATGATTTTCTGACCGCAGCAAGATCTTTATCTGTAGTGCGTGCACCCATCTGGTCCCAACCGGGGCCAACGCGCCCTTCAAAAAACGGAATCATACCGCCGCCATGGTGGGTAATCACATTGAGACCCGGATATTTGTCAAAGAGGCGTGAGAATACCATGCGTGCCATGGCTGCTGAAGTTTCATAGGGCCAACCAAAGGTCCACCAGATTTCATATTCAGATTGCTCTTCTGTTTTGTAATCGGAAAAATTTGCGCCGCGTGCAGGATGAAGCCAGACTGGTTTGCCAACCTTAGCCATGTATTCGAAGAATGGCTCAAATTCTGCGAGATCAAGCGGCTTGCCTGCAACATTGGTGAAAATCTGCATGCCTACTGCGCCAAGTTCCTCAATGGCTCTTTTGCACTCCGTGACACATGCGGCAGGATTGTTCATCGGCGCAGTGCCGATAAAAGCAGGAAATCTTTCGGGATATTTCTGGCAAAGTTCCGCCATAGAGTCTGAACCGATCTGTGACAACTCCAATGCTTTTTCAGGGCCAGCCAGCAATTCTAGCGGCGGTGAGGCAAGGGAGAGAACCTGAACATAGTCTTCACCAAACATGTCCATGACCTCAAAGCGGCGATCCAGTTCGGTCATCATAGGCACAGCGCCGGAGCGTTTTGTAATATCGCTCATGGTTCCAATATGGTCGATCAAACGATCAAAAAATGGCTTTGGCCAGATATGGTTGAATATATCAATTTTTTTCATGACGTTTCCTGACTGAGTGTTAACCGAAATTGCGGGCCGCATATTCATGCAGTTCCATTGTTGGATATTTTTCGAGGCTTTCTGAAAGCGCTTCAGCTGCCGCTTTAACTTGTTCTTTGATGATTTCTATCGCTTCGCCATCCACCGATGTTTCTGCAATGGTCATGCATAGGGCGGCAATCGGATTGCGGCTCTCGCCAAAGACAGGAGACGCGATGCCGATTACTCCTTTCGTCACTTCACCATAGGCTGCTGCGACACCTTCTTTGCGGACGTTTTTCAAGGCTTCGGTAACTTCCTCGATATCTTCGCCGAGACCGATTGAAATCAATTCTTCAAGGTTGTTTTGAACTAATTTCTCTATTTGGCGACGAGGCAAGTTTGCCATAATAGCTCTAGAAATCGCGCCTCTGGCTAAGGGCATAGGGCGCCCACGGGGATAGCTGGATATTGGGTTTGGGATCGAGCATTCAGATGCCACACATAAGAGTTTTTCGCCATACCAACGAACCAGAAAGCCAGTGCAAGGCCATGCTTTACTCAGGTTTAAAAGATGCTCCTTGCCATATCGTACAAGTGGATCCGAGCACTGCATCAAGAAATCCATCTCTACGAAGCGAGGCCCAAGGGTCATGATGCCATTTGGCATGGCGACCAGGAAACCCGCTTCTTTCAAGAGCTTTACATAGCGATAAAGAGTAGGGCGCGAATAACCTAGTTTTTCTATTAATTCATCGGCCGTCCACTCTAGCCTGTTTTCGGTAAAAACATCCAGAATGGTCAATATTTTATCCGCGCTTCCAGTGCCGCTCATTGGTTTTTCTCCAAGGCAGTTTTCAATTTTTTGCCAGATAGATAATTCGTAATCATGAGAGCCAACCCGCCTCCGGCTCCAACCAAATCTGTCCAGACAGCTCCTTCAAACATTCCTGCTGGGACCAAGGCCAATAGCCCGAAAAGAGCAAATAGAATACGCATTTGCGGGCTTAGTTCGCTTGCAAAGAAACCTGCAAGGCTTGCTGAAATCAACCAAACCCCAAATGTAGCTGTGACGATTGCAATCGTGATTTCCAAAGGCTCGCCAATCAACAAGAGTGTTGGTGAGAAAACAAAAAGCAAAGGAATGATATAGGCCGCCCAGCCGAATTTCATAGCGGCCCATCCCGTTGCCATTGCGGGAGCTCTGGCAATAGAGGCTGCAGCAAACGCAGCTAGGGCAATCGGTGGTGTGATCATCGACATCATACCGAAATAGAGAACATATAAATGTGCGGCGATTGGCTCAATTCCAACCTGAACCAGGGCTGGAGCAACCAAAGCTGCAAGCAAGACATAGACACCAAGGGTTGGAAGGCCCATGCCTAATATGATGCAAACTATTGCTGATAAAAAAAGCAATATGATCGCGCTGCCGCCCCCAACTTGCACCAAAGCATAGGTCAAGTTGAAGCTGAGACCCGTCACATTTAATACGCCAATTACCAAGCCGGACGCTGCTGAAATCAGGATGATTTCCACTAATGAATGACCAGTTGTAGAAAGGCTATCAAAGAGTTTTCTCGGAGAGGGACGTTGGCCTGCATAACCAAATATGAGCGATGTAAAGATTAGGCAAAGGGCTGCCGCTAGCGCTGCTTTTTCAGGCCGCCAACCCAATGTGAATAGTGTGTAGATCAAGACTACAAAGGCTAATAGAAAATGCAGCCCAGTTAGTACTTTGCGTTTCTCAGGCAACATCGAAGCGGGCACAGGAGCAATACCAAGTTTGGCTGCTTCAAGATCGGCCTGAATAAACAATGCAACGTAATACAAGATGGCTGGCACGAGCGCGGCCATAACGATTTCAGAATATGGAATTGCCAAGAATTCGGCCATTAAAAAGGCTGATGCACCCATGACAGGCGGCATCAGTTGCCCACCAGTAGAGGCAACCGCTTCAATAGCTGCAGCTTTGTGAGCCGGGTATCCGTCTTTCTTGATCATAGGGATTGTTATGACCCCAGTGCCCACAACATTTGCCACTGCAGAGCCCGAGATTGATCCGAAAAGACCAGAAGCAAGAACTGCGATTTTCATCGATCCACCGCGAAACCGACCCATTGCTAGCATCGCAGCATCTGTAAAAAAGTAAGTTCCGCCGGTAGCGGAAAGAAGAGTGCCGAAAAGAATAAACGTGATCACGACAGTCGCAGCTACAGAAAGAGGTAAGCCCAACACACCGTTTGAATCAAATGCCATATAACCAGACAGAACTTGCCAGTTCTGTGCGCGTCCTTGCAAACGTCCAGGTAAAAGATCGCCGATAAGAGCGTATAATAAAAACACAGCAATAATGATAACGAGCGCCCAGCCAGTTGCCCGGCGCAAAGCTTCTAAAAGCAACAAAGTAATGATGAGACCGGGCAGCCAAACGGCAATCGGCTTCAAGAAGATAAGGGTGACCAGATCTGGATAGTTGATCAGAATGTATCCGGAGACCAAGAAGGAGATGGCAGCCAAGGCAATATCATACCAGGGAACATGTCTGTTGCGGCTTCGTGTGGCTTTTGCCTTTGCTGGCAATGTCAAAAATGCCATGGGCATGACACATGCCAAAATCGCTGCAAAATATTGCTGCGGATAAAAACCGATGTTCAACATGCGCAGCACATTGAGTGCATAAGCGATGGCAATTACCATCATTAAAATGGCAAGACCGTCTGCTATCCGCTGAACGAAAAGGCCTGAATTAGCCTTTTCGATTGAAGTGTCCGCCATTTATGTAGGCCTTATTTCAAACCGGCTTCAGCGAAAAATTTCAAAGCGCCAGGATGAAAATCGACCACACCTGGATCACCTTTCATGTCTGCTGGATTAAATGCACCAAACGGTTTGAAAGTTTCAACCATAGCAGCCTTACCTTCATGCATGGCTTTGGCCATTTGATAAACGACTTCATCAGAAACACCCGCATGAGTGAAGACAACCTGAGGAAACGCGATGTAGGTTGTATCTTCCAATACGCCAGGTGAACTTCCGGCTTTCATCACAGTAAAGAAGGCAGTCGGCCAATGTTTCTTTGCTGCTGCCAAGGCTGCATCGCTATCATCTGCAACACCAAGTGCGCGAAGGCCACCGACCGCTGCGTCTGCTTCACGCACCTTGCCTGCGCCATGAGCGAAAATGAACCCAACGGCATCGCCTGCAATAAATGCATCTGCGCCACCCACAACTGAAGGCACATTTACCGGTGTCATGTCTGCGCGTGACATTCCTGCTGTCGAATAAAACGCTTCAAGTTGCGGCAGGATCGTGTTTTGTGCAGTAAAGCCGTCGGTCATTGGCTTCCCCTTAAGGTCCGCCAAAGTCATGATGTCACTGTCTTTACGAACGAAGATGGCTTCTTTCAAAGGCATAAGCATTCCGACGATGCGCAGATTTGGATTTTTATTGCCTTCCCACCAGGCTTCCCCAGTTAAAGCATAGTTCACTTCCTGCAGATTTGCGACGCCAAATTCAATGCCGCCGGAATTCAGCAATGGAATAAACTGGTTGGGACTTGTTGCCGGTTGAATTGTTGTATTGAGGCCAGCCTTATTTGCAGCATTAGCAACAGCCGTTCCGATATTGTGGAACAATGATCCCGGATTTGAAGTGGCTATTCCCACTGCTTGAGCTGATGCGGTACTTACCAGGCCCAATGTTAGCGTGGCGCCAAGCGCCAATGACGCGATTAATTTACGCATATTTTTTCCTCCCGAAAAAAGTTGAAGAGTACAAATTTAGAAAACTCTACTCTGCACATAGTCTCATATAATGAGATTATTTAAAAATGACTTGCTTTTGTTAATTTGACAAGTCATTTTTTGTTTTATCGATGATGCGCCGCATTACAGGTAAATTTGGCAAGATTTTGGGAGTGAAATTGATGGTGTTATCAACAGGCGCTGAACCTGCCTCAGAGAACGAGGTGTCGACCTTTCCAACTCCCGCAAATGGTGCAGAATCAGTTCTTCTCGGATTAAAGTTTCACGGGGTAGATTATCTCTTTGCAAATGCGGGAACTGATTTCCCGCCTATCATCGAGGCGCTTTGCAACCTTCCGGCCGCCGCTATGCCAGAGCCGATCACGATACCCCATGAAACGGCAAGTGTGGGAATGGCCCATGGCTATTTTCTGGTTACGGGAAGACCGCAGGCTGTCATGGTTCATGTAAATGTCGGGCTAGCGAATGCTGTCATGGGGGTTATCAATGCTGCCAGTGATAATGTGCCAGTTCTGGTTATGTCTGGTCGTACGCCTATTACTGAGTCTGGCCGGAAGGGTTCGCGAATGTCTCCGATCCAGTATGGTCAGGAAATGTTTGATCAGTCCTCGCTGGTTTCAGATACGGTCAAATATCATTATGAGATGCGCTATCCCGAACAGGGAGAGCCGCTCGTGTCGCGGGCGCTGGCACTAGCCAAGAGCGAACCGGCCGGGCCAACCTATCTGAGTTTGCCACGTGAACCTTTGACGGAGGTTATCAACGACGCCCAACAACTACCTTTCAATGCCAGGCCAGCAACCAGTCGTATGTTTCCCGACCCTGAAAAAATCAAAGAAATAGTCGGTCTATTAAAAAAAGCAGATAATCCGCTTATTCTTGTTCAGCGCGGAGATGTGGAGGGAAAGCTATCCAAAGTCCTTCAGTCTATTTGTTTGAAGCATGCGATTGCCGTTTGTGAACCGTTCCCTGTTCGTAATGTCATGCCTTCCGCACATCCAATGTTTGTCGGTCATGATATCAAATCTGCGTTGACAGAGTCTGATCTGATAATCGCGCTGGACTGCGATATTCCTTGGTTAGAGGCATTTCACAAACCACCTCTAACCACACCCATTGTGCATATTGGGCCAGATCCGCATTTCGCCAGAATGCCAATGCGCGGTTATAAAACCGACATAGCGCTTCAATCTGATCCTATTGCCGCCATGGAAGCACTGGATCAGGCAATTCAGGACCCAATGCCAGAAACGGAGCAACGAAAGCTAGCAATTGCAAAACGAAATTCTGCAAGGCATGCAAAAATTAAAACCTTGATAGAATCTGGCAATGCATCGCCCATCGGTGCGGAATGGTTGAGCCATTGTATTTCCGAAGCAATGGATGAAACGGCAATTGTGTTTTCTGAACTCGGCGTATTGCCGGGAATGATGCAGCTCAAAGGTCCTAACAGGGTTTTTGCCAATCCTCATTCCGGCGGTCTTGGTTGGGCTATGACTGCTGCTTTGGGCGCGCAATTGGCAGATCTGGATCGGCTGGTAATTTCCTGCATCGGAGATGGCTCTTATGTGTTTGCCAATCCAACAGCCTGTCATCAAATTGCAGAGGCGCTGCAATTGCCGTTGCTAACCATCATCAAAAATAACGGAATGTGGAATGCGGTGCGGCGATCGGTTGTGGACTCTTACCCTGAGGGAGTTGCCGCGCGAACTAATAAAATGCCTTTGACCTCGCTAGAACCTGCTCCAGATTATCTCAAGATTGCTGAAGCAAGTCGAGCCTATACGGAGCGCGTTGAAAAAGGTGAAGATTTACCCGCAGCTCTAGCAAGAGCAATCAAAGTTATTCGAGAAGAAAAACGACAGGTCTTGCTCGAAATCAAATCAGCAGTTTCGGATACATTTTAATGGATTGGCTTTCCTACAACGTTGTCTACATTTTCATTGGCTTTGCAATGGGAGGGTTGTTGAAAGGGGCTACAGGCGCTGGCGCCCCTTTGGTCGCCATTCCTTTGCTTTCTCTGTTTTACAGTGTGCCTTTGGCTGTGACTGTATTTGCTATGCCGAATTTGACGTCAAACTTGTGGCAAAGCTGGAAGCATAAAGAAGATTTGCTGCCTTATAAATTCGTATTCATGTTTGCACTGGCGGGCATGGTGGGCGCTGGGATTGGAACCTATATGCTAGCGTCAGTTCCTGGAAACGCGTTGAAGCTTTTCACCGCATTGGCAGTATTTTGCTATATTGGATTCCGGTTGGCAAAACCCCATTGGATTTTGTCCTTTGCCCATGCAAGTAAGATCGTTTTTCCCATCGGCGCTATTGCGGGTGTGTTGCAGGGTGCAGTGGGTATCTCAGCACCTGTATCTATCACATTCTTAAATTCGATGAAGCTTGAACGCAGGCAGTTTATCGCAACGATTTCTATCTTCTTTTTGGCGATGGTTTTTGTGCAGCTTCCATTGATGATATATTATGGGCTTATGACAAAAGAGCGCTTTATTCTAAGTTGTCTTGCTATCGTCCCATTGCTTGCATTCATGCCCGTTGGTGCATTTTTGGCGCGTCACATATCCAAAGAAACATTTGATAAAGTCATCCTTGTTGTTTTGGGGATTTTGGCAATTCGACTGGCCTATGAAGGGTTTGTGTAACCTTCAAATCGACGTAAATGCCAACCGCCCAAAAGACAGGCAAATGAAACGAGAAGCACCAGGGGAATAGTTACCGTCCAGCTGGTGAAATGTGAAACCAGTGCTGCTACCAATGGAGGCCCTGTAAGCTGACCAAGTGCAGAACCTTGAGCGAGCATGCCGTTCACAGTAGCAAAAGAGGACTTGTTTGGAGCAATCAGCATGACGCTGGCAAAGAGCGAGCTGGGTATCAGTCCGCCGATGGCGCCATAAAAGAGTGCAGCGGCAATTCTTAAGCTAACGGGTGTGTCAGTTAGAAATACGATAGATCCAGAGATACCAATTCCTAAAGCTGCCCAGATGATAAGCGTTGAGGACGCAAATCCCTTGCTATGTAGCCAGCCGGAAAAGGCGTTTCCAAAGGCGTTGAACAATACCACTGCGGCTCCAAATGAGGCGGCCATAGGCAGGCTAAACCCGTCATTCTGCGTTAAGATGAGTGGGAGAAAACCCGTCAGGATCATGTAAAGGCCAGCATATAGCCCAAAGATAGCGCTGGCGGTCAGCGGACCTGATCGCTGCATGACTGAGAAGGACTCGCGAAGAGACAGTTTTTGTTTCGGTATAGTTTCTTGATTTGCTTGTGGTTTGCCCGCCCACCAAACAGGAACCATTACTATTAAAATTACAATGTACGCGATCCACCATACGGGCCGCCAGCCAAAACCCTCAAGGATTGGCCCTGCAACAATCATCATCAGGAATGATCCGACCGGCATGTAAAGCCCCCAAAGGGCAAAGGCGGTCTTTTGCCGCTCATCTGACATGGCGCCAGCGATTAAAGAGGGGACCGCGGCAACTGTCATCAAAAACCCAAGGCCTTCGACTAATCTCGATACTATGAGCATTCCTGAGCTGGGTGCAAAACTGCCAAGGAGAGATGCGCTGGCGGTCAGGAACATTCCACAAAGAACAAAACGGAGTTGTCCTGCCCGGTCTGCGAGCAAACCTATGAGCGCAGCGCTGCTCGCTGCGATCAGGCTGAAGATTCCCATGATCCAACCAATTTCGGTCAATGAGATATTCAACTCATTTTGTATTGCTGGAATGGCTGGTGGCACTTTGCCTACTTGCAACGCCACGGCGATGCCAGCGCCCAGGAAAATCAAAACACGCAACCAACTATTCGATGATTTTGGCATTTATCCGCTTTCTCGATGTAGCCGCAGCTTTCTGAGTACCTTGGAAGATGCGTGAACCTGAATAAAGAGTTTTGCTCTTTCGGCAATTCGTTTTTGGCAAAATTCTACAAGCCTCATAAGAATTAGCTGGTTTTTTTGGGCTCAACCCACCGCGCGGAAACTCTATTTAAATGTGTCGTTGAAATTATTGTATACAAAAATGTGTATTTCTTCAAATTTGACTTGCTAAAGTTTTAACATTTTGCATAATTGTATACAGGGTATGCTTGGAGGAGCGGAAATCATGTCGAAGCAAGAACGCAGCACGCAGTTTTCCAAAGCATTGATGGAAGTACGCTCTATGGTGCTTGACGGTTCTTTCCCTGTCGGCGAACGGCTTTCAGAAACTGCTGTTGCTGAACAGCTGGATGTTTCTCGGACCCCTTTACGTCAAGCTTTAGATCGGCTGATAGATGAGGGGCTTTTAGAGCGCATTGAAACAGGTGGCTGCCGTGTCGCCAGTTTTTCATTTGACGACATCGTCGATGCGATTGAGTTGCGTGGTGTCATGGAAGGCACTGCAGCTCGTGTTGCCGCTGAGCGTGGTGTTAGCGTTGAAAAGGAAACTGAGTGTCGGCAACTTCTCATAAAGCTCGATGATGCTGTTTTTGGGGCCGATGAACTCGATTTTTCTTCTTATGTAAGCCTTAATGAGCGTTTTCATGAATTGCTGACAGAAATGTCAGGAAGCAAGATTATTAAACGTGAAGTAGAGCGCATCGCTAGATTGCCTTTGGCATCGCCTAGCGCTTTTCTCGATGGGCAAACATCAATTCCAAATTTTCATGCATCGCTGAAGATTGCACAGGCCCAGCACCGCGCAATTTTTGATGCCATATGCAGACGCGAAGGAGCGCGCGCTGAAGCGCTTGCCCGCGAGCATGCGCGCTTGGCGCGACACAATTTCGATTATGTTTTGAATATCAATCCTCGACTTGCTGAGCGTGTACCTGGAATGGCTTTGGTTGCGAGTTGAATTTAGTTTTTACCTTAGGAGGAAAAAATAGTGTCTAGTTTGTCTGATGTAATTGCCCAACACAAGAACCCGGTGGAGATGCTCCGCAATTCAAAGATAGGCATGTATGTTTATCCCGTCGTTGCTCCAGAATATACCAATTGGCGCGACGAGCAGCGTGCTTGGCGTGATAGTGCTGTCTTATTTGATCAGACGCATCACATGGATGAATTGATTGTTGAAGGACCAGACGCAGAAGCATTTTTGTCTCACGTAGGCATCAATAGCTTTCACAACATGGACTTGAACCGCGCTAAGCATTTTGTTCCTGTTACGCCAGCCGGTCATGTGGTTGGTGATATGATCATTTTCCGTGAACGCGCAGACAAGTTCATTCTCGTTGGTCGTGCGCCAACAGCTAACTGGACAAAATTCCAAGCGGCCATTGGCTCTTGGAAAGTGCGTATCATTCACGATCCACGCTCAGACTCCCGCCCAGATGGCAAAGCGATTTACAGAACGCATTACCGTTTCCAGATTCAGGGCCCAGATGCTGATAAAATATTCGAGAAAATGAATGGTGGACCAGTTCAAGAAGTTAAGTTTTTCCATGTTGACTGGATCAATGTAGGTTCCAAAAAGGTTCAGGCTTTGCGCCACGGCATGGCAGGTGCGCCAGGGTTGGAAATTTGGGGACCTTACGAAGACAAAGCCTATGTTCTTTCTACAATATTGCAGGCAGCGCGCGATGCCAAAGTTGATATGCGCCGAGTCGGTAGCCGGGCCTATTCAACGAACACATTAGAGTCAGGCTGGATCCCATCACCACTGCCTGGCATCTATACTGGCGATGGGATGATGCAAGAATACCGTGACTGGCTAGGTGCAGATGCTTATGAAGCAATGGGTGCTATCGGCGGTAGTTTTGTTAGCGACAATATCGAAGATTATTATGTGAACCCATTCGAGCTTGGTTATGGCTTTTACATTGGTTGGAAAAAGGAAAACTTCATCGGCAAAGATGCTTTGGTGAAACAGAAAGCAGCCAAAAACCGTAAAAAAGTTACGTTCGAATGGAATGCCGAAGACGTTGTTAAAGTGATTGCATCAGCTTTCAAGCCCGGCGAAGATCATTTCAAATGGATTGATTTCCCGCAGCCGAACTATGCGTCAACAAGCGCCGATATGGTCATGAATGGTGACAAGATGGTCGGCATGAGCATGTTCAACGGTTACAGCTATAATGAGCGCTGCATGTTGTCCCTTGGCGTTGTCGATGATGGCGTTCAAATTGGTGACGTGTTGACCATGAAATGGGGAGAGCCTGAAACAACAGGTAAAACCTCGACAGAAAGTCACAAGCAAACTGAAATAAGAGTTCGGGTTTCTGAAACACCTTATGCAAGTGAAGCTCGTGAAAATTATGCTGACAGCTGGCGTACGAAATCGAACGCCTAGACTGCATAAGGTTTGAATAAACCAAAATCACATGTGGGCCGGGATGTCTTGGCCCACCAAATACCTGAAACGGGAATCGTCCTGTTCAGTTTTTTCGGGAGGAAACATTATGAAACTACGTACCGCTTTATTGGCAACTGCATTGGCTGTTGGAATTGCATTCCCGGTTGTTGCTGAAGAATTGAAATTCGCAAACTTCACACCACCATTTCACACAATTAATGCGTCTGTGATTGAAAAACTAAATGAGAAAGTGTCAGCTTCCACCAATGGAGCGCTGACAGTTCGTGGTTATCACGGCGGCGAATTGGGCAAAGGCCCAGTTGAACAATATGTTCGTGTTGTGCAGGGTGCCGCCGATATCGGTTGGGGTTTGCCAGGATATACTTCGTCTCAGTTCGGTAAAACAATGATCGTCGAAATGCCTGATGCTATTCCTTTGGATATGGCTGGCTATGATGCTTTGTGGCGTGCTTACAATGATCATTTGGCATCTGAGTTCCCGGGTACTAAGCCATTGGCGCTTTGGACTTCAGAGCCGAATATCTTCATTATGAAAGACAAGCAGATCCGCAAGCCTGAAGACTTGAAAGGTCTGAAGATCAGGGTTGCTGGCGCTACTGCTGCTGAAGTTGCTGAATCACTTGGTGCGACACCCGTTCAAATGCCGATCAACGAAGTTTACAACTCATTGCAAACTGGTCTGATCGACGGTGTTATCACTGGCGCGTCAACATTGTCAGATTTTAAACTGGATGAAGTAGCGAACAGTTTCACCATAGGTGCAAACCTTGGACGTCTAGCTTTTTACACTGTCATGGCAAAGTCCAAATATGACGCTTTGCCAGACGATCAGAAAAAAGCAATTGATGATGCATCCGGTATGGAGCTATCCATGTCTGCAGAAACCGCTTGGAATGCTGCTGCTGATGCTGCATTGAAAGTTGCTCGTGAATCTTCTGACAATACAGTGATCGATTTGAGCGCTGAAGAGATCAAGGTATTTGCTGATGCGGTAGATGCCGTTACTCAGAAATACGTTAGCTCGGTTGATGGCGCTTCAACCCTCGCTCAAATGCGCGGCAACTAAGTGATCCTCAAACTTAGAAACTCTGCGGACAGGCTAATCAGCCTGTCTGCCACAATCGGCTCAATCGGCTTGATTGTGGAAGTAGGTATTATCTTGGTCGATGTTATAGGTCGCGCCTTTGGAAGCCCGTTATATGGCTCTCAGGATTTGGTAACAATGACAATGGTGCTGCTGGTGTTTGGCGGCATGGCTCTTTGCGATAGGCGGGGCGGGCATATTGCTGTTGATATATTTGAACGCAAATTTCCCGATTGGCTAAACAAGATGATCGACATTTTCTCGGCTCTGCTCGGCGCATTTATTTTCATCATGATTGCGTGGACCGTTTATGAAAGTTCGCAGCTAAGTGTGATGCTCAACCTTTCAACGAACCTTCTTAGACTTCCCAAATCAATTTTTCAGTGGGCACTTTGCGGCCTCGCTCTGCTGACAGCTTTTGCCATGTTGCTGCGCGCGGCAGAATTGACGTTTTCAAATCGTGATATTCGCCAGGAGGGCGAACTTTAATGGACGGTGGTACTATCGGGCTAATCGGCATCGCCGTTCTTCTCTTTCTGCTGCTTGTTCGGGTGCCAGTGGCGTTTGCAATGTTCCTGATTGGGTTTTTGGGAATCTGGCAGCTCAATGGTTTTGATGCGGCGAAAAGTTTGCTTGCTTCGGAAACGTTTACCCTTGCTTCTAGTCCGGAATTGATTGTCGTTCCGCTCTTTATCCTGATGGGTAATGTGGCAAGTGTTACAGGGATGAGCCGAAAACTTTACGATGCTGCCTATGCCATGATTGGCCAAATTCGAGGCGGTCTAGCATCTGCAACTGTGCTTGCTTGTGGCGGATTTGCCGCCCTTTCAGGCTCGTCCGTTGCCTCGGCGCTTACCATGGGCAAGGTGTCACTCGTCCAGATGGATCGGTTCAATTATGATCCAAGGCTTGCAACAGGCGTGGTTGCAGCAGGGGGAACGCTTGGCATTCTTATTCCGCCATCAACTGGATTTGTGATCTATGCAATTTTGACAGAGCAGTCGATTGGGCGTCTATTCTTGGCAGGTGTATTACCGGGCTTTTTGCTTCTGACGATGTTCGTATTGACGATTACTATCCTTTGCTGGCTAAAACCTGAATATGGCCCACCTGGGCCAAAGACAACTTTCTTGGAAAAAGGCAGGTCTCTAATTGGTGCAATGCCGATATTGATTGTTATTCTTGTCACGATTGGCGGTATTTATGGCGGGCTGTTTTCCCCAGTTGAAGCTGCTGGTGTCGGGGCTGGTCTTGTTATCGTTTATGGCGCTCTGACACGAACTTTGTCCTTTAAGGACCTCTGGTTTTCCGCGCGCGATAGTGTGGTAACGACAGCAACTGTTATGTTGATCCTCATTGGCGCTCATATGATCAACCCGTTTTTGGCACTAAGCCATATACCGGATGTCGTCGGTAATGCGTTGACCTCATTAGAATTGGGTGTATTTGGAACCTTGTTTGTAATCCTCGGGATTTACATGGTTCTTGGCTGCTTTCTCGAAGGCTTTGCCATGTTGGTTCTCACCCTTCCGATTTTCTTTCCAGTTACACAACAGCTGGGCATTGATCCAATCTGGTTTGGCGTTCTGGTTGTTCTAACATTGGAAATGGGGCTGATTTCTCCGCCAGTTGGTATCAATGTATTCATTGTGAAATCGGTAGCGCCAAATGTAGAGCTGGGGCAGATTTTCAGAGGCGTTGTGCCGTTTTGGTTAGCCATGCTTGTTACGTTGGGTATCCTAATTGCGTTTCCACAACTGTCTCTCCTGCTGCCTGATACGATGTTCAACTAACTTGGGAATAGGGTATGACTACCACGATACTTATTCCGGGATTGTTATGTGATGCATTCGTGTGGGAGCCGCTTGTCAAAAAAATAGAAAGGGCAGTACGGGTTGCCGATCTTTCAACTCAAGATGATTTGACTGTTATGGCAAAGGACTGCCTTGCCATGGCAGAAGGGCAGCTCACCCTTGCTGGACACTCTATGGGTGGGCGTGTTGCGATGGAGATGGCGCGCCTGGCACCAGAACGTATCGAGCGAATGGTTTTGCTGGATACTGGCATTCACCCGTTGAAAGAGGGCGAGTTAGAAAAACGTAATGAGATCGTTCGTTTAGCTCATGAAAATGGAATGCAAGCACTCGTTGAAAACTGGCTGCCCGGAATGGTGTATGAGCCCAATCAAAAAAACAAAGCTTTGATGGATGGGTTGAGCGAAATGATTTTACGCTGCGATACGGAGATGCATGAAAGGCAAATAAGGGCGCTGATCAATCGTCCGGACGCGTCAGCTTATCTTCAACATATTTCTTGCCCTGTGATGCTGGTTGTAGGTCGTGAAGATTTATGGAGCCCGGTTGCCCAGCATGAGGAAATGCTGGCATTGTTGGCCAGTGCAAAATTAGGAATAATAGAAGATGCGGGACACTTTGCTCCGGTAGAAAAGCCGGATGAGTGTTCTGAATTATGTGTAGAATTTATCAATCAATAGGGAGGTTTTGATCTAACATTCGACTAAAATTAGTTTTTCAAGCAAGTGAGGGTTTTGCTGATTGCCAAGCTTTGGAAGAGATGCAAGACTATATTTAACGCCGATATCTGAGGAGGTATAACGGCTTCATTCTAGGGAGAAAAAAATGATTAGAAGAAATGTTCTTAAGGTGCTCGCATCGACTTCGATTGCTGCAGTAACCGGTCTTACAATGACATTTGGCGCCTTTGCCGCCGACACTATTAAAATTGGTGCAGTTGCCCCAAAGACTGGTCCATTGGCTGGCGGCGCTGTCATTACTCAATGGCCAAATGTTGAATTATGGGTGAAGCAGGTGAATGCTCGTGGTGGCTTGAAACTCAAAGACGGTCAAAAAATGATCGAGCTGATCGAGTATGATGACAAGACCAATCCTGCAGAGCACATCAAGGCGGTCCAGCGTTTGGCTACGCAAGATAAAGTTGATTTTATCATCGCTCCTTATGGTACTGGTTTCAATGTGGCCGCGGCCCCAATTTACGCCAAATATGGCTATCCACAAATTGCAGTCAGCGCCATCTCGGACAAAATTGAAGAGCTGACTGAAAGATATCCTACATTGTTCTTTACATTAGGAACTACCACTTCATTTGTTGAAGGGGTGAGGGATATTCTTGTTAAGATGAAAGATGAAGGTAAGATCGGTAACAAGATTGCGATGGTCAATGTGGCCGATGCATTTGGTATTGAACTGGCCGACGCAGCTCGTCCGATTTTTAAAGATGCGGGATTTGAGCTCGTTTATGACAAGTCGTATCCGCTTGGAACGCCTGATCTTTCTCCGGTTATGAAGGGTGCCAAAGCTTCTAACCCTGATGCCTTTGTAGCGTGGTCTTATCCGCCGGATACATTTGCACTCGCAGAGCAAGCCATCATCGAAAATCTTGATGTGAAAGCTTATTATTCTGCGGTCGCAACGTGCTTCCCAGCATTTGCTGGAAAGTTTGGATCGAAAATCAACGGGGTACTTGGCGCTGGTGGCGTTGATCCGACGACTGAGAAGATGATGTCTTATCGTGCAGAGCATGAAAAGCTAACTGGCAAAGTGCCGGACTATTGGGCATCAGCGAACACCTATGTTTCTTTGCAAATTCTTGAGCAGGCAATAGAAGGCGTCGGCTCAACTGACAAGGCAGCTGTCACTGAATTCATCAAAAGCAACACATTTGATACCATCATGGGTGATATCAAATTTGAGAACCAATTCTCCAACAAGTTTTGGACCGTTGGACAATGGCAAGATGGGGTCTTCAAAGGCGTTTCGTCCATCAATGTTGATGGCGCTGTTCCTGTTGTTGAAAAATCCGGCTGGAATTAAGCGCATTGTAAACAGTTGCGGGGGACATAGCTCCTCCGTGATTGTGCGTGGATAATTTGATGGATATTCTTGTTTCTGGATTTTTGTTGGCCGGAACCTATGCGTTGATCGCAATGGGGCTGAACTTACAATATGGTGTCGCTCGCATCATGAATCTTGCCAATGGTGAGATGATTGTGCTTGGGGCGCTAGCAGCCTTTTGGGCATTTACATCTTACCAGATATCACCACTGCTTACCTTGTTTTTGGCCGCTCCACTTTCGTTTATTGGGAACTGGTTGATCTACAAATTCTTGCTAAGGCCGCTTGTGAAACGAGCGAAAAATCAAGGGCAATTGGAAGTGGATTCCATCTTGGCAACTTTCGGTATTTCATTTGCTTTGGTGGGTATAATGGTCTCCATCCATGGCGAATATTTCACATATTCATTTTTAGCCAATCCTATCGAGGTCTTAGGATCGACAGTTGCTGAAAACAGACTGGTAGCGTTTTTCATTGCACTTGCAATCGGCCTTGTTCTTTATTTGTGGCTTAATCACACGCGCGCTGGCACCTCAGTAAGAGCAGTTGCGGTCAATGCAGATTCAGCTCGGTTGGTTGGCATAAATGTTGATAAAGTAAGCGCGCTTACATTCGCTCTAGGCGGTGCGATAGCAACTGTCGGGGGTGTGTTGATTTCAACGTTTATCACCCTTGATGCATCTATTGGCGTAATTTTTACCATGAAGGCTTTGATCATCGTGATCATGGGCGGGGTAGGTGATATCAGAGGCGCCATAATTGCTGCGCTCATTTTAGGTATCGTTGAAACTGGGGTAGCCACTTTGGTTGATCCCGGGCTTACTTTGGTTGCCGCATATTTCATCTTTTTGCTGGTTCTACTTTTCAGACCACAAGGTCTGTTTGGGAGGAGGAGTACATGAGTGAAATGAAATGGGGATGGCCAGTTATCGGAGCGGCTCTATTTTTACTATCCGCTTTTATTCCATTAATTGCAGATGGATATTGGATGTCGATCGCAGTGACCATTGCCATGTACACAGCACTGGCGACCAGCTGGGCGCTGTTTTCCGGACCAACCCATTACATCTCATTGGCCAGCGGGGCATTTTTCGGAATTGGCGGTTATTTGGTCGCTACCGCCATGAGCGATTATGATCTTTCGTTTTGGCTGATGTTGGTGGTTGCACCATTAGTGTCTGCTCTTGTGGCGGCACTGATAGGCTTTGCTACCCTTCGCCTTTCGGGCGTTTATTTTGTTATTTTCACTCTTGGCCTTGCCGAGATGATCCGCAATCTTGTTTCTTGGGTTCAGAACAATTTCCTGGGTTCGCGCGGACTATACGTCCTTACAGATTTTACAGAAGCGCATATCTATTGGATGCTGCTTGTTGTTTGTCTCGTTATTTTCGTTTTTGGATGGTGGCTGTCGCGCAGTCGCCTAGGTTTTGCCTTGAAAATTATTGGTAATGACGAAGAAGTTGCAAAACATGTGGGCATTAATACAGCGCTTGCCAAAGTTCTTGTATTTACGACAACTGGATTTTTTGGCGCTCTTGTGGGTGTGATTATTGCACCGCGTTATTCGTATATTGAACCCAATCAAGTGTTCTCGCCTGAGCTTAGTTTCATGGTGGTTATCATGGCATTGTTAGGCGGTGCACATCGCTTGTGGGGCCCGTTGGTCGGCGTGATCCCATTTGCGTTGGTTTGGGAAACGATAACAATTGCTTTTCCGAATTCAACTACGTTTTTTCTTGGGTTGGCATTCCTGTTTATTGTCTATTTCATTCCGCATGGATTTGCCGGTTTGATTGAGAAGCATTGGCTGAGGTTGCGATCATGACAACAGGCCGCACACTTTTGAAAGTCAATAACATCACCAAGCGCTTCGGTGGTTTAGTGGCAGTAGATAATGTAAGCTTTGACGTGAAAGAACATGAAGTCTTGGGCCTGATTGGACCTAATGGCTCGGGTAAAACGACCATTATGAATTTAATTTCTGGCGCGTTTAAAGTTTCGTCGGGAACCATTTCAATGCAAAGCCGCCGCTTGTCTTCCTTACCAGCTCACCAGATTTCTCGTGCTGGGGTTGCGCGCACGTTTCAGTTGGTTCGTATTCTTCCAAGCCTGACTATTATTGAAAATGTCATGGCAGGATCTGGCTTTGGTCATCGGCGCCAATGGGGCCGTGAAGCGTGCCATCAGGCAGAGGCTTTGCTTGAACGTCTAGGCTTGGGTGCGCAAATGCATGATCCGGCTGCATCACTTACCTATATTGATCAAAAGCGATTGGAGCTTGCCCGTGCGTTGGCTGGAGAGCCGCGCGTATTGCTGTTGGATGAGTGGTTGGCGGGGCTCAACCCGACCGAACTTCAAATCGGTATTGATCTGGTTTCACAGCTGCGCAAAGAAGGTCGTACAATCATTTTGGTCGAGCATGTTATGGATGCTATTCGCTCTTTGTGTGATCGATGTGTCGTGATGAACTCTGGTGAGAAAATCGCTGAAGGAACGCCTGCACAAGTACTTTCGGACAAAGAAGTCATTCATGCCTATTTGGGAGATGACTAATGCTTAGTGTTTCCAATATTTCAGTGGTTTACGGGGCTCATAGGGCGCTTGAGAAAGCTTCGATTCAAGTCGATGCAGGTGAAATCGTTGTTATCCTTGGTGCCAATGGTGCTGGGAAAAGTTCGCTTTTGAAGGCGATCTCTGGAACGTGCGAAGGAAAAGTACAAGGCAAGGTTGAGCTGGATGGTAAATCTCTGTCTGGCCTTCCTGCAGAAATCATTGTTGTAAAGGGGGTGGCTTTTGTTCCTGAGGGGCGAGGTATTTTCGGCGATTTGACCGTTAAAGAAAATCTGTTGCTCGGCGCTCATGCAAAGGAAGCGCGAAACCATCAAGAAACAAACCTGTCCCGCGTTTATGAGCTATTCCCCAAGCTCCAAGAGCGGGAGAAGCAGATTGCCAGAACGATGTCTGGTGGTGAGCAGCAAATGGTAGCCATTGGACGTGCTATTATGGCCAACCCAAAAATTCTAATGCTGGATGAACCTTCGCTTGGATTATCACCATTGCTTTGCAAGGAATTGTTTCAAAACCTTGCTCATGTTCGCGATACAGGCATCGGCGTCTTGATGGTTGAACAGAACGCTAAACAATCCCTCGCTATCTCTGATCGTGCATATCTTTTGGAAAATGGATCTATCACTGGTGAGAATTTTGCCAAGGCTATGATGAATGATCCGGCAGTTCAGGCAGCTTATCTGGGTGGAGCGAAATCAACTGGCGCTCCTGAAAAGCAAAAAGTAAGTTTGCCAAGTGAAGCAGTGCGCGATGCTCAAGCAATAGCCATTCCCGATATTGCCACCATGCCATCTCATAAATTTATCCAGCCCTCTGCGTCTAGAAATGGCTCATCAATTGTTGGGAATGTTTCTGGCATGGATATTGCCTCGATGGTCAGCAAGGCAGATGCTGTTTCCAAAATTGCCAATGATGGAATACCCTATAGTGCCGACAAAAAAACACCAGGCGCGACACAAGCGCGATCGAGTGCAATGGCTATGATTTCCAAAACGCCAAGCCTTCTTTCGTCGAATGATCCGGAGGTCAGAGACTTGCTTGCGAGTTTTGAAAATGCGGCATCCAGTGTGCGAACGCCTACAAATGAAAGTTCTCACAGGGCGCAAGCCGGGATGCAAAAAGAAGTAGAAAGTGCTGGTGAAATTTTACCCGAAATACCGGTCTATAGACGTTCAAAGCTCGAAGTATACCGACGAACGCCTGATGGCGAATTGGTGAAAGTGGAGATTAGATGAAATGACTTATTTTACACCTAATGGGTTTTATTCTGGTGGCCAATGGCGACGTGCCTCGAGAAAATTCAGTGATCTAAATCCAGCAGACGGTTCTATTTGGGCGGAAATAGACGATGCAGATTTGAGCGATGCAAAAAGTGCCATCGCCAGCGCCCAGGCTGCTTTTCCAGCTTGGGCAGCGTTACCGTTCACGGACCGCGTCGATTATATGCTTAAATTTGCTGCTGAGATTGAACGTCGGCGCGATGACCTTATCAAAGCGGTGCAAGGCGAGGGTGGCGGTTGGTTCGGCAAAGGCATCCATGAAGCCAATGCCCTGCAAGAAATTTGCAAAGCAGCTGCTGGTGCTGCCTATGGCAATATTGGAGAGATTCTTCCCTCTGCAAGCGGAAAAATGTCATTCGCCATGCGCCGTCCAATGGGTGTTATATCCGTTATCAGTCCCTGGAATGTTCCAGCACTTTTGTCTGCACGCCAATTCGCGTTTCCATTGGTTGCTGGCAATACGATTGTTCTAAAACCTTCCGAAGAAACACCTTATTGTGGTGGCCTTTTCTTTGCTGAAATCTGCGATGCCATAGGACTGCCTGCAGGCGTTTTTAATGTTGTTACATGCTCCCGGGACAATGTGATGGCAGTTGGAGATGAGCTGATAGAAAACCCAGCGGTTAAAGGGATTTGCTTTACAGGGTCTACTGCCGTTGGTCGCACGATTGCTGCCAAAGCGGGCGCGCATTTAAAAAAATGCTGTATAGAACTCGGCGGCAAAGATGCCTTGATTGTTTGCGATGATGCGGATCTCGACAGAGCGGCGCAGCTCGCGAATTTTGGATCCTTTATGCACCAAGGCCAGATTTGCATGAGCGTGGAAAAACTTTTGGTTCATGAAAAAATTTATGAGCCATTCATGAAAAAGTTTATTGCCAGGGCAGCGAAACTTAAAGTCGGCGATCCACTCAAAAGTAATGACAATGTCATCGGTCCTTTGATCAATGACAAACAGGTAAACATTGTCAGAGAGCAGCTAGAAGACGCTGTTGCAAAAGGTGCGAGGATAGAACTAGGTGGTAAAATTAATGGCCGCTATGTTGAACCCACGATCCTGACTGGAATCACGCCCGATATGCTTGTCTATCAAAACGAAACTTTTGGACCAGTGGCTCCCGTGATCCCCTTTAGAACTGATGCTGAGGCCATCGCCATCGCGAATGATACTCCTTATGGATTGTCATCAGGGGTCTGCACAACTAATGAACAAAGAGGGTTGAGCATTGCCGAGGGTTTGCAGACAGGGATGTCACACATAAATTGCTCCCCTGTAAATGATGAGCCGAATGCGCCATTTGGCGGTGCCAAATCTTCAGGGGTAGGGCGCTACGGCGGACGTTGGGGTATGGAGAATTTTACTGAAACACGTTGGATAACAGTTGAGCGGGGCGGTAAAAAAATTCCGCCTGCGTTCTAGGAGGACGATATGTCAGATCAATCCTGGACCAATGGTAAATTGTTGGATGGCAAGACAATTGTTGTCACCGGTTGCTCCTCGGGCATCGGCAAGGAGATCGCTCGTCTGGTCAAAAAACTGGGTGGAGATGTTCTTGGTGTCGATGTCAATAAAAGCGATGAATATGTCGACGAATTGTATATCGCTGACTTGTCTGATCGCCGCACGATAAAAGCACTGGTGCAAGCCTTGCCAACACGCATTGATGGAATCGCCAATAGTGCCGGGCTTCCTCCTACAGCACCAGCCAATAAAGTTATCGGTGTGAACTTGGTAGGGCTTAAATATTTTACGGAATTGATGATACCCAAACTCAATGATGGGGCATCAATTGTGAATGTTGCATCATTGGCCGGGTTTGGATGGCCTCAAGCTATCCCAGCCATAAAAGCGAGCGAGAGCCTTGGGTTTGAAGATATTGATGACTTCATAACCAAGTATGGTGTCACAAATGATGGGGGGCGTAGCTATTTCTTCTCTAAAGAAGCGCTAATCGTTTGGACAATGAAAAATAGATGGACCTGGCGAGATCGCAATATTCGTATGAACTCGGTATCACCTGGTCCTGTAGATACCCCTATCTTGAAAGATTTTTTGGAAACGCTAGGCGACAGAGCCGATGAGGATCGCAAAGTCATGGATAGGCCTGGTCTTCCTGAAGATATTGCCCCTGTCGTTATCTTCCTTTTGTCTGATATGACCCATTGGATTAGAGGCACAAATATACCAACCGATGGCGGCATGTCATCCCATCTGCACTGTAAAATTCATATGCTTGAGGAGACGAAACAATGAGTGGTATTATCACCTCCCTCATTATTGCAATTATAGTCATTGCAGTTCTTGTGGTTTTGGCAGCCTATTTCAACCAACGATCCAGTCGTGAAGTCAGCTTGATACGAACTGGACTTGGTGGGCGAAAAGTTGCGCTGGATGGAAGTCTTTTGGCCATTCCATATTTTCACGATGTATCCCGCGTAAACATGCAGACACTGCGTCTTGAGGTTCGCAGAATTGGTGAAAGTTCGCTTATCACCAAAGACCGTTTGCGCGTTGATGTGGGGGCAGAGTTTTATGTCTCGGTTGATCCGACCGAAGAAGCCGTTGATCGTGCGTCACAAACTTTGGGTGATCGAACATTTGACGCTAATCGTTTGCGCGAACTGATTGAAGGTAAATTGGTGGATGCCTTGCGTTCAGTCGCAGCGCGTATGACCATGGATGAGTTGCATGAAAAACGGGCAGAATTTGTTGCAGAAGTAGGTGAACTTCTAAATACACCTCTTATGCGGAATGGCTTGGCATTGGAAAGTGTATCTCTTTCTGCTTTAGATCAAACGCCGTTTTCAGCACTGGATGAAAACAATGCCTTTAATGCTGTTGGTATGCGCAAACTTGCTGAAGTGATTGCGAAATCCAAGAAAGAACGCGCAGAAATTGATGCTGATGCGGAAGTTTCAGTGCACCGTTCGTCAATGGAAGCCTCGAAGCGTAAGCTCGAAATTGACCTCGAACAAGAAGAGGCACAGATACGCCAGACACAAGCAGTCGAGAGTTTGCGTGCTGCCCAATTGGCAGAAGTTGCCGCTCGTAAAGCAGATAGTGAGCGGTCAATTCATGAGTCTCGGATCAAAATGGAAAGAGATATTCGTTCTGCTGATATCGAACGGGAAAAGACCATTCGTCAGGCTGAAATTGACCAGACGAGAGATATCGAGATTGCCGAACAAGATCGTGTCATCGCGATTTCAAAGAAGACACAAGATGAAAGTAAAGCGCGTGCATCTGCTGATTTGGCAAAAGCGGAAGCTGTATCCGCTGCTGAGGCAATAGGCACGGCCAGGGCAGTTGCAGAAGCGCAACGGAAAAAGCAAATTGCGATCATGCATGCTCAGCAAGAGTCTGAAGTATCTGCCGAGAAACTGATCGCGGACGCGAAGACTCAAGCAGAAGTTTCAGTCGAAATTGCCAAGCGCACGCTTCAAGACGCGAAAGCGCAAGCAGAAGCCTCTAAACTGCGCATTGCGACTATGAATGACGAGATGGAGACAAAAGCGAAAGGGCAAAAAGCGCTCAATGAAGCTGAAAATGTCTTTAGCAAAGAGATGATTGCTCTGAAAGGCGATATTGCAAAATTGGAGGCATTGCCGAAAATTGTTGAGCAGATGGTCAAGCCTGCTGAGAAAATTGAATCCATTCGTATCAACCATCTCAGTGGTGGACATTCTGGTGGCGGAAACGGGGGCACAAACTCTAAACCGCCGGTCAATCAGGCTTTGGATTCCATCATGGAGATGGCTGTCCAACTTCCTGCTTTGAAAAAAATTGGTGAGGAACTTGGGATTAACATCGAAGAAGGAATGAGCGGTATTTCCAAGTCAAAATCCAAGGGAAACAAATAGGTTTTTGTAGATTCAGCTAAGACTTCCTTGGATATCTCGATTTTGGACCAACCAAAGGATGTTTGATTTCTTATTGCTGACTCGGATTTGAGTTCTGTTTAAGCCATCATTGCCAAAGGGCGCTTGGTGTTGTGTGCTCTGGGGAAATTTCAGTTGTTTAGAGGCCCGATTAGGAAGGCAAGATAAAACAAGTGGTGTCGGGGGAGGCGTAATCGCCAGTATAGCCTTGTCAATTTTAGTGTCATTTAGATTTCCAGGGCGTCGAAAATCTAGTAAGTAATTGATATTTAGTCGTTATATTGGCTCGTAAAGCCTTCGGTTTAGATTCAGCTTTATTCTGAACTTATTTTATCACCTATCATGATACCCGCTTCAAACTGCCCGTAAAGGCGCTTTGCCCGCTTTCGCGGCGGGTCTTCAACCCAGCCTTGTCTTGTTTTATAGATTGTTGCCATGATCCATACAGTCCTTTAAATATGTGCGAAATCCGTACAACAGGAGATCAAAAAGGATCCAAACCCGTACAATTCTGTCCATTTCCGTACAAATTTGTTCCTGATTTATACCATTGTAATGTATCATAAGAAATTGAAAAATAAAGATAAAATATTCTCAGTCGCGCCGATGATCGACTGGACGGATCGCAATTGCCGTTTCTTTCATCGGGTACTGACGAAGCATGCGTTGCTGTATAGTGAGATGATTGTGGCTGATGCGGTTATCCATGGAGATCGCGATAAGCTGTTAGGCGATGACACAACCGGACCTGTAGCATTACAGTTGGGCGGCTCGGAACCGCAAAAACTCGGCGACGCGGTTCGGTTTGCCGCGCCTTATAACTATGGGGAAATCAATTTGAATGTTGGCTGTCCGTCAGACCGCGTTCAATCAGGAACTTTTGGGGCCTGCTTGATGCGAACTCCAGAATTGGTTGGAGAATGTGTTGCAGCCATGAAAGCGGAAACGGATCTTCCTGTTACTGTGAAATGCCGTATTGGGGTGGATGATCAAGATACGGGCCCAGCCCTTAATGATTTGGCGCATGCGGTTTGGAATGCTGGATGTGATGGGCTTTGGGTTCATGGGCGCAAAGCATGGCTTGAAGGGCTTAGCCCAAAACAAAACCGGGAAATCCCTCCCTTGGATTATCCAAGAGTGCATCGTCTCAAGCAAGAGAATCCAAGTCATTTCATCGGTTTAAATGGCGGCATTCAAACTTTGATTCAGGCGAGGGAAGCGCTTACGTCGGATATGGCTGAATTGGATGGGATCATGGTAGGACGAGCCTCCTATCAGTCACCTTCTATTCTTCGAGAGGTTGACCAGACATTTTATGGCGATGCAGCCGACCCTAAATCATATGAAGAAATCATCGATGTGATGACTGCCTATGCTGCGCAACATTTGCAAATGGGTGGAAGGCTGCATCAAGTTACCCGCCATATGATTGGGTTATTTCAGGCGGTTCCTGGCGCGCGACGCTGGCGGCAAATACTCAGTAGTGAAGCGACCCAGTTTGATGCAGGTGTGGATGTGATTGAGCGAGCCTTCAGCGAAGTTGATCTTACAGGTTCATTATCTGGTGAGGCGGCCTGATTGTAAATTGACGTTTGGTAACGCCCGAGATAAATTGCATGAAATCAAGATACTAAATCAGCCAAAATGGCGGACGGGAACTATTGCAATGTTACGAAGAGAATTGATCAAAGGTGTGGGCGCGGTATTGTTGGCAGGCGCTGCCCAAACAGCGATTTCCAATCCAGCCTTTGCTGCGAGTAAGAAATTCGTGGTTGATAAAAAATATCGGCCTCAGCGTGTCTTATATTCTTCCAAGTACAAAAAAGGCACTATCGTCGTCGATACACGTAAGAGGTTTTTATATCTGGTCGAAAGCCCTGTTTCTGCACGGCGTTATGGTGTTGGCGTCGGCAGAGATGCGCTTGCATGGTCTGGCACCGCGACAATTGACGTTAAAAAAGAGTGGCCGGGCTGGCGTCCTACTGATGAGATGATTGCTCGTGAACCGGGCAAATATGCAAAATACAAAAATGGGATGCCTGGCGGACCGAAGAACCCTTTAGGATCGCGAGCTCTTTATTTGTTCGACAAAGGCTACGATACCTTTTACCGAATTCATGGTACAACGAATCCCAAGTCCATCGGCACCGCCGCTTCAAACGGATGTATTCGTATGGTCAATGAGCATGTGGAAGATTTGTAAAAGCGGGTTCCACTTGGCACGAAGGTTGTCGTGTTATAAATGAAGTTTACCTGCTTTTGCCGTTAGCCTTGACGCAACGCATTGTGAGGCATAAGCGGTTGGCACTTATTTAATTGCGAAAGTGCCAATCGTGGAATTTCTGCCGCCTCTCAACGAGCTTTATCCTTTTATTCTTGCTTTGATTGTAGCGGGGATTGTTGCCGGTTTTTTGGCGGGTTTATTCGGGATTGGCGGTGGGGCAATTCTCGTTCCGGTGTTTTACCAAATGTTGGGCGCGCTTGGGTTTTCAGAAGCCCATAATATGCATGTCGCAGTCGGCACTTCACTTGCGATAATTGTCCCAACATCTATTCAAAGCTTCAGGAAGCATCATGCGCGCGGTGCGGTAGACATGGACTTGCTACGATCGTTTATGTTCGTTGTGCCGTTGGGCGTTGTTTGTGCGGCTTTGGTAACGGCATATATCTCTGGAGCAGGCCTACGGGGTATCTTTGCCTTGGTTGCCTTATTGATCGCTATTCGGCTTTTGTTTGCAAAAGATGGATGGAAGCTTGGCAATGACATTCCAACGGGTTGGATACGACGTTTTACTGGCTGGCTGATCGGTTTCTTATCCACTTTTATGGGTATTGGTGGCGGAGTGATGAACAATACGTTCATGACCGTATTTGGCAGGCCTATGCACCAAGCTGTTGCCACCAGTGCTGGCACTGGCATTTTGATTTCAATTCCCGGCGTCATCGGCTATGTATGGGCAGGATGGGGAATTGAAAATCTCCCGCCGTTTTCGATCGGATTTGTTAACCTGCTAACCTTTGCCATGATGATACCCATCACAATGTTCATGGCACCCTTTGGCGTGAAGGCAGCGCATATTTTGACCAAACGACAATTGGAAATCGGTTTCGGTATCTTTTTGCTGATTGTATCGATCAGGTTTTTTGTCAGTGTTTTGTGAGAGTTTTTCAGAGTTTCATTCAGTCAAAATCAAACGATCACCGCGCATCTCAAAACTCCAAAGGGTGTTGAGATAATTCATTCCGAGTAGACTTGTCGAAAGATTGCCCTCGCGCGCTACCATCACGGGTATATTGTTACGTTTGATGTCACCGATATCTAAAGTAGCTAAAGAGGCACGCGCTGTTTGTGTCATTCCATTCGCGGTAGATACAGGTATTGAGTAACTTAGGTTTTTGGTGTCAATTCCCGCACGCACGGCATCGAAGTGGGATAGCACCACAGAACTTGCGCCTGTATCCACCAAAAACCTGACTTCAGTGCCATTCACCGCGGCAGTTAGTTCAAAATGACCGTTATTGTCGCGAATTAGCATAACCTGATTTCGGCCATTTGCTGCCTGACTGGAAATTGGACTGCCTGGAATTAGTCCAGCCGTTAGACGTGAACCAACATCTTGCAGTTCGAAACGATAAATATAGCCGGACATCAGCACCAGAATGATTGCGATCCATGCCACAGCATTGCGGGCAGCTTGTTTCAATCCGCCTGATCTTGGGATAATGGCTGCGCCGATTATGGTGCCCCAAATGCCCAGAAAAACTGCGCTTGCGAATTTATCGTTTGAAACGCCCAGCAGTGAACCCTTGTCCGAATTCGTAATGAGCAAGATCAGGACGATGCCGATTATACCAAGAATTATCCAAAGACCGCGCATGACGTGCTCAGTCTCCCAATGGAAAGCGGGTAGGGCGATGCGGTAACTCTCCGCGTTCACTTGCAATCTTCTGGCGTCTGGTTTCACGCCTCGGCTTTCGCTCTACAGTTTCCAATCGCTTTGATAGACTGTCCATGATCTCAGCACGTTCTTCGTGAGAATAATTCATCCAACGGCCTATTTCATCGCGGGTGCGACCGCAGCCAAAACAATAGCCGCTTTTGGTATCCATGGAACAAACCAGAATGCAGGGCGAGGCGATATAAGACAATGAAACGTCCTTGCGGTGAAGTTGTTGATACTGCTTGAGTTAAGAGCTTAATGCGTGTTTCGCAAGCATTCTGCGACATTTACGCTAGAAATAATATTGAAAGCGCCATGTTGTCTTGTGTAGTGATGCTCCAACGGATAGGGCAGGCAGCAGAAATGATAAATCAATGCGAAGTGGAAACAGCGTGTCTCTAAGCGGCTTACCTTTTGACGATATACGTGACTTGATCCAGCAATTGCCAGACGGGGATATGGCTGCGGGACAGCTTGCAGCAACACGGTCGGATGACTTGACAAAAATCTTTGGCTCACAAGAACGACATGCGACCTTAGCTGAATGGCTGGCGATATGGAGTGGGAAAAGCCCTAATGTTTCGCGCCCGATGTTGGCGCTCTTTGCAGGCAATCATGGCGTTTCAGAGCGCTATCAAGGGAATATGGGTGAGGAGACCCTAGATATTGTAACGCGGCTCGCTGCAGGCGGAAGTGCTGCCAATCAGGTTTGTTCAAGCTATGATATTGGGTTGAAGGTTTTTGACCTTGCCCTGCAATATCCAGTTGATGATATCAGCTCTGGCGATGCGTTGGACGAGAAGGGTTCTGCTGCAACGATTGGCTTTGGTATGGAGGCGATTGCTGGCGGTGTGGACCTTTTGGGACTGTCGGCATTTGGTAAAGGAAGCCAAATAGCAAATGCTGCCTTTATGGATATTTTGTTGGATCAAAAACCGGGTATCAACAACGATAACGATGATAATGCATTGAAACTCAGATCGGTAGTTGATGAGGTTGTTGATCGACATAGCAGCGCGCAGGGTAATTCGCTTGAATTGTTGCGGAGAATTGGTGGACGAGAGCATTCGGCAATAGCTGGAGCGATTTTGGCTGCCAGAGTGAACCATGTGCCTGCAATATTGGAGGGAATGACCGCGACTTCGATTGTTTTGCTGTTACAAAAAATGAACCCGGGTCTCTGTGACCATTGTTGTTTTGCCGGGTTGCCTAGTGGGGCAGATGTTGATGCAGCAACCTATCGTGCGGCGATAAAACAAAGTAATCTGCATGTTGTTCTAGATGGATTTGGAATGGCTCACGATGGTGCAAATGCCGCTTTGGCGATTGGCGTTCTCAAATCGGTAGCAACACAGCACAGCGATAACGTTATCGTCGGATCTTGAAGTTTGAACTAAGACGCTTTTTTAACGGTTTTATCAGACTTGAAAGATGGCGGCGCATTTTTTAGCTCTGCTTTTGTCATAATCTCCAGAACCCTTGAGCGGGGGAAGGTCGCAATGGCTGTCGTGCCTTGCCTGAGTTTTGATCGCAGATCGAAACGCCCGTCATGCATGTGCATCAAGGCCTGAACAATTGGTAGGCCGAGGCCGCTGCCTTGTTCCGCGCTTTTGATCGCAATGGAACCCTGACCGAAAGTGGATAAGACGATTGGAATTTCATCTTCTGGAATGCCCGGTCCTGTATCGGTTACTGAAAAATATTGTCCCCCAAGACTTGTCCAGCCAAGTGTAACTGTAATCTTGCCGCCCGTAGGGGTGAATTTCACAGCATTTGAGAGCAGGTTCAAGGCAATCTGACGAACCGCTTTTTCGTCCGCCCAGATTAAGGGCATGGTCTCTTCAGCTTTTAGAGACAAAGTGATTTCTTTGTTTCTGGCTTTCAAACCAACCATTTGTATGGCTTCTTCAACGATATGCGCCAGCTGCAGCGCTTCTTCCTGAAGATCCTGACGCCCGGCCTCAATTCGAGAAAGATCCAAGATTTCATTGATTACATTTAGAAGATGGGCGCCGGAATTGTTGATATCCGTTACATATCCTTTGTATGCTTCATTGCCGAGTGGCCCTAGCACTTCTTCCTTCATGACTTCAGAAAAACCCAAAATGGCGTTTAGAGGTGTGCGCAATTCATGGCTCATGGTTGCCAGAAAGCGAGACTTGGCCATATTGGCTTCTTCGGCGCGTCTGCGGGCTTCCTCTGAAATTGATTTTGCGGTTTCAAGTTCGGCAATAAGGTTTTCACGTTCGGCTTTGCTAGCCAACTCGGACATCATGGATAGCCGGAAACGGTTTGCGATAATGTAGAAGAACACTTGCGAGCTGATCAAAATGCCGCCCATCAAAGCTGCCGCAGGGTCGTAGCTTAACACCATTTGCAGGGCTAAAATGATTGTTGGCGGTGCGGATGTTATGAGCAAACCGGGGCCAAATCCGTAACACAGGATCATGGTAATGGCTTGCAGAACCAGAATGGTAGAGAACTGAACAATGAAATAAGTGCTGGCAATGCCGCATGTGGAACAGTTGTAAAGCGCGATTAATGACCAGCTGAATGCAATTAGAATTTGGCTGTACAGGAAAGCCCGACGCCACTTTTTGAGATCAATGCCGGTTTCTTGGCTGTTCAATAATCTTGAGCAAGATGACAGCAATACCCCATAGGATAAAAGCGTGACGCATGCCCAGTAAAACGCAATCATGGGACCCACCCATTTGCCAAGCACCACAGCTACGATTAAAACGAAGACAGGGAGGGTAAATTTGGCATTGATGTTGTTTTGGGCGTAGGCAAATAGGCGCTCAGCTTCATACTTCAAAGGCTTTGAAGAACCTGAAGATACATTTTTACGGGCGTCATTGATCACCCGCGAAGACGCGGATTTTTTCTTCGTTCTATCGACAATATTTTTGTCGCTAGAGGAGGATTGGTTTGATGACATGTCAGTCCGTAGTGTTGTTGTGCGAGGCAAATCAGCTTAATAGCTGCGTGATTACCCGCTTTCTTGTTCGTAAAAGTATAGGGATTTGGTTAATATCGTATTTAGAATTGGCTATTTTGCCCAAGCAAAGCAGGAAAATAAGTGGCTCGCAGGCGAGGAAAAAAGGGAGTTTTATCCAAGATTGCGGACTACGTGTCGGTTGCTACGTTGTTGCTTGGCGTTGCCATTGCGGCAGCCTATTTCGGCAAATTGGGCGAGAGAGAGTATCAAGGCAGATTTATCGTTATGGATGGGGATAGTTTGCAACTTGATGGAATCCGGTTTCGTCTTGAGGGCATTGACGCACCTGAAGCGCAGCAAATTTGCCGTAGGTCGGGTAGTGACTGGTTTTGCGGGCGCGAGGCAACTTTGCAACTTCGTCGGCTTATGAATGAGGGCAGTGTCGTTTGCCGAAGCCTTGGCCTTGATAAGTATGAGCGGATATTGGCACAGTGCGATGCGGGATCGCTCAACATCAATCAGGAAATGGTTGCCAAAGGCTGGGCGGTTTCATTTGGTGGTTATTTCTCAGATGAAGCACGCGCAAGAGAAAGCAAACTGGGATTATGGGCTGGGGATTTTGACCGCCCGAGTAATTGGCGGAAAATATATGGTGATGTGTTGGATGCGGGAGATGAACACGGTTTGATTAATGGGCTGACAAACAAAGTTCGAATGGTTTGGCGATGGCTGATGGCTTTATGAGTTTTTACAAATAGTGAGGAGTATTTAAATGAAATTATATGATGGGGGCAAAGCGCCAAACCCACGGCGTGTGCAAATATTTTTGAAAGAAAAGGGTATCGAGATTGAGAAAGTTCAGTTGGATATCAATGCCTTGGAGCCACGCACTGAAGAGTTTGCAAAGCTAAATCCGACAAAGACAGTTCCTGCATTGGAACTTGATGATGGTACTGTGATTTCTGAAACCATTGCTATTTGCCGCTATTTTGAAGAAACGCATGCTGAACCAAATCTGTTTGGTCATTCAGCTCTTGAAAAAGCACAAATTGAGATGTGGCAGCGGCGCGTTGAGTTCTATTTTTTGATGCCGATCGCTTTTGCTTTTCGTCATCTCCATCCAGGGGCAATAACCATTGAACCTGTTCAAGTTGCAGAATGGGGCGAGATGAACAAGGGGCGGGCCTTGAACTTCGCGTCGGTTATAGACAGCCAACTTCAGAAAAATGCCTATATTGCTGGTGATCGCTTTTCCGTTGCTGATATTACGCTTTTCACTGCCTGCCAGTTTATGCGTCCTGCGCGCCTTGCTATCCCTGAAGAGTGTGCTGCTTTTACCGCTTGGTTCGAGAAGATTGGTGCGCGCCCAAGTGCTGCATTTGATTGATGTGTCGTGGCATTGCTGAACAAGCTTCACGCAGAGATAAAAGCTTGCCGACTATGTGTTGAAGCGCCTAGGCGGCAAGTGCTACCCCATGAGCCAAACCCAGTAGTCGTGCTTTCCAAAGTTGCAAAGATTGCCATATGCGGGCAAGCGCCGGGAAATAAGGTGAATATTTCCGGCGTTCCTTTCACAGATCCATCAGGAGACAGATTGCGTGACTGGCTAGGTGTTGATGAGGCACAGTTCTATGATCCAGTAAAATTTGCCATCATCCCGATGGGATTTTGCTTCCCGGGTTATGACAAGCATGGGGGCGACTTGCCGCCGCGCATAGAGTGTCGCGAACGCTGGCATGATCGTGTGTTTGCAGCCATGCCGCAAATTGAATTGAAAATCGTTATAGGTGCCAGTGCTCAAAAGTATCACTTAGGGCGAAGCGCTCTGCAATCAGTGACGGAAACGGTTCGCCATTGGCGAGAGATATATGAGGCTACGCAATGCATGCCAATGCCACATCCTTCTTGGCGCAATACGGGCTGGATAAAGAAAAATCCTTGGTTTGAGAAGGACTTACTGCCAGTGCTTCGCGATCTGATTCAAGTGAAGTTGAAAGATTAAGTGCCTAAACGAGCGTTTTGGTGGGAAAATGTTCTAAAAATCAGACAAATTTTGTTGACTTTTGGAATATCAATCCATCATTTAATGCCGTGAGCAACAAGGAACAGAAGTGACACCCCATGGACCGCACAGACAAAAAAATACTGGCAATATTGCAGACTGATGCAACGATTCCTGTTGCAGATATTGCCCGCAAAGTAGGCCTTTCCACAACACCGTGCTGGCGGCGCATTCAGAAAATGGAAGAAGACAAGGTTATTGAGCGCCGTGTGGCTGTTCTTAACCCGGAAAAAGTGAATGTTGGCGTGACCGTTTTCGTCTCGATCAAAACTGACAAGCACAATGGAGAGTGGCTAAAGCGTTTTTCAGAAGTCATTACAAAAATGCCCGAAGTAGTCGGCTTTTATCGAATGAGTGGTCAGGTTGATTATCTGCTGAAAGTGGTGGTGCCTGACATCGCGGCATATGATCTCGTGTATAAGCGGCTGGTCTCTGATATTGAGATTGAGGATGTGTCTTCAGCTTTTGCCATGGAGCGCATCAAAGATACTTTGGAAATCCCGTTGACTTACCTGGATGTTTCCAAGTCGTAGTGTGCGGTCAATCTAATCCTAATTTCGTCTTCAAGGCTGGTTTATCAAATTCGCGAATTGCATCCTTGCCGATCCAGGGTGCTGATGCGACATGACTGTTAGCTAATTCTTCTGCCAACGCATAGGCGGGATGATAAAGGCTCAACCTGCGCTTTCCAATTTGACGCAATGCCCAATTGACGGCTTTTTTGACGAAATTTCGTTTATCGTTTGATGCATTTTTGATTAACGGAAAATAGGCGGTGAAATCCTCATCTGGTTCCTTTTTTAGATGAACTGCTTGCCAGGCAATCATAGCAAAGGCTGCACGTTTCACGAATTCCCGCTGGTCTATACTCCAATCATTTATTGCTTCTCTTGCAAAAGGGAGGCGGTCAAATAGATTTCCGCAAACCTGATCACAAACATCCCATGATTGAAAATTGCCAGCCCATTCGTCCATTTGACCGCGGGTAACGAGTTTGGGGTCTTCAACCAATGAGGCTAGAATTCTTGCTTCGTGAATTTCAGATTGCCAGAGCTCCAAAGCCAATATGTGATTTTGTTTGGTGGTTTTTGCGATCTGGCGAATATTGGGCATAGAAACGCCCAGTGCTTTTGAAGTATCAATTCCAAACCGTGCCATGCCAGACAAATTTTCGGACACAGATTTTGCCTTCAATTCATCTAAGCACTGTTTTGTTGTTTTGGTCTGTCGCATAGTATTTTCGTCGGTTTGTCTTTGAAAGTTTCGTTTGATAAAATTCCATGAATTCAATGGCACCTTGCCATTTGTGAGGGCAAAGCGCAAAACTGTATCAATTGAAATTTTATCTGGAACAAGCTTATTTTGAGAGCTTGTTAGGGGGAAGAATGAAAAAGCTGTTTCGCTGGGCGGGTTGGATAATATTGAGCTTGGTTTTTCTTGTTGGTTCTATTTCAGCGGGTGCTTATGGTCTGCTGACACAAACAGTAGCCAGCCCTAATGGGCAGGCAAGTGTTTCTGGCCTTGGCAATGATGTGAAAATTGTCCGCGATGCACATAGCATACCCCATATTGAAGCAGAAAGCCGCAGCGATGTGTTGCATGCTCTGGGTTGGGTGCATGCCAGTGAGCGCATGTGGCAAATGGAAGTTTTGCGCATGGCCGGGCAGGGTCGTTTATCTGAAATGTTCGGTGAGAAAACGGTTTCATCCGATTTGTTTTTGAAAACGTTGGACATCGCAGATGCTGCGCAGAACTCAGTGAAGGTGCTTTCCCCTAAAACATTGGAATATTTAAACGCTTATAGCGCTGGCGTTAATGCATGGATCAATCGAGAGACTGGCGCGTTCGAGCCTTCATTGCCTGCAGAGTTTATCATTCTGGGACATAATCCAGAGCCTTGGGAACCTTGGCAGAGTCTCACAGTTTTGAAGGTTATGGCGCTGACATTGGACGCCAATATGGATGAGGAAATCGGCCGTTTGGCGCTTGCTGGGAAAGGGTTTGAACCACAGCAAATTGACGAGATTTATTCAATTGGTCCAAAAGATAATCCACCGCAATTACCTGATCTTAGAGCGCTTTATGGGTTTGATAAAAAAGGTAAGAATGGCAATAGTGGTAAGAAGGCTAGTGTCAGTGAAAATGAGCCGGCAATGCTAGCGACTGCTCCTTGGACGCTACAATTGCCAGCTTCGAACAATTGGGCGATATCTGGACGCCGCACTGAAAGCGGTAAACCACTCTTGGCAAATGATCCTCATTTGGGGCTGACGTCACCATCGGTGTTTTATCTAGCCCATATGAAATGGCAGGATGCTGGCCAAGAACGTAATCTTATTGGAGGAACTTTGCCGGGAACGCCGCTGATGTTGTCTGGACGTAATGACAATGTGGCTTGGGGGCTAACCACCACTTATTTAGATTCTCAAGATTTGTTTCTTGAGCAAATCAATCCTTTGAACCCTGATGAATATCGCACTGAGGATGGGTTCGTTGCTTTTGGCAAAGAAGACGTTGTGATCAAGGTCAAAGGGGGCGAGGATGTTCCGTTTGTACGCCGTACTTCCCGCCATGGCCCAGTGTTGCCTGACGGATATAAAAAACTGTGGGAGCGACTTCCTGACAACCACGTAGCAGCACTTTCTTGGACTGCTCTGGTAAAAGACGATACAACAGTGGACGGGATTTTTGCTATTGCTGATGCAAGTGATGTTGGTGATTTCATGATCCGTTCAAGGACGGTACATTCTCCTATGCAGTCCATTGTTGTTGCAGATGTGAACGGCAAGATTGGTGTTATTGCACCTGGCAAAGTTCCTATCCGATCCCGCTTCAATCAGATCGCAGGAAGAGCACCTGTTCCTGGATGGATACCGCTATTTGGATGGCAAGGATTTCTGGGGCCTTACGAGCAGCCTATTGTTGTGGATCCGCTATCTGGTGCGGTTGCTACCGCGAACGCCAATTGGCTTCCAGAAAAATATAAACACCATATTACGTTCGATTGGGCTGAGCACTTCCGTCAAGATCGTGTTGAAGAATTGTTTGTGAAAAGTAATTCCAAACATTCAATGGCTAGCATGATTGCTGGACAAGGCGACACCAAGTCGACAGCGCTCACGGAATTTCGTGATGAGATTTTACGCCAGCTTCCCCAAGGTGTTTTGATCAATGAGCAGATATTGAATGCAATGGAGCGCTGGGATGGCGCGATGCTTCGCGATAGTTCGCTTCCTTTGATCCTGACTGCTTGGCATCGTCAATTGGAAATCTTGATGCTGAAAGACGATCTTGGTGATGATTTTGAATTGGTAAAAAAAGGAAATATAACCCGAATTCTTGCGATGTTAAGAAGCACTGGAGCGCGGGACTGGTGCAATGATTTACAGACACCGGAAGCTGAGAGTTGTAGTGATATTCTCTTCAAAGCAGGGAACCTAGCTTTGGAAGAACTTGAAGAAAAATATGGACGCAATTGGCAGGAGTGGCGTTGGGGAACAGCAAATTTAACCTTGCATGAGCATCGCCCTTTTACTCAGGTTGATTTGCTCAATCCGTATTTCACCATCCGCCAGGAGATGGATGGCGGTAAGTACACATTGCTGAGAAATTCTTTTGATTTCTCCAAGGACGAACCTTACGCCGGGACGCATGGCTCAGCGCTCAGAACCATTTATGATTTTTCTGATTTTGAAAAGTCGCTGGTTATCATATCAACAGGACAAAGTGGCAATGTAATGTCGCCTCACTATGACGATCTTTCTAAGCTGTGGGGCGAGATGAAATATGTGCCATTGGTTACGAAGCCTGAGAATTATGAGAAGGGTGCATTGGGTACTTTGATTTTGAAAGCCGCATCAAACTAACTTGACAAAATGCACAAGGAAAATGTCCAAGATGAAACCAAGAGAAACAGTTTTGAAACAATTGGTGGATGTTGCATCTGGCCGGAAACCTGCTGATTTGGTCGTTCAGAATGGATGCTGGGTTAATGTTCATTCTGGTGAGATCATCCCTAATTCTGATATTGCCATCGTCGAAGGGAGGTTTGCCTATTGCGGGCCGGATGCGTCCCATTGCATTGGCCCCAAAACCAAAGTTGTGGATGCTAAGAACCAGTATCTGGTGCCCGGTTTGTGTGATGCGCATATGCATGTTGAAAGTGGGATGTTGACGGTCACGGAATTTTCGCGCGCCGTCATCCCTCATGGCACTACATCAATGTTTATTGATCCTCACGAGATTGCTAATGTGCTTGGTCTTGAAGGTGTTCGATTGATGCATGATGAGGCGATGGGCTTGCCGATCAATGTGTATGTTCAAATGCCATCTTGCGTTCCCTCAGCGCCCGGTCTTGAAAATGCTGGAGCTTCGCTTGGCCCCAAAGAAGTTGAGGAAGCGATGGGTTGGCCGAACATTATTGGTCTTGGGGAAGTGATGAATTTTCCCGGAGTTGCGGCAGGCGATAGGAAAATGCTGGGTGAAATTGCGGCGACAAATGCTGCCGGTAAAACGGTGGGCGGACATTATGCGTCTCCTGATCTTGGCACGGCGTTTCATGCTTATGCTGCTGGCGGACCTGCCGATGATCATGAGGGCACCCGCGCTGAAGATGCCGCCGCTCGTGTGCGCCAGGGAATGAAAGCGATGTTACGGCTTGGTTCAGCTTGGTACGATGTTGCTGAACAGATAAAAGCCGTTACAGAAATGGGGCTTGATCCGCGAAATTTCATTTTGTGTACTGATGATTGCCATTCTGGCACATTGGTCAATGATGGACATATGAACCGTGTTGTTCGCCATGCCATTGCACAGGGATTGAAACCGGTTACGGCAATTCAAATGGCTACGCTGAATACGGCGGAGCATTTTGGCTTGGAACGGGAATTGGGCTCTATTACGCCCGGCCGCAGGGCAGACTTTCTATTGGTATCGAATTTGGCCGAGCTGACAATTAATGCGGTCTATGGGCGAGGCAAATTGCTGTTTGATGGAAGCCGCCTGACTGCGAAAATGCCGAAATTTGATTACCCAGAAACTGCAAAAAATACAGTCAATATGAAACGCGATCTCGTTTCAAAAGACTTCCTGATTAATGCACCAAAACAAAGTGCCAAAGCAGATGTGAATGTGATTGGCGTGATTGAAAATCAGGCGCCGACCAAAGCCTTGATCAAGTCTGTTGCAATCAAAGATGGGCTTGTGCAGATGGATCGGGCGAATGATATTTGTCAAATCGCGTTGGTAGAACGCCATAGGGCGAAGGGCACAGTTACTAACGGGTTCGTTTCAGGTTTTGGTTATAATAAGGATTGCGCCATTGCTTCAACGGTCGCCCATGATAGCCATCATATCATCGTCATTGGTACTAACCATGATGATATGGCTGCTGCGGCCAATCGGCTAAAAGAAGTGGGCGGCGGTGTATGTGTGTATTCTCAGGATGAAGAATTGGCGCTAATTGAGCTACCAATTGCAGGGCTGATGTCAGATGAACCAGCAGAAGTAGTTGCAGCAAAAGCGGACAAGATGTTTGCTGCCATGGAGGCGATGGGATGCACGCTAAACAACGCCTATATGCAGCACTCACTCTTGGCCTTGGTCGTTATTCCTGAGTTGCGAATTTCAGATATCGGTTTGGTGGATGTACGAAAATTTGAGAAAATTGACCTATTCGTCTGATTTTTTCGTTTTTGATTTACGCGCCACCTTTGGCACATCAATCAAGTGCGTGATTGAGTTTGCATAGTATTCCAATAAAAGGCGCTCATTTGGATTGGCTTTGTATAGTCCGTCTTCATCTGTTGTGAGTATATGGCGAAGGGTCAACATTCTAATGCCTGTCGTGAGCGTGTAGTCTCGATCCTCGCGGGGAATGTGGACATGGCTCCCATGTTTTTCCAGCTGCTGGATCAATTTGAAGACGAGCGACTTCAGTTCCAACTCGCCAATCGATTTGTCCAGATTTTGCAAAAGAACGGTGCTTACAAGCGCAACCGGCAGGACCGGGATAATTGCACCAATTTCGCGCAACAATTCTTCGCCAAGTTTTTCGACGCCATCAAAATGGGCTTTTCGGTTTTTCTGATTGATCGTGACATCATTCTCAGAGTGTTTCGAAAAGTCGACCTTGTTGTTATTTGCAAATGTTGCCAGTGAAATGGGCTTTCCAAAACTCACACAGGCATGGCCATAGCGATATAGCCGCCCTTGAAATCGCAACTTGATCAAGTTCCAGACGAAGCTTGCAATTGCAGAGAGTTTCACACGAAAGTCTCTTCCCGTTGCTTCTTTTTCCTTTTTGGAAGTTAATATGCGATCTTCCAACACGCGATCATAATTTATCCCGACCGGGATGAAGATGATATCGCGGTCTTTCTCTGCGTTGAACCCTGCAATCATATAGGATATCAACCCTAGTTTGGGAGCGGATAATTTGCCATCCCGTGACAGCCCACCTTCTGGAAATACCGCTTGAGTTACGCCCTCCTTCGTTGCCTTTTGCACATAGCTTGCAAGCACTTTTCGATAAAGCGGGTTCTTGGAGTTTCTTCGAATGAAATAGGCGCCCATAGAGCGGAACAGGCTTTGTAAGAGCCAGACATTTGCCCATTCGCCTACAGCGTAGGAAAGGGATGCGCGGTTTGATGCCATATAGGTCACCAACATATAGTCCATGTTAGACCGATGGTTCATAACGAAGACGACGGTTGCGTCTTTTGGAACTTGTTTCAGTGCGTCATCATTGGTGTAGCCAAGGCGAACCCGATAGACGAATTCTGAAATCCAACGCGCGCCTCTGGTGCCGATGCCGAAATAGGCCAGAGGCGAAAAAGACGGGACGATTTCTTCGGCGTATTTCTTGGCTTCTTTCATCAACACCATGCGCGGTTTACCGGTGTTTTCATGCTCTAACTCAACCGCATCAATCACGTTTTGATCATAGAGTAATTGATCAACCAGCGTTTGTTTGCGCGTGAGTTTGAAAGGACGGATGCGCAAATCAAGTCGGCTGTTCAATTCGTCAATTGCATCATTCACGCGACGGCGAAAATACCAACGGACACTTGGCGCAAATATGCGGTCCACCAGTGCTATGGCCGTAAAAATCGCTAGGACGATTACCAGCCAGATTGGAATGTCGATGGATTGCGTCAATCCAGTTCCTTCACAGTTGCCTCTTGCAAAGAGCCTAGCGTGAAAGAAGGATCAAAGGCAATTTCTTATCTGCCGCCTGAAACAGGTTTAAACATGCGAGCCATGATGCCGTCTTTGTTGATGATGAGGTGTTTTAAAGCACCTAAGATGTGTAGGGCGATGAGCGGCATTATGACATGACCAGAGATGTCATGGACTTCCTCGAAAAACTCATGAAGGTCGCGGGATCCGCTTATGGGTGAGGGGATTTGAACCAGCCCAAATAGATCCAAAGATCGACCAATGCTCCAAGGCAAGAGGTAACCGGTAACCGTGACGACGAGTATGCTTGCTAGAAGTCCCCAAAGTACGATTTGGGAAATCAGATTTAAAATTGCGGGTTGATCTGGCTTTTGGTCAAACCCTCGAACCGGCCTGCGGAATACGCGCCAAAGTAAAAACAACCCCAATAGGGCGCCACCGCTAATATGGAATGTTTGCATGAAACTTCCGCGATCACCCTCATGGGTGAAGAACAACGCAATTACTGTAAAGGCAGCAATCCAATGAGCGATAATTGAAGTTCGCGAGTAGCCACTTGAATTTGAAGACATCGTTGATCGCTCCTAATTATGTCCATGCAATGTCCAATAAGAATGGATTATACACTCATCTTCAAGTTAGAAAGTTGTAATGTTCGGGATGTCGATAACAGCAAAATGTTTTAGATGCCGAACTCTGACCAAGGAATAAAATCCAATAAGTCGCCTTTGGATACGTTCGTTACTGCTTCAGGTATTTCAATTAAACCGTCAGCTTCGCGTAGCCCTGTGATCAATCCAGATCCATCACGGGCGAATTTCTCAAGACCAAAAGCTCCATCGGTGGGAGCATATATGCCACGCCAGAATTCACGGCGGTCCGGTTTCTTGTTATTAAAATCAAACAGGGCCGGGACCTTGAAGCGTTTTGGTTCATGCCAATCTGCGCCAGCCAAGCGAAGCAATGAAGGGCGAACATAAAGCAGGAAGCAGACGAAACAGGCGACAGGATTACCGGGTAATCCGAAGAATAGCGTATCGCCAATTTGCCCAAAGCTCATTGGACGTCCGGGTTTAACGGCTAACTGCCATAGATGACGCGTACCGAGTTTCTCCAAAGCTGCGATTATATGATCTTCTTCCCCAAGGGATGCACCACCGCTGGAAATTACAATGTCATTTGTCTTAGCTGCTTCAGCCAGTTTCGTTTCTATGACATCATAATTGTCAGGCTGAATGCCAAGATCTGTGATTTCCACCGGAAGCATTTTTAACAGGGATTGAAGCAGGTAACGGTTTGAGTCAAATACCTGTCCAGCTTGGGCTGTTTGCCCCGGTTCTTTGAGTTCATTACCACTTGACAAAATAGCAATTCGTAATGGTGAATAGACCTCGACTTTGGACTGCCCTGTAGAGGCGATAGCTGCTATCAGTTGCGGCGTGACTTGCTCACCAACTTTCGCAATTAGATCGCCCTGCATTAAATCCTCGCCCATGCGTCTTCGGTTTGCGCCCGGTTTCAAGCCTTGGGGAATGACAACGAAATCAGTTCCTTCTTGGGCATGTGTTTCGCAATCCTCTTGCATGGCAATCGTATCTGCGCCCTCTGGCATAACGGCACCAGTAAAGATGCGCACCGCTGACCATTGGGGAAGAGGGGACGGATTGATGTCGCCAGCGGCGATGCGTGCAGCAATTAGGAAAAACCCTCCGGCATCATCAAAATCTGAAGCGCGATAAGCATAACCATCTACGGCAGAATTATCTGTTGAGGGAATGTTGCGCGTTGCACGGATATCCTCAGCAAGAATTTTGTCCTGCGCTTCGCCTATATTTACCGTCTCTTTCGAAGTAATGCCAACCAGCCGTTCTTTCAGAATCTCCAAAGCTTCGTGATGGGGCAAACGTTCTTTGTCATGCAAGAAGCAATCGTTCAAGAGTTTGGAGGCTTTGGGTGGCTGCTTGCTCATCCGTCAGCCTTTGCACTTTTTAAAATGAAATTTGCGATCTGCCCGATGTCATTGTGTTGAAAGACGGGAAGCTTTGTTTGCGAAACTGAATCGGAAGAAATGATGGCTTTTATGCTATTATCATCTGGCCAAAGCGGAGCATCTTTGGCGGCTTCTTTTCTTATCAACTCAATCTTAGAATGGCCTTCGCGTTTGAACCCCTCAATAAGGATAAGGTCGCACGGAGAGAGTTTGTTCAGAATTTCTGATAGTGGAGGTTCATCCTCGTCTTTCAGCTCATGCATCAGGGCCCAACGATTTTTAGAAACCAATGCAACTTCGCCAGCGCCAGCTTTGCGATGTTGCCACGAGTCGGTTCCTTCATGGTCGATATCAAAACTATGATGAGCATGTTTAATGGTGGACACCTTCAATCCACGTGCTGAGAACTCGCTGACCAGAGCTGCAACCATTGTGGTTTTACCGGAATTTTTCCATCCAGTAACTCCGAAGATAATTGGCTTGTCATTCATAGTGGATTGGTCTCGATGATTTGCTCAGCACGCTTTAAATCGGCTTGGGTATTGATGTTAAAAAATGGATCCAAAGTTTCGTCGTTGGCAATATGCATGGGGAAATCAACTTTGATCAATGTAAAGCGTTGAACAAAAAGCATCACCTTCCGTTCGTTCTCTTTAACCAGAAAATTTTCTAATTCTTCAGCCAATGCAATGGGCCATGAGCCAAATACCGGATGGCGATTGCCGTCGCTATAAGCAAGGCAGATCGCTTGATCCTGTTCTTCTTCCGGCAAGCCTCTCAGTTCTGCTTCAAACCGCTCAACCAAATCTGTCGGAAAAAAGGGTGTGTCAGCAGGAATTGAAATCACCCGCTGGCAGTCTTGTCTATTTGCTTTTGCCCAAATCATTCCCGCAAGAACGCCAGCCAATGGCCCGGCAAAGCCTTCAACCGTATCTGCCTGAACAGGTTTTCCCATAAATTCAAAGCGTGTCCCGTCGCCATTGGCGTTGATGATGATTTCGCCTATTTGTACTTTTAGACGCTCATATGCGCGCGAGATAAGCGGTTTACCATCTAGCGTCATAAGGCTCTTTTCAGGCCCTTCCATACGCCTTGACAATCCACCAGCCAGAATAACGCCGAGCGTTTTACCGTGTTCGTCTTGATCAGTCATCGGACGATTTTCCTTTGCGTCCTGACTTTTTGTCTTCATCTGGAATTGAGGAAGGATCGATATCAAATTCGATACGGTCCAGCCCTGCCAAGGCGACAAACCGCTTGCCTCTGGCTCGGCCGATAAGGGTCAGATTTGCTTGTTTGGCCAGTTCCACGCCCCAAGCGGTAAAGCCTGAACGGGAAACCAAAATCGGAATGCCCATCATTACCGTCTTGATGACCATCTCCGAGGTGAGACGGCCAGTGGTGTAAAACATCTTGTTTGATGGATCGATTTTGTTTTGGAACATCCAGCCAGCGACCTTATCAACTGCGTTGTGACGACCAACATCTTCCATATAAACCAATGGCTGCTCGCCTTCGCATAGGACGCAGCCATGAATTGCTCCAGCTTTGAGATAAAGACTTGGTTCGGTGTTGATGGCTTTCGTCAGTTCATAAAGCCATGATGTTTTGAGTTTTGTGTTGCTTGGTAATTTGATGGTTTCAAAAGCATCAATGACATCGCCAAAGATTGTGCCTTGAGCGCAGCCGGAGGTGCGTACTTTCTTTTTCATTTTTTCTTCAAAATTGGTTTTGTGTCCGGTTCTAACAACAACAACACCAAGGTCTTCGTCATAATCAACGGCTGTTACTTCATCGCCAATTTTGAGCATATTTTGGTTGACCAAATATCCCAACGCCAGAAGATCAGGCTGGTCCCCGATGGTCATCATGGTGACTACTTCCTGAGCATTGAGATAAAGCGTCAAAGGGCGTTCTGTAACAACATCAGTGGTTACAGGTTGGCCGTTATGATCAATACCCGCAATTTGGGTGGACAGGGCAGGGTTGTCCGGATTTGGGCTAACGAGAAACTTGTTTTTCATCATAACTAACTAGGGTCTGCACTCAATTGGGAGGTCGATTTTGTGGAAGACAATTTGTTTGACAGTTAGGCGTAAAGTCGCAGGAAACCTTTCGGTTTTCAAGGGTTTACAACAATGCTGACGATCAAATTGGCCACACCGCTTGCGGCGCTGCTAAACGGAAAAACTACTGCGTCAACGCTCTTAACCATGGGATAAACCATGCTTTGCGAGCGTTTCCTAGGATTTTTACCGTTTATCAAGCGCAAAATTGATCTCCCAATTGAGTACAGACCCTAGTTTGTTTGTCTGTGGAGAAAACGCCAAAACAGTTGCGGTTTTGATGATGATGCGGTTTTCCTCTACCTTCATTTTGGGAAATGCGATGGCAAAACTCTATTTTCATTACGCGACGATGAATGCTGGCAAATCTACTTTGTTGTTGCAGGCATCTTACAATTACCGCGAACGTGGGATGAATACGCTGTTATATACGGCCAGATTTGATGATCGCGCTGGGGCGGGGAATATTGGGTCGAGAATTGGCCTGACTGCCGAGGCGCGAACCTTTAGCAAGGATACAGATCTCTACGTTGAGATCGGCGATCATTTGCTCCATGAGAGGCTCCATTGCGTTTTTGTGGATGAGGCGCAGTTTCTCAGCAAAGACCAAGTTTGGCAATTGGCGAGGGGCGCTGATCGTTTAGGTGTTCCAGTCATGTGTTATGGCCTTCGTACTGATTTTCAGGGTGAGTTGTTTGAAGGCTCCAAGGCATTGCTGGCAATTTGCGATGAGATGCGGGAAGTGCGCACGATCTGTCGGTGTGGAAAACGCGCCACTATGGTCGTGAGACTTGGGCCAGATGGTAAAGTTGTCCGCGATGGGGAACAGGTAGTGATTGGCGGCAATGACCGCTATGTTTCCCTGTGCAGGCGCCATTTTGAAGAAGAAACTGGACGCTGGCCATCGGAAGATATGGTAGGCTTTAAAGGAGAGTAGCAGAGCTTTCAGGTGATGCCCTTTGAAATTTATCCTTTCAAAAAATTGCTTTTACGAAGGAATGCAGATTGCCATTATTGGGTGAGGTAAATATGCTTTGCGTAGTTTAGAATTCACCGTCAAAACAATTGATTAGGATTTGGGCAAGCATGGCGCATGATCATAGCCAAGATGAACATCACGATCATTCTCATTTGGATGAAATGGATCTGAAGGTTCGTACTTTGGAATCTTTGCTGGTTGAAAAAGGCTATGTGAAGTCCGAAGCCCTAGATGAAATTGTTGAAACTTATGAATTTCGTGTGGGGCCAAGGAATGGCGCGCAAGTGGTCGCTAAAGCTTGGACTGATAGCGCTTATCTGGATCGCCTTCGCAAAGATGCTACCGCTGCAATTAGTGAGTTGGGTTTTTCAGGCCGTCAGGGCGAGCATATGCGGGTTGTCGAAAATACGGATGAAACCCATAATATGGTCGTTTGCACGCTTTGCTCTTGTTATCCGTGGTCAGTGCTGGGTTTGCCTCCTGTCTGGTACAAGTCCGTGCCTTATCGCTCACGCGCTGTTATAGAACCAGAAGCAGTACTTGCTGAATTCGGGTTAAAATTGCGAAAAGGCAAAACCATCAAAGTATGGGATTCAACGGCAGAAATGCGATATCTGGTTATCCCCGAGCGCCCAGCTGGCACCGAAGGATGGAGCGAAGAGGACTTGGCTAAACTTGTGACGCGCGACTCGATGATCGGGACAGGTTTGGCGTTAAATCTGGACACATTGTCATGAACGGCCCGCATGATATGGGCGGCATGCAGTGTTATGGCCCTATCAATCCTGAAACGGACGAGCCGATTTTCCATGGTGAGTGGGAAAAGAAGGCAATGGCTTTAACGGTCGGCATGGGTTTCACGGGCATGTGGAATATTGATGCTTCGCGGTTTAAACGGGAAAGCTTGCCGCCGGTTCAATATTTGAGTTCAAGCTATTATCAAATCTGGTTGGCTGGGTTGGAACAGTTGATGCTTGAGCGGAAAATGGTTAGCGAAGATGAACTTGCTTGCGGAAAAATGCTTACTCCAGCCGTAACGCCCAAACGCCCGATACCAGATAAAACCGCTATCGCAGCAGGTCTCTTAAAGGGCGGGCCTACAGATCGGGAAGTAAGCTCTGCACCAAAATTCACAATAGGGGATGTGGTCGTGACTTCTGTCATGGATCCCAAAGGCCATACGCGCTTGCCAAGATATGCACGGGGAAAGACGGGAACCATAATCCATATCAATGGGGCGCATGTATTTCCTGATAGCAATGCAAACGGAGAGGGCGAAAACCCTCAATGGCTTTATACCGTTGAGTTTTCAGCAGAGGACTTGTTTGGAGCCGGGACTCATAAAGTGACGGTTGATTGCTGGGAGCCCTATTTGCATCATGGATAGAACCGCATCTCAAATTGCCCTTGATACAATCAGCTCTATTCCACGCGAATGTGGGGAAGCGGTATTTGCTGAGCCCTGGGAAGCTCGGGCCCTTGCTATGGCGGTTCATCTTAATGAACAAGGTCTGTTTACTTGGCCGCAATGGGCTGATCGTTTTGGTGCTGCGCTAGAAGTGAACACCAATGCAGGCGAGCCGTTGACCTATTATCAGGTGTGGATGGCGACGTTGGAAGATATGATGGAAGCAAAAGGTATCGCCGATGCGGATACCCGAAAAAAACGGGATGATGAATGGCTGGCTGCTGCGGCTCGAACGCCTCACGGGAAAGCGATTGAGTTGTGATATTTAACAGGCTGATCTGAGTGTTAGATTAATGCCATAGTAAATAAGGTTATCGACATGCGTTTTCCCTCCTCACTTGCGCTTATTAGTTTGGTATTCGCCGCCAGCACTTTGTTTCTTATTGAACATTTTGATGTGTGGACCAGCTTTCTCAGCCATCCGTTTTGGTCTTCGAAAGTAAACTGGATCGGTATGGGGATTGGGGCGGTTATTAGCCTTGCTCTGCACGCCTTTGTTCATGGTAATAAACGCCGTTTGATCATTACAACATTGGTTTTTGCTGTTTTGGCATTCGGGCTTTATCTTTTTACATCGGTTTCAAAAGAAACATTTGCAGCCTCTTATGCTGAAGATATGCTGGCGGGCAAATTCTGGTATTTCAGCTTTATGGCTTACATCGCCTCAGTATTTTCTTTGTTTAGCTTCGCAATAACAGCCGTTTTGAGTGATAAGAACTGAACTCTTTTGTTTTTAAACGATTGTAGCTTCAAAAACGTCACCTTAACTCTTATGTTACCTAAAATGATTTATGGGTTCGCAAGTTCTTAACCGCGCAAGATCTGTTTGGCGGTAAATTTTTGGAGGAAGTTTTATATGGCTAATTTGCAGAAATTTGACGCCGAGATTGAAAAGACACGTCAAACCGTTGAAGAAATGCGTACCAAACTCGATCAAAGCGGCATTTTGCTTGAAAAACTCGCTAAGTCCGAGACAATCGGCGAGAGCGATTTTGATATCGAAAATTCGCGTATTGAGGACGTGTTGCGCCAACAAGGGGTGATGGAAGGCAATATTGCTGATCTGATCATCGGCCTTGAAGATGCGACCAATGTTTTTGGCGCTGAATTCGAGACCATGAAAAGCTATACGGCCATGGAAAAATTCATAGGCATCTTTTCCAAACAGCGTATGCAACGCATGCGTTCAGAGCGTGTTCGCAATATGTCGCTGGCTGGCAATCTTCAAGAGCTTCTGTCCAAGTCTGATAAAATCATCGGCATTTTGAAGTCGCAAAAGGGCGCTTTGGAGAGCCGTTATTCAGCCTCTGAAACCTCCCTCAAAAAGGTGCTTGAGCGGCGCAATGTTACCATGACCAATTTGGAAACGACCCAGAGCCGGATTGAAGAGCTGAACCCGCTTTTGCTGGATCTTGAAAACAAGATTTCGGCTTCAACAGATCAAAAGGCGCGCACAAAGCTTGAAGGCGAACGCTCGGCGATGGCAACCGAATATAACCAACAACAGGCGAAAGAGCAGGAGCTTTTGGCTGAGAGCCAGACGCTTGAGCGGTATACATCTATGTTCCAGACATTTGTCGATTCGCTCAACAACCAGATTGCCGCCCAACAAACACTGATCAACAAGTTAGAGATTGATACGGAGCAGCGCGTTGTTTTGTATAAGGCGTTGGAAGACTCGTTGAAAACTGCAGCCCAGCAAGATGTTGCCCACAAGATCAACACGCTTGGCAACAAGGTTGATACGGCAGCGGAAGAAACCATGGCTGGCATCGGCGCTGCGGCTCAGTCTCATATCGGCGATCTTTTGGAAATGCATGAGAAGAACATGCTTTCAACCAAAGACATTCAGCGTCGTAAGCAGTTGGCGGATGATGCCTTTGCCCGCCGTTTTGATGAGGTTTTGCGTAAACACAATTCAGCCGATTACCTGAAATCATCGAGCTAGGAAGCTGGCTTTTAAAGGGCAATGCGCGATGGCAGTAGTTAGTCATCCTCGGGCTTGTCCCGAGGATCCAGCGATAAACACACATAAATGGTACAGTTTCCTCGGGACAAGCCCGAGGATGACTAATTCTCGTGTTAGCGATTGGTTTGAGACCCTATGCCTGTAAAATCCAAAACCGCACCCGTTGAGCGATATTTTTCTGCCATTTCGGATGCGTTGGATGGATTGAACACCTATCTGGGCGAGGAGGATTCGCCGCTCTATCAGCATGAGTTGGTAGGCGCGGTGGTTGCTTCTTATCTCGGCCGTTTACGCGGTTCTTTTGATAGCTGGCAGCATCGCCTTTCCTTTGCTGACAAGTTTCGGGTCTCCCAATCGGAAAGCGGTTTTCCAGCGTTTCAAAATGTTCTGGATTTGGAAAATGACCGCAAAGGCGCAAAAGATCGTTTAGCGGCGTTTCAAAGCGAGGAAGAAATTCGCCGTGAAATGGTAAATTATATTCTTCACAAAAAGGCGTTCCCCAAAGCGTTGCAGCAAACGATGGCGGAGCGACGCTATTTGCAAACGGTTCAGGATGGCGAGCATTTTTCACCACTAGTCTTGCCAAAGACCGTTCGCGTATCGGTCAATCCAAATACCAAACGGCCTTACTATATCGTCCATTGGGGCTATTTTGACGGCTCTGCCAATTTGCCTTTGGTTTACATGGCGGCGATTGAAGATTCGTCTGAAGACCTGATCAAGACACTGGTGGACAAGAACGGAAAGCTTAACAAATCCGTTGATATTCCTCTCCCTGTGGATGGACTTTTAAACCCTGCCTTGGCCAACCAGTTTGATACCTTTTGCGATAAGAACTCTTCGTACTCGCTGACCCTATCGACCATCGCAACCAGCCTTGATCATGACTTTGACCACTTGCATCCCAAACAATTACGCCGCTTTGTGCTTGGCCCGTTTTACCATGCGGACATTACGGATAATGGGGCAAATGTTGACAAAATTTTGCAAAAGGTCCGAAAGGAAGAGAACCGCTGGCTTTTGACATGGACACTACAAGAGATTTTCTCTGTTCATGAAAAGCCTGCCAAATGGGGCCTTTGGGGCGGTGATCCGGCTCGTGAAGAATTTCATATCAACACGAATGATCTGGACGCAGCGCGTATGGGCGTGTCGGCCTATGAACGTCATGCCCTCGTGCCCCATGAAGCCTATCAGGCGCTTTTTGCTTCAGGTGAGGCAGACAAGATTTTCGAAGATTACAAACGCCATGTGATTTCCGGCAAGCAGGTTTTGCGGAATTTTGAGTGATTTATATAGATTAGGATAATGGCAATGGATGCAGCACTAACCACCCTTCGTGAAGAAGACATTCAAAAACATTTGGCGACGGCTCAAAGCCTTGTGACCAAGACAACCGTAATTGAAGCGGCGAGTTCAAAGAGCAAGACGGAGATTGCCGGAAAGCGGCGACGGTTCGTGCAGACGGTTTCGACATCCGGAGCAAAATCTTCGCGCTCGGTGGAACTAGAAGCCACGCTTCGGGCGATTACTGCTGGTGACAATATGTTGTCCGTTGCCCAGCATGGAGTCTTGTACAAAACGCGGCGGGCAATTGCAGTGGCGCTGGCAGTTGCTGATATTTATGCCAAGCAAACGGGCCTAGATGCCCTGCGCGGTAAGAATGCCTCGGCTCCTTTGCAAGGGGAAGAAGCGGAGCGTTATCGGGCCATGCTTGAAGCTTCCAGCTATGTGGCGGCGTTTACGGCGGCTGCCTATGTGAAACAAATGGTTGAGGCGGCCGGTGAGCCAGCATCTGATGTTGAGCCGCCAAGCTTTGATTTTTCAACACCGCAAGATGCGCTGAAAGGGATGGTTGCTTGCCTCGAAGCAGCAGCGTTATCGTCAGCAGATGATAGTGTTTTGCTGACGCGCATTCGCGAGGCATCTGAACAATGCCTGACAGATTTGTTGTCTCGTAAGTCGCGATTTACAGGTCTTGCGGCCTTTGAGAATACCCATTTGAAATTGGATAGTGATGGGTTTGAGTTAAACGGTTTTGACGATGTTCCCGGCGCTAAGACCAAGCCATTGGTGATGACCTTCAAAAAGCCAAACGAGATTATCGGCAACCACATCGCCAAGTATCAAGCGATGAAGCAAGCCAAGATGTTGATGGCCTATGATTTTGATCGTCAGCTAAATCCGTTTGTGGAGTTGGGCGGTTTTGTCTTTACGTTTATCGGTGACGGTGCGCCGGGTACGGGTAAGACAATTCTTATCCAGATGATTGCTGGTATGATCAATGATTATTGCCAGACCGCAGGCTATGGCTTTCATTATGAGAATTTCGGTGTTGACCAGATTTCCTCTTATCAGGGCAAGTCAGGGCAGAACTGCAAGCAGTTCGTCAATAATGTTTTGAACCCGCGGACAATCGGCTTTGGCACCGTGGATGATATCGATCAGGTTGCCGCCAAGCGATCCGATGATCGCGCCTCTGCGGGCCAGCAGGAGGTGACTGCGGTTTTGATGGAGAGTTTTGCTGGCGCGACAACGGTTGTGCGGGGCAATTGCTCCTTCGGCATGTTCTCGAACTATCCGGAAAATGTGGATGATGCACTGCGCCAAAGGGCAGGGGCCAGATGGCTAGTTGACGGCCCGCAAACGCGCGATGATTATATCGATATCTTCGCCCTGCTGGCTGGCAAGAACCACAATATTCCTCTTGGCGATCATACGCTCTTTGAAGCACAGATCATCGAAAAGGCAGTTTCAGTTGCCTATGATCAGCACGCAAAACCACAGGAAGAGGGGCTATTTGCAGTGTATGATCGCTTCAACAAAGCGAATGGTAAACTGAAATCGATGGCGGATGTGGGAACATATCTGCACATGATCAAGGAGGCTGAGCCGCGTTTTACCGGCCGTGCCATCAAGAACATCACGGATGCAATCAAAATGCGCGCGATGGATATTGATCTGCCGGATGAGTGGTTTGAAAAGCCAGAGACCTTCATGCATCGTCCTTACGATGAAAAAAAGGGAATGATTGAAGAACTGCGTGGACCGTTTACGCTTGATATGGTGATGCAGGAAATCAACCGTTATGCGGATTCAGAATTCCGCTATACGGACAAAGCGGACAATGCCGCCGTGGATGAAATCATCCGCCGCGAGCGCCAGCGCGAAAAGGCAATTGACCGGATTGCAAAGATGAAAGCTGACGGCCATTGGGGGGCATAGGGTGAAACGCCTTCTTGAAAATAAACTGATCTTTGGCAATTTGCTCACGGTTGATGAGCCGTATCTGGTTGAACGCTATAATAAGGCGCTCAAAGGCTTCGGGCTTAAGCCAGTGAAGCTGGATAGCTTCTCGATTGATATGACGGGCTTTTCGCCGGAAGTGGCCAATGAATTGAATGATCAGGAATATCTTGACCCCAATGGCGTTAATCGTCGTTTCATCATTCTCACGCCAGAGCAGGCAGACTTACCCGTCGTTCATACAAAGTTCTCGAATACTGAAGAACTGATGTTGGATTTCTTTAACAAGAACACCAGAGAGATTTTTGCCATCACCATCAAAGATGTCTTGTTTGGCGAGATTGAAGATAGCGTATTGCAGGTCAGTTCGCTTGAAGACTTGCTCTCAATATCGCAAGTAGAATTCAAACTCTCCACTTCCTCTGATTTGTTGGGCAAGACTGCCGAGCTGCAATTGATGATCGATAAATTGCTTAAAGAGCCGGACGCATGGCGCGATGATGATATGCTGCAAAAGATGGTGGATGTGGTTCGGGTAACGGGCGATATCAGTACCAATGAATTGATGCCCAAAGAAGTGGTGTTTCGGCATAATGCATTTTGGACGGCCCATTTCGGCGGTGTCTATGTGTTCAACGACAAAAAACAGGTTACTGTAATCGCGGATCCGGCCACGAAGGGTTTTCGCAAGTCTCGGCCATGGGAAGTTTCCTATATTGATATCAATGATCACAATCTGGTTTACCGGTTCTTGTTGGAAACCGGCAGGGTGGATCCGCCGCGCGGGTCATGGATTGAGACTTCAGGTCTGTTAGAGCAACGGGCGAGAATGCTGGTGATCGGGATGATTGTCGAGCGGGAGCCGGAACTTGATCTTTCGAAGCTTTCAAACCAGATCCTTGATAATTGGGTTCGTAAAAATGCGAAAACAATCGAGCGGGATGGCGCCTTGCCATTGCTTGAATTTGTTCGCAAGAAGTCCCATAATTGGTCTAATATTGATCTGGATGAAGTTCGCCCGGCCCATCGGTTTTTGATTTCGCGCGCTAACCCCAAACATGAAGATTTGTGGCTGACCAATCGGTTGATATCGGAATATTTGCGGTTCGATTTCCTGACGCTGTTTGTGTTCAACAAGCAGGGATTTTACAAAAGCTATGGGGATTGGCCGGAAAACTATCGTGAATATGTTGTGGGTTCTCTTCGCGATGCCTATCTAAAAGACAAAAGCGGCTTGAGAGCCAAATTATATGGGTAAGGAAAATACTAATGCTTGATCCGGTCTTCGATTTTTTTTCGGGTATGTTTTATTGGATCGGACGGGCAATCGGTAAAGTGATTGCCTGGCTTATTTGGCCATTTGTGACGTTTCGTAACTGGTTGCGCGGAAAAGGCTGGTTTATCAAAATTCCCGTATTCCTGATTTTATTGTTCCTTGCGTTTGGCTATCTTTACCTCTTTTATATCACCCAATTTTGGGGAAATACCGATCCTCAATATTCTTCCAAATACGATTTTACCCAAAACTATAAAGCCGCCGGTGAGTCAGATGGAGAAGGTAAATGCGCGCCCTCTGCCATGGTCCAGGTAACCGCAGATTTGATTGAACGCAATGTTGTGAACGATGTTTGGGTGCCATCAAATCCGTTTCACAAAATGGGATTTTTCTTTGTTGTAGATTGGAAGGATACTCCTTTCTTCGACAACAAGGCAGCATTTCAGCTGGGTATCAACCAATCAGTGCGACGTACTGCTGTGGAACTGGTTGACCGCCTGGGCCGTGTGAGGGGAACATCCTCCATCAACCAAAACCTGCAGCAAGCGCGCGAGTCTGCCAATTACCGTGAAGATGCTTGGGTGATGACGCTTACTCCGCCTTTCTTCCAGCCCTCCACAACGGCTCGTTTGAAAGAGGCTCGTAAAGAGCTGTTGGCTTTTAATGACGAGCTAATCAACTGTGAGGCTGATTTTGATGTGCGTGCTGACAATCTTTTACAATTTCTTGACCGGGTAACTGCTGATATTGGATCAACATCCGAGATACTACAGCGGCGAATGGAAGAAGCTGGTTTTCTTGGTTTTGACCGCCGTGCTGATGACCGTTTCTGGTTCGCCTATGGGCAGCTTTACGGCTATCACGGGATTTTGTCGGCTATGCAAAGTGACTTCCGTGAGGTGTTTCAGCAGCGAAACATAAATACTTTATGGACCCGAACCCTTGGTCAACTTGACGATGCACTGAAGACGCGTCCCTTCATTGTTGTGAATGGCAGCGCATCGAGTATTGTCAAATCCCACATGGAATCGATTGGTTTTGATTTGCTGAGGGTGCGCTCGAATTTGGTTGAGATGCGTGACGTTCTCGATAGATAAGGTTCAGCGCTTCGGCACTTTGTCGAAAGAAGGAATATCATCGGGTATATGGTGAAAGGGTTGTGCGTCGCAGGTATAGATCGCCGACCCTGACTTTCCAAATAAGGACGGATCATCTAACGAACCTGCTTTTAGAATAACCATGTCAAACCCAGGTATTCTGGTCGCTATTGGCGTTGCGCATGTTCCACAAAATTGTCTGGTAACCGGCTTTTCCAAATCTTTTCGCGTAAAGGTGTTTGGTTCCCTTTTGGTGTATTTGAAACCCTCAGCGGCAATCAGCATATAATAGTTAGGGCCACCGCCAGAAATATATTGGTATTCTCTACAATGGCACTGTGATTTTACCTTTGGCTCGCTGGTAACTTCATACCGTATATCACCGCAATAACACCCGCCTTCAAATTTCATTTTATACTCCCATTCGATTTTTTCATTCAAGCGTCATTGCCAGACTATAGCAAGGCAATCAGTTGGCATATGGAGCAAAGTGTTTCGTCTTTAGGTTGTGTTTTGTATTCTTTCATGGGGTCATTCTGCGGAAAAGAAGCATTTTGGACCGCCGTTTTCTTCTAAACCATTGTTTTAATATGATATAAAAATACCTTTGGTTTGATTTTGATTATTAACATATTATTTAAAAATACAACCTATAGTATTATTTATAGAATTACAGTACGGAATGATTGTTTAAAATCTCCGTGGCTAAAGGGACACGATGCGTTGAACCCCCTGCTAATTCCTCAACGCAGCGTGTTCCTGGCGGTCAGCGTCCCAGTTGAAGCCAGGTTAACTTAATGGAAGGCTCGGACCAATCCGCCCGGTCCGAGTCTTCTTTTAATGTCACTCAATCTTTGTATTGCGCGAAACAATTTTGTCCGCTAGTTTCCTATTCATGTTAAACAAAACTGCAAACAATTGGTGGTGCTGGGTACGCTGAGGCGGCCTTGTACATCGTCACGTTTGTGTAAATGTAATAAAGCCGCTGGAACTCTCCAGGCGGCTTTTTCTTTGGCTGAATGGATTTGTGCACAAAGCTTCAGGCATCAAAGAACGGAATGGCAATGGTATCGGAACCGATAGAATACAAAACCCAAGGCGGGATCACAGTAAAGCGCACCAGTATTCCTGCAGAATATGAAAACGCGATCAGCGAAATGATTGATCGGGTCAATCAGCGTCGCGGTGCTGTGCTCTCTTCCAATTATGAATATCCGGGTCGTTACACACGCTGGGATACTGCCATTGTGGACCCGCCATTGGGTCTTGAAGCAAATGGGAGGCATGTAAAAGTGTTTGCCTTTAATGAGCGGGGCAAAGTTTTGTTGCCGGCTATCAAGCGTGTTTTGGAAAGCCATGATCATGTGGAGCATTTTTCCAGACGCGATGATGGTTTCGATTTAACCGTAAAACAAGCAGGGCAGATCGAGTCAGAAGAATATCGCTCGCGCGCACCAACAGTGTTCTCGGTCGTGCGGGCTATTGTTGATCTGTTTCGAAGCGAAGCTGACCCAAATCTTGGTCTGTTTGGTGCTTTTGGCTATGATGTGGCCTTTCAGTTCGAGCAAATTGAACAACATTTGAAACGGCCTGACGATCACCGCGATGTTGTGCTGTTTTTGCCGGATGAAATTTTGGTGGTTGATCACCATCAGGCTATCGCTTGGCATGACCGTTATGAATATTCTGTTGATGGCCAATCAACCGATGGGCTATCGCGCGAAACTCCAGATGCATTGTTTGTTGCCTCAGAAATTACGCCACCAAAGGGCGATCATCAAAAAGGTGAATATGCGAAGAATGTCGAGCGGGCCAAAGAGAAATTCAAACGGGGAGATTTGTTTGAGGTAGTGCCAGGCCAAACATTTTATGAAAAATGTGAAAGCCAGCCGTCTGACATTTCGCGCAAGTTAAAAACCATCAATCCATCGCCTTATTCGTTTTTCATCAATTTGGGGGCTAATGAATATCTGATTGGTGCTTCGCCAGAAATGTATGTGCGGGTTACTGGACGGCGGGTGGAAACGTGTCCGATTTCTGGAACTATCCGGCGCGGTAATGATGCGATCGAAGATTCGGAACAAATTCTCAAATTGCTCAATTCCAAGAAAGACGAGTCTGAGTTGACGATGTGTTCGGATGTCGACCGGAACGATAAATCCCGCGTCTGCGAGCCGGGTAGCGTACGTGTCATTGGCCGCCGCCAAATCGAAATGTATTCCAAACTTATTCACACGGTTGATCATATTGAAGGCCGGTTACGCGATGGGATGGATGCCTTTGACGCATTTTTGTCCCATGCTTGGGCTGTTACGGTAACGGGCGCGCCTAAGCTTTGGGCCATGCGCTATATCGAAGAGACCGAGAAAAGCGCACGGGCTTGGTATGGCGGTGCCGTCGGCGTTCTGCAGTTTAACGGTGATATGAACACGGGTTTGACCCTTCGTACGGTTCGGTTGAAAGACGGTTTTGCCGAGGTTCGCGCTGGCGCTACTTTGTTGTTTGATTCAGATCCTGTTGAAGAAGAAAATGAAACGGAATTAAAAGCCTCTGCGATGTTATCAGCGGTGCGCGATGCGGGGAAATATAATTCAGCATCAGGTGCGCGCGAAACGGCCAAAGTGGGCGAGGGCGTTCATATTCTGCTGGTTGATCACGAGGATAGTTTTGTCCATACGCTGGCGAATTATTTCCGCCAGACGGGTGCGACGGTAACCACTGTGCGTTCGCCTCTGACCGACAACGCGCTGGATAAACACAATCCCGATCTTGTTGTCTTGTCGCCAGGGCCGGGCAAACCTGAGGATTTTGACTGTAAAAACAGCATCAAGAAGATCGCAGATAGGGGACTTCCTGTCTTCGGCGTATGTCTCGGGCTTCAAGCATTGACGGAGGCCTATGGCGGTAATCTTCGGCAATTGGCTATTCCAATGCATGGCAAGCCATCGCGCATTAAAATCATCAAAGCGGGCACGGTGTTTTCTGGCCTTGGCAAGGAAATCACTGTCGGGCGTTATCATTCCATCTTTGCTGACCCAGGGCGATTGCCGAAAGGTTTCGAGATCACGGCGCAAACTACAGATGGCATCATCATGGGCATTGAAGATGAGGCGCGGGGCATAGCCGCCGTTCAGTTTCACCCTGAGTCCATCATGACCCTTGGCGGGGATGCGGGGATGCGGATGATCGAAAATGTCGTGACCCATATGCCGAGGCGTAAGGGCGCTCATCCGAAAAACTAAAGTGAGAGGCGCTTTAACGCAGGCGCCTTTCCTTTCGCCAAATTGCATAAACTACTTTCAGCGTAACAATCGCAACCAGTGTGCGTAGGACTGCTTTTGTGAATGTCTCCATTGTACCCTCTATGAGCAAAGCGTGGATAATTGTTCCAGAAACTATGAGCAAAGCCAGTGCGCTATGGGCTAACCGCCATGTGCTAGGGCGCAATTTAAGGCGGCGACGAAATGCAGCCAGAAGCGCTGTGGCAAAAAGAGCCCACATGGCAAGAACTCCCCAAATGGAAAACGGTGTTGGGGAGGCGAATTTCAACGCGTGGATCACATCGGGAGGGCTGGTGATCCATAACCCTCCCACGTGAACAACCACAGAGACGACCAAGAATAGGCCGACCCAGCGATGTATAAGGCGATTTTTTAAAGGCGACATGCCCGGCAATAACCGTCCTGCCAACAAGGGTTGGAGCAACAAAAGCGCTAGTGCGAGAATGCCAGCGAACCCAGCGATAATATAAATCGGATCGCGCCAGGCGAGAAGGGGGCTTGCGGCCGCTGCGCCGATGGGGATTGCAATGGCAAGCAAGAGCGCTAGCCAAATGAATGCGCTCCTCGCTCTGACCGAGCCTTTTTGCTCCATCACATCAGGCCGGTTGAAGCACGAAGTCTGCGCTCAAAGTGGTGTCGCTTGGACTAGCCATAACCGGACGCAGAAACACGCTTTCAAAGCCCTTGTTTTCGCAAGCCAGATGACCATGTGCCTGACCAAAGGCAGGCACGCTCTGCGGCATTTCTAAGCGAAACACGCCGTTTTCGTCGGTCAGTGTTGCGCCATGGCTATGGGGATCACGCTCATGGCCCTCGGTAGTGTGAGCCCATATTTGAATACGTTGTCCTGCAAGCGGCATACCATCACCAGCGCGCCGAACGGTTCCCGTCATCCAGAAACCGCCCCCACCGATTTTCTTGACTATCGGAGCATTGGGCAGATAATTATTAGCGCCACCGCGCATTGTCGGCGTAGGGGCCAAAGTATTGGCGCGTGCAGGCAAGACAAGGCCAGAAACGCCCGATCCCATAATGGCTCCTGTTGCAACAAGAAGCGCCCGACGGTTTGTGATCAGTTTGGTCATTGGGGTGTCTCCTTTGATGCGCGTTGCAGCTTATTGGTATGGCTGAGTTTTTCCATGCTTAGTTATAACGTGATTTTGGGCAAGACAAGCGAAGCGCCATCGATGCGCGGCAGATATTTGCGAAGCAAGATGCTGAGAGGGCGAGTGCGTACTTGAAGTTAGTCATCCTTGGGCCTGACCCGAGGATCCATTCTGTGATGTTTCAGTATTCGGTGGGTGCAGATGGATAACGGTATGGATCGTCGGATTTGCACTGCGCTTCTCCGACCATGACATGTGTGGACGAGCTTATGTATTCACTCGGCGCGATACACCAGCGGTATGAGAGACACGAAAACAGGGCGCAAACAAAACACCATACTGTTGATTTTTATAAGATGCTTTGACTGCACCCCGTCGGCGATTGGTCATCCGTGAGGATTATCCTTTGGTGCTGAAATTCGCTGCTTTCCGAAAACAGATGGTTCAGTAATCTGGCATCTGTAGTCTTAAAGTCGAACAACAATCGACTATCGCTACGTAGTAAACGACTGGCAGCTCCTTATCAGCTCCTCCCGCTCAAGACCCTACGTTCAGGACTTGAAGGAGACACCGTATCCTGCACAATGATCCATCGTCATGACCCATGTTTCGTGCGGCAGAAACAGGTCAAGGTTACATTGTGTTTTTGGGCGGGGATAAGTTTTTGAAATATTTTCTCAGCGCCGTCACCACTGTGACAGGCACAGGAAACGCGGGGCTATTCAATATGCCACTTTAGTTATTTCAGATAATCAAAGTGTTGCTCCCAGAGAGCGTCTAATGTTTGAGCGTTTGAGGGACAAATATAAACTGATATTTGATGCTGACACTGGCAAAGAATAGGGACGGCATAACCTTTTTGTGCCTCTAATCTGACCCAGATTCCCCTCTTGCCCTTTTTTCGTTTTCCTTACATACTGAAGCTATGAACGCTGTTGCCCGCTCCATGATGCTTGCATCTTCAAAGCTATTGTCACTCGCGCTACTCCTTAGCGGCGATCGTCGGGCTCATTGACAAGAGGGCGTCCGGCGATCGACTAGATCGGCAAATGTCGCCCGCCCCCTTTTCCATCCTTACATTATGAGTATATACGGACAGCAGAAATGTATCCGTAAAGCCAAGGGCTTGAAACTATGACCAATAATTCGATTGAAAAAATGACCATGAAACAGGCAGGGATCAAATATCATCCCTATCAGCCTGTCGATTTGCCGGACCGCCAATGGCCGGGTAAAACCATCGACAAAGCGCCGATCTGGTGTTCGGTTGATCTGCGCGATGGCAATCAGGCGCTTATTGACCCGATGGGGCAGGACCGCAAAGAGCGGATGTTTAATCTGCTTTTGCATATGGGTTTTAAAGAGATCGAGATCGGCTTTCCTTCGGCTTCACAAACGGATTTTGATTTTGCCCGCTGGTGCGTTGAAAAGGGTAAAGTGCCTGATGATGTGTCGCTTCAAGTGCTGGTGCAGTGTCGGCCTGAATTGATCAAGAGAACGTTTGAGGCTCTTGAAGGCGCGAATAAGCCCATCGTGCATTTTTATAATTCCACGTCTGAACTACAGCGGCGTGTTGTGTTTGGCATGGACCGCAAGCAGATCAAGCAGATTGCCATGGATGCGGCGAAGATGATCCGCGATATGGCTGAGGACGCAGGTGGAGGATATCGGTTTGAATATTCGCCAGAAAGTTTTACGGGAACGGAACTGGATTTCTCGCTTGAGGTTTGCAATGCGATTTCAGAAATCATGCGGCCAACGCCTGATAACAAATTGATTTTGAACTTGCCTGCCACGGTGGAGATGTCGACGCCCAATGTGCATGCGGATCAGATCGAATGGATGAGCCGCAATCTGGATAATCGCGAGAATATCATTTTGTCTTTGCATCCCCATAATGACCGCGGGACGGGCATTGCTGCCACCGAGCTTGGCTTAATGGCTGGGGCGGACCGTGTGGAAGGAACTTTGTTCGGCAATGGCGAGCGCACAGGCAATGTCGATCTGGTCACCTTGGCGCTGAATATGTTCACTCAAGGTGTTGATCCTGAGCTCGACTGTTCGGACATTGAGCGCATGAAAAAGGTCTATGAATATTGCAACCAGCTGAAAATTCCTGAGCGTCATCCTTATGTGGGTGAATTGGTTTATACGGCGTTTTCCGGCTCGCATCAGGACGCGATCAATAAGGGCATGAAGGCCATTCGTCAGGCGAACAAGCCGGACTGGGAAGTGCCATATCTGCCGATTGATCCGCAGGATGTGGGGCGCAGCTATGAGGCGATTATCCGCATTAACTCGCAATCGGGCAAAGGTGGTATCGCCTATATTTTGCAAGAAGATTTCGGCATGAACCTGCCGCGTAATCTGCAGGTGGAATATCGCGGTGTCATTCAGGATATTACTGACGCGGAAGGCACGGAGCTTTCGCCGGATCGGATCCATCAAGAGTTTTTGAAGGCCTATGTGGATCAACCGAATGCCCGTTTGAAATTTGTTGATCACACCACTACGTCGAACCCGAAAGACAAGGCTTCGAGGCTGATGCATGGTGAAATTACTGACAATGGTAAAGTTTTGATGATTGAAGGAGCTGGTACGGGACCGATTGACGGGTTTACCGATGCCCTTTCGAAATATCTGGGCATATCGATGAGCGTTATGGATTACTCCGAGCACTCGTTGAAACAGGGGTCTAACGCGGCAGCCATTTGTTACATGGAAGTCGAGATTGAAGGAAAGAAGATATTTGGCGTTGGCATTAACACCAATATTGTTGCTGCCTCTCTAGAAGCGTTGATTTCTGCGACCAACCGATATCTTGCCTAGAGTGCCAGTTACGCACTGCAAAATCCTTTGAAATGCCGCGCCAATAATTGTCGCGGCATTTCGCTTTAATTGCGATGAAATGTCTGTGTTAAGTTCTGAAATTTGCTATAGCCTAATGAGTAACAGATTGCTTGGGCCATCCGCATAGATTTCGGCAGACAATCATTTTCCGAAAACCCGTCTCGTTTTCTTCAGGAGAGTTTTATGAAGTTCCGTTTTCCAATCTTTATTATCGATGAAGATTTTCGCTCTGATAACTCTTCGGGCATAGGAATACGCGCGCTTTCAGACGCGATCACCAAAGAGGGGTTCGAGGTTGTTGGGGTTACCAGTTATGGCGACCTGTCGCAATTTGCCCAGCAGCAATCGCGTGCCAGTGCTTTCCTCCTTTCGATTGATGACGAGGAATTTAGCGCTGGTCCGGAAGTTGATCCGGTTGTGGTGAATTTGCGGAACTTCATTGAAGAGGTGCGTTGGAAAAATCCTGATGTACCGATTTATGTTTATGGGGAAACCATCACCAGCCGACATTTGCCGAATGACATTCTGCGCGAGTTACATGGCTTCATTCATATGTTTGAAGATACGCCTGAGTTTATCGCCAAACATATTATCCGGGAAGCAAAAGGCTATTTGGAAAGTATCAAGCCGCCGTTCTTCAAGGCATTGCTCGAATACGCAGAAGACAGTTCTTACTCGTGGCATTGCCCGGGCCATTCGGGTGGGGTTGCGTTTTTGAAAAGCCCAATCGGGCAAATGTATCACCAGTTTTATGGTGAGAACATGTTGCGCGCAGATGTGTGCAACGCGGTTGAAGAGCTGGGTCAGCTGCTCGACCATAATGGCGCGATTGGCGCTTCTGAGCGAAATGCAGCGCGTATTTTCAATGCGGACCACTGTTACTTCGTCACCAATGGAACATCTACTTCAAACAAGATGGTATGGCATCATACAGTTGCACCGGACGATGTGGTGGTGGTTGATCGAAACTGCCACAAATCGATTTTGCACAGTATTATCATGACAGGCGCGGTGCCGGTTTTCTTGAAGCCAACCCGCAATCATTACGGCATTATTGGCCCGATACCCCAGAGCGAGTTCGATGTTGCTTCGATCAAAGAAAAGATTAGGGCAAATCCTTTGCTGGCCGATGTGGATGCAGATACGGTCAAGCCTCGTATTATGACTCTGACGCAGTCGACCTATGATGGCGTTCTCTACAACACAGAAACGATCAAGGATCAGCTTGATGGTTATGTGGAGAATTTACATTTTGATGAGGCTTGGTTGCCCCATGCTGCGTTTCACCCATTTTACGGAAATTTCCACTCCATGGGTAAAAAACGTGAGCGTCCGCGTCACTCTGTGACTTTTGCGACCCAATCCATCCATAAACTATTGGCTGGTATCAGTCAGGCCAGCCATGTACTTGTTCAAGATTCCCAGGACACAAAACTGGACCGCCATCTGTTTAACGAAGCTTATCTGATGCATACGAGCACCAGTCCACAATATAGTATTATTGCCAGCTGTGATGTGGCGGCTGCGATGATGGAACCTCCCGGTGGCACCGCGCTTGTTGAAGAGAGCATTGCCGAGGCTTTGGATTTTAGACGCGCTATGCGCAAAGTTGACGCTGAATATGGCGATGATGATTGGTGGTTTCAGGTTTGGGGTCCTGAGGTATTGGTTGAAGAAGGCGTTGGAGACGCCAAAGATTGGGTTCTAAAACGCACGGATGCTGATGGTGTTCAGAAATCAGATGGTGAAGATTCGTGGCATGGCTTTGGTGATATGGCCCCGGGTTTCAACATGCTTGATCCGATCAAAGCGACGATTGTTACGCCCGGTCTTAATCTTGATGGGCGTTTTGAAGAGAGTGGTATCCCGGCGTCGATTGTTACAAAATATCTGACTGAATACGGAGTGGTGGTCGAGAAAACGGGCCTCTACAGTTTCTTTATTCTGTTTACCATCGGCATCACCAAAGGCCGTTGGAATACACTTTTAACCGAGTTACAGCAGTTTAAAGATGCCTATGACGGTAATCAGCCCTTGTGGCGTGTCATGCCGGAATTTTGTAAAAAACAGCCGCGTTATGAAAAAATGGGGTTGCGTGATCTTTGTCAGCATGTGCATCAACTTTACGCAAAATATGATGTGGCGATTTTATCAACGGATATGTATTTGAGCGAACTTCAACCGGCGATGAAACCTTCTGACGCATTTGCCCATATCGCACGTCGAACAACAGAACGCGTTGCCATTGATGATCTTGAAGGGCGCATAACGACAAGCTTGGTAACACCTTATCCTCCAGGTATTCCGTTATTGATTCCAGGCGAAGTGTTCAATGCGAAGATCGTTCAATATCTCAAATTCAACCGCGAATTCGAACGGGAATGCCCGGGATTTGAGACTGATATTCACGGTTTGGTTCATGAAGTCGGCGAAGACGGCGTTATGCAATATTTCGCCGACTGCGTGGCAAAATAAAACGTTTCGAGAGTTATGAAGTCTCGTTTCTCAACAATCTGACAAATTTGATTTGTTGCATTCAGTCTTTACGTGGGATGATTTAGTTTCATATGTCGATAGTATTCCCAGCGTGTAGGGATGGGGTCTTAGCGTATTAGAGGAAACTAAATTGAACAGCGCGTTCAATTCAGCTGACATTTTATTGGCATTGGACAGGGCTATCAAGAGCAGGGCTTTTGAGCGCTCCGAACGTGCGCGCGATTTACTGGAATACCTGGTCAACTAAGACCTTGCGGGCAAACGCGATGGCATCAAGGGCTTCTCTATTGCAATGGATGTTTTTGGCAAAGGCGCTGACTTTGATCCTGCCACTGACCCGCTGGTTCGTGTTCATGCAGGGCGGCTGCGGGAATTGCTTTCCAACTATTATGCATAAGAAGGCAAAGATGAGCCCATTGTAATCTCCATACCGACAGGACGGCATGTGCCTGCCTATGCCGATGGGGCTTCATCTATTGCGAAAGAAAATAAAGACGAATTAAGCGTGGCAGTTGAAGATATCTCGTCCGGGGAACCGTCTGTTGCTAAACAGGAGCTAGCCCCATCGATACGAAGAAGTGGGTTTTCTATCCGTAAAATAGCACTCATGTTTCTTGCCATCTTGGCTCTTGGATTGGTTGCTTTATTTATTACTGATATCCCATACTGACTGTGGAATAGGGTAACTGTTGATCGCAAAGATGCCATTCAAGATGTTCGCGCCAGTGCATCGCAACTGCCTGTGGTTCAAGTTATTACTGATGTTGAAGATCAGGGGTTGGTGGCTTTTGCTGATAGACTGAATTCAGGACTGTCGGCATTTGACACAATCACTACATTACAGACGCGACCTCTTAGTGTTTTGGATAGAAGGCGCGGGCAGTGGGGAGAAGTGGCTCGGGAGTTTTGAACAGCTGATATAAGTGGAATTTCGACCTGTATCTGGCACGATGTGCCGAACACAGGAGAACTCTCATGGCCCGACGTCCTCGTCGCAATCACACATCCGCTTTCAAATCGAAGGTAGCACTTGCCGCCATTCGTGGCGAACAGACATTGGGTGATCTTGCCCGACAATACGATGTCCACCCCAACCAGATCAAACAGTGGCGTGATCAACTTCTCGAAGGAGCGGTTGGTGTTTTTGATCAGCCCGGCAAGGCGGTGAAGGAAGACCCGCAGGTTGATGTAAAAACCCTACATGCCAAGATTGGTGAACTGACCTTGGAGAATGATTTTTTAGAAGGAGCGCTCACCAAGGCGGGATTGTTGAGCGCAAAGAATGATTGACCGTTCCCACACATTGTCACTTACCCGGCAAGCCAGAGCCTTGGGTATGAGCCGGGGTACCGTCTATTATTTGCCACGGCCAGCATCTGAAGTTGATCTGGCCCTGATGCAACGTATCGATGAATTGCATCTGGATTATCCGTTTGCGGGAAGTCGTATGTTGCAAGGATTGCTGATCGGGGAAGGCAATAAGATTGGTCGTGTCAAAGTGCGCAATCTCATGAAGCGCATGGGGATTGAGTCTATCTACCGCCGCCCAAACACTTCGAAGCCCGCACCTGGTCACAAGATCTATCCCTACCTGTTGCGCGAGTTACCGGTTACCCGCCCCAACCAGGTTTGGGCAATAGTTATCACATACATTCCCATGGCCCGGGGCTATGTCTATCTGGCAGCTGTGGTCGACTGGTACACTCGCCGAGTTCTGTCGTGGCGATTGTCTATTACATTGGAAACGGCTTTCTGCATCGAAGCGGTTGAAGACGCCATGGTCAAACATGGCAAGCTGACATCTTCAATACAGATCAAGGATCGCAGTTCACGTCTATTGCCTTCATCAAAATGCTGACGGAAGCCGGTATCAAAATATCTATGGATGGTAAGGGTGCCTGGCGCGACAATGTCTTTGTTGAACGGTTCTGGCGAACCATTAAATACGAGGAGGTCTATCTAAGGGCTTATGAAAATGTACCGCAAGCAAGGAGAGAAATCGGCAAATACATCACCTTCTACAACACCAAACGTCTCCACTCATCGCTTGACGGGCACACACCCGATCAGGTTTACTTCAACGCGCTGAAACTAATCCCGGTGGCAGCATAACAAAGGTCGAATCCCACTTATAGAGCAGGAACAACCTGTTCAGAAAAACCGATCCACTTCTGGGTGATCTTGAATATAGTTTGAAACTTACGAAAACCGGGAACAATTCTGCTGCCGGTAATCCAATTATTTTGGTTGAATTGCTCAGCCTTGCCGAAAACAAGGTTATGCGAGCTGAAGAATACCCCATTGATATCTGGGACTAGCCCGAAAACACTCGACTTGTTGCGCAGAAATTAACAAATGTCGCCTCGCAGGAGGGGAGCATATATGCGGATATCATTGCCAAAGGTGACACCAACCCCGTCATGGATTGCTTGGGCAAGGTGCGAACCTATTATGGGTTGAGTAATCGGAACACACACAAGATTGCTTATGAATGCACAAAAGCATTGAGTGAACAGGAAGGTGTTTCCGGACTGATTTTAGCAACTTATGGCGGGTTGATCGCAGAAGCCGCTGGAAAGTCTTACGACTATTCCGATCTGCCAGATGAGCCGGAAGAAGCTATGCGTTTGGCGCTGAACACAGCCTTGAAGGGTGGTGATTTAGATCCGTTGAGCGCACGAGCAGCAAGAGAAGTTGGGTTTGTATATTCTTGGCAGGGGGCCTTTTCATTCATGTCGGAATGGTTTGCCAGAGCCAATGAATTAAACCCGAATGATACGAGCGTTGCGGCTTCTTATGGGTATGGGTTGGTGCTTTCTGGTGAATATGCCAAAGCAATACCAATTTTCAAAAATGCCATCGGTGCAAGCACGCGCCACCCATCATGGTGGGATTTTTATTTCGCCATCGCTTTGTTGATGGAAGAGCGGTTTGAAGAAGCAAATGAAGCGATCATTCCTATGGGATTGTCAAAACGCAGCCTGCTTTATTCAATGCTCAATGCTCAATGCTCAATGCCGTGCTGGCCTATCGTCTGGGTAATCGCCATCGCTCGGCTTTTCTTGTTCGTTCGCTTCGCGAGCGTTATCCAAAATTTGCAGCTGACCCGCGTGGAAATTTTCAAAACCGACATTTTCCTCAAGATCTGATAAACAATCTTGTTGAAGCATTGGAAAAGTCCGGTTTGAAGGGCAATCGGTGAATTGCACTTAAATGCTGTATTTAACCGTCAAATGGTCTATATTAAGGTATTATTAACCATTGTTGGCCGCCGATTGGGGGTGCCAGCTTGGAGGGCGCATGTCTGAAATTGAATTTGATGCAAAACAAATAGAGCGTAAAGTCAGTGATTTAGCTGAAGCAATGGAGCGTGTTCGCGATGATCAAGCTTCGCGCTATGATGTCGTTGTGGATATGAAACAGGCCAGCCATGCACGCTTGGAATTGCTGGCGCAGGATTTGCAGCCTGTCTTCAAAGATTTGCCTGATGACAATGATCAATTCGAATTCGCGCTGACTAATGGCGAAAATGCCCGTCTTTGGATCGATATGACGTCTTTCGTGCGCATGGGCCGTGATCGCCGAGTCTATGAATTTGTGAAAGATACCCGTATGGGCCGCCAAATGCTCGGTGAATCTGATGATCGTGCGAAAATGGCACGTATTGTTACCCATTATGTTGCAGAGCGGATGCTTGAGCGCGAGCGTATGATCGAAGGTGATTGGGTTGCCATGGCAAACTATGATTTCTCCGAAGATGAAGCAGCAACATCCGAAAATGCCGCTGCTCCTACAGGCAAAAGCGATTTTTGGGGTGTCATCCTGTGGATGTTCTTCGGTGTCCTATTGGGCGCTGCAGCCATGGTGCTTTGGGCTTGGTATGGTGATATACCAAGTTTTCTGAACTCGGTATTGTAACACTTTCAAACATTTTTGCGTTTATCGCTGAGGCTTTCCTTACTAAAGAACAGTGCTTTCAAGCAATTGAAACTGGGTCGGTGATTGTTCGGACAAGCCATGACGTTCCAGTGTGATGCGCCAGTTGTCGTTCTTCCGGTTTATTTCAAACAGATTGATGCCTGATGGCGGTTTGTGATGGCCTGGCCACTGAAAAGCAGCTGGCACACAGATGACTGGCACTTTTTTGTCGGGCCCTTCAATAAACGCTGTTGTGGCTAAATGGGTATGGCCATGAAGGATAAGATCGGCACCTGCTTGTGCAATTACCACTCTAAAGCGTTTGGAACCCAATAGCCGTTTATGGCGGTGTGTGGCATTTTTCTGAGGGGGATGATGGATAAGAACGACGCAACATTGACCTGCTCCGCGCTCTTCATTCAGCAGCTCCAAAAGTTTCTCGGCTTGTTTGGATTTGAAATATCCAGTCGCCAAAAAGGGTGCAGACGCCCGTGCTGAATTACAGGCAATAATCGAAATGTCTCCACGCCGCCGTAGAACCGGATAGTCTTTTTCGCTTGATACTAGTTTGTTGTTGTCGCCGATGATCCAGTTTTGCCAAGCGCACATGGCCTTGTCACGAGCGCCTCGAACATAGGCATCATGGTTTCCCAATACGACCGTATGGTCTCGCGGTTCCCCTAATAATTCTAACCATTTTTTTGCTGTTTCGATTTCGGCAGGGAGGCCCAAATTGATCAGGTCACCCGTAATGGCGGTATGATCCGGGTCGAGGGTTTTTAAATAGGCGACAAGATTTTCGGTAATTTCAGGATGCAATGCGCTTGATCGATTACGCCTGAAATTCACATAGCCTGTGATGCGTTTTGAAAATAATTCGCGGCGCTTTACCTTTGGCAGCGGACCAAGATGGATGTCTGAAATGTGAGCGAGACGAAACATATATAGGCTCTAGATGAGAGGAAGTTGGCAAGCAAGTGTCTTTGTTATACTCCTCATTGGCGCTGCTTGGCGAAGATAAAATAAAGTAGGCCCAACATGCAAAAAATTAGACATCGATTGTTTCATCTTTGGTTCCTGATATCGAGACCGATGACCCTGGGCGTGCGTGTTATTGTATGTACAAAAGAGAACGAAGTTTTACTGGTTCGCCATACCTATGTGTCGGGGTGGCATCTTCCTGGGGGAGGTGTTGAGCGCGGTGAGACAACTTGTGATGCCGCCATCAAAGAACTGATCCAAGAGACCAATGTCCAAGTCATAGGGGATTTGAAACTCCTATCCATGCATGCAAATTGGAAGGCCTCAAAGCGCGATCATGTGGCCGTTTACAAGTGCGAGGAATGGGAGGTGACCAAGCCATTCACTCCCAATAGAGAGATTGCTGAAATCGGATTTTTCCCGCTCAATGCGCTTCCTGAGGATACGACAACGGGCACTAGGGCAAGGCTTGATGAATTATCAGGCAAAGCACCACATTCCCCTTACTGGTGAGTGTTTTCTTCCTAGTTAAAGTCTTGAATCAGAGTCAGAATTATTCAATAAGCCATTGAAATTATATATTAATTCAATCCTATGCTAAGAGAATTTTGCGCGATCATGGGGGCGTTCAAAACCCAGATGGGGTCCCTTTGGTGTGATCCGAGTTGGATTGATGGTCTCATGGCTCTGGTAATAATGGTTCTTGATGTGTCCCATGTGGACCGTATCTTTGATGCCAGGGATTTGGAAAATATCGCGGGTGTAGTTTGAAAGATTTGGGTAGTCCTCGATCCGCTGACGATTGCATTTAAAGTGCCCGACATAGACCGCATCAAAGCGAACCAGTGTTGCAAAAAATCGGATATCTGCCTCAGTTATTTCGTTACCAACCAGATAACGTGTTTTGCCAAGCCGTTCTTCCATCACATCCAAAGTTTCAAACAATGCATCGAAGGCTTCTTCATAAGGTTCTGATTTTGTAGCAAATCCGCATTTGTAAACGCCGTTGTTTACGGTGTTATAAATCCGGTCATTGATGGGGTCAATTTCAACTCGCAAGGTTTCTGGATAATAGTCACCTTTGGTTGCACCTATCTCGTCAAATGCTGAATTAAACATTCGGATAATCTCTGACGATTCGTTTGAGACAATCGTATTCTTTTGCTTGTCCCACAAAACCGGAACGGTCACTCGACCTGAAAAATCTGGAACAGCAGAAGTGTAGATTTGATGCATCCGGCTTGCGTTATGAATTGGGTCGGGGATTGCTCCATCACGCTCGGAAAATTCCCATCCTTCTTTTCCCATGAACCAATCGACGACGGAAACTGAAATCATGTCTTCAATTTTTTTTAGGTTACGGAACATCAAGGTACGATGGGCCCAAGGACAGGCATATGAAACATATAGATGATAACGGCCTGACTCAGCTTTAAATCCGCCATCACCTGTTGGGCCAGCTGATCCGTCAGCCGTCACCCAATTTCGAAATTTCGCATCCGTTCTTTTGAAGGCGCCGCCGGTCTCCTTGGTATCATACCACTGGTCATGCCAAACGCCGTCAATCAATAAACCCATGTTCAAACTCCTTATTGTGTTCTTGCTAACATAGGGATTTAGAGCGGCTGGTAAACCATTTGCTTTGTGAACGATGCGTTCAAAATTTTTCTGAGTGGGCTTCATAATATTTCAACTGGACGGATTTTATGGACCGTGATAGCGCTACCCCCCTACAGATGAGGCAGATATGTGTTTTTTTAACCGACGAAGAAATTGAATGACTTTCCATGCTGATGGGCATGGGGTTGTTTGACGTCGGCTGATTGATCTGGGATTCCAAACTTTCAAGCCAGTACCTCCAAGAATATATTCAGGCTTGAATCATGAACACCCAACACACTTTTACGGATATTTTGATACGTCACGAAACAGCTGATGATTTAGCTGATGTGGAAACGCTTGGGGCCAAGACCTTTGGCCCCGGACGGTTTTCGCGTGCCTCCTTCCGTCTTCGCGAGGGTGTAGCTCCCGATACGGGCTTGTGTTTTGTTGCAGAATGCAGGGGCGGTATTGCGGGATCCGTGCGTATGACCCATATTCTGATTGGGGATAAACGGGCGCTTGTTCTGGGGCCGTTGATGATTTCGCCATCCTTCAGCAATCTGGGAATTGGCCGCGAATTGATGAACCGTGCCCTGTGGGATGCATTTAGTCATGGTCATCGTTTTGTCGTATTGGTTGGAGACTACGCTTATTATCGTGGCTTCGGGTTTGAAAGAATTCCCCATGGCCAAATCACTTTTCCTGGCCCTGCCGATCCACAACGTATCTTGGGCTGTGAGTTTTTCGAAGGGATCACGGACGAGTATCGCGGTGAAACCAAACGGTATTTTGGAAAGATTTAGTTATCTTGCGGAGAGGGGACTTATCGCCCCTCGCGTGTCCACATGCCAGCCATTGCCATCAAGAGTAGTGCCAAACCCAAGAGACCCGTAAAGAGCGGGATACGGTTTATGCCATTCAACACAGTAGCGCCTGTGCTTTCAATGCCAATCCAGCCATTACCCCTAGCTGTCGCACCTGGGCGGATCTCGAGCAAACGCGGTATTGCGTCCCCGGCTTCTGAAACCCGCTGAATAGATCCGCGAGAGGCTTCAATGATGGGTTCCAGTTTTGATGTGCTGCTTAATACTTCGCTGAATTCACGCGGATTAGGTGGCCCCATGTGAACCAATGATGTCAGATCGCCGTTTTTAGCTTGATATAAACCTATCTCAGGAGCCTCAATCTGGCCCGTAAATAGGCCAGCGCCATTTGGCGTTAATGCGACCGCAACATCAGTCCCGTCTGGCTTCGTGACATCCACATCGTCAGGTTGCTCGCCCAAGGTTTGGCGATTGATCACAAGGAAATTGCCATCTGTTTCTGCTGTCAGCCGTTCCTCTTCCAGTTCAGGTTCTTTCATAAGCCAGTGGACCATTCTGCGCAACAGTTGCACATGTGGGCCGCCGCCTTCAAAGCCGCGAGCCCATAGCCAGGCATGGTCAGACAATAATAGGGCTACACGCCCTTCGTCGTAGCGGTTTAAGACTAAAAGAGGCTCTTGGTCACCGCCTTGCATCACTATATCACCGTCTGGCTCTTGGACGCCAACTGAACGGAACCAGCGGCTCCAGTCCGGGTCTTCGCTTTTGCCATTATCAAGGCCTTTGGTGACGGGGTGTTTTGCACCGGTATCTGAGATCAAAGGTTTAAACGGAACCTCCCGCAAATTTCCGTCGGGAAGAGCTGGGATTACATTGTTGAGCGGTGTATCAGCGATGCTGCCTTCGTTTGAAAACTCTGGACCTGCGGCAAGCAAGACAGCGCCGCCATCGCGCACATATCGTGCAATATTTTCAAAATATAAAATTGGCAAAACGCCCCGGCGGGAATAGCGATCAAATATGATCAAATCGAACTCATCGATTTTCTCGACAAATAGCTCGCGCGTTGGGAACGCGATCAAAGACAATTGGCTGATCGGTGTTCCGTCCTGTTTTTCAGGCGGACGCAGAATGGTAAAGTGAACCAGATCGACACTGGCATCTGATTTCAGCAAATTCCGCCAAGTGCGTTCACCGGCATGGGGCTCGCCAGAGACAAGCAATACCCGAAGATTTTCACGAATGCCGTTGAGGTTTGTGAAGACGCGATTATTGGTTTCGGTCAGTTCTTCAGGGCTCGCCTCGACACGAAGTTCAATCACATTGCGTCCGCCGTGGCTGACTGTGTCAGAGAATATATATGGTTCACCAGGTAGAACTTCTTCGACGGTGATCAGTTCACCATCGAGATAAATCGATACAGCTACAGGCTGTTCTGTGTCGAAGCCTTGTTCTTTTACTTCATAGGTGATGTCGTAGGGCTCACCAACCACGCCATATCGTGGGGCATCGGTAATAACAATTTGACGGTCTTTTTCGTTTTCCTTGCCTGTAATCAATGCATGAATGGGCGCCCTGATTCCAAGCTCTGAGAGTTTCTCAGGAATGTCATGGACTTGGCCGTCGGTGATTAAAATTGCGCCACCTAAACGTTCCTGAGGAATGTCTTTCAATCCGGATTTTAGCGCCGAAAATAGGGCTGAAGAAACATCAGTCGTTGTTGAAATCTGGTCATTTGCGGAAATCTCACGAACTTCCACATTGTTAAGAGCGGCTAGGTTTTTGAGTAAAGCTAATCGTGCTGTTTCCGTTTGCTCTGCGCGTCCGGCAATTTTTTGGCTGGCCGTATTGTCCGTTACAACGGCCACCACACTTTTTAACGGGTCACGATCTTCCACCAATAGAGAAGGATTGAATAAAGCCAGAGCCAAAGCTGCAAATGCGATAAAACGTAGAATTGATCCCCGAACCTGTTTTACCAATCCGTAAAGCACAGGAAGCGCAACCAATCCAAGGATAGTGGCGATTTGCCAAATCGGTATTTGCGGATCAAAGGCGAAATTGTATTCCATGACTACTGGCCCAGCCTTTCAAGCAAGGCAGGTATATGAACCTGATCTGCTTTATAATTACCGGTGATGGTATACATGACGATATTTACGCCTACTCTAAAGGCGTATTCGCGCTGGCCGGTGGAAGCTGGAATTGTGGCAAATAGGGAACGGTTCTGATTATCGATAGCCCAAGCGCCTGCAAAATCGTTGCTGGTGATCATGATGGTCGAAACACCGTCGCCTGATCTAGCCGGACGGTCTACAAGTTCTTCAATGCGGCCGGTTTGCTCGACCCATAAATCACCGCCTTGGTAGCGACCCGGGAAACTATCCAACAGGAAAAACGATTTTGTAAGCACATGATCCGAAGGCACTGGCTCCAGCGGAGGTATATCGAGCGAGGCAAGAATTTCGCGAAGTTTAGCATTTCCATTGGTCGAAGAACCGCTGCCAAGGGCGCTGTTTATCTGGTCCTTCGTATCAAATAAAATGCTGCCACCTTGTTTCATATAAGCATCAACACGCGCCATCGTTTCTTCGTCGGGAACTGGGGCATCTAGATCAATTGGCCAGTATAAAAACGGATAAAAAGCCAATTCATCATTTGCGATGTCAACGCCAATGGGATCACCCGGTTCAAGGGCCGTGCGGGATCCGATAAACCGCGTCAGACCCAATAGCCCTGCTGCGCTTACATTGTCGGTTTGTGATGAACCTGTTTTGACATAGGCAAAACGTGTGGTCAGCGCTGCGGAAAAATCAACGGACTCATTGGTCTTTGATTGAGCAAAGGCTGTGGGGGCAAAGGTCGATTGGGAAGCAATTAGGCCAGCTGCCAACACCAATGCGGCCGTGGCCCCCGCAAAGCGGAATTTACCTAACATGCCCGCGAACCAAAGTACGGCAATGCAATCCAACAAAAACAGAAGCGTCGCAGCGCCAAGGAGCCAAGGGGTAAATGCAAAGCTTGCGCCGCCTTGATATTGTGCTTTTGTCAATGTGCTTGATAGCTCTTGGGTATCTAGTGGATTAATTTCCTCTTTCTCACGAATGAGGTTTAACGCAACAAACCCATCTGCAGTTCCATAAAGGCCAGGAGGCGTTTCCAAAGTTGGAACAGGCCACAGTCCTGCTTCTATAACCAGCGGCTTGACCTGTGCTGGAGGAGGGGTCAATGCGCCGGTGCCATCCAGTATTTCCATTGCCGGAAGCCTCAGCGCCGTATCGCCAGAAGTAGCGGTATTGGTTGAGCGGGACAGGTTTACCGTCAGTCTGAGCATATCCACAAAACTTCCCGATAGAGGTAGATTGGACCAATTATTATCGGAGTTTACATGAAAAAGAACGATCCATCCTGCACCCAATTGATCGGCTGTTACCAGAGGGGTTCCATCTTCAAGACGCGCCCAGGTTTTTGATGAAAGTTCTGTGTTTTGTTCTGCCAAGACTTGGCGCGATACGGAGATGTCGTTCGGGGTAGGCAGACCAAAAAAGGGTGAGCCGGGCTCAAAAGCTGCAATTGCCTTTGGCTCTTCCCATGAAAGGGCGCCGCCGATGAAACGATCCCCTTCAATAAGGTCAACAGGCAGAAGCGGCCCATTTGGATTTGCCGCCAATCGTGGTCCGGCAAACCGGATTACCAACCCGCCTTCTTCAACAAATTTTGTTATTTTGCTTTCGGTCTCGTTTGGCATGGTTCCAATATCTGCCATTACGATGACAGATACATTTTGCGCGATTAGGTCGTTTGCCGCTTCTTCAATGTTGGAGGTGTCGGCAATGCGTAAATCGCTAAAGGGTGAAAGCGCGCGGTTTATATAATAGAGCGGCGATAAAAGTGGTTGGGAAATATCAGAGCTTTGGCCGGAGATTAGTCCAACAATTCTGCGTCTATTGCCTTCGTCCAACAACTGAACAGCGCCTGCTGTTGATGCATTTTCGATTTCAACGCGGGTTATCTGGTTGCGCAATTCCACAGGCTGATCAAAGCTGAACTCTACCGATTTTTGGCCTTCACTCAGGATGGATGAAACTCTGGCAATGGGTAATCCGTCTTTATCATAAGCGATAACGCGCAAAGGCAAGGTTGAAGTGTCAATGGCTCTTGAGACAGTGCCAATCATTTTTCCGGGCTGATTTTCAATTGGGTTCAAGATTGCAAGTTCACCCAATTCTGGCTCTGCGATGGTTACAGGAATGGATGAATTGCCTAAGGCAGTAACAAACCCTTCGCTGGCGTCACCAGTGCTAACACCATCTGATAGAAAAACGATCTCGCCAAACTGGATTGCCGCTAACAGTTCATTTAATTTTGCAGCGCTGCCTTGGTGGTCTGGGCGGATTGCATGATTGAAGGCAGCTTCCAGTTTTGAATTAACCTCACTGGATGATAACGGTTTTTCAGACGCTGTCGCCGGATCGGTGGTCAACATAAGCGACACAACTCGGTTCGATTTTTCGGCTTCACCTGTGATGGTGGATGCCATCTGTTTCACCTGATCCCAGATTTTGCCACTGGCCCATCCATCATCGATTATGAGCAAGACAGGACCTTCTTTTTGAAGCACCGCATCGCGCGGATTCCAAATCGGTCCGGCCATGGCAAGGATAACCAAGCCTGCCATCAACAAACGAAGTAAGGTCAGCCACCATGGACTTTGAGCAGGCGTTTCTTCTTTTGCTGCCAGTTTTCTCAAGATTGCCAAGGGTGGGAAAACTTCATCTTGAGGTTTGGGCGGGGTCAAGCGCAAAAGCAGCCAGATCAGCGGAAGCGTCAAAAGGGCCAATAAAATCCAAGGAGAGGCAAATGCCAGCGGTAATCCGAACATTTATCTGACCCCGCGCATTGGAGAGGCTGACAGGTCCACATGCAAAGATTGGAGGGCTTTCGAAGCCAGCTGATCAGTATGATGCAGCGTATGGCTCCATCCGGTGCGTTTGGCAAACTCGCTCAATTCTGTGCAATGAGCCGCAAAAAGTGCCTGATAGTCTGCGCGGATTGATTGGGCTGAACCAAAACTGATCTGGCTTTTGGTTTCAGGATCCCGAAACTCAACACGGCCAGAATAGGGAAATACTTCTTCAGCCGGATCAATGATTTGCACCAAATGTCCGCGCACATGTTTTTCTGCTACCGCTTGAAATGCCGGGTCGAGAGCATGTTCCTGGTCGTCAGCACCCAGAAAATCACTAATGAGGATCACTTCTGAATGGTCACTGATCAAAGATGTGTCGGGAAATGTTGATTGAGTTTTCGAAACCATTAAAGCAGCAGCCAAGCGCTCTGCTGCATGGCGATGAACAATCGGTGGTGTTACGCCTAACCAGCCAATTCTCTCGCCGCTACGTGCGAGCAATTCTGCCATCGCCAAAGCAAGGACCAAAGCGCGGGATTGTTTTGAAACTGCGGCCTCGCCAGATTTAAACAACATGGACGGGCTTTCATCGACCCAAAGCCAAACCGTGTGGGAGGCTTGCCACTCGCGGTCGCGGACATAGACAATGTCGTCTCTGGCCGACTTGCGCCAATCAATGGCGGCATAGTTTTCACCCTCCACATAGGGGCGGAATTGCCAGAAATTTTCACCGATACCGCGCCTGCGCCGACCATGCCATCCGGCAAACACATTGTTTGCAACGCGCTGTGCCTCTACCAAAAGGTCGGGAATTAATGCTGCGCGCGCACGGGAGCGGACCAGTACATCGCTGGCTTTGTCAGCATTTACCTGTGACCCAATTGCGGGGCTCATATGGCATATCCCGTTCGATGGAAATTCGTATTTTCCAAGTGTCTATCCTACGGATTTCTTTATGGAGCCGATTACGTCTTGGACTGTGATGCGCTCAGCACGCGCTGCAAAAGACAGCTGCATGCGATGCTGCAAGACAGGCTCAGCCAAAGCTAAAACATCATCCACAGAAGGGACAAGACGACCATCGAGCAAAGCGCGGGCTCTTGCGGTCAACATTAAGGACTGGCTTGCACGTGGTCCTGGACCCCAAGAAATATATTGGTTCATTTCATCTGTTGAGCCACCTGGTCGAGCCGAGCGCACCAAATGTAAAATAGCATTGATGACGCTCTCACCCACAGGGATTTTGCGAACCAGCATTTGCATTTCCTGGAGGCGCTTGGCTGTTAACACTGCTTTTGCTTTGGCTTCGGTCTGTCCAGTCGTTTCCAGCAATATACGCCGCTCAGCCTCCAATTCTGGATAAAGAACATCGATCTGCATCAAGAACCGGTCAAGCTGTGCTTCTGGCAATGGGTATGTGCCTTCTTGTTCCAGCGGGTTTTGAGTTGCCAAAACATGAAAGGGTGCGGGCAAATCGTTTCGAACGCCAGCGATTGTCACATGATATTCCTGCATGGCCTGCAAAAGCGCTGCCTGTGTACGCGGGCTGGCGCGGTTGATTTCATCAGCCATTAGCAATTGAGTGAAAATCGGACCTTTTACAAACTGAAAAGAACGCTTTCCGTTTTCTTCCTGCTGAAGGATTTCAGAGCCAAGAATATCAGAGGGCATCAAATCTGGTGTGAACTGAATGCGGCCAGCATTTAGTCCAAGAACCGTACCCAACGTTTCCACCAATTTGGTTTTGGCAAGGCCGGGGAGGCCAACAAGCAGACCGTGGCCGCCGGATAACAAGGTTACCAAGGCTCGCTCAACCACGGTTTCTTGTCCAAAAATGACCTTTGCGGTTTCGACTCGCGCCTTTTTGATATCAGATACAGCTTTTTCGGCTTCGGCAATCACCGCTTTTTCGTCAGCTTTGCTCAATGTGCGGTCAATTGCAGTCATGGTTGTTCCTCATTAATCTGATTTCTCAACATATATGGTAGGCTGCTTCTAGCTCATTGCAAGCGACAGACCTTGCTTATCATGGCGTGAAGGCTATTTTCATACAAACAAATTCTTTGTTGCTGACAAATTCGTTACTGTTAGCAATGTCGCTCCTAATGATCTGGACATAAACAATGGCGGAAAAAAGAAACACAGTTACCGAACAAGCGCAAACTGGCGGTTTGGGCGGGTTGCAGGCACTCATAGAACGTGCTGGAGACAAAAAACGCGGCAATGCCCCTGTGGAACAATGGAATCCTGACTATTGCGGCGAATTGGACATGGTCATCAAAGGTGATGGCACTTGGTTTTACATGGGAACGCCTATTGGTCGTCAAAGGCTTGTGGACTTGTTTGCAACGGTATTGCGAAAAGATGAAGACGGGGAAACCTATTTGGTAACGCCGGTTGAGCGGATAAAAATACAAGTTGAAGACGCGCATTTCATTGCTGTTGAAATGAATGCGAAAGGCGAGGGCGATGATCAGGTGCTGACCTTTAGAACAAATGTGGGAGATGTGGTTGAAGCTGGGCCGGATCATCCCCTGCGATTTGTAACCGCTGAAGAAAATGATGGTATCAAACCTTATTTATCCGTGCGCGGACGCCTTGAAGCGTTGCTGGCTCGTCCTGTGATGTATGAATTGATTTCTTACGGTGAAGAAATTGAGCTGGACGGGCGTAAAATGTTTGGCGTTCGCAGCAAGGGTGCGGTATTCCCGATTATGCGCTCGGATGAGCTGAACAAGTTGAGCCAATAATAAACGCCATCGCATTTAGGTAGTTTGGACGGAGCCGTTTTGAATCTTAAAAATACAGAGATGCTATTGGAGGGCGAAAGCCTTTTTTCCAAAATTGATGGCGATGATTTCCGGCAATTGGCAATGCAAGGGCTTTTTGAAAAGGGCGAGGAGCCTCTTGGCGATTTTCTCCATAATCCGGAATTTCGCGATTGGGTTTTTGAAAAAGCAGTGAAACCCGCCGCCGTATTAATTCCACTTGTGAAACGCAGGGATGAGTTGACTGTTATCCTGACAAAGCGAACAGAAAATCTCAATTCCCATTCAGGTCAGATTGCCTTTGCTGGCGGCAAAATTGATAAGGCAGATGGGTCGCCTGTGGCTGCAGCCTTGCGCGAAGCCCATGAAGAAATTGGTCTTGATGCTCGCCATGTTGAAGTGCTCGGCGCTATGCCGGAATATTTCACAGGATCAGGATATCGCATCACGCCCGTGATCGCATTGGTTGAGGATCATGCCGTTTTGACGCCTAACCCCGAAGAAGTGGAATATATTTTCGAAGTGCCGTTAGCGTTTTTGATGGATACGGATAACCACAAAATGGCAAGCCGTATGTTCAAGGGTAATCGGCGATATTATCTCGAAATGCCATTTGGTGAGCATTATATATGGGGCGTAACAGCGGGAATGATTCAGGTATTTCAGGAACGCTTGAGCAAAGCAGCTGAGGCTATGATAATATGACCAAATCTCAGTTGAAAATTGAACTTGAAAGCGCTCCCTGGCTTACGGCCAAATCACTGATTGCGGTTTTTGACGCGCTGGAAGCTGCTGGCGGTGAAGTGCGCGTAAATGGCGGCGCGGTGCGTAATGCGTTGATGGGCATTGAAGTCGGTGATGTTGATCTATCGACAACCTTATTGCCCAAGCAAACCATCAAGGCCTTGGGCGATGCCGGGATAAAGAACATTCCCACCGGTTTGGACCATGGAACGATCACGGCAGTGTCAGATCATGTTCCCTATGAAATAACCACTTTGCGAGAAGACATTGAAACGGATGGGCGTCACGCTGTTGTTCGTTTTGGTACGAATTGGTTGATGGACGCCCAGCGCCGCGACCTGACCATTAATGCGCTATATTGTGACCGCCATGGAATTCTATTTGATCCGCTGAACGGCATCGAAGATTTGGAGCCGCGTATTATCCGGTTTATTGGCGATGCAGAGGAGCGGATCACAGAAGATCATCTTCGTATCTTGCGGTTTTTCCGTTTCTTTGGATGGTACGGGTCCGGCAGACCAGATGCATCGGGGCTAAAGGCATGCGCGAAACTCAAAGCTGGATTGGAGAAAATATCGGCGGAACGAATCTGGAGTGAATTTGGGAAACTCTTGCGTGCGCCTGATCCCTCAAGAGCATTGCTTTGGATGCGAACCACGGGCGTTTTGACTGCAATTTTACCTGAAAGTGAAAAATGGGGAATTGATTTGATTCCGCATTTGATGGCTGCCGAAGAACGATGGGGTTGGCAGGCTGACCCGATTTTGCGTCTTCAGGCAATGGTTCGCCCTGACGGGGAAAATGTTACGAATATTGCTCGCTGTCTGCGTTTGTCGAATGCCGAGGGTGGCCGATTAACCGCTTGGGCATTGGCAAAAGCTCCCGATGAAGCGCCAGAAGAAAAAGAACTTAGTGCAACGCTATATTTTGGAGATCAGGCTGCTGTTGTTGATCGGTATAAACTGGAATTGGCACGGCGGATTATGATTGGTGATGGCGAAAAAGCCTCGGCTGCCAAATTGGCGGAGCGCTGTAAATTCGCTATTCATTGGCAGAGGCCGAGCCTTCCCATCAAGGGCGAAGACCTATTACAGCTTGGTATGCTTGCTGGGCCGGAAATCGGCAAAAAACTTAAGGCTCTAGAAAAGACTTGGGTCGAGAGCGGGTTTAATATGACCCGCTCTGATTTGTTGGCTAAACTCTAAGGCCAGCGCACAGTTGGTGGCATGGATGATAAAATTGAGTCGACATTGCCGCCGGTCTTTAATCCGAAAATCGTTCCACGATCATAAAGCAGGTTGAACTCGACATAACGCCCACGACGAACCAGCTGTTCTTCGCGCTGCTCCGCTGTCCATTCAAGGTTCATGTTTTTCTTCACGATTGCAGGATATGCAACATTAAACGCCTTGCCGACATCTTGTGTATAGGCAAAATCGGCATCCCAGCCGCCAGCCTCATCACTTGAATGAAGGTAGTCATAAAAGATGCCGCCAACGCCGCGCATTTCATTGCGGTGTTTCAAGAAGAAGTAGTCATCACACCATTTTTTATAACGCGGATAATCTGCAACGGCATGGCGATCACAAACAAATTGTAATGCTTTGTGAAACAGTTTGGTGTCAGGATCTTCCTGCGAACGGCGCTCATCAAGCACAGGGGTCAGATCAGCGCCGCCGCCAAACCATTGGCCTGTTGTCACAACCATTCTGGTGTTCATGTGAACGGTCGGAACATTCGGGTTCCAGGGATGGGCAATTAGTGAAATGCCGGAAGCCCAAAAGCGCGGATCTTCTTTGGCGCCTGGAATCTGGTTGCGAAAACCTTCAGCGAATTCGCCATAAACAGTTGATGTATGAACGCCGACTTTTTCAAAAAGACGGCCATTCATCATGGACATCACACCGCCGCCGCCAGCGCCTTCATTGCGTAACCATTTGGTGGCTTCGAATTTGCCGGGTGCATGGTCAGAAAAAGTTCCGGTAAGTTCTTCTTCGAGGCTTTCGAATTTCGTGCAAATTTGATCGCGCAAGGTTTGGAACCAAGCTTCTACCACTTTTTTCTTATCTTCGATATCTGCCGGAAGACCCTGTGGTATTTTGGGTTGATTTTCGCTCATCTGAATGCCTGCATCTTATGGGAGTTTTGCTGGTTTAACAGGAGTGGCCAGAAAAAGTCCAGCGCCTTAGCACCGCAATTGGAAACTTGACAATTTTCCCGTGCAATGTGTTGATGTTTGCTGTCTTTTCATCGAGAGTTTTTGAGTGTGGGAAAAGAAACAAAAGATCATCAACAGGCGGTAGATCCTGACGAAATGGATGCGGCAAGCTACGGCGATGCAAGCCGGAACTACTGGCAGTTGCAAGATGATGCCTTGGCGAGAGTCAAATCCAGCCATAGCAGTTGGACGCAGCAACGGCGTTTGCAGTCAGCAAAAATCAAAGGCGCGCAAACTTGGAAACGGGTGAGCTTTTCATTGCCTCGTTCTGAGGCGCAGAAAAAGGCGCGAGAGTTTTTGGAAAAATATCCAAAGGCAGCCTATTGGTCCGAGGTGGAAAGTTGGCGCGAATTGCCCGGTGATGTCATCGAGTTTACTATGCGCAGATTACCGAGCGCGAATTGATTAAAGTCCTGTCTGCCGCAATGCTTCTCCGAATACCATGGCGGCGCTGATCGCCTGATTGAGTGATCTGGCTTTGCCTTCCATTTTGATGGTCAGGGACACATCCACGATTTTATGCACATGGTCAGGTACGCCAGAAGATTCGCGGCCCATCAAGATGATGTCTGATGGCATGAATTCAAAGTCTGTGTAGGGTTTAGTAGATTTTGTCGTCATAAGAATAACGCGATACTGTTTTTGTTTGGCAAAGGCCAGAAACTGATCAAAATCATCATGGCGCTGAACGGTTGCCAGATCGATATAGTCCATGCCAGCGCGTTTTAAATTGGTGTCATCTGTGCGAAACCCTGCTGGCTCAATGATGTGAAGCTTTGTTCCCATGCAGGCTGACAAGCGGATTAGAGTTCCCGTGTTTCCGGCAATATCGGGTTGGTAAAGGGCAAGTGCTGGTTTCATCGCAATAAATAAGTTCCATAGGTGGCTGAAATCACATCCCAAAGGCTTATATGAGTTGTTGGGATTTTGGCAAATCGGATAGACCGTTACGTCCAAATTAGCACCATTATTGGTTCACAAAACCGCAAGGCTTTCTTGAATCCTTCTTAAAACAGGCGCAAAGAGGTTTGATGTTTAGAATTTTTGAGTCCCGGGTTCAGCCCTATCCAGAAGAAGAACCAACAGCGCCGCCTTCAACATTGGTTGCGTTTTGTTGGCATTATTCCAAACCGGTCGCGGGCTGGCTTATATTCATGTCTGTGCTCACGGCTGCTATGGCGGCGGGTGAAGTGTTGTTGTTTGGCTTTCTGGGTTCCATCGTTGATTGGCTTTCAAATGCCGAGCGGATTGGTTTTTTGGAACGGGAAAGCAGCCGCCTTTGGTTGATGGGCGGATTTTTGCTTGTAGGTTTGCCAGCAATTGCTTTGCTTCATTCTTTGATTGTGCATCAGACATTGCTTGGCAATTATCCGATGATTGCCCGCTGGCAGATGCATCGCTATTTGCTCAAGCAAAGCATGAACTTCTTTGCCAATGAATTTGCTGGCCGTGTTGCCACGAAGGTTATGCAGACCTCGCTTGCTGTTCGTGAGGCCGTGATGAAGGTCATGGATATTCTGGTCTATGTGGTGGTTTATTTTGCTTCCATGATCGCCATGGTCGCAACGTCAGATTATCGGCTTGCCTTGCCTTTGATTTGGTGGATCATCTGCTATGTTTCTATCATCACCTATTTCGTGCCAAAGCTGAAGCGGGTCAGTCAGGATCAAGCCGATGCGCGCTCCATGATGACTGGGCGTATTGTGGATAGCTATACAAATATTAACACGGTGAAACTGTTTTCCCATGCAGGCCGCGAGTCGGTCTATGCAAAAGAAAGCATGGACGGATTTTTGGATACAGTGCACGCGCAAATGCGTTTGGTGACCCTGTTCCAAGGAATGATCTATTATAACAATGTGCTGGTGGTTTTTATGATCGCAGGATTGTCGATCTGGTTATGGCTTGGCGCAGTTGTCTCTGTAGGTGCGATAGCGGTTGCTGTTGCATTAGCGCTGCGTCTAAACGGTATGTCCCAATGGATCATGTGGGAAGTTTCAGCACTTTTCGAGAATATTGGTGTGATCCATGACGGCATGAAAATGATGGCCATCCATCGCGAGGTCGTAGACGGCAAAGATGCGAGTGATCTTTCTGTTCCAAAAGGCGATATTGTTTTCGACAAGATCAGTTTCAACTATGGAAAAAAGGGTACGGATGAAACCCGTGTGGTCGATGGCCTGAGTTTAAACATCAAGCCGGGCGAAAAGATCGGCCTTGTAGGACGTTCTGGTGCGGGCAAAACCACTTTGGTCAATTTGCTGCTTCGGTTTTACGACCTGGAAAAGGGTGCCATTCGCGTTGACGGTGTTGATGTTTCCAGAGTCACACAGGATTCACTGCGCGCAAATATCGGCGTTGTGACGCAGGATACGTCTCTGCTGCACCGTTCGATCAGAGATAATATTGCTTACTCGAGTCCCGATGCCAGCGATGAGCAGATCATCAAAGCTGCCAAACGCGCAAAGGCTTGGGATTTTATCGAGGGCCTTGAAGATCAAAAAGGACGCAGAGGGCTTGATGCCCATGTTGGTGAACGCGGGGTGAAACTCTCGGGCGGTCAGCGTCAGCGTATAGCGATTTCCCGCGTGTTCTTGAAAGATGCGCCCATCCTTGTTTTGGACGAAGCTACTTCTGCCCTCGACTCGGAAGTGGAAGCAGCCATTCAGGAAAGCTTGTTTGAATTGATGGAGGGTAAAACGGTTATCGCCATTGCCCATCGTTTATCCACAATTGCTTCTATGGATCGTCTGATCGTGATGAATGAGGGTGAAATCATTCAAGCGGGTACTCACCAAGAATTGGTTGAGGGCGAGGGGCTCTACTCAGAACTTTGGTCTCGTCAATCAGGTGGCTTTATTGGTGTTGATAGCAAAGCGGATGCGGCAGAATAATGCGGCTGCTTGACCGTTTGTTCAGCCGCGCCGAGGGACTAGCCGACCCGTTCGCAGCGCGGGCAGATTACCAACCGCCTCAGCGGTTTTTGGCCTATGTCTGGCACTATGTCAGCCAGATGAAATGGGCATTCGTGTTGATGCTCATATTCGGCTTTATCAATGCTGGTATTGAAGCCTTTATATTCACCTATGTGGGTGAGATCGTTGATATTCTGACCGCATTTGAGCCAGCGAAAGCCGGTGGCTGGTCAGAGCTTATGGCGGTTGCAGGGCCTAGTTTGCTTATCATGGTTTTTGTAGCTTTCATTGCCCGCATTGTGGTTGTCGCCATTGGCGCGGTGATTGAAGAGCAAATCATTGTTCCTAATTTTTTTACACTTGGTCGCTGGCAGGCCCATAGCCATATAATTCGTCAATCGCTTTCGTTTTTCCAAAATGATTTAGCCGGACGGATTGCCCAAAAGGTTTTCCAATCAGGGCATGCCTTGGGCGATATGATGATCGCTCTCATTCAAACCATCGGGTTCATCTCTGCTTATGCACTTACAACTTTTGGCTTGCTGCTTTCGTTAAACACTGGCCTTGGATTATTTGTTGTTGCCTGGTTGGTGGGCTTTGTCATTTTGGCACGGTTTTTCATTCCCCGGGTCAGAGCGCACGGCAAGAAAACCGCTGAAGCCGGGGCTGTCGCCACAGGGCGTTTGGTCGATGGTTACAGCAACATATCAACCGTCAAATTGCATGGCGCCACGTCCCATGAGAACGACTGGATTAGAGAAGGCATTCGCGGACAATATGATGCTTTGCGGTTCTTTACCCGTGACTTGACGAATGTGCGGGTGAGTCTTTCCGTATTGAGCAATTTTATGGTTTGTGTGATTTCCTGGAAAGCTATTGATCTATGGTTAGCGGGAACGATTTCGCTGGGCGAAGTGGCGTTTTCATTGGCCTTGGTGTTGCGTCTGAGTTTGTTGCTCAATCGTTTGATGGGCATTTTGAATGGATTCTTCCGAAATATCGGAACCGTGCAGAACTCGATGGATCTGATCGCACGACCACTGGAAATTGTGGATACGCCTCAAGCCAAACCCTTGGTATTTTCGGGCGGGCGAATTGAGATGGATGCCGTCCGCTTTAATTATGGAAAAAGCGGAGAGTTATTCGACGGGTTGTCGCTCGATGTTAAACCGGGCGAGAAAATTGGACTGGTTGGTCCATCTGGCGCAGGCAAATCAACGCTGGTGAATTTATTGCTCAGGTTCTTTGAGTTGGAGGGCGGAGCGATCCGAATTGATGGGCAGGATATTTCGAAAGTTCAACAAGACAGTCTCCGCTCATATTTCTCTATGGTGCAGCAAGATACGGCAATGTTTCATCGTTCGGTTTTTGAAAATATTGCCCATGGCAGGCCTGATGCCTCTTTGGATGAGGTCATTGGCGCTTCAAAAAAGGCCAAGGCACATGAATTTATCTTGGGGCTGGAAGATGCAAAAGGGCGCAAAGGCTATGAGGCGAGGGTAGGCGAACGAGGTATTCAATTGTCCGGCGGCCAGCGGCAGCGCATTGCGATTGCCCGAATTTTTCTTCGAGACGCACCTATTCTGATTATGGATGAGGCGACTTCGCAGCTTGATTCAGGTATTGAATCCGCGATCAAGGATAATCTTGATGCTTTGATGCCAGAAAAAACTGTGATTGCCATTGCGCACAGGCTCTCGACCATTTCAGCTATGGATCGTTTGATTGTGCTTGATCAAGGCAGGATTGTTGAATCCGGTACGCATTTGCAGTTATTAAAGAAAAAAGGCCTTTACGCTGGATTGTGGGCCAAGCAGACGGGCGGCTTTTTGGTCGATAGCGAATAAGGTCAGCCGATCTTTACCGCAATCGTTTACCTAATTTGTTTCAAAGGCAACACAAAGTGAGTTGTTTAAACGCGCTCTTCCGTATTTATGCCGCAATGCGGCGTAATGGAGACGGGAAGTTTGCTTCCCTTGGGAGCGAGCGGCGCAATTCCCCAATAGGGGACCTTTGTAACGAAACAATATAGGACGATTTAGGGTATTGTCGGCATTTGGTCGGATGGGTACTCCATAGCCTACCCTTAACGGAAAAATCATATGAAAAAATTTGGGGCCTTTAAGGCAGCGCAGCTTGCGTTGACCTTTGCTTTTGCTGTGTCAATTTTTGCTACAGCACAATTTTCAACAATCACAGAAGCACAAGCCAATCCTGCCAGACTAGCGGCTATCAAGCGCGTTGAAGGATTGCATGAGCGTAAAAACAGAAAAGCAATTCAGTCAATGGTGGGTATCAATCCATCAACCACTCCTTGGTGTGGTGCTGCGACTGCTTATGCTGTTCGTAAAGCTGGCGGCAAGCCGGTCGCTGGTCACAACAAAGCAGTGAATTGGACCAAGTTTGGAACGGGTGTTTCTCTTGCGTCTGCTCGTAAGGGCGATGTTGTGGTACTGCGTTTCAAGCGCGGATATCATGTTGGCATTTACAGCAAGAAAGCCGGGAATGGCCGCGTTGAGATCTGTGGTGGCAATATGTCAAATCGCTTTAAATGTTCCAACTATCGCGCCTCTAACGTTAAAGCAGTTCGTAGATAAGTCTGCACTTCTATAAATAACGGCATGAGGCAGGTTTTGCCTCAGGCGCCCATTTCTTCCCTTAGCATTTCCAGTTCCAACCATTCTTCCTCTTTTGAGGTTGCAAGGTTCTGGCGCTCTTCAAGGGCAGATACATATTTCTGGAACTTTGCCGGTTCCTTGGCAAAAAGCTCTGGGTCTTCCAGGGCTTTTTTCAGTTTTGCCATTTCGCTTTCCAGCTTGGCGATTTCCAAAGGCAATGTCTTTAAAGCGTGTTCTTGCTTGAAACTCAATTTAGCTTTTGCAGCGACTTTTATCGGCGAGGGTGCTGGTGACTTTGCTTCTGGCTTCTTGCTTTGTATCTCGTCTGATTTGCGTTTTTGAACACCGGAACCTTTTTGCGCGACCATATCTGAATAGCCGCCGGCATATTGATGCCAAACGCCGTTGCCATCAGTGGCTATAACGCTGGTGCAAACCCGATCAATAAAGTCGCGGTCGTGGCTGACGAGCAAAACAGTTCCCTGATAATCAGCCAGAAACTCCTGAAGCAAATCCAGGGTTTCCAAATCCAGATCGTTTGTCGGCTCATCAAGGATCAGAAAATTTGAAGGGGTGCGAAATCCACGGGCCAACATCAGCCGTCCGCGCTCACCACCAGACAAGGCATGAATTGGGGTTTTGGCTTGTTCGGGCAAAAACAGGAAATCCTTCATATAAGTCATGAAGTGCTTGGTCTCAGTACCAATAACAATGGTATCGCCTGCGCCATCGGTTAAAGCGTCTTTCAAAGACCATTCGGGTTTCAGCATATCGCGCTTTTGATCCACCACCAGTTTTTCAAGGCCGATGCCTAGGCGCACGGTTCCACTATCGGCTTCCAGAGCACCTGTAATTATGTTGACCAAAGTAGTTTTGCCAGCACCATTTGGGCCAACGATACCCACGCGGTCACCACGCATGATGATCGTTGATAGATCGGATATGATGGCTCTCTCGCCAAAGCTTTTCGAAACATGATCCAGTTTGGCAACCAATTTGCCAGATGTATCGGCTTCAGCGGAAGTAAGTTTCACGCCACCGGTGACTTTCACTTCGCTCTTTTTCTCTTTTCTTAAATCCGCCAATTCGCGAACGCGGCGCATGTTGCGCTTTCGGCGTCCCGATACGCCATGGGTGATCCAATGTTCTTCGCGAACAATTTTTCGGCCAAGCTTGTGGGATGCGACTTCTTCTTCTTCGAGAATTTTATCACGCCAGTCTTCAAACGCATCAAAGCCCTGATCCAGATGTCTTGATCTTCCCCGATCGATCCAATTTGTACGCTTGGTCAAATTGGTCAGAAAGCGCCGATCGTGACTGATAAGCACGATGGCCGAGCGCAGTTGGCCCAACTCACTTTCGAGCCATTCAATAGCGGGCAGGTCCAAGTGGTTGGTCGGCTCGTCGAGCAACAAAATATCAGGTTCGGGCGCTAAGGTTCTTGCCAGAGCTGCGCGGCGGGTTTCTCCGCCGGAGATTTTCTTTGGATCTTCAGAACCGCTCATGCCCAATTCATTTAGCAGATAACTGGCGCGGTAAGGATCATCGCTAGGCCCTAGGCCATCTTCGACATATTCGAGCACTGTTTTGTAGCCGCTCAAATCTGGCTCTTGGGGTAAATAGCGAACGGTTACGCCTGGCTGCAAGAACCGCTCACCCTTATCAGGTTCTATCATGCCAGCGGCAATCTTGAGCAAGGTGGATTTTCCTGAGCCGTTTCTGCCCACCAGCGATATCCGATCTCTAGGCGATATTTGCAGATCAGCGCCTTCCAGCAGCGGCGTGCCGCCAAAGGTAAGGTGAATATCGTTCAAAAAGAGGATTGGGGGTTCCAAGATTGGTTTCCAGCAAGTTTGTTGTTTGGCATTCGTGCTTCCCAATGCCCTAGGGCGGATAAAGACGCAAGAAGCGAGTGGTTGCTAAGATGATTTCCTGCGAATTTCTAATATTGTTGCTTTCAAACAGGCAAAAACAGTGAGTATGATGAAATGCCTTGTGAAAATCCGCGACAAACTGGCCATGCGACATTCTAATAGCTGGACAAAAGGGTCTCTGGCGGAATAAACAAGCGCGAAAGAGCAGGAATCTGTGCAGCGTAAAGTGCTGCCTTGGATTCTTGTCAATAATATGATCAATACGGGCAGGGGCCGCTGGGGCCTATGCTGGATTTGCGAAAGGACGGGATACCGTGAGCGCAACAGAAACCGAAAAAGATCCGAATCGTCGGGATTTTCTTTATCTTGCAACTGGAACAGTTGGCGCAGTAGGCGCTGCGGCTGCAGCGTGGCCGTTCATTTCGCAAATGAACCCGAATGCTGCTACCCGCGCTCTGGCGTCTATTGAAGTAGATGTTTCAAGTGTTGAGCCTGGGCAGGCGATCACTGTGAAATGGCGCGGCAAGCCAGTGTTCATCCGCAACCGTACAGACAAAGAAGTTGAAGAGGCAAAAGCTGTTGCTTTGACCGATTTGAAAGATCCGGGCGCTGAGAACGAGAATATTGATGCAAGTGCTCCGGCAACAAACGAAAACCGTTCTGCTGGTGAAGGCAAAGAGAACTGGATCGTGATGATCGGCTCTTGTACCCATCTTGGCTGTGTTCCTGTTGGTTTGGCTGGTGATTTCGGTGGTTGGTTCTGCCCTTGCCATGGCTCACACTACGATACAGCTGGCCGTATCCGCAAAGGTCCAGCACCTAAAAACCTATTCATTCCTCCGTTTGAATTTGTTTCCGATACTTCAGTAAAAATCGGCTAACGGCAACGGGATCAGGGAGACATATTATGAGTGCAGGTCATTCAACTTACACACCAAAATCAGGCTTCGGAAAATGGCTTGATTCAAGATTGCCATTGCCGCGTCTGGTTTATGATAGCTTTGTTGCTTATCCAGTGCCGCGCAATTTGAACAGCTGGTACACATTTGGCGGAATTTTGTCGCTGATGCTGATAATCCAGATTTTGACTGGTATTGTTCTTGCCATGCATTATGCAGCTTCTACCGCTTTGGCGTTTAACTCAGTTGAAGGCATTATGCGCGATGTGAATTATGGCTGGTTGATGCGCCGCATGCATGCCAATGGCGCTTCGTTCTTCTTTGTCGCCGTCTATATCCATATCTTCCGGGGTATGTATTACGGTTCTTACAAACAACCACGCGAAGTGCTGTGGATTTTGGGTGTGATTATCTTCTTGTTGATGATGGCAACCGCTTTCATGGGCTATGTATTGCCTTGGGGCCAGATGAGCTTCTGGGGTGCAACGGTTATCACCGGGTTCTTCTCAGCTATTCCTGTTATTGGAACAAGCATTCAAGAACTGTTGCTTGGCGGCTTTGCCGTTGATAATGCGACATTGAACCGTTTCTTCTCATTGCACTATCTCCTGCCATTCATGATTGCTGGTGTTGTTGTGCTCCATGTTTGGGCGCTTCACGTTACTGGCCAGTCAAACCCGACAGGCGTTGAAGTGAAGAATATGCGCAAGGAAACTGTTCCGTTTACACCTTACGCAACCATCAAAGATGGCTTTGCGATGGTCGTATTCTTGATCGTGTTTTGCTGGTTCCTTTTCTATCTGCCAGATTTCTTGGGTCACCCAGACAATTATATTCCTGCTGATCCGCTGAAAACGCCTGCACATATTGTGCCTGAGTGGTACTTCTTGCCATTCTACGCGATTTTGCGTGCTGTCACTTTCAATATCGGTATTCCTTTTACTGATATCGTTTTGATCGACTCGAAGCTTGGCGGCGTTTTGGCTATGTTCGGCTCCATTGCGATCCTGTTCGTATTGCCTTGGCTTGATAAGTCGCCAGTTCGCTCTGCAAACTACCGCCCGCTGTATCGCCAGTTTTTCTGGATATTCGTAGTGGTTTGCGTGATCCTTGGATATTTGGGATCGCGCCCTGCAGAAGGCATTTACACTCTCTTATCGCAAATCTTTACCTTCTACTATTTCGCGCATTTCATTGTGATTTTGCCAATGTTGGCCCGCTATGAAAAACCGAAAGCACTTCCAGCAAGCATCGCTGAATCAGTGCTTGGTGGTAAAGGCAAGACTAATCTGCAACCAGCTGAGTAAGCTGTAAACCATTGCTCGAAAACTGGCATTTAATGTCGGGAAAATGGGATTTGATAAAATGAAACTGAAAACTTTACTTTCTAACGCCCTAGTTGGCTTTATGGGCCTTGGAATGGTTATTTTGGCTGGTGTCAGCCATGGTAACGCTGCAAGTGGATACCCAATTAATCATCCACGGCATGTTCATTGGAGCTTTGCAGGACCTTTCGGGCATTGGGATGTGGGTCAGCTTCAACGTGGCTTTAAAGTCTATAAGGAAAATTGCTCTGCTTGCCATTCGCTCAATCTGGTAGCATTTAGAAATCTGGAAGCGCTTGGTTATAACGAAGACCAGATCAAAACAATCGCTTCAGACTATACTGTCGTTGATGGTCCTAATGCTGAAGGCGAAATGTATGAGCGTCCAGGCGTGGCAGCAGACCGCTTCCCGCCGCTATACCCAAACAACGAAGCTGCAGCTGCCTCGCACAATGGTGCAGTACCGCCGGATTTCTCTCTGCTGGCAAAAGCGCGCGCGCCTGAGCGTGGCTTTCCGAATTTCGTATTTGATGTTTTTACTCTTTATGCTGAGAACGGGCCAGATTACATCTACTCGCTGTTGACCGGTTATCAAGATGCGCCAGAAGGCGTGGAAGTTGCTGATGGCAATCACTATAACCCATACTTCATTGCAGGCAATGCACTGGCGATGGCTAGCCCTTTGTCAGATGATATCGTCGAATATGATGATGGTACGCCTGGTACTGTTGATCAGTACGCGCAAGATGTTGCTGCTTTCATGATGTGGGCTGCTGAGCCGCATCTGGTTGAGCGTAAGTCTATGGGCTTCAAGGTTTTGCTTTTCCTTCTTCTATTTGCTGGAATGTTGTACCTGACCAAGAAGAAGATCTGGGCGTCACTGAAATCCGATGGAGTTTCTGGAAGCGAAGCGCCTAGCGGCAATAAAATGGCTGCTGCTGGTTTGATGGCTGCTCCGGTTGCTAGTGCTGGTAAACGCTCAGCGAAGAAGGCTCCAGCTAAAGCCAAATCAGCTTCAGTTGCGCGAAAAGTAAGTGCGCCAGCAGCCAAGAAAGCATCTGCGAAGACTGCGACTAAGAAAGCTGGTCCAGTTCGTCTTGCAAAGCCTTCAGGCAAAGCAGATGATTTGAAAATGATTTCAGGTGTTGGTCCAAAGCTTGAAAAGACATTGAATGGTCTTGGTTTCTGGCATTTCGATCAGATCGGCAAATGGAATAAATCAGATGTTGCGATTGTCGATGATGAGTTGTCTTTCAAAGGCCGTATCGAACGTGATGACTGGATCAAGCAAGCAAAAGCTTTGGCAAAGGGTGGGCGCGATGAATATGTCCGCGTCTTCGGCAAAGAGCCTAGATAGTTTTGGTGTTGATTAATTTGAGGAAGGCCACGATTAACTCGTGGCCTTTTTTATGTTGAATTGGCAAATGAAATTAGGAAATTTTTGATGATATTTTGATTGGCCAATATGATTCCTCTTTTGTCCGGCGTGTTGGCATTGCTGCTAGGATTTATGAATTTGATTTTGAACATCGGCCTTGGTCTGTTTTTGCAGATAAGGATAAGATTGCGAAATATAACCCGCTGAGCAGGGTTCCAACCTTGGTGTTGGATAATGGCGATGTTTTGGTCGACAGCAACACAATCATTGATTTTCTGGATCGGAAAGCGGGGGCGGAGCCAGCGCTATTTCCAACTAGCGAACCTTCAAGGTATCAGCAAATGAACATTGCAAGTATTGCCACTGGAATTGCTGAAAAAGGTGTTGCCCGGTTTTATGAAGTTGCAATGTATGAGCGTGATTCTACAGTTCTAAAACAACGATTTGCTGATCAAGTAACAGGTGTGATGGATTATCTTGAGAATGCATGTTTGAAACTTGATAAACAATATTGGTTTGGTGATGAATTTGGCCATGCAGACATCGCAGTTACCTGCATGATTGCTCACATGAAAGCTTCGCATCCTGCTGAATTTGATATGAAGAAATGGCCTGCTTTGTCCGCTCTGTCTGAGGGGTTGGAAGCAAAAGCTGTATTTAGGGATATTTATCAATCTTTTATTGCGCCTACATAGGTTTAACGATCTGCAGGAATAAAAGTTCGAAACTTTGACAAGGAAGTAGACATGGACTCAAGCCTTTTAAAAACATTGCAAGAATCCATTCGTGACATTCCGGATTATCCAAAGCCCGGGATCATGTTTCGCGATATTACGACATTGCTTGGTAATGCACGAGCATTTCGTCGTTCGGTCGATGAGTTGGTGCATCCCTATTCGGGTACTGGCATTAAGAAAGTTGTTGGTATCGAGGCGCGCGGATTTATTCTTGGCGGGGCGATGGCACACCAACTCTCCTGCGGATTTGTGCCGATCCGTAAGAAGGGCAAGCTGCCTCATGATACTGTGAAGATCGCATACTCTCTTGAATATGGTGTTGATGAGATGGAACTGCACCGCGATGCAGTTCACAAAGGAGAGCCTGTTTTACTGGTCGATGATTTGATTGCAACGGGTGGGACTGCTGAGGCGGCCGTTAAACTGTTACAGCAATTGGGAGCAAATGTTGTTGCTGCCTGTTTTGTGATTGATTTGCCTGACCTTGGCGGGCGCAAGAAGATCGAAGATCTTGGCGTGCCAGTGCGTACGCTCATTGAATATTCAGGGCATTAAAAAATTACAAGATTGATTTGTATCAATGCGTCATTCTCGATTTTGTGGTGAACTATCTATCATCACAAAAGGAGAAGTTGCCATGTTTAAAAACAATGTAGGCTCACTTGATCGCGCTCTAAGAATTATCGTTGGCGTTGGGCTATTATTCTTTTTCTTTTACATGCCGGAAGCGCCATGGAGATATTGGCTGTTGATTGGGATTGTCCCTTTGTTCACAGGTCTATTTGGCACATGCCCGCTTTATTCGGTGTTTGGCTTTTCAAGCTGCCCAGTAAAACGGACCTGAGCTGAAGAACGCCAATGTGACTGAGCAGCATTGTTAGCCTTGTTGGGATTGGCTGGCATGATCGTGGTTCGATATGCTGCAGAAGTAAAAAGCTGGAACTGCTACATAGGCGAAAATTGCAATTGCAAGGATCATGCGAATGCCGACGGTCTTGTATCGGTGAAATAATACTAATGCCATCAGTAGACCCAAGCCAGCCTCGAAAAAGCTGAAATAGGTGCCGTAGTGGGCTGGATCCCAATAGGAAATGGGTGAGCGGAACCGCCAGTCTGACAATGGCCAAAATTGCATATGTGCATCATCGCGATGGCAGGCAAAGTCTATCATTGAATGGATGAATGCTGAGCCAGATAAAGCAAAGATCATAGCTGGCACATTACCAGAATTGTAGGTCTGGCTTGCTGACTTTCTTCGCAAGAGGCTGATTCCTGAAATGACAGCAATAGGCTCCAAAGCCAGAAATTGTGACCAATAGCGTTGGCGATTTGCCACCAGGGCTGCCAGTAATATTCACCGAATATTTTTTCCAGCGAGACGCCTTGAGCGCGTAATCCTGCGACGATGATGAACATTGGTAGATCAGGCAGTATTCCGCCAGCAACGCCAAACCAGGCAAGGCGCGGTAAAGGCTTTCCGAAGATGACGGCGCCCATAATCATATGAGTTTGGGTATTCATTGCTTCAGTTGCGCGCGGGTTTGCAGAACATCGTCTGTGGTTGAAATGCCAAATGACAGAGACGCCCAATAGCTGATCCATTCTGCCGTTTCAGTTTGTGGGTCATCGTCGCCTTCAAAGATATGAACGGCATTCAACATATATTTCCCGCCGCCTTCCAATGGGAAAATTGCGCGCCCTTCCTCGTCCGTTCTTATTTCGATGGTGGCCAATTCATTGTTTATTCTAAACATTCTGATTTGCACATCGGCCATTGGCTGGCCTTCCCAATATAGCCGAACGGGTAGGGCATCTTGTTCAGTCAAAGTATACGGATTTGCTTCTGCCACCAGTTCAAATTTCAAGCCGGTTAGGGCGTCCTGGCGTCCATTGTTGTTAGGAGTTCCGACTTGAAACAAAGCTTTGGCGCATCTGGCATATTGTTCGTGAAACTTTGTATTGGGCAGTCCCCGTTCAGCATGGCGCTCCAAAACGCCGCGAAAGCCCTCATATTCTGCGTAGTGCCTCAATTTTTCAGGATCGGTGAATGTGATTTTATCGAATTTCCCTTGATAGGACACGGAGTAAAACCCTTCCGCATCAGGCGTCGCAGACAAAGCAGGCCTGTCACCATCTCGCCCTTCGACATTTTTCGTTCCATCGGGACCTGTGATGGTGAACTGCTCATACTGACTGGCAATGTAACTGAATGCGCTGCCTTTGAAAAACTGGCCGTTCTTTAAATCGCCAGAAATCTCTTCGTCTTTTTCCACCGTATAAATACGTGGCTCAAGCCAATATTCATGTGCAAATGAGCTTGTTGCATAGAACGCAATCGCCAGGCTAAGAAAGGCAGTTTTTTTGTTGAACATTTAGGGTTTCCAGTGGTCAATCGGGTGTGATCTGCGTTAAACGTCAATGCATTGAAAAAATGGCTGTTAGCGTTAGCTAAGGTAGCAGCCTTTGTTAGGTAGTTTAGTGGAGTAGGGTTGTTATGCAAATTCAATTTTTTGGCAGATTGATCGCTTTTGTTTTTATATGTTTGATTGCGAGCAATGCCAACTCTCACGAAATACGTCCGTCCATTGCTGATCTTAATCGCGTTGGAGACAATGGATTCGAAATTGTTATTCAAGCCAATGTTGAAGCGCTTATTGCCGGAATTGGCAGCGAGCACACAGATACGGACGAAGCTGCCAATGCGCCCGTATATAATGATTTGAGAGCGCTTTCCTCGGCTCAATTGACAGCAAGATTTGCTGAGTTTGAAAACCGATTTTTATCCGATGTTGTTTTTGGATTCGATGGTGAACGATATTCTACAGCAAAAGTTTCCGAAGAAATCCCCGACACCGGCGATATCGAACTGGCCCGTGAATCAGTGATTAAGCTTTCTGGCGAAATTCCGCTGGAAGCCAAAAGCTTTTTTTGGAACTGGCCTGAGCCTTATGGAGCAAGTGTCATACGGGTTAATTCAGGAACTGCGAGTGACGAAGAAGGATATTCGGCCTATCTTTCGGCAGGTCAATTGAGCGAAGATATTGCCCTTGAAGGAGGAGAGGCACGCCCATTTTGGGATGTGGTTTGGGAATATCTGGTGATTGGTTTTACCCATATTTTGCCAAAAGGTCTGGATCACATTCTATTTGTCGTCGGTCTGTTTCTTCTTAGCACAAAACTGGGTTCACTACTTTGGCAGGTCACGGCATTTACCCTTGCCCATACGGTGACTTTGGCACTTGGCATATTAGGGTATGTGTCGATTTCGCCAGCGATTGTTGAGCCGCTTATTGCCTTGTCGATTGTTTATGTGGCCGTTGAAAACATTATGACGGACAAACTTCACCGTTGGCGACCCGTCATCGTTTTCTGTTTTGGCCTGTTGCATGGCTTAGGCTTTGCTGGAGTGTTGCAGGAGATCGGTCTTTCATCCACTCACTTTGTTACAGGGCTCATTGCCTTTAATGTGGGTGTGGAACTGGGCCAATTGACAGTAATTGCGATCTGCTTCCTTGCCGTTGGTTTCTGGTTTGGTTCAAAACTCTGGTATCGGCGTTTGATCACAACGCCAGCTTCCATTGGCATTGCTGTTATTGCCAGTTGGTGGGTGTTTGAGCGGGTATTCCTTGGCGGATAACAAACTTAATAATTCAGTCTAAAACTGACGCTTTGTGTCGCTACGCGTATTCTGATTTTTTGTTTCTCAAGCTATGCTTTGGGAAAATGATTTCGGGAGAATGGCATGAAGGTCGGTTTTATTGGGTTGGGAAATGCAGGCGGGAAACTGGCTGGAAGCTTGCTGCGGAACGGGCATGGCCTAACGGTTCATGATCTGGATAAAGGTGCGGCCAAGACTTTTCTGGATGGTGGGGCAAAGTGGGCAGATAGCCCAAAAGAAATGACCGAGAATTGTGACCTTGTGATCACCTGTCTGCCAAGTCCAGCAGCATGCGCTGCTGTCATGGAAGGCGAGAACGGTATATTAGCTGGCATGAGTGCAGGTAAAATCTGGGGTGAAATGTCAACCACAGATGCCAGCGAAATCAAGCGTCTTGCAAAGCTGGTTGAAGCAAAAGGGGCAATGGCGGTTGAGTGCCCTGTATCAGGGGGATGCCATCGCGCGGCCACGGGCAATATTTCTATCTTTGTAGGCGGTGAAAGAGCTGCTTTTGATCGTATGATGCCGTTGTTGAAAACCCTTGGACGGCGCATCTTGCACACAGGCCCAATCGGCTCGGCATCCATCTTGAAAGTTATGACAAATTATCTGGCGACAGCCAATCTGCTTACCTTGTGCGAGGCCATGGTGACCATGAAAGCTGCCGGCATGGACATGGCAACCACCTATGAGGCGATCAAGATTTCGTCGGGGACTTCTTTTGTTGCGGAAACAGAAGGGCAGGTGATCCTCAATGGTAGCCGTGATATCGAATTCACTATGGACTTGGTTTTAAAAGATATTGGACTTTTTCACTCGATTGCTGAGGCAAATGGCATTCCGTTGGAGATCAGCCCTTTGATGATAGAGATTATGAAAGATGGTCAAAAACGCTATGGCACGCGGGCCAATTCTGATGACATTATCCGCCGTCTGGAAGAGCCTACCGGATTATCCATTCTTGCAGACGGGTTTCCTGCTTTGCTGGTTGACGATGAACCGGAAGAGGAAGGTTATGAGGTCGTGCCGCGCGGGCGGTGATTATATATGTTTAACAACGGAGGCATTCCTATGGGTAGAATAATTGAAGATATCATCAACCTAGACCTTTATCCTATTCATGAACTCTCTGGTGCTTCAACCAAAAGGTTGATTGCGGACACCCATGCGATACTCGAAAAAGACGGATGTGCTGTTTTAAAGAATTTTGTAAAGTCATCTGCGTTGCCTTCTCTTGTTGCAGAAGCAGATAGAGCGTCAATCAATGCACATGCTACTCACAACAAGACAAATGTCTATTTTACCAAAGACAACCCGGATTTGCCGCAAAACCATCCGGCTAGGCGATATTTTGACCGTTCAAATGCGTTTATACCGGCAGACAATTTTGGTGAAGATAGCGGGTTAAGGGCTGTCTATGAGTTTCCAAGCTTCGCTCCTTTCATCCGTGAATGTCTTGGTGAAAGATTGGATCGTTTTTTCCCTTATGCTGATCCGCTTGCCGATGTGATCGTCAATATGGCGGATGAGGGTAACGGGTTTCCTTGGCATTTCGACACTAACAATTACACAGTTACCCTTGCCTTGCAGAATGCTGATGAGGGTGGTGAATTTGAATATGCTCCCAATATCAGAACGGGCGACGAAAACTTTGATGAAGTCGCCAGAGTGCTTGATGGCAAATCGGAGTTGGTAAAGACGCTAGTCTTGGAGCCTGGTGATCTGCAAATCTTCAAAGGGCGCTATTCGCTTCACCGTGTCGTGCCCCTTAAGGGCAGTATTCGCCGATATGTGGCAATCTTCTCTTACGTTGAAGAACCTGGGATGGTTGGTAGCGTTGAACGCACACAACAGCTTTATGGTAAAACACTGCCTATTCATCACGAGCGCGCGGGACAAAGGGCTGACGCTTATATTGATTAGTCCATACCATATATTGCTGAAAAATGAATATTACAGTTTCGGCAAAGTCGGCACTGGTGTGTCAGGTGTTTTCATTTTAGGTTGTGTTCAAAACCAATACGATAGTGAAATGACATTGAATGGCCGAAATTTTCAACACTATGAGCAGCGGCGATCTGCTCGCCATCAGCCTGTTTCTGATTGTGTGGTTGCTTTTCGAGATCATCATTGATCATACAGGGTTGCGCAATAGTAGCCTCAGTGGCTTGATGGCTCATAAGCGGCGTGAATGGATGTTGGTCTTGGCCGAGCGTGATTTGCGCATGATCGGCACTTCGATTCTTGCCGGTCTCCAGCAGGGAACTGCCTTCTTTGCGTCCAGCACGATATTGGCAATTGGTGGTTGTTTTGCGCTTCTGGGTTCTACGGATCTCGTTTCAGGTCTTTACGCTGACTTGCCTGTGAATACCGAGTTCAGCCGTGCTCTTTTCGAGGTCAAGGTATTGGGACTAACGATGATTTTCGTTTATTCATTCTTCAAATTCGGATGGGCTTTCAGGCTGTTTAATTATTGCTCCATCATGATCGGGGCGGTGCTACAAACCAATGAAGCCACGTCGGAAATACGCCGCGCCCAAGCCTTGCAAGCGGGCGAAATGAATATCATTGCCAGCGCTCATTTTACCGCAGGCCTTCGGGCAATATTTTTCGCGCTGGGTTATCTTGGCTGGTTTGTCGGCCCCTATGTGTTTATCGCCACAACGGGTTTTATTGTTCTTGTGCTTGTACGCCGCCAATATTTCTCCCGTGCGCAAAAGATTTTGGCTGGCAAATTATAAGATCTCCTCGCCTATATCTAATCGCAATTGCTGTGTTAAAGAGGCTTCAACACTATTATTTCTGTAATGAACGGAATTCTTCATGCATGACTTCAAGGGCCTTCTTGCCAAAGCAAGCGAAAAAGGAATCATCTCTGCTGACCAGCAGGAAAAAATGGAAAACTTGCTTGTTGAGCAATCCGCAGCTTCAAAGTTTGACGGGCTAGACTTGACTCTAGAGCAAGCAAAAGACTTTGAAGACCACAACTTAGATGAGGCTGCGGAAGCCCCGCGTCTTATCCGTGGTTTCCACGATGTGTTGATTACCATCGGGCTTTTAACTGCGCTTGGTGGGTTGTGGGCTTTGGGAACAGCGTTTGCAGTTATTCCTGCTGTGGTGATTTTGGCTGAGATTTTTGTCCGTCGACAAAATCTTGCATTGCCGGCTTTTGTCTTGACCTTGGTGCTGGCTGCTGCGGTGCCAATGTCGATTTTCGGGCTGTTGCGGGGAGATGAATCGCCGTTGGTCCTGTCGGGAATATTTGTAGCTCAGGCCATTGCGCTTGGCCTATTTTATTGGCGCTACCGGGTACCCGTCGCGTTGGCAAGTTTGATACTTGCCGGGTTTGGAGTGGCGTTTTTTCTCGCAATGTCGATTTACCAGGAAGCAACTGGTATTCCCTTTGATCATGAAAGCAATGCTCAGATATTCGGCCTGATCGGTTTTCTGCTTTCTGGGGGCTTGTTTTGGGTGGCCTTGCGATATGACATTCAGGATCGTGAGCGTGTTACCAGGCGCTCCGATGTGGCATTCTGGTTGCATTTAGCAACAGCGCCCATGCTGCTTTATTCCATGTTTCTGATGATCTTTGGCAGCAACGGCTTTTGGTGGAGCTCAAACCCGACAGCAAGTGATGCGCTGATTGCTGTCATCTTGATCACGGTCATGATTCTCGTCGGAATTGTCATCGACCGTCGGGCCTTTGTAACCTCAGGTTTGCTTTCTCTTGGCGTAGCGCTTTACACAATCACAGCCAGCGTCGGCATCACGCTTTCCAGCATAGGCGCCTTCAGCTTTTTGGCGGTCGGCATTATCGTATTGGTGCTTGGGACTGGCTGGCACTTTCTGCGCAAAAGCGTGGTGCACAAATTGCCCGACAGTTGGCAGTCAGTCTTGCCGCCCGTCGAGGGGTAGCGTCTAAGTATTAAACTTAAACAGCATCACATCGCCATCGTTGACCAAATATTCCTTGCCTTCGTCTCGGGCTTTGCCTGCTTCTTTGGCCGCAACTTCGCCGCCTAAGGTTATATAGTCATTGAAGGCAATCGTCTGCGCGCGGATGAAGCCACGCTCAAAATCTGTATGGATAACACCAGCAGCCTGAGGCGCTTTGGAGCCTTTGCGGACTGTCCATGCGCGTGTTTCTTTTGGTCCGGCTGTGAAATAGGTGATCAGGTTCAAGAGGGTGTAACCAGATGCAATCAGTCGGTCGAGGCCAGACTCCGTAAGACCATTCATTTCCAAATATTCAGGCTGTTCGCTGTTCGGCAATTGAGCAATTTCTTCTTCAATCTGGGCAGAGATTACGACAGACTGAGCGCCTTGTTCAGCGGCCATTTTGTCAACCGCAGCGCTGAAAACATTGCCTGTTGCTGCATCGGTTTCGCCAACATTACAGACATAAAGAACTGGTTTGGAGGTCAGTAGGTTCAGGCCTTGCAATATTTTCAAATCTTCCGACGCGATGTCTTTTAACAACATGCGAACAGGCTTACCCTCTTTGAGAAGCTCAAGGCTTGCTTCCATGATCGGGAGGAGGGTCATTGCCTCTTTGTCTTTGGACGTGGCGCGGCGGCGCATTTGGTCCGTGCGGCGCTCGAGGGATTCAAGGTCAGATAGCATCAACTCGGTCTCAACCGTATCGGCGTCAGCTACTGGATTGATGGTGCCTTCCACATGGGTAATGTCGTCGTCTTCAAAACAACGCAGCACATGAACAATGGCGTCGACCTCGCGAATATTGGCGAGGAATTGGTTGCCAAGGCCTTCGCCTTTGGAGGCGCCACGCACAAGTCCAGCGATATCTACGAAAGAGATGCGGGTAGGGATGATTTCTTTTGATCCTGCGATGGATGCAATCTGCTTCAAACGTTTGTCCGGTACCGCCACATCGCCAGTGTTCGGCTCAATCGTGCAGAATGGATAATTAGCCGCTTGGGCCGCCGCTGTTTTTGTCAGCGCATTGAAGAGGGTGGATTTGCCCACATTTGGCAGACCAACAATACCGCATTTAATACCCATAGTGATTTCCTAATTCTTTTCCTGTTTCCGCTAAACGGATCAGTCTTTATTGCCAAGCAGTTTTTTCAACATTTCTGCCATAGGTCCCGTTTTCGGGGCTTCAACTTTCGGCGAGTTGTTGCGCGCTTGATGAACATGGCTCTTTGCTTTTGGTATTTTTGGACCCTGTTTTGTCTTTTCAGTTTTCTCGCCAGTTGCCAAAGCGATTTTGTTCATAAAGTTTGCGTCGTCGGCTTTAGCTAACAGACAGGCTTCATCTGCAATAGCCTCTAACAAAGGGTCAAGCCATTCACGGTCCATCTTTGCGAAGTCGCCCAACACATGGCCTGTCACGCGCTCTTTCGAGCCAGGATGACCGATCCCCAATCGCACACGGCGATAATCCTTACCGCAGTGGTCATCGATGGAGCGAATGCCATTATGGCCGCCAGCGCCGCCGCCGATTTTGATGCGGACTTTACCGGGGGCAAGGTCTAGCTCATCGTATAGCACTGTGATGTCATTTGGCGTCAGTTTGTAAAAGCGCATGGCTTCGCCAACGCTCTCGCCGGATCCATTCATGAAAGTTTGCGGTTTGACCAAAAGCACTTTTTCGCCGCAGATTTCACCATCGGCAATCTCTGCTTTGAATTTTTTCCGCCAAGGCGAAAAGGAATGGCGGCGGAGTATTTCATCCGCCGCCATAAAACCGATATTGTGACGATGTCCGGCATATTTAGCCCCTGGATTTCCTAGCCCCACGATAATGCGCATGGCAATGGTCCTTTCGAGGTTAACAGCCGAAGAAAGCTTACTCTTTGCTTTCTTCCGCGTCGCCAGCTTCTTCATCACCAACTACTGCAACTTCATCTGCCGCTGGAGCTTCTTCATCTTCGTCTTCAGCAGGAGCTACTGTTGGCGGAGCGATAGAACACATTGTTGGATCACGGTCTGTGACGGTCATTGAAACACCGTCTGGCAATTTGATTTTCGAAGCGTGGATAACGTCATCGATTTCAAGGCCAGTAAGGTCGATTTCAAACGCCTCAGGAATTGCGTCAGCGCGACAAGCAACTTCAAGCGTGTAACGAACAACGTTAAGAACGCCACCAACTTTGATGCCCGGGCATTCTTCTTCATTGATGTAATGAACAGGAATCTCAACGGTAACTTTGGTGTTTTTACCAATGCGAAGGAAATCTACATGCGTGAAGAAATCACGTACAGGCTCGCGCTGATAGTCTTTTGGCAGAACCTTGTGTTTCTTGCCGTCTACATCAATTTCAAGAACGGTGTTTTGAAAGCCGCCTTTGTTGATTTGAAGTGACAATTCCTTGTAAGGCAAGGAGATCATTAGGGGATCTTTGTTGTCGCCATAAATGACGGCTGGCACCATATTGTTGCGGCGTAGTTCACGAGCGGCCCCCTTGCCTGCCCGATCGCGTGCCTGTGCCTTGAGCTCGATAATATCGCCCATGGTAGTTCCTTTCGCGTATCTATAGAGGGCTTTTCGCAAGTTTAACCTTACGAAAATTGCTGTCTTTAAAGCTAAATGCTATTTTGAAACAACAAACCCGCGCTGCCTCCAAGGGTGTCTGCACGGGCGAGAGGGTGTATAGGGTAAAATCGGGCCCTTAGCAAGCCTTTGAGCAAGGCAAAAAGGGCCGCTGATCAATCGAAAATATCAAGCTTGCGATTAGGCGCTGTATAAGCCCTCAGGACTGCTAAGGCATCCTGTTTTGTGATCATTTTTCTTCTCACCATTGGCCAGTCATCGGCTGTTGAAGGTGAGACTGATGCAGAGCCGCCGCCAGTGACCGATACCGTTGCGTCTTTAAACCCAAGATGGGCCATGACGGATATCCGGTGCTGGCCATCCTTCACATAAAATGCCCAGTCTCCATTGGTGTCTACCAGAAAATGGCCAGAGGGATAATCTTCGTTATCGATCAACCCGTTTTTCTTGAAGGATGCCAACAAACGGTCTAAATGTGCCGCCTCCAATGCAATCTTTTCTGGAGACACTGGCCCATGGTGTTGGTGACCGTGGGAGGCGGCCAATCCCTTTTCTGTCATGACATTTCTGTCAAACTCATTGAGAGCAAACATCATCCAAGGAAGGCCTTTGAGAGGCATGGGTAATTTGGAATTGGTTTTCACAAAGTGTTTTTCAACAACATTTTCCGGCTGATGGCGGGCGTAGAAAGTTTTTAGGGCGCTGATGCCATCACGCAAATATCGAACGAAGTGATGCTGTTCAGGATCAAATCGCAAACCGCCCGCATATCGCATGTGAGAAATGGGAATTGTCATTTTCACCGATCTAGCCAAGAAGGCCAGTTCGCTTGGATGAATATCTTCAAGGGTTAGAGGGGCGCCATTTTTGCCGTGCAAGAACTTGTCAGATGGATGACGTCTACGGGCGTTTGGAACAAAAAGTTTATACAAAATGGGCGGCGTAAGATCGACAGCAGTTTTTTTCAAAGCCTTTTTCAAGCGCAAGGAAAGGTAGAAGCCTTTTGCGGAGGCCATCTCCTTTTTTTCAGCCTTACTGGCTTTTGCTTGTTCTGCGATGTCTGTCATAAACCTGTCCGATGATTGCCTTTATTATAAGCACATCTCACCCCATCTTCGCCAGTCTTCAATTGACCAATTGAGCATCTGATTGACAAGAGGGCTGAATTTGGTCAAGTAAGGTTATGGGGTCAGCGACTACCCCGTGAGGCGTAAGCCCAATGTTCGCGTCCGAATAATTCTCTAAAGGAGGAAGGACGCATGCCGTCTCCCAAACAAATTTCCGTATCTCAATTATCTCGCCTAATTGGTTTACCCAATGCGCCCACTATTGTTGATGTCTGCACAGACGATGACTTTAGTGTTGATTCAACTTTTATTCCAGGTTCGTTTCGTCATCCGTTTGATGATATCCCGGCCCTTGTGCCGCAGCTTTTAGACAAGAAAGTCGTGATTGTCTGCCACAAAGGGTTGAAACTCAGTCAGGGCGCTGCCGCAATTCTGCGAACATATGGCATGCAGGCCGAAACTTTGGAAGGAGGACGTGTTGCCTGGAAGGCTGCGGGGGAAATGCTTGTGCCTGTTGGTAAAACCCCAAAACCAGACACATCTGGAAGCAGTCTTTGGGTCACTCGCCATCGGCCGAAAATCGACAGGATCGCATGCCCTTGGCTTATTCGACGGTTTGTTGACCCAAAGGCGCGGTTTTTATTCGTAGAGCCGTCGCAAGTTTTGCTGGTTGCTGACAGATTTAATGCAACGCCTTTTGATGTGGAAGATGTATTTTGGAGCCATCGCGGGGACCAATGCAGCTTTGATACGATGATCGAAGGATTTAATTTGACCAGTGAAGCCCTAAAACGGTTGGCTCTCATTGTGCGCGGCGCTGATACCAACCGCCATGATCTTGCACCAGAATCTGCTGGATTAGTAGCTGCCTCGCTCGGACTATCACGCATGTATCGTGATGATCTGGCACAGTTAGAAGCGGGTATGGGATTATATGATGCTTTCTACCGCTGGTGCAGAGATGCCCAAGATGAAGGTCATGATTGGCCCGCAACAAGTGGGGCGAATAAATGAACTTATTTTTTGATGATTTTTTCAAAACGTTTGGCAAGATCGGGCTTTTGTCCTTTGGTGGTCCGGCAGGGCAAATTGCGTTGATGCACAAAATTCTGGTCGATGAGAAACAATGGCTGGATGAGAAGCGTTTTCTGCATGCGCTTAATTTCTGCATGCTGCTGCCGGGCCCAGAGGCCATGCAATTGGCAACCTATGCTGGTTGGATGTTGCGCGGTGTAAAAGGTGGGTTATTGGCAGGTCTACTATTTGTGTTACCTGGTGCTTTGGTGATACTTGGCCTATCAATGTTGTATGTTTATCTAGGTGAAGTCCCGTTGGTGGCTGGGCTATTGTTTGGACTGAAGGCAGCAGTTCTGGCGATTGTATTGCAAGCTTTGTTCAAGGTTGCGAAACGTGCGCTTAAGGGTTGGGAGAGCCTGGTCCTAGCTGTTGTTGCGCTTATTGCCTTAGCTGTTTTCAGTGTGCCGTTTCCTATTGTTATCTTTGCGGCAGGAATTATCGGTGCAGTATTTCCTTCGCTGTTTTCCCATGCGCCGGAACCAGAGGTGATTGAACGACCTGTTGAGCCGATGAAGCATGTCATGCGAGTTCTTGCGGGAGCTGCGTTGTTTTGGTTGTTGCCGCTTATATTGCTGGTGTTTTTCATAACCCCCAATAGCGTTTTCGCCAAAGAAGCTGCGTTTTTTTCAAAAGCAGCTGTTGTTACTTTTGGCGGGGCCTACGCAGTTCTAGCCTATGTGGGGCAGCAGGCTGTGGACATTTATGGTTGGCTCAGACCAGACGAAATGCTTGCCGGTCTTGGGCTAGCAGAAACAACACCGGGGCCATTGATTTTGATATTGGTGTTTGTTGGTTTTGTAGGGGCATTTCGTGATGCTGGCCTTTTAGACCCGCTTATCTCGGGCATGCTCGGCGCTATGGTTACGCTTTGGGTCACGTTTGTTCCATGCTTTATTTGGATATTCTTAGGCGCACCGTTTGTTGAGGTTTTACGAGGTAATAAAATATTGGCTGGATCCTTGGCTGCGATAACCGCTGCTGTGGTCGGTGTCATTGCCAATCTATCGATCTGGTTTGGCGCTCATGTATTGTTCGATGAGCTAACGCCACGCTCTGTGATGGGGCAGGTTTTAGGTTTGCCAATTTTAACATCCCTCAATTTGGCGGCGGCAGCGATCGCAATTGTCTCCGCTATCTTTTTGTTCAGGGGCGGAGGATTGGCCCCACTCCTTATTGGATCGACCATTGCAGGCATTGGCTTTCATTTTCTGATGATTTGAAGTTTTACTGCTGAATTTGTGGGGTAGCGTCCAACGGCTTATCCAAATTGTCTTCCGGTTCTTCTGTATCCAGAACCGAGCGCAATTCCATGCGGGTGATTCCAAGCGCGATGTTGATGCCCTCTTGCTGGTTTGCTTTTAGGGGCTGGAGGGCATAATTTTCTGAAAGACCACCGATCAGAACGCTGGCACCCAGACCAACCGCCAGCGCAGCGCTTGCCGAGGCCCCCGTGTAATTACCCGCAAGGGTTCCGGGCTGATATGGATTTTCCTTTGGCACGTAAACCGACCAGCGCAAAATGGATTCACGGGTGAAGCCGATGTCGATTCCGTACTTCTTCAACTCGCCGATATAGTGCTCAATGACTTCACCCTTCGGGTTGATCAGGGTGCAGCTGATGTCTTTGTCTGAGCCGACTATGTATCCTGTGCCTTCGGCTACAAAGCATTCGAGTTCGCCCACATTGGTGCGTGTTTGAGCACTGGCAATATTCCCCGCGAGAAGAAAGAGAGCCATGGCGATTGAAACAGGAAGTGCTGGTAGTTTGGTCACAATAAAGAGCTTTCCGAATCGTGGTCATCAATGTGATGAATAGACCCAGAGTGTGCCAGAAAATTGGCAGCAAAAGATAGTGAAATTAAAAGGGACTTAGAGCTGAGGAAATCCTAGTCGAATAGACTTGAAACGGATTTTTCCAGAGCGGTGCGCTGGATCGCTTCACCAACCAGTTCAGCTACCGATACAACACGAATGTTATGGGCAGTCTCTACGGCGGTTGATGGCTCTATGGAGTCCGTAATCACCAATTCCTTCAGTTTTGAAGAGGTGATACGCGATACGGCACCACCGGATAGAACGCCATGGGTGATATAGGCGGTTACACTGGTAGCACCTTTCTTCAACAGTGCTTCTGCAGCGTTGCAGAGAGTTCCGCCAGAATCGATGATATCGTCGATCAAAAGGCAGTCTTTGCCTGATACGTCACCGATAACATTCATTACTTCCGAGTCGCCGGGTCGGTCACGGCGTTTGTCTACAATTGCTAAAAGCGAGTCGGTGCGTTTTGCCAATGCGCGGGCGCGAACAACACCGCCTACGTCTGGCGAAACGACCATAATGTTTTCAAGGGCATAATTTTCAATCACATCGCGCGCCAAAACGGGTACTGCGAATAGATTGTCTGTTGGAATATCAAAGAAACCCTGGATCTGCGCTGCATGAAGATCAAGCGTAAGAACGCGGTCAGCGCCAGCAGTCGTGATAAGATTTGCAACTACTTTTGCAGAAATTGGCGTACGTGGACCCGGTTTGCGGTCCTGACGGGCATAGCCAAAATAAGGGAGGACCGCTGTAATTCTCTTCGCTGAAGCCCTTTTCAAGGCATCGATCATAATCAACAATTCCATCAAATTATCGTTGGCTGGATAAGAAGTTGATTGCAGAATGAAGCAATCTTCTCCGCGCACATTTTCCAGAATTTCTACGAAGATTTCCTGATCTGCGAATCTACGGACATTTGCTTTTCCAAGCTGAATATCGAGATAGTTGCAAATGTGCCCGGCAAGAAGGCGGTTAGAATTGCCTGCAAATAATTTCATGAACTCGCAGCCCGACGTTTCATGGCAAAACCAACTGTTCTAGGTGAATGTTAAATTTTGCAGCCTATGTATGTCCGTTCCTATAGGGGAAGCGGGGCAGGGCATCAATGCACTTCATGACGCATTGCGGAATAAGCTGTAGAAAACTGCCGAAATAGTTATTTTGCATGCAAAAGTATAAGAGGCATTTTATGCAACTTATAAAAATGGAGAGCACATAGCCAGTTTACTGTGTGCTCAGCCAACTTTTCAACTGAGCAATGGTTGATGCAGCAACGCGATCGATCATTTGAGAGTTTACTGCTCCCCAAGGATCAGAAGAACTTGAAGATGATTGCTCTTGACCGTTGATGCGGTAGACGCGCTTGTTGTTGCGATCCAAAACATCCCATACATAAACCAGAAGCGTACCGCCGCCATCTTCCAAGGCTGAGAAATAGCCTTTTACCTGATACTGTGCGCCGTCTTGAACGGAAGCCACAACCGGCACGCCGCTAGATGTTGCGGCGTTGCGAATTGATCTAGCCAGATTGGTAACAGCTGACTGAGGTGCGTTTGATACAGGCAGAAATGCAACTGCTTTTCCCGTAGGCAGAGCGGCAACTTGAGTGCCGTCGGTGCTTACCAAAGAGTTTGATTGATCAGGGGCCGCCAACTGGCCTCCAGTTGTATTCGCCGCGCTTTCAAGGCCCTGTGGGGGTTGGGGAGTGTTATTGCTGCTGGTTTCCAAGCCTACGCCTAGGGAACCCGCATTACAGCCACTGAGAATCATCGCAAAAATCAAGACTAGCGCTGACAAAAAATGCCGAGCCGGAAACGCTCCGATGCGCGTCAGATTACCCAAAGATCCCATTGAAACATCCTCTATCTTAAAGCCGCCGCTTGTTTCGACACCACTTCTAAAGGGTATAACCGCCAAAATACAAGGAATCAATTCACTGAACCCATTCCCAAATCTGACTTACCGACTGATCAGGTCAATTTCGTGGCGGGTGAGAGAAATTGGACCTTTCTTGGCGGCAATGGAACTCTGGCCTATGGTCATGGCCGTATTGGTTTCACTGTCCACGATAATCATATGATGAAACAAAACCATATTTTTCTGGATGCGGGTCGAGTTACCCTCATAGATCATTGGCGGGTCCATCCAGCATGGGGCAAATGATGCGCCCATGGAATACCCACAAGCATTAAGGCGATGTTTCTTGAGACCGGCTGTATCGAGAACCTTTGCATGGGCGTCAAACATATCGCCAAAAGTGTTGCCGACCTTCATTGCCTTTTGAACTTCGACTAGCGCCTCTTTGGCTGCTTCAAAGAATTTGAGATGGAGTTTTGTGGGTTTTCCAACAATCAAGGTTCGCATCATGGCTGCATGATAATGGCGGTAAGCGCCGGACCATTCCAGTGTTAACTGGTCTCTTTTCGACAAGGCTCTGCGGCCAGATTTGTAGCGGCATAAAAGGGCGTCTTTGTCTGAACCGATGATGAACTCATTGCCCGCATAATCTCCGCCTTTGGAGAAAATGGCTTTGTGCATGGCTGCAAGTATATCGCCTTCATCAGCGCCTGCGTGGGTTTTTGAAATAGCAGCATCGAATGCATCATCGGAGAGCTCGCCTGCTTTGCGAATAAAGCCAAGTTCAGCTTTGGATTTTACGACACGCAAGTGATCCACCAAAAGAGACGCATCTTTTAATTTTGCGAAGCCTTTCAGCTTTTTCTCGATGGCGCTTCCGTAAAACGCATTGAGGCCAACCGTTTTGGTTTCTATGCCGAGTGTTTTACCTTTGTAACCAAGATCTTTCAGCGTTTCATAAACATCGTCTTCCGGCTTTGCCTTTTCATGATCTTTCCAGAGGCGAATATCTTCAACAATAGAAGTATGCTGCGCCTGACGTAAATCGGCGGAACGGGTCAAAAGGGTGATATCGCCCTTGGCTGATACGATCATCGATTGAAAGAAGTAGAAGCCGAAAGTGTCATAACCTGCGAGCCAATACATGCTCTCTTGGGCAAAGAGCATGATGCCATCAAGTTTTCTCGATTTCATCTCTTTGATGAGACGATCCATGCGGCCTTTGTATTCTTTTTTCGAAAAATGTAGTGCCATTTGAAACTCTCGCTTTGGGATTATTCAGTGATACATATTGCAGACATTTGCCGACCGTAATCTGGTTCAGCGCGATGGGTTTTTCTTCGGTATGAATAAAACAAGTCTTCATCACGATAGGTGCAGTGGCCTGTCCAGCTTGCCGTTATACCAAAATTGTTGAGGCGATTGACGATATAGCCAGGAAGGTCAAACTGAGCATGATCGGGTTTCGATGATGCGATCAACCATTGGCTATTTTCGCTGTCTAAAGACAATAGACGGTCCACGAATTCTGGCCCGACTTCGTAGCTATCTTGACTTATAGTGGGACCAAGCACAGCTACAATGTCCGACTTTTTAGAGCCAAGGCTTTGCATCGCATTTACAGTGCTTTCCAGGATACCGCCAACTGCTCCCTGCCAACCAGCATGAGATGCCCCAACAATGCCTGCTTTGGCATCAGCAAAAAGAACCGGACCACAGTCTGCTGTTAGAATGCCGGCGATGAAACCAGGCGTTTTGGTTACAACAGCATCTGCCTTGGGACGCTCTCCAGAAAAAGGCCCGTCCACAATAACCACATCAGGCGAATGGATTTGGTAAGGCGTTATCAAACGCTCTGGAGAAACGGTAAAATGGGCAGCAACTCTTGCACGGTTTTCGGCGATTTTATCAGCATCATCATCTGACCCAATGCCGACATTCAAGCCTTTATAAATGCCGCCTGAAACACCGCCGGCGCGGGTAAAGAAACCATGTTTAATAGATTGATCAAGATTGAGATAGGGGGACTGAACGGGCGCAGGCTTATTGTTTGGGCTGGTCATCTTGCTTCGTTCAACGGCTGTTTCGGTTGTATGATCGTGTCTTTGACCTTTGATCAAGTCAAGCGTCTTATTGCTCTGACGTTTCGAATCCAGCGGGTTTAATATCGCTGGAGGCAATAGCCGTAACTTTGAAAAGGGTTCCCATCTGGTCGGGCGCTGCAAGGCGTTCGACCTCAGAGCGAATTCTGTTTTGATCAGCTTCGTCTTTTCCCCGTCCAAGATTACCAGCACGTTCCAGTAGACCCAGATTTAACAAGAATTCACCTTGGGTGGCTGTATGAACAGACTGCAAACCTGCCGCTTGTGCAGCTGTTGCTAGAGGTTGGAAATCAACATGAGACGTTAGATCATGTTCCCCGGGAGCAGCCAACGGGTCTGCGTAAGCGTGCTGTGCCATGGCTTGAAATGTATCCCCAAAGCCTGAGACCAGATGCCCATAGTCTACAATGAGAGCGGCGCCTGAGTGGTTGTTGATCTGTTCAGCAAGTGTTTGCATGATGGCTTCGCGGGCAGGGGCGTGCTCGAAAATGGCTCCTTCGGGTTCATCGGCAGCATTTGCAGGTAGTTGCGACGTTTCGATTTGATTTGCCAATGCCATTTTTTGCAGGGTGTTATCTGGCGATAGGCCAATGCCGATCTCATGCCATCCCGATTGTTTTTTCACATATTGGCGAAACGGGACAACGTCAAAGAACTCATTGGCAACGAAGATCACCGGCATTTGAGGCAGTTTATTGATGTCGATTTCCCATTTGATTTTTCCGCTTTCGACAAGATCCTTTGGAAGTTTTGATTTTTGGATCTTTTGCAATGCGTCGCTGGTTTCAACGAGGACAACTTGTGCTGCATTCATGAATTCAGAATTGTTTTTCGTTGCCCGCAGAAGGTCTTGCATTAAAGTGCCTTTGCCGGGGCCTAGTTCTGCAAGGCAAAAGGGCGATGGTTTGCCCAGCTGTTGCCAGGTAGTGATGCACCAGATGCCGATTAGTTCTCCAAACATCTGGCTCACTTCAGGGGCTGTAATGAAATCACCTTGGCGACCAATTGCCTCTTGGGTTTTATAATAGCCATGTTCAGGATCAGCCATGCATATATGCATGTATTCAGCGATAGAGATCGGCCCATTGAGGGCAATGATATGTTTGATCTTATCGAGCAGGGTTTTTGCAGGCATCTTCATATCTTAGGATTGAACCGAGTTTGATGCCCGTGTCTTGGATGAGACCATGCTCCAAATGCCAATTAACAAAATTGGCAAGGATAAAACCATACCCATGGTGAGCCAATTACCAGCAAGATATCCGATTTGTTCGTCTGGCAGTCGGACGGATTCTACCATGATGCGTGCAATGGCGTAGCCTGCCAGAAAAGCGCCAGCGACAAATCCTGGCTGTTTCAATTTGAAAAAACGATGGGTGAGCAATCGAAGAACAAAGAAGAGAACCAAGCCTTCTAAAATACCCTCGTAAAGCTGGCTTGGATGGCGGGCGATATCGTCACCCGTGATAGGGAATATAACACCCCAGGGCAGATCAGTCGGTTTGCCGAAAAGCTCCTGATTGATGAAATTGGCAATGCGTCCAAGGAAAACGCCGATGGTTGCGCTTGGTCCTATGATATCGAAGAGATGAAAAACGGAAAAGCCGCGCGAGCGCGCAAACAGAATCATTGCAAGGATACAACCACCAAGGCCGCCGTGAAAACTCATGCCGCCTTTCCAAAGCATGGCAATTTGCAACGGGTTTTCAATGTAGCTGGCAAAGTCATAAAACAACACATAGCCAAGGCGGCCGCCAAGAATAATTCCAATGACGGCCCACATTAAGAAATCGTCCAGATCAACAGGTTTTATGGGTGCGTCGCCGGACCAAAGAGACGGTGTTGAAACAAGACGTTTTGCATACCAAAGGGCAAATAATATTCCGACAATATAGGCAACGCCATACCAATGGATTTGCAATGGGCCTAGGGAAAGCATCACAGGATCGATGTTTGGAAACGCAATAGCTGAAAATGGAATATGGGTGAGCATTGTCTACCTTTGTATATTTGCCATCTAGCGGTACTTTAGAGATGCGATTTTCGCAAGGAGGTTAAGCATCAACTTGTTTAATGGATGGCCTTCATGAGTGTGATTACGATTTGTAAATAAGTTGAATTATTGGGGTGGGAGTACTACTTATTTGTTAGACAGTAATCCCGAAGGAGGCATGAATATGTCAGATGGCCCAAACCGCGTATTTGATGAATTTGCAAAACTGATGACAGATGCTGCTGGCGTTGCCCAAGGGATGCGCAAAGAGGCAGAAACTGCTTTCAAGAGCCAAGGTGAGCGGTGGATGAATTCGCTTGATTTGGTGAAGCGTGATGATTTTGACGCCGTGCGCGAAATGGCTGCTAATGCCCGCGACGAGAATGATAAATTGCATGCCCTTGTCGCAAAACTGGAAGTGCGTATTTCTGCTTTGGAAGGCGGCGCAAAGCCAGCAAAAAAGGCAACTGCCAAAGCTGCGCCTAAATCCAAGAGCTGATTTTCTGAAAATTTGATGATCTTCAGAAAAAAATCTGCCCGATTTATCCACAGGCCAAAAACTTCAAAAAAGTGAGTCAGAAGAATCTGTTAGCGAATCTTCTGAACATCTTGATTCCGCTCTCGTCCACAGATTCGGTAAGCAGATTGCTTAATTTGTCTGGCGAGGAGGACTTTCCACTCTACACTAACCCTATGATTTGATTCGCGGCGGACCTGAGTACTTCAAAGAATTGAAGGTTAGGAAAAAGCGATTGAGCTGGTGACTTGCCCATTAAATACGAGGAACTGTCCTTCTTGGACAAGCTGGCTGTGGCAAGTTGGTGTGAAATTTAGAGTGCGGAGTGCAGGGCATATGAGCCTTATGGAATTAGACATAGAACGCGACACCAATCCGGTGGATCTTATCGAACAGGTTGCTTCAATTAATGATTGGCAATTTGAGCGCACCAATAATGAAATCAGCATGAGTGTTGGTGGCGTTTGGTCCGACTATGATGTGTCCCTTTCATGGATGGAAGACTTTGAAGCCTTGCATTTGGCTTGTGCGTTTGATCTGAAAATTACCGAGAACCGTATCAATGAAGCGGTTCAGTTGATCGCAAGAATTAACGAGCAATTGCTCATTGGTCATTTTGATCTGTGGCGTGAAGATGGCTCTGTTATGTTCCGTCACTCGCTCTTGCTTAATGGTGGTGCGGACCCGAACGCCGAGCAGTTGGAGTGTTTGATGACCAGTGCGCTGGAAGCATGCGAGCGTTATTATCAGGCATTTCAGTTTGTTGTATGGGCTGGTAAATCAAGCAAGGAAGCACTGGATGCTGTGTTGTTTGAAACCCACGGCAATGCGTAAAACGTTTACGAGATAAACCCCAAATTCGGGTTGATATGATGGCCGCTCAAACTTCGATTTCTGTCTGTCTCATTGGCGCTGGTAATATGGGTGGTGCCATGTTGGCTGGCTGGCTGGAAGGCGGCTTGTTGCCAAAGCAGGTTACAGTTGTTGACCCGTCCCCGCGTGAGGACATCACTAAGAAATTTACCGCTCTTGGCGTTTCCATTCAGTCGGCTCCGCCTTCAGGTTACCAACCGGATGTCTTGATCATCGCGGTTAAACCACAAATGATGGACAAGGTTTTACCCGGTTTGGCCTCAATGATTGGAAGTAATACGGTAAGCGTCAGTGTTGCTGCTGGAACGACTATTGCTACTATCGAAAAACATCTTGGTCAATCATCCATTGTTCGCGCTATGCCCAATACGCCAGCGCTCTTGCGCCGTGGCATAACTGTAGGCTGCCCGAATGATCATGTGACTGACCAACAACGTCAAAATGTCAGCAAGCTTCTTGCTGCTATTGGCAAAGTTGAATGGGTGGATAGCGAAGGTCAAATTGATGCGGTTACGGCTGTTTCAGGCAGTGGACCCGCCTATGTATTCCATCTGGCGGAGGCTATGGCTGCCGCTGGTATCGCTCAAGGCCTTTCGCCTGAACTTGCTAACAAGCTGGCGCGTGAAACGATCGCCGGGGCAGGAGAAATGCTATCTCAATTGCCGGACGATGCATCCACTTTGCGTGAGAATGTGACATCCCCTAATGGCACAACTGCCGCCGCTTTGGCTGTCATGATGAGCGAACGGGGCCTGATGGATTTGATGGCGCGGGCCATTGAAGCGGCTTATAAACGCTCTCAAGAACTTGCCAAGAACGCCTAATATCGAGGACGCATATGAGCGATACAGATTTGATCGGGATAGATGACTTCTTGAAAGTTGATATTCGTGTTGGAACGATTGTCGAAGCTGAACCCTTTCCAGAGGCTCGCAAACCAGCCATTAAGTTGAAAGTAGATTTTGGCGAAGCAATCGGCATCAAGCGGAGCTCTGCGCAAATTACAGTTCACTACAAGCCAGAAGAGTTAATTGGCAAACAAGTGATGGCAGTCGTGAATTTCCCGCCTCGCCAGATTGGGCCTGTCATGTCAGAAATCCTAGTCTTGGGATTTCCAGATGATCAAGGTGCGGTCGTTCTTGTTTCACCAGATTTGAACATCCCAAATGGCGGACGTTTGCATTAAAACATAGTGATCAATGGGGCAGGCGGGCCGTTGCTCTAAGGCCGCCCATGGGGCTCTTTTCCAAAGTGATATCGCCTCCATGCAGCCGAGCTATATCTCTTGCTATTGAAAGTCCAAGGCCTGTTCCAGCCTCGTCCTGATTACGTGCTTCATCAAGGCGGATAAAAGGCCTGAAAACTTCTTCCATTTTTGAAAGCGGGATACCGGGGCCGTTATCATCGACCAAAATCTGAATGTCCTGACCATCATCTTCAACGCTGACTGCCACCGATTTGGCGTGTCTGAATGCATTTGTAACCAGATTACCGACCAATCTTGATAGAGCGTTAGGCCGGCCTCGTAACGTTAATTCTGGTTCGCAGTTAATTTTATATTTGCGGTTTTTCAGTTTGGCTTCATTGGTGTGGCGTGAAATCAATTGCAGCAGGTTTACTTCTTCGACTTCTTCACCCGCTTCGCCTTTGGCAAAATCGAGATAGCCTTGTAACATGCGCTGCATTTCATCTATGTCGAGTTGCAGCTCTTCTGTTTCAGGCATGTCGCCAGCCAAAGCGACCTGAAGTTTAAAGCGTGTCAGGATAGTGCGCAGGTCATGGCTCACCCCAGTTAGCATGGCTGTACGCTGGCGAATTTGTCGGTCAATACGTTCGCGCATTTCAAGGAATGCCAGTCCTGCCTTACGCACTTCACGCGCGCCTCTGATTTGGAAATTCACCGGAAGGTCGCGACCTTTACCAAATAGTTCTGCTGCATCGGCCAATTGTTGGATCGGTCTGATTTGATTGCGCAAAAAGAAGATGGAAATCATGATCAGAAATAGGGACGCGCCCATCATCCAAAGAAGGAAGATATGAGAATTTGATGCATAGGCCTGACTGCGTTTTGCATAAACCCGCAGAACTTTGTCCGGATTTTCGATACGTATCCTGATTTCAACCAAGTCCGAGTCGCCAACCGTATCGATCCAGAATGGTCGCCCGATCTGCGTGGTTATTTCTTCCTGCAGAATATCATCGAGAATAGAAAAGAACGGCTTATTGGTTGCCGGAGGAAATGGATCAGGTGGCAAGATTGCGATATTCAAGCGCAGCCGTTCACGGGCAATCCTTATGATATCCGCATAATCATCTTGTTGCGGATAAGTCTCGATCACATCTATGATGCTTGAAATATCTGCAGTCACAGCCGTTGAAAGACGTTGCGTGACCGTTTGCCAGTGGCGCTCCATGAAAATATAGGCGACGATGGATTGTAAAAGCACCATCGGCACAATGATGATCAATAGAGAGCGTGCATAAAGCCCGGTCGGCATCTTCCGTCCAAGCCAGCGCGAAATGCGGCCAATAGGGCTCCTTCGCCAAAGGCGATAGGCATAAGTTGAGCGGATTGTGGGCAGTTGAACTTTCATGACAAGGGTCGGGACTCAATTGGGAGGTCGATTTTGTGGAAGACAATTTGTTTGACAGTTAGGCGTAAAGTCGCAGGAAACCTTTCGGTTTTCAAGGGTTTACAACAATGCTGACGATCAAATTGGCCACACCGCTTGCGGCGCTGCTAAACGGAAAAACTACTGCGTCAACGCTCTTAACCATGGGATAAACCATGCTTTGCGAGCGTTTCCTAGGATTTTTACTGTTTATCAAGCGCAAAATTGATCTCCCAATTGAGTACAGACCCTAATCATTTGCCCCAAAACAGCGTTTCTGTCGACAGGTGCATTTGACGAAAATCAATGTTGCACAGACTCGCTTGTCTTTTTCTTACGCCAAGAACAGTTTGTAGCCAATGCCACGCACGGTCTGAAGCCATTTCGGATCACCGGGGTCGTCTTCGATTTTGCGGCGTAGGCGGTTGATCTGCACGTCAATTTTGCGTTCGCCGGCATCGCTTTCGTCTCCGAGCAACTCAAAACGGGCGACAGTTTCCCCTGCTTTGCTGGCAAAGATGACCATAATTTCCTGTTCGCGTTCGGTTAGACGGACCGGCTCTCCATCGCGTTTTAGTTCACGCTTTTTAACCGAGAACTGGAAGGGTCCGAAGCTGATTTGCTCTATAATCGGGGTTTCAGGTTTTGCGGCACGTTTTAAAATATTATTGATCCGCAATAGTAATTCTCTTGGATCAAATGGCTTGGTTAAATAGTCGTCAGCTCCCGCTTCCAGTCCTTCAATCCTGTTGTCGGTTTCAGCAAGGGCTGTAAGCATTAACACTGGAACCTTACGACTTTCACCAATAGAGCGGGTTAGGCTGATGCCCGTCTCGCCCGGCATCATCACATCAACGATCAAGAGATCGAATTCCAAACCTTCCAAATGATTTCGGGCTTCTTGGGCATCGGCTGCCATGGTCACTCGATAACCATGCTCGGTTAAATAGCGTTTGATCAATTCACGGATACGCCTGTCATCATCAATGACCAGTAGATGGGGAGCATCATCCATCAGTTCAGGTTTGCTTTTAGCCAAAATATTGGGGCTTTCCTGTGTTGGCATTTACCCGTCTCCTTGGAATATTATCTGTCTGGAACAATATCTGTCATTTGTCTGAGAAAATTTTTGATCGTTTCATCTTGGGCTTTGGATGACTGCTTTAGTGCGGCCTTGATGCGGCGGGACTGTGGCAAAGACAGGTTTAAAATCAACTCGCGCCCAGCTTTTGTGGGGTATAAATGTCGTTGCCTGCGATCGTGAGACCCTGCTTCTTGGTCGATATAACCAGCTTCAATTAATTGTTTCAGCACACGGGCGAGACTTTGCTTGGTTATGCCAAGAATGTCCAACAGCTCTGCCACGATCAATCCGGGTTTTCGATTTACAAAGAACAGAACCCGGTGATGGGCCCGGCCAAAACCAATGCCTTCCAAAATTCTGTCTGCATCAGCGGTGAATTCCTTGTAAGCAAAAAACAGCAACTCAATATGGTCTAGCTCTTCAATGTCAGACGCTGAAAGTGCAGCAAACTTGGGGGAGGGTTGTTTCATGATGAAATGAATCCGGTATTGGGTTTTGCCAAGCTCTGTTTAATCGTTTTTCAAACCCTTACACAATTGCACTGATATGTCAGCCTTGTTGACTTATTTTCGTTGCGAACCTAGTTTTTGCCATTGTAAATCAGCCTCTTGTTTTTTTGTTCAAATCCGACAAAAGAGGCTAGAATAATTTTGGCTAAACCAGCGCCCAATTCCGTGGATGGATGCGCTCGCGACAGGAGAAATATTATGGCTGGTATCCCTTACGATCAAATGGGCGGGCATATCTGGTTTAACGGTAAATTTGTTCCTTGGGGCGATGCTACGGTCCATGTGCTGACCCATGGGCTGCATTATGCCAGTTCTGTGTTTGAGGGTGAACGCGCTTACGAGGGCGAGATATTCAAACTGTGCGCCCATACAGAACGCCTGTTTTATTCTGCGGAAACACTTGGGATGAAAATCCCATATTCCATTGAGGAAATTGATAAAGCCTGTGTTGATACCCTGGAAAAACAAGGCCTTAGAGATGCATATGTGCGCCCGGTTGCTTGGCGTGGCAGCGAAATGATGGGCGTTTCTGCCCAACTAAACACTATCAATGTAGCGATTGCGGTTTGGGAATGGCCAAGCTACTTCGCTCCAGAAGAAAAGTTGAAGGGTATCAAGCTGGATATGGCGGAATGGCGTAGACCCGATCCCAAGACCATCCCATGTTTTGCCAAGGCTGCCGGCCTTTATATGATTTGTACTTTGTCTAAACATGCGGCTGAAGCCAAAGGCTATGCAGATGCGTTGATGCTGGATTATCGCGGGCAGGTTGCCGAAGCCACGGGTGCTAATGTGTTTTTCTTGAAAGATGGAAAGATCCACACGCCGAAACCTGATTGTTTTCTGGATGGCATTACGCGGCGAACAGTTATTGATCTAGCTAAAAGACGTGGTTATGAAATTATCGAGCGCGCGATCATGCCGGAAGAAATGAGTGATTTTTCTGAATGCTTTTTGACAGGGACTGCAGCTGAAGTGACGCCTGTTTCTGAGATCGGATCTTATCGTTTCACACCGGGCGAGGTTTCCAAAACACTAATGCAAGACTATGAAGCGGAAGTGCGCGGTCGCCCCGCAATTTCAGCAAGTTAGTATCGTTTCAAGATAAAAAAACTGCCGGAACATGGTCAAAATTGATGGTTAACCATTCGTAAAGATTCACTTTGCCTATTTATTCGGCAAAGTCTAAAATAGCCCATCGGATCGCTCGATTCGTGACAAATGGGGAAGACGCAGGCTGTGCCTGCAAATATGGAGTATTAAATTATGGAAGCACTTCTTCCACTGATCATTCAAGCAGTTTCTGGTGCCGCAGGTGGCGGTATCGTTGGTTCGTTGGTTAAGCAGGTTGGCATGTCACTATTGCCTAAGCTTTTGGCTGGCGGTGTAGGTGGTTTGCTTGGCGGCGCTGCTGCATCAGGTGCAGGCCCAATTGCTGATATGCTTGGCATGGCTGCTGGCGCTGACGCTGGTGGCATGATGAACGGTATTCTGGGTCAAGTTGCAGGCGGCGCTATCGGCGGCGGTGCATTGACAGGTATCGGCGGCTTGCTAGCTGGCATGATGAAGAAATAAGGTTTTAACCTTAGTTTCGCGAAATTTTCGGGCAGCCTAGCGCTGCCCGTTTTTATTTGAACCTTGATAATTTGTGATGCATGGATAAATCCATTCCATCCATCGCATTCTAGAATGACTAAAAATAGGAACCATCAAAATGGGCAAACTTGCAGCTGCAATCGTCAACGTTACTCCATTTCAACAAAATTGCACATTGCTATGGGATGACGAGACCATGATTGGCGCGGTTATTGATCCAGGTGGTGATATCGAGCGCATTGAACAGGCAATTAAAGATACCGGAATTACCGTTTCTCAGATTTTGCTAACCCATGGCCATATTGACCATGCTGGGGGTGCTGAAGCTTTGAAAAGTAAACTGGGTGTTGAGATCATCGGGCCGCATAAGGATGATCTTGACTTGCTGTCAAATATTGAAAAGCAGTCAGAAATGTTTGGCGTACCCGGGGCTTTTCAAAACGCTTCGCCAGATAAATGGCTGGAAGAGGGCGATGAAGTTGATATCTCCGGTCACAAATTCAGTGTTTTCCATTGTCCCGGTCATGCCCCGGGCCATGTGATTTTCTATAATAAGGAAGCCCGCTTTGCCCATGTGGGGGATGTCTTATTTCAAGGCTCCATTGGCAGAACGGATTTGCCCGGCGGTGACCATGATAGTTTGATCAAGTCGATCAAAGAAAAATTGTTTCCACTAGGGGATGATGTTTCATTTATCTGCGGCCACGGTCCCGGAAGCACAATCGGCCAGGAACGCCAAACCAATCCGTTTTTGATTTAGTCCAAAAAATGTAGCTGCGCTTTAAAAGCACCTTGATTTTAGAGAAGGTGCAAGAGGTTGGTATGTTCTCGAACCAGCGTCTCAACGCTAAAGAACACATCGGTTTGGTAGGTATTGGGGTATAACCGACACAACGTGGGGTTCATGCCTACCTCTTGCAAGGTCAACTTAACCCTACGTGGTTAGCGAAAGTTAAATAACATGAACTTATTCTGGCCGAATGATCGTACAAAGATGAACAAGTCGGATTGGCTATTTTGATAATAGCTAAATTCGACTTTATGCGGTCAATGCCATTTTAAACTCTGCATCTGTTTCATCTGGATTTTCGCGCTTGTTTATCCATTCAGTAAGGTTCTTCTTTGCCATTGGCGTAGCAAAGTAAAAGCCCTGTAGCTCTGTACATCCCAAGCGCCTCAAGATGGCAGCTTCTTCTGCTGTCTCAACACCTTCAGCAACTGTTTTACAATTTAGACCTTTAGCCATGTTGATGGTTACCTCAAAAATAACGCGCGTGCGCTCATCTCTTGTGATGCGGGCGGTCAGGGGACCATCAATCTTGATCGTATTGACGCGCAACTCTGATAATCTGGTCAGATTAGAATACCCACGGCCATAATCATCCAGTGAAACTTTGAAGCCAAGCTTGTGTAATTTGCTGATAACTTCACTGGCACCGCCATCACCTGATAGAGCGGTTTCTTCTGTAACTTCGATTTCAAGCCTTCTCGGATCGCAGTCTTCTTCCATTAAAATTGCATGGATGCGTTCTACAAAATTTTGAGAGCAAAATTGGCGAGAAGCAATATTTACTGCGATGTTTAGCTCTCGACCGTTGTTCTGCCAATCTTTCATGTCACGGCAAGCTCGTCTTACAACCCACTCACCCAAAGCGTTCGTAATGTCACTGCCCTCAATAACAGGGATAAAGTCAGCCGGAGAAATCAGGCCACGTGTCGGATGGAACCAACGGATCAATGCCTCCACACTGTCAACATCATTGCTGATCGTGTTTACTTTCGGTTGATAAAACAACTCAAATTCATCATTGGAAATAGCAAGGTGTACGTCTCGGCGTATCTCACCGGCTGTTAGTTCGCCCGTACCATCCCCATATCTCTTGATGCTTTCTCCAACGCTCTTTTTCGCATGGAAAACTGCTATGTCGGTCTTTTTGATTAGCTGATCATATGTAAGGCCATGTTCAGGGAAACTGGCCATCCCAATATGTCCAAACAGTTTGATATTTGTATGCAGACCGGAAATCGGAGAGCGAACGGCCTCCAAAATTTGGGCGTTGATTTGCGATAGTTTACCCAAGCCATTGTTTTCAGGGATGAATATTACAAACTCGTTACCTCTGAAGCGCGCAATACATGCTTTTGGAATGCCATCTGAATCCAAGTGGCCTTCAACAACTCTAGCAGGACTATGGCCGGTCAACAGTTCAAGTATGCTGCTGATACGTGAACCGATTGTACGAAGCACCTGGTCGCCGACATTATGGCCGTGGCCGTCATTAATTTCTTTGAAATTGCAGATATCAATGAAAAGCATCACGCCGCTCAAATCACGTTTCGCCATTTCCGCAAGTGAATTTTCCATTATCTGGGTAAATGCTTCACGGTTAGGCAGACTTGTTACACTATCGGTATATGCCAACATTTTCATCTTATTATGTGTTGAACGCAGACGTTTCGCCATGTCCACAAAAGATTGTTCCAACTGCTGATTTTCCGTCGGCGCAAAATGGTTTGTCGCAAGTTTCAAGTCTTCAATATTGCCTTCTTTACCCACCTTTTTGACGATCTTATTAAGGCGTTCCAATGGACCGGAAATAACGTTGGACACCATGATGCAACCAAGCAAGATTGCCGCTAAGATCAAGGTGAAGATAATCGAGGCCGTTTTGGTTACCAAGCGGCTTTCGCCGATAATTTCTTCTTTGTTACGCGGTATCATCAATCCCCATTGTGTTGACGGGATCGAGGCAAAGCCTGCAAGCATCTGCGTTTGCGTAGCGGGTGAAAAGAATTCCATGACACCGTTGTTGCCCTGCGTTGCTAGATTTACAGGTGCAAGCTTGGCTATATTTCTCCCCATTGCCTGCCAAGTTTTGTTTGGGTGTGCAATCAAGTCGCCTTGAGCGTCAAAAATCGCCGCATGTCCTGTATTTCCAACACGGATTGAGCCAGCTAATTTTGTGAAGAAGTCGGTGCTCAATTCGGCGATAACTAGTTTATCTTTAACTTTACGGGAAATCAAAAACACATTCTTGCCATCAGGCTTTTTAATCAAAGACGAGATCACGGCTTTGTCTGTTTGCGAAGTCTCATTCAGCTTTGATAAAGTCTCTGCATCCATAAATTTCGAACTGGAATTTCTAGTGATTCCTGATTTGCCAAGTTGATAAGTCTGCAGTGTTTTTCCGGTTTTCGAATCCACAACACAATATTCGTTTAGATCCCCATGACTTTGGATATCCAACGCTATTTCGCCAAAATTTGATCTGACCATCTCTGTGAAGTGTTGATTGAATGCATGCATATTGCCATTGATGTAACGGTCCATCGTATCGGCATGTGTTTCAGCCAGAACGAGTTGGCTTTTTCCTGCGCTCGAAATTTCGTTTTCTATCGAAAATTTTTTTGAACCCAAAGTCCAATTGATAATAATGGAAGTATCGAGAATATCCCGAATACCAAATAAAGCCAAAATCTGATCCGCATAACCGCCCCCAAAGCTAAAAATAAATGCTTCGTAGAGATAGCAATTATCAAATACGATATTCTTAATCGTGGGAATGTTTCGGCAGATTTAGAAAGTCTTGGTTAAGGCAATATGAAATTGAATTTCCCTTTTGGAAATCAAATACGTGACGGTTTTGGGGATGTTATTAGCATTTTATGGATGTTTACAGACCGGTATGTTTGAGCGAATATATCCGGGGTCTTCCACAAAATAGATCTCCCAGTCGAGTCCAGATTCTGGTTAGGAAAGGTGGTTTGACAAAATACACATTCGCCACGCCAATCTATGGCTAAGTTCAAATCAGGCCATCGAAGTTTTTTATTGAAACGTAACCGCATATGACATCTTTTGAGTTTCCAGGCTTTGAACTGACATTACCAGAGTTTTTGGCCCAGTTGAGAGAGATTGCTTCAGAAGACTGGTTGGAGCAACATAAAGAGAAATATGATAGTCAGTGCATTCAGCCCTGCCTGAATTTTATTAGGGCCATGGCTGCGAAAGTTGCAGGATTTGATCCGCCGCATATTGCGGTTCCGGTTCTTGGAGGTTCATTGCGCAATCGAAAGGTAGATGTGGCAAACACATCTGGAAGTCATACGTCTTTTCTTCATCTGGTTTTTTGGGGAGGAGACGAAGCCCTGATCTCACCAAGTCTTCATTTAATCCTCAGCTCTGGTGGTCTGGGCTTTGGGGCTGGCCAATGGCAGTTTAATGAAGCCCAGTTGACGCGTTATCATAAAGCTCTGGGCAATGAACTAGCTGTAACTGAACTGGTCCATGCGATAGAAAATGCGAAACAGGGTGGATGTCATTTGGAAAAGCCGCAGTTAAAAATTGTACCTAACGAACTTTCGCTTTCAGGGCATGCCAGGCAATTATCACTGCATACTGGTTTGGTTGTTCGCAATCGCAATGAAGACTATGACCCACAGATGTTTACACCTTCCTGTGTTGAATGGGTGTGTGAGCGTTTGCAACATTTGGTTCCTTTACAGAAATGGTTGATGCAAAATGTTTATGAAATTCACTAAGCTATTTTCGTTTGTTTTAGCGTTTTCGATCTCTTTGATTGGTGCTGTGCAAGCGGGCCCTTCCAAATCGTTTAAACAGTGGGATGCATTTTGCAGTGACGTATTAGAATGCAGTTTCACCAATTGGGTAGAAAGTGATGTTGTTAATTCCTTTGCTTTTTTGCGAGATGGTGAAGCGAATGCGTCGGTGGATATTAAGGTATATATCGGTCAGCCCTTATCACAAAAAGCTAATCTAATTGTGTCTATCCCAAGCGTATTGGAGAAGTTTGTTTTGGCTTTTGACGCGGCAGAAAAGACAGACGGATATGTCCAGTTTTCTGACCCTCGTATTGAGAATGAATTGTTGCCTGCAATGCGCGCGGGTGCCTCGATGCTGGTTTCAGTTGAAACCGCTGAACCATCATCGCCTGTAGAGTTCTCGCTGTCAGGCGCAACGGCTGTGATGTTGTATCTTGATGAAGTGCAAGATCGATTGAACAAAACAGATGCATTGGTTCAAAAAGGGCCTGAGCCTGCAACGGGTGTAAAAAGTCGTGCAGTAGAGTTGAAGAGCACTGCAGACCTACCACAAGCCGTGGCTATGGCTTGGCAAAACCATCCCGACCAATGCAATGAGGGAATTGATGATCAAGATCTGATTGCCAGCTTTGGCGGTATATCAATTGACTGGGATCGGGAAGGCAATGTCAAACACTACATTATTCCCTGTGGCGGACCTGGCGCTTATAATTTGATCTATGCGGCGTTCCTTTTGGATATGGAAACCGGCACTGCCCGCAATTTACCATTTCCAACGATGACGCCAGATGGGCCAAGCGTTCATAATACAATTATCAATATGTCATGGAATGAGAAGGCTTCTCAATTGTCAGCTTTTGCTAAAGCTCGCGGCCTTGGAGATTGCGGAACTTCGAGCATTTGGGTGTGGGATGGCACTGGAATTTACGGCAATTTTGTACTTCTGGAGCAACGTGCGAAACATGATTGTGATGGGATTTATGACGATTGGCCATTGGTTTGGCCTGTCCAATAAACTGTCTGCCTCAAGGCTTGATTTCGAACTTTGCCAATGCCCTCAAGATTTGCTTTGTAAGTTTAAGATTGTTGCCCATGTCGCTTTGCCCAACAAGAGCTCGGCCATGAATGGCGAGTGTCGACTTGACTATGCCCAGCTTTATCAGCTCGATCGTGAAGACATCGGGAAACCGCAATATGGGTGTTCTGCGCACAAAGTGAAACTTTAGAGGATCGCTCCCATCATCGAGCCGTTCGATCAGAGGAAGCTCTGCCAAAATATTACGGATTTGAATGCTTAGGTCACCGACGCCGACTGCATAGGCTCCGGTCTCAATATCTGGTGCGCGCAAAGGGCAAAAATCAATCAGGTTTTTGCCCGGACAAGCCAATGCCTCATTGGGTTTAAGGGCTGGCTCAAGCGTTTGAAAATTCGCCTGATCGAGTTTCGGATTACCCGCCAGTCGCTGCCAGAAACCATCGCGGTCTATCATGAAAGTAATCGCCAGAGCAGCGAATAGGGCAAGGATGATGGGCAGGATAGTCATAATCGTTTTTTTCATTGGGGAGGGGGCCTTTTGATCTTTGGCGGGGTTTAGCGCTGTTAGGACGTTGAAGCAAATATCTAATTGTCTTCCGGAATACACCAGCCTACGGCAGCATCAAGCTCCAAAGATAGGTAAACTGCTCTCGTTGGGTTGATAGAGGTGTTCAAAAAGTTTCCCCGCCATAAACACTTGGTTTATAGCAGATAAAAGATGGGCGCTAAGTTGTGCTCAAATACTGAATGTGGTGCTTGACCTCGTTGAGAGCAACACGCATCCAACCAGCAGGACGTTGTTACGAGGCGCGCCCTTGCCATTAACGTAGAGCGCCGTCGTTCTGCCGAACTTTGCAGCTCCGGTATTCCTGTGCTCGTCACCGGAATCACCAGATGTGCTTCACCAACGCGGGAAACCAAACTTGATCTCGGCCCCATGCTGACAACAGCTTACATAACTGGTTTGCTATGAGATCTGTGTTGGAGTTAGTGGTTTTTCCCCTTACATTCCCGTTTCTTTCTTGCATTTACCGCGCTGCGGTTTTATCTGTCCGTACGCTTGGGTCCCAAGCTTTCTGACACAAAACGGAGCCGTATCATGGCCTTTCTCGCCGACATTTTATCCCGCGTAAAACCTTCTGCTACCATCGCTGTTACCCAGATGGCCCGTGAGTTGAAGAATGGCGGCAAGGATGTGATTTCTCTTTCTGTTGGCGAACCGGATTTTGATACGCCGCAAAACATCAAGGATGCGGCAATTGCTGCTATTGAACGGGGCGAGACGAAATATACGCCCGTTTCTGGCATTGTGCCGTTGCGCGAGGCGATTGCGGCCAAGTTCAAACGTGAAAACGATCTGACTTATACGCCTGCGCAAACAATCGTTGGCACAGGCGGCAAACAGATTTTGTTCAATGCCTTCATGGCAACGCTGAACCCGGGCGATGAAGTTGTTATTCCTGCACCTTATTGGGTTAGCTATCCGGAAATGGTTGCGATCTGCGGCGGCACGTCAGTGTTGGTTGAGACAACCATCGAAAACGATTTCAAACTTACAGCCGAGGCGCTGGAAAAAGCGATCACGCCAAAGACCAAATGGTTTATGTTCAACTCGCCGTCTAACCCTTCGGGCGCGGCTTACTCTCATGATGAACTCAAAGCGCTGACGGATGTATTGTTCAAACATCCTCATGTTTGGGTTTTGACCGATGATATGTATGAGCATCTTTGCTATGGCGATTTTAAATATTATTCGCCTGCGCAAGTCGAGCCGAAGCTTTATGATCGCACTTTGACCATGAACGGTGTGTCGAAAGCTTATGCCATGACCGGATGGCGCATCGGGTATGCGGCTGGCCCGCTGGAGCTGATCAAGGCGATGGATATGATCCAAGGGCAGCAGACTTCAGGTGCTTGTTCGATTGCCCAATGGGCGGCTGTGGAAGCGTTGAACGGACCGCAGGACTATGTGCATGAATCGCGCAAGATTTTTGAAGAGCGCCGCGATCTGGTGGTCTCCATGCTCAATCAGGCATCTGGCCTAAAATGTCCGAAGCCGGAAGGGGCGTTTTATGTTTATCCTTCTTGTGCGGCATTGATCGGCAAAACAGCCCCGTCGGGCAAAGTCATTGAAAATGACGAAGATTTCGTGATGGAATTGCTTGCAACAGAAGGTGTTGCAACGGTTCATGGCGCTGCCTTTGGTCTTGGTCCAAATTTCAGGGTTTCCTATGCGCTTTCAACTGAAAATCTAACGGAAGCATGCGGCCGAATTCAACGGTTCTGCGCTTCTTTGAAGTGATTTAACGCGATAGCGATCAGAATTGAGGGACGAATCGTGGCGCGGTTCGCCCTTTTTCTATGTGAAAATCTTTATTGAAGATTGTGAACTTGCCGAGCATTTTAAGTATTGCGTTTAACCTATGCAGAGGAATCGTTGCCTAATTGCCACAGCGATTGATTGAATCGCGTTTTACACCATGAATCCAAGACAATTTTGGAATTTCGTTTGCTGCCTCAAAGCGTATCGCCTAAAAATTACCATCTTTCTTGCGGGTTGGGCGCCTCGCTGTATTTGGGCTATTGGGAATTGAAATTGGCTGTTATCTCTTCAAAACTCGGCATGGCAGCTGCGCTTGCTCTTAGCTTCTCTTCAACGACTGTTTTTGCAGCCGATATTGCGCAAAACTCTCTCAATTTGGTCGATCCGGCGCCTTTGGCAACGCAAAAACCTGCTGTTGATGGCGTCAACTTCAAATTAAGTGCGGTTACAGGCGTGATCGGTGGTTATAGCAACCACATGTTTATCGCTTCAATGGCGACCCCAATGCCGTTTTTCCCAAGTTTTGGTATTCAGCTCGATCTAGGTGTTGGCGAATATCGCCATGATTACACAAGTGCTGCTGCGGGCCTTCATCTTTTCTACCGCAATCCTGATACCGGAATGCTGGGTGTCTATGGAGACTGGGGCTATGTAGATAATGAGCATGGCGGACGTGTCGGTGTTGAAGGCGCAATCTATAATGGCCGCTGGTCATTGGATGCTTTGGCCGGTGTTCGTTTCGGTACACATTATGAAACCGAGTTTTTCGACGAGGTAGATCTAAGCTACTATTTCACAGACAATTTCAGGGGCTCTGTTGGGCACCGTTTGATATCTCGCGGTCATGTGGCAAATGTTGGCTTTGAATATATGTCTGACAATATTGCCGGATGGAGCGTCTTTGGTGAAGCAGAGGCAGGCGAAGACAATTATTCGGGTGCTTGGGTTGGATTGCGTTACTCTTTTGGCAATTCCAGCGCTTCAACTCTTATCGAGCGTGATCGCATTGCTGATCCGATTGTTCGTATTCCACGCAATCTGGCTAGCTTGACTCGCTGTGGGTCTATTGCCAATCCGGCAGACTGGCATGACAGTTGGAATGGTTTTGAAACGTCCAAGTCAAATAAGATTTGTGGCAGCAAGTCCCACTTGAAAAAGCACAATGCCGTTGAGAACAAGGCAAATGACTAATTGCTAATTTGGTTTTTTTGCAAATTGGAAAGCGCCCTTAACGGGTGCTTTTTTGTTTCTGGTGTTAGCTAGCCGTGTTTGTAGACCCGACATCAAATGCTTTGGTTTTTACCTCACTATCTACTTTTGCTATTTCACTTGGTGAACATATTCAGATTGCAGTAGTTCCTCGATGGTGGGAAACCACATTTCGTTTGGTGGTGCATCAAACATTTTCTCAACAAACTCCGGACTAACGCCGCTCGATTTGAACAGTTCTTTGTCCTTGTTTTGCTCACCTTGTGGATCGGAATTGATGGTCCTAATGGCTGAATCGATCCGATATTGATGAAATCCAAATTTTCCATCAGGGTCCATTGTTCGCAACTTGCCTCCAGCAAAAGCAATCGTACAGGCTGAGCTGCAATTGGTGTTTACATGGGTATTGATGTTGTTATCGCGAAACAGTTTTGCCAAGCCACGGGCTTCATATATATTGCCACCATCGCTGGTTAAATGGGCGGTGAGAATATCGCTATTGGCGGCCAACAATGTCTTAAGGTTTCTTGTAATCCCCAACTCTATGCTACCGGTGATCGCGATCACCTTGGTTGCGGGATTGTGCTTTAGCTCATATTTGCTCGCGTGTTCGCGATCCATGCGCACCAGGTAATGTTCTTCCTGAGAGATAGGAATGGTTGTTTGCCACGCCTCTAAGCTTGCTGAAAAAGTTATGAAAATGGCAACGACCAAACATAACTGCGCACCCCATACATGGGCTTGCGATCCTGTTTCCTTCGAATAGTTTTCCGCGGCCCGCAACACGCCCACTATTTGCCAAATGAACATTGCTCCATGTGCAAGTAAAATCAAGGCGATAATTAGCGGATAAATGGCATTGTAGTCATTGCCTTTTTCAGGAAGGGAAATGGCTTGGGTGACAAAAACCATGGCGCGAAGTGCCACAAAATTTATCCAAAAGGACCAGGCAAGGCTTTGTTTGCCTTGCCAGTGGTTTAGCAGATAGCGAGTTACTGTACTCAGCACTTACCGATAACTTCATTGCCTGTACGATTGGCGAACTCATCAAACATGATGCGAACTCTCTGTTTCCGCTGACAAGCCTCGACAAAAAACTGTAGCTTGGAAAGTCCTCTTCCACGGAGGGTTTCAGCAAGATCATTGATCTTTGGCGCATTGCAATTACCAAGCTCCTTGCGATCTATCAATCGTCCGGCCTTTGATAATACAATCTCTTCGTAGCGATTATCTTTACATCCGCGGGTAACATAGCTGTTGCCAGCAACTCTAATAGAAATGTTTCGATAGCCATTTTCTTTCATAGCTGCCGTGATTTCATCTTCGTTCAATCGAGTGCGACAGCGGCCAATTCTTACTTCATCAGACACGTCACCCCACCGATTGAGGGTAACCTCCATGAGGCTTCCATTGCGGCAACCTTGAGCCAGGTATCGCGGCAATTTAGGATCAATAACCACGACGTCGCTATATCCTTTTTCTTCCATGATTGAGACAAGTTGATTGACTTGCTGCTCAGGGCGGCATCTGCCGATTTTATTGGATTCACGAATGTCGCCATTGCGATCCAGTATTAAATCTAGACGATCATTTCTAAGACATGCCTCAGCGCGATAACGGGGTAGCTTACGATCAATAAATGCTACGCGATTGTAACCAGCCTCTTCGAGTTTAGAGATAACATCTTCAGGACTTAGTGCTTCTTGACAACTGCCTATGCGGCGCTCTCTAGTAACATCGCCATAGTAGTTCATTTCAACGCGGTAGCGCTGGCTACGTAAACAACCGATAGCAAGAAACTTACCAGCACGATCTTCTATTGTTATTCTACGGAAGCCTCGATCGTTTAGTATTTTACGGATAGCAGTTTCATCAATTGTTCTGCGGCACTCACCAATGACCTTTCTTTCGACCTTTCCAGTCCACTGAAACTCAATGCGAAAACGTCGGCCGTCCTTGCAGGCATCAAATTTAGACTCTGACAGTCCAAGCTTCTTTGTTGTAATGCGGTCATATCCATCGGCAGCCAATCGAGCCTTGAAGTCCGCCTCATTGCCACCAATTTGAATTTGCAACTGCGCGGATGCTTGGAGAGGTATATTAATCCATATAAAGATGGCCATCAAAGCCGACAAAATGATCTTGAAAATCAAGTTATAGTTTTGCGCAATCGTTTTCATATGCATTCTCTCCTCGCCCATTTTCAGAAAGTTTAGGGAAAGAAAGGCAAGCGTACAAGGTTGATGGAATGATTGATGGTCCTAAAAAGCCCATTCTCGCGCTTTGGCGATCATGAAATCACGAAATGCGCCAAGCTTTGCTGATCCGCGCATGGATTGAGGATAGCAAAAATAGGTATCGAAACTAGGCACTTCAGCGCTTTGCATCAAACGCACAAGCGAATGCTTCTTGTCCACGATGTAGTCTGGAAGAACGCAAATTCCCGCTCCGCTCTCGGTCATTTTTCTCAAAGCAACCATATTGTTGACCTCACCCACTGGAGTGCGCGGATTGTTATCCTGTCGTCCCGCTGTCTTGAGCCAATTTGTGTCGGCAAGGTATGCTGGCGTATTTTCCCCGAATGCAAGGATTCTGTGATTATCCAGCTCTTCAAGATTCTTTGGTTGTCCAAAACGGTTCAAGTATTCAGGCGATGCATAAATGTGAAAATGCACGGTAAAAAGCTTGCGCTGGATGATGTCAGCTTGTTGGGGTTGGCGCAGACGAATAGCGCAATCTGCTTGGAGGGTTGCCAAGTCCAGTTCCTCATCCAGTAAATTAATTTCCAGTTGAACCTCTGGATATAATTCAAGAAACTCATGAACACGCGACGTTAGCCATCCAGTTCCCAGGCCAACAGTGGTGGTTACTTTCAACTTGCCTGTCGGACGGTTGGTCGACTCGGTCAAAGAGCTCACGGTGGACTGAAGTTTCAACAAAACGTCGTGGACGGTTCTGTATAGGGTCTCGCCTTGCTCCGTCATCATCAAGCCACGTGCATGGCGCGCAAACAATGGTACACCGAGATCAGCTTCCAAGGCGCTGACCTGACGAGAAATTGCTGATTGACTTAAGTTCAGTTGCTCGGCTGCGCGGGTAAAGCTGCCTGCATCTGCCACACTATGAAAAATGCGCAGCTTGTCCCAATCCATTTTGGTTTCCCTTTTTTGCCGAAGTGCTTATCGTTACTCGGCTGCTTGTGCCATGCTCTCATTAGCGGCGATAAACTTTTCCGCTTCCAGTGCTGCCATGCAACCCATACCAGCTGCGGTCACAGCTTGGCGGTAAATATCGTCGGTGATATCACCAGCAGCAAATACGCCCGGGATTTCGGTAGCAGTTGAATCAGGTGCGGTCCACAAATATCCAGATGACTTTTTACGCAATTGACCTTCAAAGAGTTCGGTTTGCGGCGCATGTCCAATCGCGATGAACACGCCATCGACAGCAATGTCGGTCACTTTGCCGGTCTCTGCATGCTTCAATTTCGCACCGGTTACAGCTGGTGGGAAGCCTTCTTTGCCGGTGATTTCTTCAAGCTCGTGGTTCCAGAGAATGTCGACATTTTCCTTTGCGAACAGTCGTTCTTGCAATATTTTTTCCGAGCGAAGGCTGTCGCGTCGATGAACCAGAGTCACTTTCGAGGCAAGGTTTGACAAATAAAGGGATTCTTCGACAGCAGAGTTACCGCCGCCAACGACGATCACATGTTTGTCGCGGTAAAAGAACCCGTCGCAGGTTGCGCAGGCAGACACGCCAAAGCCCATGAATTTTTGTTCGCTTGGAATACCAAGCCATTTTGCTTTGGCACCTGTAGCGATGATCAGGGTATCACATGTATAAATCTGCCCGCCATCGCCTGTTAGTTTGAACGGGCGTTGGGATAGATCTGCTGCGGCGATATGATCGTTGATGATTTCTGTACCCACATTATTTGCCTGCTCGAGCATTTGCTCCATCATCCAAGGGCCTTGAACTGGGTCCGCATAGCCCGGATAGTTTTCAACTTCCGTGGTGATCATCAGCTGGCCACCTTGCTCCATGCCAGCCACCAAAATTGGCTTCATCATGGCGCGCGCTGCATAGATTGCTGCTGTATATCCTGCCGGTCCTGATCCAATGATCAAAACTTTGGTATGAATGGGTGTTTTCTCGTTTGATGTGCTCATGGTGGCTGTGCTCTTGGCTATTGTTTAATTGTTTCTTGAACCTAAAATAGGCGTTCTGGGGGCTTGTTTACAAGATGCTGAACTCAATTGGCTGGGGGAAAGACAAAAAAGCCTGATGAATGCCATCTGTGGGCTTTGGGCAACAATCAGCCAGCTTTTGCTTTCGTGGGTATGCGTTTGAGCAATTCAATGCTAACGGAAGCTTACAAGGCGCCTAAGTAACCTTTTGGAACCAATCTCCCGCATGTCTAAAAAAATTGATAAATCTCCTGTGACTGTCACCTGTATCAAGTGGGGAGACAAGTTCCCCGCTTATTACGTCAACCGGCTCTATGCAGGTGTGAAGCGTCATATGGACCGTCCTTTTCGCTTTGTTTGCTTTACGGAAAATGCCGAAGATATTCGAAGCGAAGTTGAAATTCAGCCATTGCCTGTTGTACCGTTTGAAGATGAAATGGTGACAGCCATGACAACGGGTAAAAGACGCGGGGCTTGGCGCAAATTGACGATCTTTAAACCAGGCGAGGGTAACTTGTCAGGGCCATGTTTGCAGATGGATCTTGATGTTGTTGTTTCAGGCCCGTTGGGTCCACTTTTTGATTATATGCCTGGTAAAGTTTGTATGGGGCAAGACTGGCTGGAAAAGCGCCGCGGTCGCCCCGGCGGTCATGGGTCTGTGATCCGATTGGACGTTGATCTGCATTCCTATTTGTATTCTGATTTTGCAGCTGATCTTCAAGGCTCGATTGCCTATAAAGGCGAGCAAAGATACACCTCCATGACAGCGCTGAAGCATGGTGATCTGGAATATTTTCCTGAAGGGTGGATATGCAGTTTCAAACGACAGGCTATTCCCTATTTCCCTTTGAATTTTGTTTTGAAGCCTGATCTTCCAGATAATTGCCGCGTGATGTGTTTTCATGGCACGCCGAAAATGGAAGAGGCGTTGGTCGGCGATTGTCCAAAATTGCGATACCGCACACGCCCGGCGCCTTGGCTTCGTGATTTATGGCTGGATGAGAACGAAAAAGACTGGATGCCAGTTTAACTTTTCAGCCAACCGAGAATGCAAAAAGGCGATCTGTTTCCAGACCGCCTTTTACATTTTATATATCCGAATAATCAGATGAATTTTACCGACAGGATTTCATAATCCTTTGAACCGCCTGGCGCAGCAACTTCGACTGAATCGCCTTCGGACTTTCCGATCAAGGCGCGAGCAATCGGAGACGAGATCGAAATCTTGCCGTCTTTTACATCAGCTTCCTGATCGCCCACAATCTTGTAGGTTTTTTCCTGCTCGGTTTCTTCGTCAATCAATTTGACAGTTGCTCCGAATTTTACGGTCTTGCCGGACAATTTGGTGATATCAATAATCTCAGCGCGTGAAAGATAATCTTCGAGCTCGCCAATGCGGCCTTCGTTATGGCTTTGGCTTTCTTTTGCTGCATGGTATTCAGCATTCTCGGAAAGATCACCATGGGCGCGGGCTTCAGCGATTGCAGCCACGATGGCTGGTCGATCTTCTGATTGACGGCGCCTCAACTCCACTTCCAGCATGGCGTGGCCTTCAGGGGTCATTGGTACTTTTTCCATTGTTCTTCTCAATTCTAATCGCGAACGGGTTTAATATTATTTCCCGATCGTTGGAGTTTTGACAAAAAGAAAACGACCCCCAGATAAGAAATCTCAGGGCCGCTCGTTTTGACTTCTTCTACAATATAACAGCTTTTTTCGCGATTTCACCTATTTTTTGTTTTCGGTTTGGGCAATTAGATAGATTGTCGTTAAAACCAATGCTTTGAACAGACGGATTTTTCAATGGGAAGCCAAATAAAACCGCATATCCAACTGGGTCCAATCGATTTGAACACGCCGTTACGCTTTGGCGATTCGCTGCCTGAGGCAGTGGATGTGGTGGTTATTGGCGGCGGCATTATCGGCATTACCTCCGCGCTCTATCTCGTTGAAGAAGGTTTTTCGGTTGCTATCGTTGAAAAGGGCAGGATGGCCTGTGAGCAGTCATCGCGAAACTGGGGCTGGATACGCCAGCACGGACGCGATGAGGACGAATTGCCCATTATGATGGAAGCGAACCGTCTTTGGGGTGAATTGGATGCCAAAGTTAAAGGACGGACCGGATTTAAGCGCGAAGGCATTTTATATTTAGCCAGTAGCGAGGCGCAGATGGAAAAGCGTTTGGCCTGGGTGGATATTGCCAAACAGCACCAGCTGGATACGAGGGTTCTAACCAAAGCGCAGGTGGCTGATCGCATTGATCAGGGCGGGACCTCTTATGCCCATCAATGGGTTGGGGCAACCACCACCGTCAACGATGCGCGCGCCGAACCCTGGTTGGCTGTGCCAGCCTTGGCGGAACTTGCACAATCCAAAGGGATTACTATTCGTGAAAATTGCGCGGCAAGGGCATTTGATTTTGCAGCTGGAACATTGCGCGGGGTTATAACTGAAAGCGGCACGATTAAATGCGATCAGGTTGTATTGGCGGCTGGGGCTTGGTCGTCCCTGTTTTTGCAACGCCACGGCATTTCGATACCACAGCTCAGCGTTCGATCGTCTGTCAGTGCCACCGCGCCAATGAAGGAAGTTTTTACAGGCAATGCCGCTGATGAAAAGCTGGCCTTCAGGCGGCGTGAAGATGGTGGATACACTATATCTGTCAGCAATCTGCATGATCTATATTTGGGACCGGATGCGTTTCGTCATTTCTTCAAATGGCTGCCTGTTGCAACAGAACATTGGCGCGACACAAAGCTGCGAATTTCTGCGCCAAAGGGGTTTCCGGATCAATGGCGTGTGCCGCGCAAATGGGCGGAAGATGAAGTCAGCCCGTTTGAGCGACTGCGCGTTTTAGAGCCTCAACCAAACCATCAAAAGACTGAAGAATTGCGGGATGAATTTGCCAAGCGGTTTCCACAATTAGGTAAACCAGAGCTGAAACATACTTGGGCAGGGATGATTGACACGATGCCTGATCTCGTGCCGATTGTGGACCGTGTTCCACAACTGGAGGGCGTGATTTTGGCTACAGGTATGAGCGGCCATGGCTTTGGCATTGGCCCGGGCTTTGGCAGGATCATCGCGAAAATTGTAGCGGGAAAACCAGCGGGACATGACATGCATCGCTTCAGATTTTCACGCTTTAGCGATGACAGCAAGATGCGACCAGGTCCTGCGATATAGACAAATCACACACATTTACTGGGATTAAAAGATGATCTTGCATTGCGTTTTTTTGTAGCTTCAAAGACGGAGTTTCGCGTGATCAGCGCGCCAGTGTCTTGCAGGAACTTGCCAACTTTAGCCAATGCTTGACTGGGGTCTTGGGTTTTGATTTTGGCCCCAATCGCGACTTTGAAATGAAGTCACAGAACTTCAGTGATGGTTTCGTGATCCGGTTCGACGATCAACTGGCGTTGAAAGCATATCTTGTTCATCCCACCCATCAGCAGCTAGGTAGCAAACTCTGTGAATTATGCAACGGCGGAGCAGGGGGTATTATGGTGTTTGATCTCGAAATTTCTGCCAACTAGCTAAAAGTTTAGTGGTTTTCTCACCCGTATTTTCACGCTTGTTTGCCTAATATGAGGGATGCATTTTACCTCAACCCATACAGGCAGTCGTGACCCCAGTTTAGACATCGCCAAGACATTTTTGATCTGGCTTGTGGTCTTCGGGCATTTGATAGAGCCTTTTATTACCAATGATGTGAGCACACGTTGGGCTTATATTTTCATCTACAGTTTTCACGTGCCAGCTTTGGTTTTCGTTAGTGGAATGTTTGCTCGGGCTGAGGTTTCATGGGTTGCTATGGGTAAAATTCTGACCCAATTGGTGCAGCCGTTGATTATCTGTCAGATACTGTTCTGGGCTATGGAAGTCTTTGTCTTTGGCAATGAGTTTGACTGGTATAAGGCGCTAACGCGACCCTATTGGCTGTTGTGGTATTTGGCGAGCTTGGTTTGCTGGCGCTTGTTGATCATACCTTTGTCGCGGGTGAAGATGGCGCTGGCGTCTTCTGTTTTGATTGCGCTGATTGCTGGAGGAACAAAGTATATCGGCTATGACGGATCCTTCTCGCGGACCCTGGTTTTGTTGCCGTTTTTTGTTGCCGGATATCAAGTTTCCACAATGGGTAAATTGCCCTTTGTTAGCTTGGAAAAAGTCAAACTATATGCTTGGTTGCTCATCGTTTCTTTTGCGGTTTTAGCATTTATCCTTGCGTCAAACGGTTTTAAGCCTGAATGGCTGTATCATGTAAAAAGCTATTCGCGTTTGAAGCTGGATGACGTCTCAGGCGCGGCTATGCGAATAGTGATGCTGATCGGGGCAGGGACTATGATTTGGTCCATGTTGGTTTTGCTGCCAAAGCGCACAGGTTGGTTTTCCTATGCCGGACAACACAGTTTATTGCCTTATTTGACGCATGGATTTGTGGTCTATCTAGCCACCGGCTTTGGTTGGTTTGTCTATGCCGAAGGGATGATGCCGCCCATAGTGATCTTGCTAGCCAGTTTCATAGTGTCAGGCGCTATCATCGCGCTATGCGTCACCAAGCCGATGATCCTTCTGCAAACAGCGCTTTATACGCCTAGCACTTTGTTAGGTCGAGGGAAGAGGAAAACGCCAGATTTGGGGAGTATTGCAAAGGTGAAGCAGGCCTGAAAGACCTACTCAAAATAGCTCTGCAATGGTCGAACTTCCATCTTCCCGTTTTTCAGTGCCAAGGCTGCCTGGGTAGCGGAGTTGATGCCGTTGACAGTGGTGAAGTATGGCACTTTCATCATCAAGGCTGCGCGGCGAAGGGATTTGGAATCGGAAACTGCTTTTTGGCCGCCGGTGGTGTTGAAAACTAGCTGTACCTGACGGTTTCGGATCGCGTCCTCGATATGCGGGCGACCCTGCAACACTTTGTTGATGCGTTCGCATTCTACGCCATGCTCGATGAAATAACGGCTTGTGCCGCCTGTGGCCATGATCGCAAAACCTGCTGCTTGCAAATCTTTTGCTGATTGCAAAACGCGGCCTTTGTCGTCGCCTTTCATGGAGAAGAACACAGTACCTTTTTTCGGTAGTTCTGTTCCTGATCCAAGCTGAGCTTTTGCGAACGCCATGGCATAGGTGGTGTCGAGGCCCATGACTTCACCCGTTGAGCGCATTTCAGGGCCAAGCAGGGTGTCAACGCCCGGGAAACGAGCGAATGGGAATACGGATTCTTTCACTGCAATGTGTTTCAGGCTGCGCGCATCAGGCTTGCCGCCGTAATGGGCGAATGCTGCATCGATGGTTTCGCCAGCCATGATGCGGGCTGCGACTTTTGCAATCGGGCTGCCCAGTGCTTTGGCTACAAATGGAACCGTGCGCGATGCTCTTGGATTGACCTCGATGATGTAAATTTCGCCTTCCATGATGGCATATTGCACATTCATCAGGCCGCCAACTTTCAGCTCTTTGGCCAATAGTTTTGTCTGGCGCTCTAACTCGTCCAGCATATCATTGTTCAGCGTATGAACTGGAAGCGAGCAAGCACTGTCGCCAGAGTGAATGCCAGCTTCTTCGATGTGCTCCATAATCCCGGGCACGAATGCGTTTTCACCATCGGAAAGGCAGTCAACATCCAGCTCGATTGCGTTTGGCAAATAGCCGTCAAACAGAAGCGGATTTTTGCCAAGCAGCGTGTTGATCTGCCCGGTTTTATCATTGGGGTAACGGGCTTTGATTTCTTCAGGAACAAGACCAGGAACTGTTTCCAGCAAATAATTCTGAAGTGCGCCGTCATCATGGATGATCTGCATGGCACGGCCACCCAATACATAAGATGGACGGACAACCAGCGGGAAACCCAATTCGGCAGCAACAAGGCGGGCTTGCTCAACAGAATAAGCAATGCCGTTCTTTGGTTGGCGAAGATCCAACTTGTGCAAGAGTTTTTGGAAACGGTCGCGGTCTTCTGCAAGGTCAATCGCGTCTGGTGACGTGCCAAGAATTGGAATGCCTGCTTCTTCAAGAGCATTTGCGAGCTTCAAAGGAGTTTGTCCGCCGAATTGGACTATAACGCCATGCAGCGTTCCCTTTTTCTGCTCAAGATGCAGTATTTCCAAAACATCTTCCGGAGTTAGCGGCTCAAAATAGAGACGGTCAGACGTATCGTAATCGGTGGAGACGGTTTCAGGGTTACAATTGACCATGATGGATTCGTAACCAGCATCAGCCAATGCAAAGGCCGCGTGACAACAGCAGTAGTCGAACTCGATACCCTGGCCGATCCTGTTTGGTCCGCCACCAAGAATGACAATTTTCTTTCGATCCGAAATATTGGATTCGCAGCGAAGTTCACCAGCGAAAGGTACTTCATAAGTGGAATACATATAGGCGGTAGGCGATGCGAATTCTGCTGCGCAAGTATCGATGCGTTTGTAGATCGGATGCACGTCGAGTTGTTCGCGTAGTTTAGCAACTTTGCGAGCATCGCCTTTGACCAGTGTGCCAAGGCGTGCGTCGGAAAAGCCCATGGCTTTGAGCATGCGCAGATTTTCCTGATCAGCAGGCAAGCCATGTTCGCGGATACGCGCTTCCATGTGAATGATTGCTTCGATCTGTTCCAAGAACCAAGGATCGATGCGGCAAGCCTGATGAACCAAATCAATCGTCCAGCCTTCACGGAAGGCTTGCGCCACCATGCGCAGGCGGTCTGGCGTTGGCGTGCCAAGGGCTGCTGAAATTGCATTCTTGTCATCGCCCTCGCCAAGACCGGGGATTTCAATTTCATCAACGCCTGTCAGGCCAGTTTCCAGACCGCGCAGTGCTTTTTGCAGCGACTCGGCAAAGGTACGGCCGATAGCCATCACTTCGCCGACAGACTTCATGGCTGTTGTCAGCGTTGGTTCTGCGCCGGGGAATTTCTCAAACGTAAAGCGCGGAATTTTCGTAACAACATAATCGATGCTTGGCTCAAACGAGGCTGGTGTCGCGCCGCCTGTAATATCGTTTTCCAATTCATCCAGTGTATAGCCAACTGCAAGGCGGGCTGCGACTTTGGCAATTGGAAAACCTGTTGCTTTGGAGGCAAGGGCAGAAGAACGCGATACGCGTGGGTTCATCTCAATAACGACCAGACGCCCGTCTTTTGGGTTCACGGCGAATTGCACATTTGATCCGCCTGTTTCAACACCAATTTCACGCAAAACCGCAATCGATGCGTTACGCATGATTTGGTATTCTTTGTCGGTCAAAGTTAGGGCAGGGGCGACTGTGATAGAGTCGCCGGTGTGGACGCCCATAGGATCGATGTTTTCGATTGAGCAGATGATAATGCAGTTATCCGCTTTGTCGCGGACCACTTCCATTTCATATTCTTTCCAACCGAGAACAGATTCTTCGATCAGCACTTCTGTGGTTGGAGACGCGTCAAGGCCGCTTTCAACGATTTCGAAGAACTCTGATTTATTATAGGCAATGCCGCCGCCAGTGCCGCCCAATGTGAACGAAGGCCGGATGATGGCAGGAAGTCCTACAACTGAGATGGCATCTGAAGCAATTGCCATCGCGTGGGCTTTATAACGCTCTTTGCGATCCATCTCCCCAAGGTTCCATTCGCGCTCATATGCGTCGAGTGCTTCTTCCAATTCAGCTTTGTCCGTGATCTCCGATTTGATCCGTTCGACTTCTGCTGAGTGGATTGCCTTGTCTTTGGTTTTAACCTCAGTGGCATTGGCAAGTTTGGATGTTGGCGTTTCAAGGCCGATCTTCTGCATTGCCTCGCGGAATAATTTGCGGTCTTCGGCTTTGTCGATTGCCTTGGCATCAGCGCCAATCATCTCGACATCGAATTTATCAAGTATACCCATTTGCTTTAGGGACAGGGCACAGTTCAACGCCGTCTGACCACCCATGGTTGGCAACAAAACCAATTTGTCATTGGGGCGCTCATTGCGCTCTTTTTCAATGATCTTCGCAACAACAGCTGGCGTAATGGGTTCAATATAGGTTGCATGGGCAAGATCGGGATCGGTCATGATCGTTGCAGGGTTGGAGTTAACCAAAATAATCCGGTAGCCTTCCGCCTTTAGTGCTTTACAGGCCTGTGTCCCAGAATAGTCAAACTCGCAAGCTTGGCCGATGATAATGGGGCCAGCCCCGATGATCAGAATTGAATTGATATCTTGGCGTTTAGGCATTGTCTCATCCATCTTTTTGCAGGCACTGGCCATTTGGCACGCTGCATGAAAAACCGGGCAGTATGAACTGTCCGGCGCATAGGTATAACTGTGTGGCTAAGTCTGTCTTATAGGGTAAGTGCCATGGGGATGTAACCCCGAAAATCAGCAAAAAAACGCCTATCCACGATCAATTTTCAGATAAAATTTTGCATGCGGAAAAGCAGAATTGTTTGGTTATGAAATGCGGTTTTCCAAATATTCACGAACTGCTTTCGCATAAGTCCGGCTTACGGGAACTTTTTCACCATTTGAAAGGATAATCGAGGTCTTTTCGTTTTCGCGTTCAGTGTCCTCAATATGTCTGTGGGATACCCACCAAGAGCGGTGTGTGCGAATTCCCGGAATGGTTTCCAACTCTTTTTCAGCATCGGCCAAACGCATGAGAATCATCTCACTGCCTTTGTTGGTTGTGACTTTGATGTAATGGTCTTGAGCTTGCAGAGAGATCAGATCTTTACCCAGCTCTACTGGCAACCGACCAAAGAACGGTGATGTTGGTGTTTGAACGTGGCTGGTAATCGAGCCATTTGCCAGACTTGTCGATTGTCCCTCAGGGCGCACGCTGCTCTCTAAAAGATAGTAGAGAATGGAAACGGCAGCAGAGATGATTGTTGTATAGCCAATCAGGCGAACCAAATCCTCGAAAGTGCCGATGTCGTTGCCGGCGATATATTTATTGATCGCCCACACAAAAAAGCCGATTGGAATGCCACCAATCAAACCGCCGATGATACGGGCGATCCATTCGGGAACACCACGCTGAAAAAGGCCGACGCCAAAATAGATCGAGCACCCCATGCCCATTGGCCAGGTAACCAAGGATATTGCCGCCCAGTAAACCAAACGCGGTGCAAACTCCAAGTCATTCAACGTGTCGAACGGGCCAGCAACCGTGAGGATAGCAATGACAGCAACAGCGCCAATCCAGAACTTAGAATTGGAATAGATGGCCTGCATTACACGAAGCGTGAGTTGCAAAGGCGGTTCTTTGGCGAAGAATTCATGGTCGTTCGCGTAGTTTGGCTGTTCTGGTTTCATAGATCTGTTTTACCTCTCTTCAACGAAATATCAATCGAGAGTTTTAACAGATAAGGATTTCCGTGATGACGCTTGAACCATTCTTTGAAGCCAGTTTAGCCATTCAAATTCATATGATCGCTGCCATGGGTGCATTTTTTCTTGGTGCCGTGGTGCTTTGGATACGCAAAGGAAATACCACCCATAAGCAGTTAGGCAAGGTTTGGGTTCTGTTGATGTTAGTCACATCTTTCAGCGCATTCTTCATCCATGAAATTCAACTCTGGGGCAATTATAGCCCGATCCATATTCTGGCTGTCACAACGCCGATCAGCTTGGTCTATGCGATCTATGCGGCGCGTAAAGGTAATATCCAGGAGCATCTGCGCACCATGAAAGCCACCTATATTGGCGGAATGGTGATTGCCGGAGGGTTCACATTTTTACCGGGACGACTGAATTACGAGATGTTGTTTGGTGATAGCCAGACAGATGTCTTTGAGCAGGCTGGTGGTTGGTTGATACCCATCATATTAGCGGGGCTAATCGCCTTATATTTCTCCCGGAGACGGCCATTCGAAATTAACAAATAGAATCAGATCAGGGCCATTACTTTTGGATGGACCAATGAATATTTTATAAACTGAAAGAAACTATTATGATGCAAATACTGGAAAGAACACCGGTTTGGGTCTGGCCCTTGTTGATAGGCTTGATCTTCTTGGGCCTTAGGTCGACGAAAGATCGAACAGCTCCCTTGTGGCTTTACTATGCCGTCCCATTTCTTGGGTTGCTTGGCTTGAGAACCGTTTTCAGTTTGCCCCAAGGAGTGATTGTTTGGATAGGGTTCGCCGTTGCTTTTATGGTGGGAGAATCCATCGGCTACCGCCTGCAAATCAAATGGATTATCGAGAAGCTGGCAAAAACAATTCGTGTTCGTGGAGAGTGGTTCACATTCGCAATGATCATGATCTTATTCTTGTCCAATTTCGTGTTGGGCGTTACCAGAGGCGTTTCCCCGCAAACTGTTTCGCAGCCGATTTTTCTAGTGATTTTCGTTGCTGTTATTGGCTTTGCATCAGGCAGTTTTACCGGGCGTTCGCTTAGAATTATTCACGTAAAAAACACGACTATGGTTTGAACATTCATCCATTAGGGCCGCTACTTGACCGCCAAAATTTTATCACACAGGAAAAAACATGTTTCAAAAAATTCTTATCGCATTGGCCGTTTTCATTGCCATCTACTTTGTCATTGCCTCGCAGTCACTTTCAAGTATTGCCGTAAGCCAGACGGAAGAAAAGGGGATTGATTTTGGTCAGGCTGTTGATGCTGATTATTCGGGCATGCCCGATTTAACGAAATATATGGCGCGAGATGGGGCTAAACTTGGCTATCGCTTTTATGCTTCCGCCGCATCAACTGACCGGGTGATCATTCTGGTTCACGGATCATCTTGGCACGGTATGCAGTTTCATAAAATGGCATCGGATTTTGCCAGGTCCGGATTAGGCGATGTTGTGCTTCCTGACTTGCGGGGGCATGGGCCGGAAGCGGTTACAAAAGGCACCATCAACCATATAAGCCAATTGGAAGAAGATATGGCTGACCTGATTGAAACGTTGAAAGAGGTTCACGGAGCAAAAAAGGAAGTCGTATTGGGAGGGCATTCTTCAGGTGGCGGTTTTGTTGTCCGCTTTGCCAGCGGAGAGTATGGTTCGAACGCTGACAAGCTTATCCTGCTTGCACCTTTTTTGAAACATGATGCGCCGACGACCAGACCCAATTCTGGCAATTGGGCCTATCCTGCAGTCCGCCGAATTATTGGCTTATCCATGCTCAATGGTGTTGGTATTCACACATTGGATTTTCTGCCGGTAATGAAATTCAATATGCCCAAATCGATCTTAGAGTCTGAATTGGGTGATACGGCCACAGTGGAATATTCTCATGCTTTGAATGCTGGGTTTGCTCCCAGAGGTGACTATAAGAAAGATCTTGCACGCTTAAAGCAGCCCTTAATGTTGCTAGTGGGAAGCAAGGATGAAACCTTTTTTGCAAAAGAATACGAACCCCTGATGTCTCAATTTGTGAAAAATGGAACCTATGAAATTCTCGACGGCGTTGATCATATCGGGTTGGTTTTCAACGATGATGCGATTGGAAAAATGTCCAATTGGATCAGCGCCAATTAATCGCCGACTATCTCGGATTGCGATTTGCAACATGAGCTTTTTGTGGTTATTTACCTCCTGGACGTCGCAATATATGTGGCACTTTGATATTTGGCCTCGGATTTGAACCGTGGCTCAGGAGATATAGTAATATGCAATGGAAAGGTAGAAGACGGAGCAGTAATGTCAACGACACGCGCGGACAAAGCGGTGGCGGTGGTATGTTCCGTATGCCGCGCGGTGGCGGATTTCGCATGCCAACAGGTGGCGGCGCTAGACCAGCGCGCTCAGGCGGCATGGGCTGCGGCACGCTAATTATTATAGGTGTTGTTCTTTGGGCGCTGGGGCTAAATCCTTTGTCGCTTCTTGGTGGCCTTGCAGGTGGTGGTCTGGGTGGCGGTCTCGGCTCTTCCATCTCTCCCCAGCAATCGCCCGAGGTAAACCGTCAAACAGGCACCGCTGGCAAGCAAGACGAGATGCGTGAATTCATGGAAGTTATCATGGGTTCGACGGAAGAGGTTTGGACCAACATCTTCAAGGGTTACGGCAAACGATATCCTTTGCCTAAACTGAACATTTTTGAAGATCAGGTGACCTCAGCATGTGGAACGGCAAGCTCTGCAGCGGGTCCGTTTTATTGCCCGGGCGATAGCAAAGTTTATATTGATCTTGATTTCTACAACACGCTTTCGCGTCAGTTTGGCGCCAAGGGAGATTTTGCTCAGGCCTATGTGTTAGCCCATGAAGTAGGTCACCATGTTCAAAATGTTATCGGTGTGTTGCCAGAGTTCAATCGCATGCGCAGCAGCATGGGCAAGATCGAGGTCAACCAGACATCAGTGAAAGTCGAGTTGCAGGCAGACTGTTTTGCCGGAGTTTGGGGGCATTTTGTTGCCAAACAAGGTTGGCTGGAACGCGGTGATTTGGAAGAGGCTTTGGTCGCAGCCAATCAAATTGGTGATGATAGCATTCAAAAGCGCACACAGGGCTATATTGTGCCTGAAGCGTTTAACCATGGAACGTCTGAACAACGCAAAAGATGGTTTACACGTGGTTTTGAATCTGGCCGCATTGAAGCCTGCGATACGTTCAACGCACGTAGCTTATGAAAAAAACTACTGACAGGTGAGATTAATAAAACCGGGGCATGTTCCCGGTTTTTTATTGACCGCATATAGATTGATCCGGCAACAAGTGATGACCTTTCGTGCTTTTTGCTGTGAACACGAATTGGCCAACGCACGTCTTTGTTAACGTTAAAGTTCGCTGTTAGATCAACTTGCACTGGAAGAAAAGGTGGTTGGTGAGGTCGACGCCAATGGTCGATTGGCTCGTCAAGCGCATCTAAACAAACGCTCTTGAACATTGATATCAAATTAGTTTCTAATTTTTGAACGCTGTTGCCAAGGTGAAAAGAACATGATTTCGCGCGTTCTTTGGCCTGCTGTTTTGGCCATACTGGCAGTCTTAGCGACTAAGCCTTTTGAGGTAGGCAAAGTTGGCGTTTGCACTAACGGGTTTTCCATGCCGTTTTCAACCAGTCTAAGATGGCTTCCTTTTGATCTCTTTTGCATTTCTGTTCTCCCGTTTGCAAAGGATCAAGTAAGCAATTTGTGTCAGCGATTAGTCTCAAGTGATTCGCTTACACTTTCAATGTGGTAATCAAATGTGGCAAGAAACCGAAAGTTCCATGACAACTTTGAGAAAATGTCAGGACATTGTTGTTTCATCGCGCTCATCTGCTATCGTAACGCCAAATGGCTTAGAGGGGTGGCATGGAGCAAAGAACAGACAGGCGGGATTTTCCTTATCCCAGACGTGTCTTTATGCGCGGCTTTCTTCGCATCCTTTCTGGGATCGCATTCTTTCTGCTGGGTAGATTGGTTATTAAAGGGCAAGAGAATTTGCCTAAAAGTGGGCCTTATATTCTAGCTGCCAACCACTTTCATTTTTCAGACCCCGTTGCGCTTTTGTATCTTTGTGATCGACAAGTGGAATTTGTCGGAGGATTTCGTTTTCCCAATGCGCCAGCCATTGTGAAATTTCTGCCAAAGTTATGGGGGTATTTCCCGGTCCATCGTGGTGCCTATTCGCGCTCATCTTTGGACTATGCGGTTGCCACACTCGAAAAAGGTGGTGTTGTCGGGATATTTCCAGAGGGAGGGGCATGGGCTCAGGTTTTGCGTTATCCAAGAAATGGCATCGGGTTCATTGCGGCTGAAACCAAGGTTCCGATTGTCCCAGTGGGGCTAACGGGCTTTACCGGCTTGTTTAAGATTTGGAGGCCTCAACTTACCATACAGATTGGAGAGCCAATTGGGCCGTTCGAAGTTAATGAGAGCATGGGCAATAGAAAAGATGCCTTGTCGAATATTGGTGTTGAGACAATGCAAGCAATTGCCAAAGTTTTGCCGTCAAACGAACGAGGCGTTTACTCAGATCAACAAGAAGTAAGGTCTGCGGCAGAAGAGCTGGCTGTTTATCCGTTTGATCAAAAACATATGCGTGGCATGTGATAAATTTAGTACAGGATTTTCATGACTAATAAGCAATTTGAAATTTTACCGATGGGTTGGTTTTCGTCGAAAAAGGGCCGCAAACTGGCTTGGTATTTATACGACTTTGGCAACTCGGCCTATGCGGCGGTTATTTTGCTTGCGGTCTATTCCGCATATTTCAAGCAAGGGGTGGTTGGCGGCGCTGAGGGAACGAAGCTTTGGGGCTATTCTGTTGCCATAGCCATGATTGTTGTTGCCATTATTTCCCCGATGCTTGGCACATTAGCAGATCATTTTGCGGTCAAGAAACGGATGTTGTGGATTTTCACCTTAATGTCTGCCGGATTTACAGGTTGCCTGTTTTTCGTACAGAAGGGCGATATTTTTACGGGCATGTTGTTTTTCATATTGGCCGAAATCGGATATCGAGCGGCTCAAGTTTATTATGATGCGATGTTGCCCGAAATTGCTGAACCAGATGAGCTCAGCAAGATTTCAGGCAATGGCTGGGCGATTGGATCCCTTGGTGGGATTGTCTGTCTTTTGATCGTATTGCCACTGGTTGTGATTTTTGACAGCAATTTTATTCTGCGCCTGACATTGGTTATTACGGCGGTGTTTTATCTTCTATTCACTTTGCCTCTTCTGATTTTCGTAAAAGAATCCGCCTCACCAAAGCCTTTGCCAGTAGGCGAAAATGTTTTGACTTTCGGGTTTAAGCGACTTTGGAAAACAATCTCGGAGATGGGTTTGCATAAAGAGTATTTCAAATTCATGGCTGCGTTTATTTTGTATAATGATGGGGTGATGATTGCGCTTAATTTTGCCGCCATTATTGGCGCAATTCTTTATGGATTTGGGCAACAGGAACTGATTATTCTAATTGTTTTGGTGGGGCTGACGAACACGGTGGGCGCTTGGGTGTTTGGATATATGAGCCAAAGCATAAATGCCCGCTATGCCATTTTTGGTTCAATGGCTTGTATGGCACTTGCCATCGTTTGGTTGCAGTTAAACACGATTGGGTGGGTGTTTTTTGTCATCGGTTCGTTTGCCGGATTTGCCATGGGCGGCCTGCAATCGGTCAGCCGCACGATGGTTGCCAAGCTCGCGCCAAAAGGTAAAAGCGCTGAATTTTTCGGGTTGTTCGCGGTAGCTGGAAGATCGTCGTCGGTGGTGGGGCCAGCTTTGTTTGGATGGATGATTGCCCATAACACTGCGAATTATATTAGTGATGGTATGGCATCTCTGGAAGCAGAGCAATTGGCGACACGGGTAGCGCTGTTTCTAGTTCTGGTATTCATGGCCCTTGGAGCCATGGTATTGTTCTTTGTGGAAGAAGAAAAAGGCTATCGGTTTGGCGCAGGAAAACCCGTTTCAGAAACCGGGTAATCCAATCGCGCTGGTGAATTTATTCCGTAAGAGCTTCCATGCCTTTTTTCGTGCGCATCAAATTGACGAAACGGCGAAAAAGGTAATGGCTATCCTGAGGGCCTGGTGAGGCTTCCGGGTGATGCTGCACAGAAAATATTGGCTTGCCTGTAACGGTCAATCCGCAATTGGTGTCATCAAAAAGGGAAGTATGGGTTTCTTCAACTCCCTTTGGCAGGCTTTTTCCATCAACTGCAAAGCCATGGTTCATGGAAACAATTTCAACTTTGCCAGTTGTGTGGTCTTTCACAGGATGGTTCGCGCCGTGATGGCCCTGATGCATTTTCGATGTTTTTGCACCAAGTGCCAGCGCAAGCATCTGGTGTCCGAGGCAAATACCGAACAGGGGAATATCTGTTTCCAATAAGCCTTTGATAGCTGGTACAGAGTATTTGCCAGTTGCTGCAGGGTCGCCAGGACCATTGGATAGGAAAATGCCATCTGGCTTGTGTTTCAACACATCCTCAGTTGATGCAGAGGCAGGCAAGACAGTCAGCTTGCAGTTCAAACCAGCAAGAAGACGCAGGATGTTGCGCTTGATACCATAGTCAATGACAACCACATGGAAGAGCGGTTCGCTTAAAGTTTGATAGCCATTCTTCCAGTCCCACTGAACTTGATCCCAATTGGCTTCTTGAGAAGATGTCACTTCTTTCGCCAAATCCAGATCTTCGAGGCCATGCCATTTGGCAGCTTGTTTCTTGAGTGCTTCAATATCGAACTTACCATCGGCATTGTGGCAAATTACAGCATTCGCCATGCCTTTTTCGCGAATGAGTGCTGTAAGCGCGCGCGTATCAATTCCGCTGATTGCAATGATACCTTGCAATTTCAGCCAATCATTGAAGTGGTTGTTTGAGCGATAATTCGAAGGCTGTGTGATCGGAGCCTTAAAGACCGCGCCGACAACACGGGACTTTGATTGGGTGTAGTAGGTTTCCAAATCTTCATCATTGGCGCCTGTATTGCCAATATGGGGGAATGTGAAAGTTACGATCTGCCCAGCATAAGAAGGATCGGTGAGGATTTCCTGATAACCGGTAATTGCAGTGTTGAAGCAAACTTCCGCTTCTGCCGTTCCCTCGATACCGCATCCTTGTCCTGAAATGACAGTGCCATCGGCCAGAACCAACATGGCAGTAGGGCGCTCATGGCCCCAGGCAGGTGTTTTTGGTGCTTCTAGTGTTTCGCTGGCTTGGTTCGTCATCATCGGGTTCCAGTTCGTTCTTTAAATGATAATGCAAGTGCTTTTCGCGCATGCAAAGGTCCTGCAAAAGGGAGTGCAGGCGAATGAATTTATCCGTTTAGGGCTGAAAGTGACTGATAAAGGCCTGTTGTAGCAAGGTCAACCAAAGAAGCGGGTTCTTCTCACAAACTTGCGCATTCGTGCACTCCATCAACAAGTATGTTGAGAACTGGGGGAATTTCCCTCATAAAGCCTATTGAAAATTGAAAAGACCGCATGACAATTCTTGGAAGATTTTGATTGGCGGGGCGAAAACAGGATAATGAATATGTTGCGCGACCAGTTGGCTGAAAAGATACTTACTGCCCAAAAGGCACAGGAACGCAAACTACTTTCTACTCTTCGGCTTATTCATGCAGCGATTGTGGACAAAGACATTGCGCTTCGCGGTAAGGGCAAAGACAAAGCCGATGATGAAGAGGTATTAGATATTCTTTCCAAGATGGTGAAACAGCGTGAAGAGTCGAGCCGTTTATACACCGAAGGCGGTCGCCAAGAGCTTGCTGATCAGGAACTTGAAGAAATTGATATTATCAAAGAGTTTTTGCCCGAGCAATTATCTGATGATCAAGTGAAGGAAATCGTTGCGCAGGTTATTACTGAAACCGGCGCCAATTCGCTTCGTGACATGGGCAAGGTTATGGGCGTACTAAAAGAGCGCTATCGCGGCCAATTGGATATGGGCGTTGCCGGTGCGATGATCAAAGCTGCCTTAAACGGGTAAAATCCCGAATATTCTCAAGTGGCGAACTATTCTTTTTGATAAAAAAATAGTTGCCCGACCTGACCCACTCAGGTCGGGCAACTTTTGAAAAGCACTGAATATCAAACCCACTATGCGATGAACAGTATTGCTTTCCAGTCCTATTGAGCCAAATAAATGATTTTTCTGCAATCCCCTCAAATTAGGGGGGGTAGAAGCGTTAAAGCATTCTTTTGGTTGTATTCCTTATCATTGCACTGCAGTTTCTGTGGGCTATTGGTTGGCTAAGGCCAAGTTCCCATTATTCTCAATGATATCAGTATGTAATCAAACGCCGTTTTGTTGCCTCGTGAATTGTCTGGGCTATTGTATGGCACCCAAGTTTGTGACGTGCGGTTTTCAAATAATCGCGAACCGTAAACTCAGATATCCCAAGGATCTCGGCAACTGTTGCGCAGTCTTTGCCTTTGGCTGTCCAATATAGAGATTCAATTTCTCGTGGAGAAAGCGAAGGGCCTTCTTCTGATCCATAAACAGTCAGGATTGCTTTTCGGTGCAGGATGTCAGCTATCTGCTCGAGTGTTTTGCGTTCGCTGGCAATTTTCTTTTCCCAATCCGCATCTTCCAGATTACTCGTTACCGAAAACATTGCTTTGCGTTGTGTTTTATCCACCAACGGAATTGAAAAACCTGTCTTCCCGGCTCCATGGGTAAAGGCATCTTCAAAAAAGGCTTTATGGATTTCCTTATCGGCTTTTAGCTCTGACCAGAAGAACGGTTTGTCTTTATCAAACCCTTCCAGGATGACGGGATCGATGTCGTGATATTGTTTTTGAAGATAACGCCCTAGCCATGAATGGGGGTAAGTCGATTTTAAAAATGGCATATCGGTTGGTGAATTGGTTCTAAATGCCAGATGATAGATAACGTTTTGATATTGGCCAATGTCCCGAATAAGTTCCAGTGCAACGGAAATATCCTGCTCATCGATAACTTTGAGAGCTAACTCAGCTTTTAAGACCCTTTTTTTGTATGCTCATTGATCCCACCAAACTGCTTTTCAAACTGCACGTGACACAGCGAGGCATCAACGCGATTGCGCTGGCACAATTGTAATATGCTGTTAGCTACGAGGATCGCCCCACGACCCCAATCACGCTATCATTCATCACGACCCCAATTTGTCGTAGCAACAAAATTGGACATGGCTCACCAAAATGCAAGAAAATTACTTTCCTCAAGGTCATTTTACTCAATATTTTGCGATTAACGTGCTGGATTGAAGATTAATATGATTTTTATACATGCTTGAAGTGCATTCGATTGCAAAATACGCGTTAAAAGCCCATTTAGAAAAGAGGGCAAAATTAGACACTTAACCGATATCAGTCTTTAGCCTAAACCATGCGCTTGCATTTCGACCTCTCCACCATCAATATATTTCCTGTTCAACAATTGTGATTAATCATGCGGTTTCCTGATACATTTCTCGACGATATTCGTGATCGACTGCCCATTTCTGAGGTGGTTGGTTCGCGCGTGACGTTTGACAAGAAAAAGACCAATCAGGGTCGTGGCGATTATTGGGCATGTTGCCCATTCCATGGGGAAAAAAGCCCTAGCTTTCACTGCGAGGACCGAAAAGGACGCTACCACTGTTTTGGCTGCGGTGTGTCTGGAGATCATTTCCGATTTCTGGTGGAACTGGATGGCTTAAGTTTTCCAGAAGCTGTTGAACGGCTGGCTGATCAAGCCGGTATTCCTATGCCTATTGTGGACAAGCGTCAGCAGGAGCGGGAAGACAAACGAGCGACGCTCTATGATGTCATGGAAATGGCCACGCAGTATTTTGAGGAGCAATTGCATGCACCAGGCGGCGCGAAGGCGAGAGCTTATCTGCGCGGGCGCGGCATCAGCCCCGCTATTCAAAGAGAATTCAGGATTGGTTATGCCCCTGAAAGCCGAAATGCACTGAAAGAATATTTGGCTTCAAAAAACGCAAAGGCTGATCAGATTGAAGCGTGTGGCATGGTGGTGCACGGGGAAGGAATTGCTGTTTCCTATGACCGTTTCCGCGACAGGATCATGTTTCCAATTCCTGATGCCAGAGAACGTGTGATTGCATTTGGTGGGCGGGCGCTTAGCGCCGATGTTCCGGCTAAATATCTCAATTCTCCTGAAACCGAATTATTTCACAAGTCCAACGTCCTTTACAATTTTGCCAAGGCAAGAAAGCCGGCATACGAAAAAGGCCAGATCATTGTAGCTGAAGGATATATGGATGTTATTGCGCTTCATGCGGCCGGATTTCCCAATGCAGTTGCGCCGCTTGGGACAGCTCTGACAGAACGTCAAATGCTGCTTTTATGGCGGCTGAACAATGAGCCGCTGCTTTGTTTTGACGGTGACGACGCCGGTTTGAAAGCAGCTTATCGGTCGATTGATATGCTGCTTGCGGGGCTTGAGCCGGGCCGTTCAGCTCGCTTTGCTTTGTTGCCAGAAGGATTGGACCCTGATGATTTGATCAAACAGGAAGGGGAAGGTGCCATGCGCGATGTGCTGAATGCGGCTTTGCCTTTGGCAGAAATGATCTGGAACCGTGAAACCGCATCAGGCATTTTTGAAACCCCTGAAAGACGGGCGGAACTTGAAGCGCGCATTCGATCCATCACCTCGCTGGTGAAAGATGAAAGTGTGCGTCGTCACTATGAGCAGGATATGCGGGAGCGGCTATATGGCTTTTTTCAATCCTCTCAACCATCCCAAGGCAGCGGACGAGGACGCGGGAATTTTAATGCTGGAAAATTTGGGGAGGGATATTCTCAAACGGGCGGCAGATATCCATCCTCTTCAAAAAGCGGAAAAGGGCGCGTGGGTGCATCACCAAGCTTGTTGAACAGCTCGATGGTCAAAAAAGGCAAGGCAGGCATACCATTGCGAGAGGCTGCTTTGATTATGGGGGCAATTAATCATCCTGCTATTTTGAAGCGTTACTTTGATGAGTTTATTGGGCTTACGCTTTCCTCTCATGTAATGGCAGAACTGCGTCAAAAGATGATCGATATTTATGTTGATTATGCTACCCGCCAAGAAGATTTGACCGCGGAGCAAATGCGAATTGCTATCGGGCAAACAGGTGCGGAAGAATTACTAAGCAAGCTTGATATTCAGCTTTCTCATAATCGTATTTGGCAAACCGGGATCAATGCAGCCTTTGAAGATGCTGTGGACGGATGGCGGCAAGCATATGCCTTGCATATTCGTCGTCATACGCTACAAAGAGAGTTGAAATCAGCAGAGCAAGCGCTAGCATCAGATGATAGCGATGAAAACCTCGATAGACTGCTGAACATTCAAACTGAAATTGCGAAAGATGATGGCATGGAAGCTCTCATCGAAGGTTTTGGTGTGTCTTCCGGGCGCCCGAGCCGAACATTTTGAATGCAAACATCGGTTCACTTCTTTATGTCAGAGCCGAATTTGCTTGAAATTTTCAAAAAACGCACCATTTCAGCTTAAATTTTCAACTTGACGAAGCATTGTGGAAAGGGAATCACCATTTGATGAACCTTTTGCCGCGCATGGAATTTTTCTCTTGGTGCCTCTCTCTTATGAAAGAGGTTTGAAAAGGATAGAAAAAAACGCATGGATTCAATGGGTTAATTTGAGATTAACCTAATGCAGTGTAGCGGTATTTGGATATGAACATTTAGTGATTCGTTTTTTTCGTAACAGGCGCTGGAAAATTTTTCAGGAGCTGTATGGAAATCGGGTCAAAAAGATTTAGTTTTTTGGGGAATAAGGCGGATTAATTTTCGATCTTTTTTTCCGGCAATTGAACCAGAAATGGGAAAATAGAATAGATGGCAACTAAAACAAAAGAGTCCGTCAAAGGCAAAAAGTCTGCTGCAAAAGCTGATGCGGCAGAAGAGCCGAAGAAAAAGACTGTTGCAAAAGCCGCGTCGGATAAAAAGACCACCAAGAAAGCTGCTGCGGGCAAAGACGACGCGAATAACGGCAACAAGTCAGAGTCGACTGAAAAGTCCTTACTCGATCTTTCCGCTGACTCCGTAAAGAAAATGATCAAGGCTGCGAAAAAACGCGGCTATGTGACCATGGATGAACTAAACAATGTTCTTCCATCGGACGAGGTTTCTTCTGAGCAGATCGAAGACACGATGTCGATGTTGTCAGACATGGGCATCAATGTTGTTGAAGAAGAAGATGTTGAGGAAGAAGTAGAATCTACGGATGTTGCCACAACAGGCGGCACAGCCGTAGCCACTACGAAAAAACGTGAAGCTGCTGATCGTACCGATGATCCAGTGCGCATGTATTTGCGTGAAATGGGTACGGTTGAACTGCTATCGCGCGAAGGCGAGATTTCGATTGCCAAACGCATCGAGGCTGGCCGCGAAACCATGATTGCCGGATTGTGCGAAAGCCCGCTTTCGTTCCAGGCGATTATTATTTGGCGTGATGAATTAAACGAAGGCAATATCCTTCTTCGCGATATTATCGATCTTGAAGCTACCTATGCTGGCCCTGAGGCCAAGCAAGCTCCGACCATTCAGCGTCCGGCTGATGGCACCGAAATCAGAAAGCAAGAAGAGCCGAAAGCACCTGTCAAAGCCGAAGGCGAAGAGGGTGAAGAGGGCGAAGCCGCTACTGAAGAGGATGATGAAGAAGACGATGATGAAAACGCATTGTCTCTTGCGGCTATGGAAGCGGAGCTGAAGCCAGCGGTTATCGAAACCTTCGATACGATTGCTGATACGTACAAAAAACTTCGTCGTTTGCAGGACCAACTGGTTGAAAAGGCGCTTGATAACAAGTCGCTCTCGCCAGCACAGGATCGCCGTTATAAAGAGCTGCACGATACACTGGTCAGCTCGGTTAAGTCGCTCTCGCTGAACAATAATCGTATTGAGTCTCTGGTTGAACAGCTTTATGCGATTAACAAAAAGCTTGTGAGCCTTGAAGGTAAATTGCTGCGCCTTGCCGAGTCGCACGGCGTTGGCCGTGAGGATTTCCTCAAAGAATATTACGGTTCAGAATTGGACCCGAACTGGAACCGCCGTGTTTCAAATCTTTCTGCCAAAGGCTGGAAGCCGTTTTACAAGGCTGAATCCCAGACCATGAAAGAAATTCGTGGCGAGATTCAAATGCTTGCGGCTGAAACCGGTCTTGAACCATCTGCTTTCCGCCGCATCGTTCACAAAGTACAAAAAGGTGAACGTGAAGCCCGTCAGGCGAAAAAAGAAATGGTCGAGGCAAATCTACGCCTCGTTATTTCTATTGCGAAAAAATACACAAACCGTGGTCTTCAATTCCTCGATCTAATTCAGGAAGGCAATATCGGTTTGATGAAGGCCGTGGATAAATTTGAATATCGCCGGGGTTATAAATTCTCGACCTACGCGACCTGGTGGATCCGTCAGGCGATTACTCGCTCTATTGCGGATCAAGCGCGCACGATCCGTATTCCGGTTCACATGATCGAGACGATCAACAAGATCGTTCGTACATCACGCCAGATGTTGCACGAAATTGGCCGCGAGCCGACACCGGAAGAATTGTCTGAGAAGCTTGCCATGCCGCTTGAAAAAGTGCGCAAGGTTCTCAAAATCGCGAAAGAGCCGATCTCTCTTGAAACGCCGATTGGGGATGAGGAAGATTCGCATCTCGGTGATTTCATCGAAGACAAGAACGCGCTTTTGCCGATTGATGCGGCTATTCAGGCCAATCTTCGTGAAACGACCACCCGCGTTTTGGCGTCGCTCACCCCGCGTGAAGAGCGCGTGTTGCGCATGCGCTTTGGGATCGGCATGAACACCGACCATACGCTTGAAGAAGTTGGCCAGCAGTTCAGCGTTACCCGCGAGCGTATTCGTCAGATCGAAGCGAAAGCGTTGCGCAAGCTAAAACATCCAAGCCGTTCGCGGAAGTTGCGTAGCTTCCTGGATCAGTAAGCAATCGAAAATTGATTTTGAAAAGGGCTGCCATTTGGCGGCCCTTTTTTTGACGCCCCTTCATAACCCGATTGTGATCAGCCCATGCGCTTCTTGCCTTGAAGCGTTCACCTAGATTGATAGGTTGCTCTCAAATGGTTTGGAGTAGGGCTATGATGAAGCGGATTGCAATTGGATTGATGGTGGCTGGCCTTTGGGCTTGGCCAAATCTGTCGCTTGCCCAAATGGTCAATGAGAACATTCTGGCCGATATGCCCGATGGATATAAAGTTGCCAGCCAGAACCGCCGCAACGGTATTACCCAAGTTGAGATGATCCCGCGCGACCAGACGCTGGAAAACTGGCAGGACATGTTCATCGTTCGGATATTTCACAACAGCCCGATGAGCCTCAAGGCGTTTGAATTGCAAACCACGCGGCGCTGGTTTGCGGCTTGTGCCAAAGCTGCTTACAAGCCTGACCAGCGGGGCACAGAAAACGGCTATGATTTCACGTTCTTTTTTCTTCGTTGTCCCGATATAGCAGCATCCGGCGAGCCGATGTCTCGCATTGTCAAGATTATACGCGGGCAAGATTCGCTGTATCTCGTACAGGCAGTTTTCAAGCGGGATCTGACACCGGAAATTGTTAAGGATTGGACGCCTTTTATGACCAAGATCGGAGTGTGTGATACACGGATCGAGGAACGCGCCTGTCCGCCGGGGCTTTGAGCAACCAGTGGTTTTGCATTGCCAGTTTATCAAACCACGCTTTGCACTTTTTGCGCGGAGGTTATAAACTGTATTCAGATCACGGGAGCGTATGAATGTCTTTTTTGAAAAAACTATTTGGCGGCGGCGTCAGCAAACCAGCGGCTTTGCCATCTGAAATGCATGATGGTTTTGTCATCACGCCAGCGCCCATGCCTGATGGCGGACAGTTTCGCCTTTGCGCTGAAATCCGCAAGGAAATTGATGGCGAAATGAAAACCCATACGCTCATCCGCGCCGATATGTTCGTCTCGGCAGACCAAGCCGCTCAAGCTGCTGTTTCGAAGGCGAAACAGGTTATCCGCGAGCAGGGCGACAAGATGTTTCGGTGAGGCGGGAACCGTCATTCCTGTGCTTGGCACTTTCAAGCCAATATATTAAGGGAATAGGCTAGCCTATCCACTTTTGTCATCGTCGGACCTGATCCGACGATCCATAACGTGATCCATCCACGGATACGCAATTGCGAAACATCACGGTATGGTTCCACGGATCAGCGTCACTTCGTGACTTGTCCGAGGATGACAAGGCGTGAGATTGCGAGCTGGATCGTCGGGGCTGTCGACATTTGCCCCAACGAATGGAGCAAATTGTCTGCCGCCCATGACGTCGCTTCGCTTGTTTAGGACAAGCCCGAGGATGACAATGAATTTAGTTATCCCCATGCCCAAAGTCCGGCTTTATTATTGCCCTACTGTCTCCCGCGCAAATGTTGGATCGATCGCCATCGGAACAAGGAGAGACAGCAGCGAAGCGTTGGACTGAAAGGGTTAAACTCCCTCCGGGTTCAACTTGAGGGTCGGGCTGGACGTTGTGCTGAAGTGCCTCCCGACACCAAAAATCTTCGCATGCGGCCTGTAGGCCCGTACACAATGGGTCAAACGAATGGCGTGCAGGTCGCATGTTTGCTTTTTGACTTCAGTTCTTTCTCATGACGCTGGTGTTTTGCATCGAGTGAGTAAATAACCATGCCCGCTCACAAGATCTTGCTTCCCAAATTGTCTGCTTCCCTTCGACGGCGCTTCGCTTTAGCTTGCTTTTCTAACCCGAGGACGATCGAGACGAAAATGTTGCACGCCGCTCTTACTTCCCAACACATTTTTTGCAAAAGGGCGTATGGGGCAGGGTGGTGAGGCGGTCGATGGAAATCGGCTCTTCGCATTTTACGCAAGTGCCATAACTGCCATCTTTGACGCGGTTGAGCGCTGCTTTGATCGCGCGGATTTCTTCAAGGCCCGATAGGCCAAGTTCTTCCATCACCTCGTCGCCTTCTGCTTCTGTCGCATGTTCGGACCAGTCGGCGCTTTTTGGATCGTCCAGTTGGTCTTCGATATTTTCAAGGCGGTTTTCCAGATAGGCCATGCGCTTGTTCAGCATAGCTTCGAATTTAGCTACGTCTAGTTGTGTATTTTGACTATCCATTTGGGTCTCCTAAAATTGCTTTTTTGTTTATGGGGTTTGAATGCTCTCGATATAGGCGAGCATATCTTGCAAATCGATGAGTTCAGCTTCAAAGACGGGCATATCGGGATGGCCGGACTCGATGCCCTCAGCGAATGCTTCTTCTAGCGCCTCAATGGGGTAGAACTGAGACAGGATCCTAAATGGCGGTGCTTCTTTGTGGGGGCTGGTGTCATCTACGCCGATGGCATGACAGGTGGCGCAGTTTTCCTGCACCAATCGTTGGCCATGGGCCACGGGCTGTATCCATGTAATCCATTCGGCCAGATCATTGGCCTGTTTCTTGGTGATAGTGAAATTGGGCATATCGCTGTGTTTGGGGCCGGATTTTTCCAGCAGCATCGTCGCGATGGTATCAACCGAACGGTGATTGGACATAAACCAGAAGGGCGGCGCTTTTGGGTGGGTGCTTTCGCCTTCTATGGCAACAGCATGGCATTTTGCGCAATTGGTTTGGGCTAGGGCTGCTCCATGGCGCGCTGCCTCACTGGCTTTAGGCCCTGGGTCCAGTTCTGCAGCACTCAGGGATGCTGAGCCGATGACTAAGCATGATGAAAGTGCGATGGTTAGGGATGTGAGATTTTTGATAGTGTTTGATAAACCCATATGCTTGCTCCCGATTTCTAAATTGGAGCGTTACATGTTGTTCATCAATCGACATTGATTTCAATCAATTGCATCTTTTAATTAGGCAAAGCAGGTGAAGATTTTAAAAGTGCCGTTTTCCAAAAACCATTGGTTTTTGTGGCCCAGAATTCTTCTTTGGAAGTCCGTCCTGTCTTTCCTTGTCACGCGCCTGCATACGCTCGCGCATTTCATAATCTTTTTGAAATTGTTCGGATAGGGCCGTTTCAGCAGCGCCCAAAACCTGCTTTCTTGCCAGTGAGCTGTGAACTTTGGGACCGACAAAATGAACCCCTGCAAAGGGTGGGCGATGCCAGACCAATTCACATTCAACTTTGTAGCCGTCGATTTCTATGTGAAGCGTGAAGTGTCGCGGAAGGGCGAGAGCGCCATCCAGCTCTATTTTTGCGCCCGTTTCGCATAAGTCGCGAACCACACAGGGTTGGGAGGCAAATTGCTGGCCAAAGCCAAGCATGGCCCGCTTTAGGACGCGAAATCGTCTGGAAGCACGTTCTTCCGGTGACAATTCTGTATTTTGCGGAATATTTCCTGCTTGATCTATCATGCTCATCTCTAGCCTGTCCCCACAAACCAGAACATTTAGCCTAGGATAGAAATCTAAATATTTTGATAAAGCTCCTGTTTTTAAACAATTTTTTTGAGTTTCAAATTTTCTGGGAGGAAAAGAAAGTGGTGCGCGTTTCTCTTCATGTCATGTAATTTGACGTCTGGTAAGAGTTTGTAAACGTGTCTTTAAGAAGTTGTTTGCCTTAAAGAAGTAGGCTGCGGGTGTACCAAATTAGGATTGTGTTTTCGGATGGATAAATCCACGTCAAAACTCGAAATAATTCAATTATTGCGAGCACTCGCCGTCATGTGCGTGGTGATAAGTCATATTGCCCATTAGTTGTCAGTAATCGTTGGGGGAAAGGTGGTGAATTTCAATTCCAAACTTTTTCCCAGTGACTTCGGCGTAGATCTATTTTTCGTGATCTCCGGCTTTATCATAGTTTATACCTGCTGGGACAAGTTCGGCAAACCTGGCGCCATGCTGGATTTTTGGATCAAACGCTTGATCCGCATTATTCCCCTCTATTGGATCGCAACCACATTAATTATCCTTGTTGTCGTGTTGCTGCCACAAAAGTTAATACGGCAACTTCCGACTTGGGCCAGTGGATCGCATCTTATTTGTTCATTCCATATGCGCGCGAAAGCGATGGTTTGATCCGTCCGGTTTTAGGCTTGGGCTGGTCGCTCCAGTATTATTTATTGTTTTACTTTCTATTTGGTATTGGCCTGCTTCTCTCCCGTGTTAAGGGCATCGTGCTTGCTTCAGGTTTATTGGTAGCGCTGTGTATTGCCGCCAATTTGCTTCTGAACGAGAGTGGCATATCTTCAACCTTCATTCGTTTTGTCAGCCATCCGATTATTCTTGAATTTGCAGCCGGTGTACTCATTGGTTATTGCTATATGAAGCAGCTTAAGATGTCTGAGACCGCCAGTTTTATCGCCGGTGCTGCGGGCGTTTTACTATTGCTATCGATAAGCAACGTTATATCCATTATGGTATTCCCGCGGTTTTGATCGTAATGGCGGTGGTTTTCCCCAAAGGGTACGCAGACTTGGAAGTCAACAAGTTGGGACTTCATATGGGCGAGCCCTCTTATGCGATTTACCTCATCCACCCCTTTATCATTGGTGCCGTTTCTTTGATATTCGCCCGCTTGGGTCTCTTTGATCAAATGGGGCTTATTAATGTGGTTCTCACATTCTCTGTTGTTGTGATCTTCCTATCGGGGTTCGTAGGTTAGGTAGCCCATTACTTTTTTGATCTGCCATTTACCAATATGCTCCGCACTAAATGGCATTCGATCTCAAAGAAAAGCGCTTAAAGTTTTCAAATATGGCTATGTGAACGTAATATGAATGGCTGGCTAAAATTAGGTTCAGCAAAGGGTTGTTATACCTAGTTCATGGTTTCGAAATGTTGTGTTTCGAACATGGTGGACGAAAGGAAACAACCGTGAAAAAATCAATCTTCAACACAATGAGCATCGCACTTGTGGGTGCGCTAATGGGCTTTACTGCCAACGTCTCTACTGCTCAAGCAGGTAGCCCGCAAAACTGGAATAATGGCTCCGGGCAAATCATGATCGAGCGGACCGGTGGGCGGAGCCATGAAAGGTATGATGGTAGTTGGAAAAGACATAATCACAAGTTTAGCCGCTCAGGCAAAAAACATTCAAGTCGCAACAGATGCAGCCCGCGTGAAGCAGTTCACAAAGTCAGAGGGTATGGTTTGCACCGTGCTGAAATTCAACGGATTAATGATCGTATGATTGTTGTTAGCGGAAGAAAGCGCGGCGAGAGAATTCTAATTGGAATGGAACGCCGCAGCCGTCATTGCGACATCGCGTTTGTGCGCGGTGGTCATCGTATGCACAAGTATCGCGGTTTCCGCTACTAGAGTGTCCAATTCTTAGAACCAATAAGGCCGGAGATTATCCGGCCTTATTTTGTCTATTGCTCGATTTGCCAGCTGACGGAAACCGTAACTCTGTAGGTGTTTTCTCCTGCTTCAATGGGAACTGATTCAGCCATTGCCGCATCAGCCATCATTCTTCCTTGCGCCATAGGAACAGGGCGGGGGCGGGAATTGCTTTCATTAATCTCCACTATGTTGCCCAGCTTTGCACCAACGGCGGCGACCAAAGTATTGGCACGCTCTTGTGCGTCCAACATTGCGGCAGTGCGAGCTTTTGTTATAGCCGACCTTGGATCATCATTGCCAAATTGAATGTTACCGCCATTGTTAATGCCAAGCTGGATGCTCATGTCCAAAATATCTCCGACCTTCGTCAGATCTCTGACAAGAACAGAGAGATTATTGGACACTGTGTATCCGACAATTCTTGGAGGTTTTTGCTCTTCTCCGTTTTTAGGACGGTCATATACCATTTTTGGTTGAATTTGAAAGTTTGAGGTTTGCAGGTCCTTGGCTGCTATGCCTGATTGCTTCATGGCATCGACGATTGCGGCCATCTTGATATTGTTTTCTTCCAAAGCTTCCTGGGCTGTCTCAGCTTCACTCATAACACCCAAATTCAACGTTGCGATATCTGGCGCAACTGAAATGCGGCCTTCGCCGACAACATTAATTTTCGCAGCTTCCGTGTCTTTCGCATATGCTGAGATTGCGCTCATTTGGCCCAAAGAGAGCGCGATAAATAGTGCTGGCAGCATGCCGCGATTGAAGGTTTGCAGAGGGGCTTTGAACATTGGTTATCCTTGAATAAAAATCAGATGCTTTAACGATATGGGTGTTTTAATTCGGAAATGGGGCAATAAAAAGTAGTGGGAAATTTACTCGCATAACTTGAGTCTATGAATATTCGATTGAAAGGAGGGCATGAGAGACAACAAGAAATCTCATTGTCTTTTTCCTGAAATTACTTTGTTGGTGGACGTTATATTTTGTACGTCACCAGTATCGTGCATTTCCAGCTTCTCTGGTCTTGCCTGTGATAGGTAAACAGGTTAAGGGACGCGCTGAAGCGGAAAAAACCTCTTGTTTTACTGCTTCAGGGCCTGTAGCTCAGCTGGTTAGAGCCGACCGCTCATAACGGTCTGGTCGGGGGTTCAAGTCCCTCCGGGCCCACCACATAACTAGTTGTTTTTAAAGAGAAAATTATAATTTTGCAAATTTTTTTGATACGAATTTTCCTTTTTAACTGATCGTTTGAAGTGTCTCCCCCACCAGTGTTTTACCATTTTTCTTGATTTAGTCTCTGTTTGCATTTTGCGCTAATTTTGTCCCGAATAGTGTTGAGATTTCAAAGACTTAGAATCGGAGTTTGGTCACGGGTTCGAGTCCATCGCGGACCACCATTCAGTCTTCCATTTATAGGCATGCTGCCGCATGGGTTGGAAAGTGTCCGTAGTTACGGGGACTTAGCGACCAGTAGCAGACCAACTTATGGTCGGGAGACTGGTTATTCTGTGGATTATGGGCTGTTTTGAGCAAAAGTCTCTGTTGGCGGTTTTCGGCCACCAGACGTTTGCGGGGCAAGATGCTGACGCAGCATCCTGATTTCGACCAGGAATCGGTTTTGTTGAAGTATGAGCCGGTTAGCTGGCGAAGCCAAGTAACTCTCGTTGGTCTTCCCATTGATATGGAAGATTGCTCAGACGGCGAAGTTTCTCCTGGGTCAAATCAATTGGTTGAGTACCAACCAATATGCTTTCGATAATATCAGGTGCCAGAAAGGCAAGAGGAAGGAACCGGCTGATCTCGGATGAATCATAATCGACTTGTTTCGAGAGATCGTGAATTGATTCTGCCGATCCATCGGTAAGTCTGGAAAGCCAGAGATGAGCTTTGGCGATGATGTCGATCAGTGTCTGATCCGGATTGCGAGTTTTGACATCCGCATTTTGAAGGACGAGCTTTGCCTCAACACCTCGCCTGGCAATTTTGTGTTCGACCTCGATGATGTGAGTGTTTCGATTTTCTCTCCAGGTTTCATTCTGGTCCGAGGCATTCGGGTTTTCAAAACCAGTACTTTTATGAGCGTCTTCTTCCGGCGTTTTATCTTTGTCGTTGCCAGTCAGAAGTCTTGTGAGATTCGGGATATTGATTTCAATCTTGAGACGCTTTGGCTCCAGGGAGATTTTCTCAATGACGGTTTTCAGGATTTTCCGGATTTGTCCGGCGTCATCATTTTCGAGTTTTCCGGCAACTTCTTTTGCTGTTTCAAACACCACTTCCTGCTCATGAATGGGGTGATGATTGAGCCCAATAATCTCACCGAGTTTGAGTGGATCAGATAGCAATCGCCGGAGAGTTTGAACAACAGGTTGTTCCAGTTGTCTTGCTGGAATGCGCCAGCCATCTTTTTTAGATTTGCCGTATTCGGTCAGTCTGCTCGACATGTAATAGTAATACTTTCTGCCTTTTTTGTTTGCATGGATTGTGGTCAATCGATCACCGGCTTCGTCAAAGACCAAGCCTTTTAATAAATGCGGTGATGGATCATTTGTCGGTGATCTTCTTGCCTTGGTATTACCAGCCAACATTTGTTGGACAGCATTCCAAACATCTTCTTTGATAATTGCCTCATGCAATCCGTCATAGACCTGATCCTGATGTCTGGTTTTTCCGATATAAACGGGATTGGAAAGCAGGTGATAAAGATTACCCCTGGCAAAGGGTCTGGATGATTTGATAACTCCGTTCTTCTGGCGATATGTTCTTCCTCTCAATCCGGCATTCTGCGCAGCTTGAACGAGTTTTCCGACAGATCCCAGTTCCAGATATCTCTGATATAACCATTTAACAGTCTTTGCTTCCTCATTGTTTATTATAAGCTTTTTGTCTTCTACCTTGTAACCCAATGGCACGCTCCCGCCCATCCACATGCCTTTCTTCTTGGATGCCGCAATCTTGTCCTTAATTCGCTCGGCAGTAACTTCGCGCTCGAACTGGGCGAACGATAAAAGCACATTGAGCGTCAATCGTCCCATGGATGTAGTGGTGTTAAACTGCTGGGTAACTGATACAAACGAGATGGCATACTCGTCAAACACATCGACCATCTTGGCAAAGTCCATCAGGGATCGTGTCAGGCGATCAATCTTGTAGACAACAACAATATCAATCTGTCCCTGCTTGATATCGTTGAGCAGTTGTTTGAGGGCAGGGCGCTCCATGGTTCCCCCGGATATGCCCCCGTCATCATACAAGGTCGGGATCATCTTCCATCCCTGACTTGCCTGTGACGTTATGTATGCAGAACAGGCTTCTCGTTGAGCATCCAGAGAATTGAAGTCCTGATCCAATCCTTCCTCGGTAGACTTGCGGGTATAGATTGCACAGCGAAGACGGGGGGCAATTTGTTTGCCGCGTGTATTGGAAATTGCTGTGTTAGGAGTGGGGTTGAAATGTTCGTTCATTTGTCTGTTCCAAAGAACCTTGGTCCGGACCACTTTGCCCTGGTAATGGCAAAGGCAATTGCGGATAGAGATCCATAAGTTTCTCCGTTCCAGACAAAACCATTATCGGTGATCAACACTTCATGGGTTTTACCATGCCACTCACGGATAAGCTTTGTCCCAATGCCAAGGCCGGGTTTTGGAACACGCGAGGACTGTCTATTCGTATCTGACGAACCTTTTGCAATCGCGATCAATCGGCGACGAAGTTCCGGCTTCAATTTGCCATATCGTTTTGCTTGAAGACGGTAAGCCTCTGCCCGTTCAAGCAATCCACGTTTGGTACCCTTCGGAGGAGGGTGCTTGAATTGCTTGATCCACAGATCGGCCAGTTCCTGCCGGTCCAAAGCATCAAGGTGCTCGAGTTCGGAACGGAGCTTTGAAGCTTGGTCTATTCTTTTGTTGATCATGGAAATACCTCATCGGGTTAATCACCATGACAGCAACGCTTCCTGTGCTGTGGAAGTCCAGTCGAGAAATAGGGTCTGGTGGATTTACGCCAGACCCGAAAAGGGCGGGAAACGGTCATTGGCCAAATTCTGAGGTTCTTGAGATACTTCTTGAAAAGCAGACATTCACCCTGGTCGGTTGTACTAACTCGCCAATGCCAGCTTCGAGCCTAAAACTACCAATGCTGTGGCATTCACGAAAGTCCGCTTCGTGGTTGCATCAGCGA
>JAFMHL010000005.1 GCA_017854535.1 Nitratireductor sp.
CCGGATTACTGGACCATCTGTTTTCGAAGAGTAGGAAGTTTCAGCGCCAAGGGAAATCCTTTCGGATGCCCAATCGCCGACAGGGTGCAGTCAAAGCATCTCATAAAAATCAACATTATGGTGTTTTGTCTGCACCCTGTTTTCGTATTCTTAAACCGCTGGTGTTTTGCACCGAGCGAACGGATGGGCTTGCCCGCTCTCAGCATCTCGCTTCGCAAGTTGCCTGCCGTGGCTTCGACTGCGCTTCGCTTGTCTTGAGTGAATACTTTATCGCACGTCGTCATCGTCGGAGAAGCGCAGCGCACATCCGACGATCCATACCGTTATCCATCTGCGTCCAATGAATTCCGAAACATCACAGAATGGAGCCTCGGGTCAGGCTCGAGGATGACGAGGATGACGAGGATAACCAACACTCACCTCGCCCCACCGCAAAATCAATAGCCCTGTTCGTTTTTCAACCTTCCAATTGACGCTAAACCCTGTTTGCTGCACCAATTCGATATCGAATTAATTTTCAGGATAATCTTATGAAATCTCATGCGCGTGTGGTGGTTATTGGTGGCGGTGTTGTCGGGTGTTCGGTTCTTTATCACCTCACCAAATTTGGCTGGAACGATGTAATGCTCGTCGAGCGGTCCGAGCTTACTTCCGGTTCCACCTGGCATGCGGCTGGCGGTTTTCATACCCTCAACGCCGACACCAATATGGCAGCGCTGCAGGGATACACCATCAAACTGTATCGCGAACTTGAAGAACTCACAGGCATGTCCTGTGGATTGCACCATGTGGGCGGGATAACATTGGCTGGCAATCGGGACCGGATGGATTACCTCGTCGCAGAACACGCCAAACACAAATATATGGGCTTGGAAACCCACATCGTAACTCCAGCTGAAATTCGAGAGTTGTCACCGATCACCAATACCGAAGGCGTTATTGGCGGGTTGTTCGATCCATTGGATGGCCATCTCGACCCATCCGGCACCACCCATGCCTATGCCAAAGCCGCACGCATGGCTGGCGCTGAAATTGTGCTGCGTAATCCGGTTCTCGAATTAAACCCTCGCCCAGACGGCTCTTGGGATGTAGTAACAGAACAAGGGACAATCCATGCCGAGCATGTGGTCAATGCGGCTGGTCTTTGGGCCCGCGAAGTTGGCGAAATGGCAGGTGTGTATTTCCCGCTTCACCCCATGGAGCACCAATATCTCATTACTGAGGAAACGCCGGAAGTCTATGACCGCGCCGAGGAACTGCCCCATGTGATGGATCCTGAAGGGGAAAGTTATCTGCGCCAAGAAGGTCGCGGCCTTTGCATCGGATTCTACGAGCAGCAATGCGATCACTGGGCGCTTAATGGCACTCCAAAAGACTTCGGTCATGAGTTGCTAAACGACAATCTCGACCGCATCGGCACATCGCTAGAATTTGCCTTCAAACGTTTTCCCGTGTTGGAGCGCGCTGGCATCAAAAAGATCATCAATGGCCCGTTCACCTTCGCGGCAGATGGCAATCCGCTGGTTGGTCCGGTTCCCGGCCTTAAGAACTTCTGGTCAGCTTGCGCTGTGATGGCTGGCTTTTCCCAAGGCGGTGGCGTTGGCCTAACACTGGCCGAATGGATGGTCGAAGGCGAAGCATCCCGCGACGTGCATGCCCTGGATGTTGCGCGTTTCGGCGATTGGATTACCCCCGGTTACACACGGGCAAAAGCCAAAGAGTTTTACCAGCGCCGCTTTTCGGTCTCTTATCCCAATGAAGAACTGCCAGCCGCCCGCCCCCATCAAACAACACCTGCTCATGCCATATGGAAAGATCAACGGGCAGTATTTGGCGCAGCCTATGGCATGGAGGCAGTCAACTATTTCGCACCCGAAGGTCAGCCTTTGGAGGAAACCCCAAGCTTCCACCGCTCCAATGCTTTCCCGGTTGTTGCGGAAGAATGCAGAACAGTTCGCGAAGCCGTTGGCATCAATGAGATCCACAATTTTGGGAAATACTTGATCAAAGGACACGGCGCGCGCGCATGGTTGGACTGGATCATGGCTGGGCGCATTCCCAAACAAGGCCGCCTGTCCCTCACCCCTATGCTTTCGCCAAAGGGTAAGCTGATCGGCGATTTCACGGTTTCTTGCTTGAGCGAAACCGAGTTTCAGGTAACAGCCTCTTTCGGCATGCAAGCATCCCATATGCGCTGGTTTGAACAACATTTACCCGATGATGGCAGCGTCACGATCCAGAATATTTCGACACGCCGACTGGGCTTTCAAATTGCGGGTCCAAAAGCGAAAGAGCTTTTAGCGAAAGTAGCATTTCAACCGGTGGAAGACATTAAGTTTCTGGATGTGAAACATATTGATATCGGGACAATCCGCGCATTGGTTCAACGGGTTTCTTACACGGGCGATCTCGGCTTCGAGATATATTGTAACGCTGATGAACAAACCACACTATACGGGATTTTGGTGGAAGCTGGAAAACAGTTCGCCATGAAGCCATTCGGCATGCGCGCCATGATGAGCCTGCGCCTAGAAAAAGGGTTTGGGTCTTGGGCGCGTGAATTCCGGCCTGACTATATGCCCGGCGAGGTCGGCATGGACCGTTTTATTTCCTGGAAAAAGAATGCGGACTTTATTGGTCGAGCAGCAGCAGAAAAAGAGCGCAGCGAAGGCTCACCGCGCAAACTGGTCACCATGATCGTCGATAGCGATCCAACCGATATGGACCAAGGGGATGTATGGGGCTATGAGCCAATTTTCCTCGATGACAAAGTTATCGGCTTCGTGACATCAGGCGGCTATGCCCACTACTCCAAAAAATCAGTCGCCTTTGGATTGGTTCCAACCGAAATGACAATAGAAGGCCAAAAATTCCAAATCGAGATTTTGGGTGAGCGCCGAAATGCCGTCACTTACACAGGCGATCTGGTCGATCCAGACGGATCAAGAATGCGGGGTTAGCAAACAAAAAAAGGCGGGAATCAACCCGCCTTTTGTATCTCTTATCCGCTTAACTTAATTCAGAGCATTTTGAGCGTTCGGGAAAAACACCTGTTCACCATCAATTCTATATTCGCCAATTGCTTGTTGACCTTCTTTTGAAGTTACCCAATTTACAAATTTTCCAGCAAGATCCGTTTTCACATTGGGGCATTTATCTGCAGACACAGCGATAACGCCATACTGATTCAGCAAAGGTGGCAATCCCTCAACTGAAACTACAAATCCTTGTTTATTGCCGTATTTCGCCCAGGTGGAGCGGTCGGTCAATGCATAGGCATTTTTACCGATGGCCACATTCAAGGTTTTGCCCATGCCTGAGCCTGTTTCCAGATACCATTCACCGCTAAATGGTTTTGGGTCGACATTCGCCAATTTCCATAATTTCAATTCGGCTTTGTGCGTGCCGGAATCATCGCCTCGCGATGCAAAGAAAGATTTAGAATTTGAAATGTTTTGAAGTGCCAGCTCAATATCCTTCAAGCCATTAATTTTTGCAGGATCATCTTTTGGCCCGACTATCACGAAATCATTATACATCACGTCAAAGCGCTTGATGCCAAAGCCATCTGCAACAAACTTTTCTTCATCTGGCTTAGAATGAACCAGCAAAACGTCACCATTACAGTCAGCCGCATTCTTTATCGCCTGCCCGGTCCCTACAGAAACCACCCTCACTTCTATTCCAGATGATTTCTGAAACACTGGCAAAATAAAATCGTAGAGCCCAGAGTCTCGTGTCGATGTTGTGGATTGAATGGTGATAAAGTCTTCAGCACTTGCCATTGTTAACGAAGCACAAATAGCAGAAACAACGATAATACCGACACCAAATGCACTGGAAAGGCGAGGCCAAAGGTTTCTTAAAAGCATTCGTTACTCCGAAATGAATTTCTTGGCTTCTTCGCATTCTGGATTATTAAAGAAACTCAAAGAAGATTGTTGGGAAAGGATTTTTCCCTGATGTAGAAATATGATATTATCAGCCAATCGTCTAGCTTGATTGAGATTATGGGTGACTAAAATTACCGGCACCCCAGTTCCGCTCAAAGATTTGATCGTTTGTTCGATTGCAGCAGTTGATTCTGGATCAAGACTTGCCGTTGGCTCATCTAAAATCGCAATCTGCGGCGAGACAATCAACATACGTGCCAAGGAAAGTCGCTGGCGCTCACCTCCTGATAACACCCGCGCTGACGAGTGCGTAATATGAGTTAAACCAGCTTTCTCAAGCGCAGCATCCGCCTTTGTCGATGCATCCTGCTTACTCCAACCAAATGACAGCAGTGGAAATTCAAGATTAGCTTTTGCAGAGCGCCGAAGTAAAACCGCGTTCTGTTTCATATAGCCAAATTTTTTATAATCTGCGCGCTCAATGGAAGCACCGTTCCAACGAACAAGCCCCAGATCAGGCTTTACCAATCCACTAAGCACTTTCAGCAATAGAGATTTACCTGCGCCGTTGTGACCCAAAATACAGGTAACGCCCTGCTTGCCGAGTTTGACATGGTCGACATCAAGCAAAACACGTCCGTCCCTAACAACGCTAAGACCACTTCCCTCGAGGGGAAGAATTGTGGATGTCTTATCCATAGCGTGAGGCCTTTGCTGTGTAACGCATGGCATATAGCGAGGCATTGATGATCAGGGAAATTCCAATCAAGACGATACCAAGTCCGAGTGCAATGGCCAGATTTCCTCTTGAGGTTTCCAATGCAATGGTCGTCGTCATGACGCGGGTCAAATGATCAATATTACCCCCGACAATCAACACAGCTCCTACTTCGGCCATGGCCCGGCCAAGGCCAGCTAAAATAGCAGTAAGCAGCGCATAACGCGCCTCCCATATAAGCGTCTTTAAGATTTCTGTTTTACCAAGGCCGAAGAGCTTGAATTGCTCCGTATATTCTTCATTCATTTCCTCCAATGCCTGCCGTGACAAGGCAGCCACAATGGGTGTCACCAAAACAGCCTGCGCAAGGATCATAGCCGTTGGCGTATATAGCAACTGCAACACCCCTAATGGGCCATTGGCCGATAGAATGAGATATAAAATGAGACCCACCACAACAGGCGGCATGCCCATCAACGTATTGACCAGAACATTGATTACCGCCCTGCCGCGAAAGGGCGTACTTGCCAACAATGCCCCAAGCGGGATGCCGATAAGGCAGGCAAATATCAGTGCCGTAAAACTGACTTTCAGCGACAATCCGATGATCTCATATAGATCAGCATCGAACCGCAAGAGCAGGCCAAACGCATCCCAAAAGGTGTTAGACAATTCCTGCATTCAAAGGATTCCACTCAACGGTCTTGGCGCAACATTGCAATATTTCGGGATACGCTTTCCAAGGTTTCGTCAATCTCTCCGCTGTGGTTGTAATTTGCAATACCAATTCGCACGACGCCGTGGTCAGGATTAATGCCCAATTGATGCACAACTTCCCACGCATAGTTATGACCTGACCAGCAGAAAATACCTTCTTGATTCAGCCGGGAAACCAAGGTTTCGGGAACAATATCATCCATCGTAAACGAAATTGTTGGAACGCGATGAGCGAACCGAGAAGGATCCGTTATACCATGGATCGTAACACCTCGAACTTGTCCGAGCCCCTCGATCAACTGCCGGGCCAAGCCAATTTCCTCGGCAACGCCAGTCTCAAAGGCTTTGTTGATCTGCAGACGTCTTGCGCCACTCTCTCCCAATTTCCCGCCAAGTTCAGCAAAATAATCAACGCAGGCAGTTAGTCCGGCAACAAGTTCAATTTGCGGTGTTCCAGTCTCAAAACGGTGTGGCAGGCCGTCATCCGAGCAACGACATTTGTATGGATCAAGCGTTTCCAAAACAGCGCGTCGACCATATAGAACACCGAGATGGGGACCAAAAAACTTATACGATGAGCAAACAAGAAAATCACAGTCCAATGCTTTAACATCAACAAACCCATGAGGCGCGAACTGAACCGCGTCCACATAGGTCAGAACTCCGGCACTCTTTGCAATTGCAGCCAGTTTGGCAACTTCGTTTACAGAACCTGTGAGATTGCTGGAATAATTTAACGCCAAAATCTTAGTCTTTTCAGTAATCAAAGCAGATAACGCTTCGCACTCAACCTGCCAACTATCCTGATTGAATGGCAACTTCTTGATCACGAGACCAAGATCTTCAGCCAGTTGCAGCCAAGGTGAAACATTTCCCTCATGCTCCATCTGTGTGACAATAATTTCATCACCAGCTTTCAAGCCGACACCATTCAGACGATGGCCAATCATCCGTGAAAAATGATAAGTCAGCGATGTCATGTTAGGGCCAATGATCATCTCTTCAGGCGTACAACCCAGAAAATCAGCCATTGCTTGATGGCCTTGATTTATGACCTCCTCGGCAGCCACACTGGTTGCGAATTCGCCACCAAGATTGGCATTTGAAAAAAGCACAGTCTCATAAATTGCAGTAGCAACAGACTTTGGCACCTGCGTTCCCGCTGGATTATCAAGATAAATCCGACGCTGGTCCCTGTCCCTCACACTTAAAGACGGAAATTGCTCCCGAACCCATTCAACCGGAAAAGCAGATTGTTTCATTCAGTTTTTCCTAACATCATTTCTTTTTAACCAACCAAAGTGCGCGAGACGGCATCGCGCCAACCTGCAAGTTTTCTGGATCGTTCAGTCTTTTTCATTTTTGGCTTAAACCTGACATCCCTTGCCCAGGTTTTCGCAAAGCCTTTTTGATCAGGCCAAATGCCCGCTCGCGATGCTGCAAGCCAAGCAACGCCCAGTGCTGTTGTTTCCAGCATGACGGGCCTGTCCACGGGGGCATCCAAAACATCAGCGAGAAATTGCATCGTCCAATCTGAAGCCACCATTCCCCCATCAACTCTTAAAACGGTTTTCTTGGCTTTTGCGCCCTTCCAGTCTTTCTTCATCGCATCGAGCAAATCATAGGTCTGGTAACAAACAGCTTCCAAGGTGGCTTTTGCTATTTCATTAGGCCCCGTAGCACGGGTCAATCCAAACAATGCCCCTCTTGCATTTGCATCCCAATGGGGCGCACCCAAACCAACAAAAGAAGGCACCAAATACACATCTTGATTGGGGTCGGCCTTTGCTGCCATTTCCCCGCTTTCAGATGCCGCTTTCATAAACCCAAGTCCATCACGAAGCCATTGCACACTGGCACCAGCCATGAAGATTGAACCCTCCAAGGCATAGGTGGTTTTACCATTCAACCGATAGGCAATCGTTGTGAGCAAGCGGTTCTTCGACGCGACACGGTCAGCCCCCGTGTTCAGAAGTGCAAAGCATCCTGTTCCATAGGTAGACTTCATCATGCCTGGCTCAAAACAGGCATTGCCAATCGTTGCAGCTTGCTGATCACCAGCCACTCCAAAGATTGGAATTTCCGCCCCCAGAATAGATTTTTTCGTCACGCCAAAGTCGGCCGCACAATCTAGAACCTTTGGCAGAATAGCAGTTGGAACCTTTAAGATATCAAGAAGGCTTTTGTCCCATTTGTTGGTCTTGATGTTAAACATCAAAGTTCGAGAAGCATTAGTCGCATCGCTTGCATGACTTGCCCCACCTGTCAGCCGCCAAATGAGAAAACTATCCACCGTGCCAAAAGCAATTTGCCCAGCCTCAGCTTTTTTGCGAAGTCCTTTTACGTTGTCTAGTAACCACGAAACCTTGGTTCCTGAAAAATAAGGATCAAGCAGCAGTCCAGTCTTGGCAGTGAACTTTTTCTCATGGCCTGATTTCTTCAAAGTTCCACAAAAATCCGCAGTCCTGCGATCTTGCCAGACAATGGCTTTATGAACCGCTTTGCCAGTCTTTCTATCCCACATCACTGTGGTCTCGCGCTGGTTGGTAATGCCAATGGCGGCAATCTGGGAGGCAGCTATACCGGCTGCTTTGATCGCTGCCTTGCAAGTTGAAACAACCGTTGACCAGATCTCCTCAGGATCATGCTCTACCCATCCAGATTTCGGAAAATATTGCTTGAACTCTTTTTGTCCAAAGCCCACGATTTGCTGCTTGTCATCGAATATTATTGCACGCGAAGACGTAGTGCCCTGATCAATCGCCAATACATATTTCGCCATCAAATCACCTCCAAAAACCTACACCAATGGACAAACACGCCATGGGGTTTCGGTCAAGGGCTAACCAAACATAGCATTGGGTAAAAACAAAGCAATTTGTGGAAACAGCACGACTATGGCTAACGCCAGCAATTGCAGCCCTACAAATGGAATGATCGAACGATAAATCGTTGAAGTCGCCAGTGTTGAGGGGGCCACAGATCTAAAATAGAACAAAGCCACACCAAAGGGCGGCGTTAGAAAAGAAGTTTGCAAATTAAGAGCAAACAATACCGCCAGCCAAACAGGGTCGATATCCATTGCGAGTAAAATCGGTCCAGCGATCGGAATAACGATGAAGATAATTTCAATAAATTCCAACAAAAAACCAAGCAGAAAAACAATGAGCATCACGAAAAGCAATGCGCCCCATTTCCCCCCCGGCAAGGATGACGCAAGTTGTCCAAACAAGACATCCCCATCAAAGCCTCTGAAAACGAGTGACAATAAAGATGCCGCTAAAACGATCCCGAAGATCATACCGGAAAGATAAATAGTTTCTGACAAGACCTGTCCAAAAACCTTACAGTGAACCAGTTTCATAATTGCGAACGCCATCGCCAAAAAAACAACCAGCGACAACAGTGTTACCCAAATGACATTCCAAAACGGGGCACCCATTCCTGCCAGGCCCAGCAATAAGAACGCACCAATCCCCAAAGGCCCGATATAACTCTTCAGCTTTCCAAGACCTGACATTGTCGTATAATCTTGTTGTATTCCCGCAAGCAGCAATGTTCCTGCCGCTCCGATGCTCGCGGCCTCCGTTGGTGTTGCAATACCAAACAAAATGGAACCAAGAACCGCAACGATCAGAAACAAAGGGGCAAGTAGAACGCCTATATTCACATCATTTGTTTCATTCGCTTCAAACTCGTCACTGACACTATTGGATCGTGTCTGATCTTTGCCTAAGGCCACAAAAAGATAAACCGCATACAACCCCACTAGCAATAATCCAGGCAACAAAGCTCCTGCAAAAACATCGCTAACGGTTACCGGTTCAATGGCAAATACACCCATGGCGCGCTGGGCCTCTTGGTGGGCTGACGAAATTTGATCGGCAAGAATAATCAAAACGATAGACGGAGGAATAATTTGCCCAAGGGTTCCTGCTGAAATGACCAGACCGCTGGATAAGCGCTCCGATATCCCTGCCCTTATGAGCGCTGGATAGGATATCGCTCCGAGCATGACAATCGTCGCGCCAACTATACCAGTGGTGGCTGCAATGAGAGTACTACCCCCCAAAACTGAAAGGCCCAGCCCCCGCTTCGATTGGCCAGCCAGTCGATTGGCAGCTAAAAGCATGCTATTGGCAAGTCCTGCCTTTTCCATCAAAATTCCCATAAAGATGAAAAGCGGCAACGCGATAAACAATTGATTGCCCATCATGCCAAAAACACGCTGGGGAAAAGCATGGAGAAATGCCGGATCGAAATTACCAGTAACAATCCCTATTCCGGCAACAAGCAAAGGCGCGCCAGCAATAGCAAACAAGGCAGGCGTGCCTGAAAGAATAGCAGCAAACAAACTACCAAAAAGCAAAACGAGAAAGAGCAAATGGATTTCCATTAATCTGCTTTCCCGCTTGCGTTTTTTGATCCAATGATAATGGCCGCCCCTTGCACCATCATCAAAATACAAGCGAGTGGCAGACCAGCCTTGACCAGATAGAAAAATGGTAGACCACCAATTTGTGGAGACCCCTCACCTATCCTAATTGCATAGACCACATCACTCCAGACATAAGTAAGCAGCAACGCAAAAACCGGGAGGGCAAAAGCGATGATGCCAATGATGTCTGTTCGCCGCTGAATGCTGACATTTTGTTTTTGTCGAAAGATATCAACCCGCACATGTTTATCAGCGTTGAACGCGCAAGGGATCGACAAAACTGCCAATAATCCAAAAGAAAAAAGAGCAAGATCGTGAAGCCAAAGTGATCCGCTCGAAAGGGCATATCTCAAAATCACATTGCCCAATACGCTGATCGACATAAGCGCAAATAACACTACACAGAGAAACAAGGTTGCCTTGTTTAGGACATAGGCAGTTTTTACGATCCAATTCACAAGACACAATCCAATATTCAGCGGCAACGAAAAACGCTTATCACATCATTATCAATCATACACATGTTTGTGCAGTTGCCGTGTGCCAATCTCCACACTATCCTTTAGGAAATCAGTTTCGTCCCAAAGGAGAGAACAATGCCCGATGGAATGGTTCAACTGGAACTCAGCGCGGTAAAAACGCTAGCCCATGCTGCTTTGTTAAAAGCGGGATGTAACGACACAAACGCCAAAGCGATTGCTGACACTGTTTGGCAGGCAGAGCGTGACGGATGCGCCAGCCACGGCCTGTTTAGAATTCCCGGCTATGTCGGTTCTCTGAAAAGCGGCAAAGTGAATGGCCATGCATTGCCAAAATTGCAACGCACAGCCCCTTCTGTTTTATGGGTCGATGGGGATGGCGGCTATACGCCCCTAGCGCTTTCAACCATGCTTGACGATTTCACTGCACTAACCAAATCTCAGGGAGTTGCCGTAGCAGCGATTACAAATACTTTTCATTTCGCTGCTCTTTGGCCCGAGGTTGAAGCTTTGGCAAAGAAAGGTCTTTGCGCAATTGCATGCACTTCTTATAAGCCTTGTCTACCGCCAGCAGGAGGCAAAAAACCTTTATATGGAACCAACCCTCTCGCCTTTGCCTGGCCCCGCCCAAATGGCGAGCCCTTGGCATTTGATCAAGCATCAGCATTTATGGCCCGCGGCGATGTGATGATCCATGCCCGCGATGGCAAGCAATTACCCGATGGCGCAGGTATCGACAAAGACGGCAACCCAACCAACGATCCAAATGAGGTTTTGGAAGGCGCCCAGCTTCCCTTTGGCGGTTACAAAGGCGCGTCCATTGCCATGATGATCGAGTTGATGGCAGGACCGCTAATTGGCGAACAGCTTAGCTTGGAAGCTGCCGAAAGTGATGACGAGGATGGTGGGCCCGCAAGAGGTGGCGAATTTATTCTTGCCATGGACCCAAGAAAAACCGCGCAACGCCCAATCTCTGGCGGAAACGCAGAACGCCTGTTTCAGGCAATAGCGGAAGAAGAAGGTGCCCGCCTTCCCGGTGAAGGCAGGCTGCAGCGCAGAGCAAAAATCGCCAAGGAAGGCGTTAGAATACCGCGAGAATTATTAGAAAGAATTGAGGTTTAAATGGCTGATCATACAATTCTTATACAACTTATATGTTTGCGCCATCTGTGCAAAAAAGTGGGAAGGAAATGAGGATGTTCAGAAACATACTTGTACCAGTCGATCTTGCTGACAGAAAAATTTTAAAGAAAGCCATTGAAGTAGGAGTGGATCAAGCTCGCCACTATGGTGCAAATTTAACCTTGGTCAGCGTAGTCGGTGGCTTGCAGGCAAAAGTTTCTAATTCTTCGGAGAACTATAAAAAGCGTTTGGCCGAATTTGCTCAGGAGATTAGCGCGGCACATGATAACATCGATATCAAGAGTCAAATTTATGAAGCCGCAGACCCAAGTGTTGAAGTCGGTCGCTATATGCTGAAAGCGATAGAAGAAACTTCAGCTGACTTGATTATCATGGCTACTCACCAACCGGGATGGTTTGAGTATATTGTAAATTCTCACGGCGGGCATCTGGCATCCCATGCTCCAATCTCGGTATTTGTAGTTCGAGACTAATTCTTGCGGTGTGAATTTTATTGACAACATAGTAATTTGGATCTCAACCAATCAGTCGCCAAAAGAACACGGCACTCATGGTAAAACCAACAATCGCGATAATACTTCTAATCGTCGACTTTGGTAGTGCGCGGGCCAAGGGCGCTCCAGCATAACCACCAAGGGTTGAAGCCACCATCATGCCTAAAGCCAGATACCATTCGACCAGACCGCCGATGGCGAAAACTGCAACAGATATAGCCGAAAGCGCGAAGGACAGGCCGTTCTTCAGTCCATTCATTTCGTGAATATTTGACATCCCCCACAAGGCAAAAAGTGCAAGTAAAACAATGCCCAATCCGCCGTTAAAGTAGCCGCCATAAACACTTACCAAGAACAGCCCAACAGCGCCAAACGGGGTAACCGCACGGCTTTTGTTGGCAGCCCAGCTCCGTATTTTGTCACCAAATAAAAATGCCAGCGTTGCAGCCAATAGCAAAAACGGTACAACGAATGAAAACGCCTTGTTGGACGAAATCAACAGCAACAAAGACCCGATCAAACCGCCTGCCAAAGTGATTACCGAAAGTCTTACGAGTTGCTTGCGATCAAATTTTGCCAATTCATCCCGAAATCCGATAGCGCCTCCAAGATACCCTGGGAACACAGCAACAGCGCTTGTGGCATTGGCAATCACTGGCGGAATACCCATATATACTAAGGCTGGGAATGTTAAAAACGTCCCTCCTCCGGCAATCGTATTTAACACGCCCGCGCAAAAGGCTGCGGCCAAAACCAACAGTAATTCCAACATGATTTTGGCCTTTACTTGCTGGAATTAGCGAGACGAACCTGATTAACGGTGACCGCAATCATGTTGAATACATCTTCTGCATTGCACCCGCGCGACAGATCATTGGCAGGTTTCGCAAGCCCTTGAAGTACAGGGCCTAGCGCCATTGCACCGCCGATCCGCTGTGCAATTTTATACCCGATATTACCCGCATCTAAATTAGGAAAAATAAGCACATTGGCTTTGCCAGCCACTTCGCTGCCTGGAGCTTTAGAGGCACCTACGTCCATATCAAAAGCTGCATCAAACTGCATCTCACCATCAATTTTCAAATCCGGCGCCAAACCTTTCGCAATTGCCAGCGCTTCATTGACTTTTGAAACATTCGCATGGCGCGCGCTGCCTTTGGTCGAAAACGATAGCATGCCGACCAAAGCCACTTGTCCTGTCAAAGCCTCAAAATTACCCGCTGATGCAATGGCAATACCCGCCAGTTGTTGCGCATCTGGTTCCACCACCAATCCGCAGTCAGAAAACACAACGACCTCTTCCTGACCATTTCTCCCTTTGGGCAATACCATCAAAAAGAAACTGGAAACGATTGAAGCCCCTTTTGCCTTGCCGATCATTTGAAGGGCAACACGCACCGTATCTCCAGTCGTATAAACCGCCCCGCCAAGCGTGCCATCAGCATGGCCAAGGCGCACCATCATCGCCGCATAAACCAGCGGATCATGCACCAACTTGATGGCAGCCGCTTCATCGGCAATTTTACCCGCACGAAAATCAAGAATACTGGCTGTAAATTCTGCTTCTTTAGATGAGTTCAACGGATCAACAATTGATACTTTTCCAGACTGAAGAGCCGCACTTCCCCCTTCGTGCTCTTTTACCGCGCTTGTGATCGCATCCACGGGACCCAAAAGAGTTACGCTGGCAATCCCGTGAGAAACCGCATTCAGCCCGCCTTCGATGAGGCGAGGATCTTGCCCTTCCGGCAATACAATATGTGCGGGCGCTGCTTTTGCAGACTGTATTAGCGTTTGCAGAGCGGACATGAAACTTCCTTCAAATGGCAGACAAATAAATGTGAAACTGGTTTAAAGCCAGTTTGTAAATCTTGCGAACCTTATCCTGTCAATTTCCAGTTTAGCAAAGCGATTTGCGGTGATTTTGGCTTATTGCCCCACAAATGTTTGGTTTTTGGTTGACCTTTGGTACCAGATAAGGCCTATTTATTCGCAAGACAGAGCCAGATGACCACCAATCTGGTTATATTGCCCAAATCTGGAACCATCATGCGCGAGTCACTGTTTCAAGTTGAGCGTCAGGAAATGACGTCTTTGCAGGCCCAAATCAGAGAAATGCTGGTTTCAGCCATGCTTTCTGGTCAAATGGCCCCCGGCTCTCCCATTCCCTCCACGCGTATCATGGCAAAGCGCCTAAAAGTTTCCCGCAACACCGTGATGCTGGCCTACCAGGCACTCTCCTCTGACGGCTATTTGCAAGCGCGCGAACGCTCTGGCTTTTATGTATCTGCCGATATTCAACGCGGCAATTTTCAAGACGCCGAGACAAAACCATCACAGATAAAGCCAAAGCCGGTCAGCACTGTTGACTGGTCCAGCATGTATCGCGTCACGCCATCTTTGCAGCGGAACATTCGCAAACCCGCCAATTGGCATGAATACCCCTATCCTTTTATCTACGGGCAAGCAGATGCAGCCCTTTTCCCGATTGCCGCTTGGCGCGATTGCACCAGGCAGGCCATGAACCGCAAATGGATGGACGCATGGACCTCTGACCGCTTCAACGAAGATGACCCGATGTTGATCGAACAGATCCATCAGCGCATTTTACCGCGTCGCGGGATCATGGCCGACAAAGATCAGATTCTCGTGACGCTCGGCGCGCAAAACGCACTGTATATGCTGGCCAGCATGCTTGTTAAACCGGAAGACACCGTTGCGGTGGAAGATCCCGGATATCCCGATATGCGCAATATTTTTGCTTTGAAAACCGAAAAGATCGTTTCAGCAAATCTTGATAGCCAAGGCATCATCATTGATGAAAAACTGGATGGCTGCAAAGTGGTCTTCACCACGCCTAGCCATCAATTCCCCACCAATGTAACCATGAGCGCCGACCGCCGCAAAGAACTTTTGGCTTGGGCTGAAGACCATAACAGCGTGATCATAGAAGATGACTATGAATTCGAAACCAATTACACGGGCGACCCGACACCAGCGCTAAAGTCTCGCGATCGCGATGGCAGGGTGATTTATATCGGCAGTCTCTCAAAGTCTCTAATGCCCGGTCTTCGAATGGGCTTTATCGTTGCCCCGCGCGATCTGATCAACGAACTGCGCTCCCTACGCCGCCTGATGTTTCGCCATCCGCCTGGCAACAATCAACGGGTGGTCGCGCTGTTTCTCGCCCTTGGGCACCATGATGCACTGATCAACAAACTGCACCGCGCTTACCAGACCAGATGGCAAACCATGGGCGACAATTTGAAAACCCTGTTTCCCGGCTGGGCAAAATCGCCGGGCTTTGGCGGCACCTCCTATTGGGTGTCCGGCCCTGACGGCCTAGACGCCACAGAACTCAACAAACGCGCCATGGAAGATGGCATTGTCATGGAACCAGGCGAAGTGTTTTTCACCAATCCCAAAGGCAATGAAAACTACTTCCGCCTTGGCTTTTCATCCATCCCCAACGAGCGAATTCAGCCGGGACTGGAGGGTTTGAAGCGCGTATTTGATAAGATGTGAATCGAGATCGCATCTACTTTACTCACATTTATATGCGGCCATTACAGCAAGCAAAATTATAACCACTTTACTTCTTTGGTAGTATGTGGAAACTTTTTAATGCGTTTAATTGTGAACTTATCTGGGAGGATAACATGAAATCGAACTTCTTAGCTGGCGCAGCCGCGCTTGCGATTCTTGCTGGTACGACTTTCGCCAATGCAGCTGAATTGCGTTTGTCGCATCAATGGTCTGACAAAGACGTCAGGCACAAAGTCGCACAAATCGTCGCTGACGAAGTCGCCGCTGCTAATGTTGATTTGGATATCAAGATTTTTGGTTCACAATCCCTTTTCAAGGCGCGTGAGCAATATCGCCCTTTGAGCCGCGGCCAATTGGATATGACAGTTCTTCCGCTTAGCTATGCTGGTGGACAACAACCTGCCTTCAATCTTACTTTGATGCCTGGTTTGGTAAAGAACCATGACCATGCAGCACGCCTTAGCAAGTCACCTTTTATGGCTGAACTTGAAAAGAAAATGGCTGAAGACGACGTTATGGTCTTGGTGCATGGTTATCTAGCCGGCGGTTTTGTAGGCAAAGACAAATGTATCACAAAACCCGAAGATGTTTCAGGAACACAAATCCGTGCAGCCGGAAAATCATTTGAGCAAATGCTCGCTGGTGCTGGAGCTTCAATTGCCTCTATGGCCTCTTCTGAGCTGTACAATGCCCTTCAAACAGGCGTTTTAACTGCGGCAAACACATCTTCGTCTTCTTTCGTGTCCTACCGTATTTATGAGCAGGTGAAATGCTATACGCCAGCTGGCGAATACGCCCTTTGGTTCATGTATCAACCACTGTTGATGAACAAAGCTACTTTTGATGGACTGACCCCTGATCAGCAGGCAGCTATCAAAGCAGGCGCAGCAAAGGCCCAAGCATTCTATTTAGACGAAGCAAAGAAAGAAGATGCGGCCTCTGCCGAAACCTTCAAAGCCGCTGGCGTAGAAATCGCAGCAATGAAAGCTGAAGATTTTGCTGCTTGGCAAAACCTTGCCAAGGAAACGTCCTACAAGGCGTTTGTTGAAGAAGTCCCAGATGGACAAGCGCTTCTCGATATGGCGCTTTCGGTCGATTAAAATGATCAATGGGGTGGCCGAAAGGTCGCCCCTTTTAAGTTTCGTCCTTAGTTACAAGGTGTTTAGTCATGTCTGGACAGAGCTCGGTTACTGTTGTGCCGACCGGAAATAATCCATTTTTGCGCTTTGTCGCAGCGCTTTCCACAATGGCAGGTTGGTGTTCAGCTGCGATGATCGTGGCGGCGGTCGCTATCACTTGCCAGATGATTTTCATACGGTTCGTGCTGAACGGCTCAACTGTGTGGCAAACTGAAGCGGTTATTTATCTTGCTATCGGATCGACGCTTATAGGCCTGCCTTATGTTCAGCGCTTACGGGGGCACGTGAATGTGGATTTGATTCCCCTTGCTCTTTCAAATCGCGCGCGCCGCTTTCTTTCTATCTTTACCTTATCCATGTCGGCTTTAATGGTAGCAGTCATTCTATACTACAGCTTCGAACATTGGCATCTGACTTTCGAGCGCAATTGGAAATCCGATACCGTCTGGAGCGTTCGCCTCTGGATCCCCTATCTCGCCCTTCCTGTTGGCTTTGGCCTTTTCTTTCTGCAATTGATTGCCGACTTGGTCGCTGTTATTTTGAAGATAGATCGCCCCTTTGGTTTGGAGGCAAAATAGTGGATCCGCTTCTTCTAGGTGCAATCGTCGCCATTGCCACCATCGTGGTTTTGTTCTCAGGCGTATCTGTCGCGCTGGGCCTGTTAATGGTGTCTGCAGTCTTCTTGATGATTTTCGATGGCATGCGCTCTTTGGAACTTATTCCTGAAATTCTCTTTGGCAAACTCGACAATTTCGCACTATTGTCCATTCCCATGTTTATCATAATGGGTGCATCGATTGCCTCAACCAGAGCCGGTGCTGACCTTTATGAAGCGCTGGAACGATGGCTGACCCGAATTCCGGGTGGTTTGGTCATTTCCAATCTCGGCGCTTGCGCTTTGTTCGCGGCTATGTCCGGCTCTAGCCCTGCGACCTGCGCGGCGATTGGAAAGATGGGTATTCCAGAAATGCGCAAACGCGGATATCCAGATGGTGTTGCGGCAGGTTCCATTGCAGCTGGCGGAACCCTTGGCATCCTCATCCCGCCTTCTGTTACAATGATCGTTTACGGCATCGCTACAGAGACCTCGATTGGCAGATTGTTTCTCGCTGGTGTAATCCCCGGCTTGTTATTGGTCAGCCTTTTCATGGCATGGGCAATCTATTCAACCTGGCGCTCGGGAAATATCGGAGTTTTGACTGCTGGTTCATATTCTTGGAAGCAGAAGTTTGAAATATTGCCACGTGTATTGCCGTTTCTATTGATCATCATCGGCGTTCTTTACGCCATGTATGGCGGCGTTGCCACGCCATCTGAAACCGCAGCTGTAGGCGCTTTACTCTGCCTTGTGATCGCAATGATCATTTACAAACTTTGGAACCCTAAAGATTTGTGGCTAATTTTGCGTGACAGCACCAAAGAAAGTGTGATGATATTGTTCATCATCGCCGCTGCTGGCGTTTTCTCCTATATGCTCTCAAGCCTTTTTATTACCCAATCAATCGCTGAATGGATCGGAACTCTGGATGTAAACCGTTGGGTGTTGATGGGCGCTGTAAATATGTTTTTGTTAATCGCAGGTTTTTTCTTACCCCCAGTAGCCGTCATTTTGATGGCAGCACCTATTTTGCTTCCCATAATTACCACAGCCGGATTTGACCCGATATGGTTCGCTGTTATCTTAACAATCAACATGGAGATTGGATTGATTTCGCCACCTGTCGGACTAAACCTTTATGTTATCAACGGCATAGCTCCTGATATTTCTTTAAAGACTATTCTGACAGGATCACTGCCATTTGTGGCATGCATGGTCTTGGCGATTATCCTGCTCTGTATCTTTCCTGAATTGGCTACATGGTTGCCGGATACTGTGATGGGGAGTGCCATTTAAAGACTACGTCAGAGCGTCCAATTGAAAGCCGTTTGGCTCAATAAAAAAGCTTTGACGTAGCTTTTCAATATCAAAAATACTTAAAAAATGGGTTTAAAAGTCTCAATATTTGCTAATTACCACGAAAATATGGGATATGGCTTGACGCTTGGAACCAACTGGCACTAACTCCTGTGAGCCAGTTCGCAATAGATAGATTTGACTGAATTCGTTCTGGTGCGCGGGCCTAAGCTTGCCTGTTCAAGAACAAAAACGCGCTGACCAGAACTCAATTTGACCAATTCATGTATCAGGAGACTACACGCCATGAAAATGACAACTGAAGAAGCATTTGTAAAAACGCTACAAATGCACGGCATCGAGCATGCATTCGGCATTATCGGCTCTGCCATGATGGCGATTTCCGATTTATTCCCTGCTGCAGGCATCAAATTCTGGGACTGCGCCCATGAAACATCTGGCGGAATGATCGCAGACGGTTTCACAAGAGCATCCGGCAAAATGTCTATGATGATCGCTCAAAATGGCCCGGGCATCACTAATTTCGTAACCCCTGTAAAAACTGCCTATTGGAACCACACACCCTTGTTGTTGGTAACGCCACAAGCGGCTAACAAAACAATCGGTCAAGGCGGCTTTCAGGAAATCGAACAAATGAAATTGTTCGAAGACATGGTCTGCTATCAGGAAGAAGTTCGTGATCCATCGCGCATGGCTGAAGTTTTAAACCGCGTTATCGAAAAAGCTTGGCGCGGTTCCGCCCCAGCACAAATTAACGTACCACGCGATTACTGGACACAGGTTATCGACATCGAATTGCCGCAGATCGTTCGTCTTGAGCGTCCTCGTGGCGGCGAAGCTGCTATTGTTGAAGCTGCAAAATTGTTGTCCGAAGCAAAATTCCCAGTCATCTTAAACGGTGCTGGCGTCATCCTTGCTGGCGCAATTCCAGCATCAGCTGCTTTGGCAGAAAAACTGTCTGCACCTGTATGTTGCGGCTATCAGCACAATGACGCATTTCCGGGATCACACCCAATGCATGTTGGTCCACTGGGCTATAATGGTTCAAAAGCTGCTATGGAATTGATCGCGAAAGCCGACGTGGTTCTAGCGCTTGGCACACGACTCAACCCGTTCTCTACATTGCCAGGCTACGGCATCGACTACTGGCCAAAAGACGCGAAAATCATTCAAGTTGATATGAACTCTGACCGTATTGGTCTGACGAAAAAAGTGTCCGTTGCCATTCAGGGCGATGCGAAATTGGTTGCTGAACAATTGCTTGAGAAACTTGCAAATTCAGCTGGCGATGCTGGCCGCGCAGATCGTGAAGCTTTGATCCACAAGACAAAATCAGCTTGGGCCCAAACACTTACATCAATGGACCATGAAGACGATGATCCAGGTACAAACTGGAACGAACGCGCCCGTGACCGCGAGCCGGATCGCATGAGCCCACGCATGGCTTGGCGCGCAATCCAGCAAGTGCTTCCAAAAGATGCGATCATCTCATCCGATATCGGCAACAACTGCGCGATTGGTAACGCTTATCCATCTTTTGATGAGCCTCGCAAATATCTCGCCCCGGGTCTGTTCGGCCCATGTGGTTATGGCCTGCCAGCTATCGTTGGTGCGAAGATTGCCAAGCCTGATGTTCCAGTCGTCGGCTTTGCAGGTGATGGCGCATTCGGCATCTCCATGAACGAGATGACTGCTATTGGGCGCAATGATTGGCCGCCAATCACCATGGTTATTTTCCGCAACTATCAATGGGGCGCCGAGAAGCGTAACACGACACTCTGGTTTGACGACAACTTCGTGGGCACTGAGCTGAACCTTGGTGTTGAATATGCGAAAATTGCTGAAGGTTGCGGCCTCAAGGGCATTCAGGTTCGTGGCATGGAGGCTTTATCAACGGCGCTTTCAGATGCAATCGAAGGTCAAATGAAACGCGGTGAAACAACCTTCATCGAATGCGTGTTGAACCAAGAACTCGGCGAGCCATTCCGCCGCGATGCAATGAAGAAACCTGTCTCCGTGGCCGGTATCAACAAAGCAGATATGCGCCCTCAACAAGACGCATAAAAAGGTAACCGCCTAATGTTGAATACTGTTTCAGCATTTGCAGAATTAGCCCCGACGCAACTCATTGTCTGTGTCGGGGCTGTTTTTTTAGCCAGCCTTGTGCGCGGATTTTCCGGCTTTGCCCTATCGGCTTTGATCATGGCCAGCCTAGTGGTTTTCATTCCACCAATTCATCTCATTCCCATTTGTTTCTTATTAGAAGCTACCGCCAGTATGGTGATGCTGAAAGGCGGAATTAAAGAAGCTGATATGAAAATTGTTTGGGGTCTGGTGATAGGCTCAGCAATCGGTGTTCCCATCGGCCTTTTGGCGACGACATCACTTCCTGTTGAAAGTTCAAAACTTATCGCGTTGATCTTATTGATCTTGCTGGCACTAATGCAATTGTTCAAAGTTCGCATCGCATTTTTAGCAACTCGAGCTGGATTATATATTTCTGGCTTAACCGCGGGCATTGCAACAGGCTTAGCATCAATCGGCGGTATGATTGTAGCGCTATATGTATTGTCTCAAGATCGCCCTGCCCGACAAATGCGTGGGTCGCTGGTGATGTTTCTATTTCTGGGCATGTTCACATCCCTTATTTATCTCGTGGGATATGAACTCATCACTATGACAGCATTAAAGCGAGCAATAACATTTGCACCTTTTGTAATTGCTGGTGTTCTTATCGGGAGCTGGCTCTTCAAACCAAAATGGGAAGGCTTTTACAAAAGGTTTTGTCTGGTTCTTTTAATCGGGCTTGCGACAGTGAGCATGTTACGAATGATGATGAGTTAGGATAATGCTTATGATTGCGACCGTTGAGTCATTCGGCGCACTCATTGCCATGGCTTGGTAGCGTTATTTAGATAATCGGGAGTTCGAAAGTTAGAGCAAAATCGCCCCTAGAGATTTGAAAAATACGCAACAAGAGCACTAAAATTTGATAAACCCTGTGATTTTTACATACAAATTTTTAGACAAAGAGGCCATCTGGATTCATTAGGATTTACTGTTTGGCGCTATAAAAATTGCCACACTTACATTCTAATGATAAATGAGGAGGAAGACATGCACTTCTAGTTAAGTGCAACCTTCGTTCGAACGCGAATAAGTGATTTGTGAAATCCGCTAATTCGCTTTTGACTAAATAAAGTTATCACTGACTTTAAAATAAACACAAAATTGATCGAACCCTTCGATCACAACGGGAGAATATGATGAAATTTTCAACTAAAATGCTGGGTAGCGCAGCCGCTGTTGCTATGATGGCAGGTGCTTATGCAGCTCAAGCTGGCTCGCACACTAAAGAAATCGTTGTAGGTTACTTTCCAGAATGGCCAATGCCATTTCAGGTTGGTCAAGCTGATACGAAAATCTTCGAAGATGCTGGTCTAAGCGTAAAATGGGTTTCTTTTGATGCGGGCACTGCGATGTCAGCAGCTATGGCTTCTGGCGATGTGCAAATCTCTGTTTCTCAAGGTGTTACACCATTCTTGACTGCTGTTTCAGCTGGCCAAGACTTGGTGGCTGTTGATGTTGCGTTGACATATTCAGACAATGATAACTGTGTTGTTCGCTCAAGCCTTGAAATCACCAAAGACAATGCAAAAGAATTGGAAGGCAAAACAGTAGCCGTTCCTCTTTCAACTGCTGCTCACACAGGTTTCCTGACACAAATGGCTCACTTCGGCGTTGATGTCGACAAAATGACCATCGTTGATATGTCTCCAGTTGATTCAGCCGCAGCATTTGCAAACGGCAACATGGACATGGTTTGCGGTTGGGGTGGTCCTCTTGCCCGCATGAAGCAACACGGTAACCCATTGGTTACTGGAGCGGAAAAAGAAGCAATCGTTGGTAAAGTATACGACGTGACTTCAACTGTTGGCTCATGGGCCAAGGAAAATGCTGAAACCGTTACCAAGTTCCTTGGTGTTATCCAGAAGCTTAACGCTGAGTTCAACGACGGCGGCGCTAAGGAAATGATGCCAGCTATTGCTGAACAAGCTGGTATGGATCCAGAAACTGCAACAGGCATTGCAACGCTTGGTATGGCATTCCTTCCAACTGAAGTTCAGTTGAGCGAGGAATGGATGGGCGGTTTCATGCAGAAGAACTTCAAAGAAGCTGCTGACAAAATGGAAGCTGCTGGTTCTATCAAAGCAATGGAATCATACGACCAGGCTGTAGATTCAAGCTACCTTGAAGCTGCATCAAAAATGTAAATGACATTGGGCCGCTCAAGAAATTGGGCGGCCTTTTTCAAAGACTACCGGACACAGCTGAGGGGCAGCTTGTCAAAAACAATAACAACAATTTCGCGGGAGAGAGATAGATGTCCGGTTTGAAGATCAACGACATTTCAATGCGCTTCGACTTGCCAAATGGCGGCTCAGTGCAAGCGTTGAAAAATGTTACCCTTGATATTAAAAAAGGCGAGTTACTATCTATTCTCGGCCCGTCAGGCTGCGGTAAAACCACCTTGCTAAACATTGTAGCAGGATTTTTAGCTCCCACAGAAGGTCAGACAATCCTCAACGATAAGAAAGTAGAGGGACCTAGCTTAGAGCGTGGCATGGTCTTTCAGCAGGGCGCGCTGTTTGAATGGATGAGCGTTCGTAAAAACGTTTCTTTTGGCCCCGATATGAAAGGCATGCCTAAGGCAGAGAGCAAGATCATCGTTGATCGCCTTTTGGATATTGTTGGCCTTCAGGAATTTAAAGAAAAAGCAGTTTATGAATTATCAGGTGGCATGCAACAGCGTGTGGCTTTGGCCCGCTGTCTGGCAAATGATCCTGATGTTATTTTGATGGATGAGCCCCTTGGCGCTCTTGACGCACTAACCCGCGAAAAAATGCAGGGTCTTGTTTTGAAACTCTGGAAAGAGACCGGCAAGACAATTATTCTGATCACCCACTCTGTTGAAGAGGCATTGCTGTTGGGTGAGCGTCTGATCGTTATGGCGCCTCGCCCTGGCCGAATTCACAAAGAATATCGCCTGCCGTTTGCAGAACTTGGCGTGGGCAAAGATTTGCGTGAAGTTAAGAAGCATAAAGACTTTGGTAAAACACGCGAAGAAATCCTCACCATGATTTGGGATATGGAAGAGGAAATCATGGGTCGTACGGAGAGCGCAGCATGAGCATTCTATTAATTTACATAATGATCTTTCTTGGCTGTATGATTGGATATAAACTCGTCAGTGGCTTCCTAACAAAAGAACATGACTATACCAGTTTGAAAACAGTAACCTTCGGTGATGAAAGCTCGGTTGAATCCAATCGCCCAGCGTCAATCATGTCGATTATTGCGATCTTCTTTATTTGGGGATCTTTCACTGGTTCAACGATTGTCCCGTCATTTCTTCATGTGCCAGGCGCCTTCACAGGCGAAGTATCCCTGCCTTATGAAGCCAAGAATGATGCCGGCTCAACTGCTAACGGACAGATCAATATTTTGGTTTTCCCAAATGGTGAAAATCCATCGGTTGAGCCAATTGATGCTGGTACTGGCTTCGCCAAAAGCGAGGCGGTAAAGGTTCAAGCTTATCGATCTGCTTTGATTTCACAAAGCGATCTGTTGCCTGATGGGGGCGCACAGATTACCTCGATTGCCGGAAAACCAATTGCACCTGGAGATGAATTCTCAATTGATCAAGGTCTTGTAAGAATGACCGACAAAGGCAGTATTGCATTTGAACCCTACAAAGGTTGGCAGATGGAGCCAATCTGGCTTCCTGCGCCCGAAAGCGTGGTTACACGGTTCTTTGATCTCGCCCAAAACGGCTATCAAAACGTAACCCTATGGGAAAACCTCTATTGGTCATTATACCGCGTTCTTGTGGGCTTCTTCCTCGGCTCGATTGTAGGTATTCCACTCGGCTATGCCATGGGTCTCAACTCATGGTTCCGCGGCTGGTTTGATCCAATTGTTGAATTTATGCGCCCAGTTCCACCATTGGCCTTGATCCCGTTGATCATTATCTGGTTCGGCATTTGGGAAACAGGTAAAATTTCACTGCTCTTCCTTGCAGCCCTTTGGATCATGGTCATTGCAGCAAGAGCTGGCGTGTCAGGTGTGCGAATTTCAAAAATTCATGCAGCCTATTCACTGGGTGCATCAAAATGGCAAATCTTGAAAAACGTCATCGTGCCGAACTCACTGCCTGATATCTTTACAGGTGCTCGTGTTGCCATGGGCGTTTGTTGGGGAACAGTGGTTGCGGCCGAACTGGTTGCCGCTGAGAAAGGCGCTGGTAAAATGATCATCGCCGCATCGAAGTTCCAAAACACTGATATCGTTTTGACGGGTATCATCCTGATTGGTATCATTGGTTACGGCATCGATATAATGATGCGAGTTGCTGAAAAATATCTAATCCCCTGGAAGGGCAAAGGCTAAGCATCTAGTCCTTTCATGAAACCAAATTTACAAGGCGGATCGAAAGGTCCGCCTTTTCTTTTGCATCAATCGCTGCCCCTACTATCGCAAACCAAATAAACAAATCAGAAGTCAGTAAGGTCATTCATGCCAAAATTCTCCTCACTTGTTAATCGCATTGCTGGCGAAGGTGCCGCAGCTTGGGACACACATTTTCGAGCCAAGCAAGATTTTAGTGATGGCAAAGATGTGATCATCATGTCGGTAGGTGACCCTGATTTTCCTACACCTGCTTCTATTATTGATGTCGCCGTGGAAGCATTAAGATCCGGCGACACCCACTACTCTGAAATTACGGGCCGCACGAAACTTCGAAAAGCCATTGCTGAAGAAACCATGCGCGTCAGTGGATCAGATTCGTACAAAGTTGCACCCGAAAATGTGATGGTAATGGCTGGCACGCAAAACGCACTGTTTGGCGCTTCTTTGTGCCTTTTGGAAAGCGGCGATGAAGTCATCATCCTTGATCCCATGTATGTCACCTATGAAGCATGTATGGGAATTATGGGAGCAACGCTGGTGCGAGTGGCAACGCCACGAAGCAATGGCTTTCGCCCTGACATTTCGACAATCGAAAAAGCGATCACGCCTAAAACCAAAGCTATTGCCTTCGCAACACCCAACAACCCAACAGGCGTTGTGATGACCAAAGTTGAACTGCAAGCAATTGCTGATTTGGCGATCAAACATGATCTTTGGGTTATTGCAGATGAGGTCTATGCAGCCCAAACCTTCGAGCAACCACATTTTTCAATCGCTGCCCTGCCCGGCATGCAAGATCGAACTGTAACCTGCTCATCCTTGTCCAAATCGCAGGCGATGACCGGCTGGCGCATTGGATGGATGGTCGGCCCTGAGGAATTGATCAACCACGCTGATAATCTAGGCTTGGCGATGCTCTACGGCGTTCCGCCTTTCATTCAGGAAGCAGCCTTTGATGCGCTAACAGCCTCTCGCCACGAAATATCCGGCATGCTGGAGATTTACCGCAAACGTCGTGATCTGGTATCAGGTTTATTGACGAAGGCAACCAACGCACATGTGCTAATTCCTGAAGCTGGTATGTTCGTGCTGCTGGATATTGCAGAAACAGGAATGACTGCAAATGAATTTGCTCGCAGACTATACGGGTCGGAGAATGTTTCAGCCTTGGATGGTGCAGCATTTGGCGAGCCAGCAGCTTCATGCGTTCGACTTTCCTTCACCTCGTCGGAAAAACAACTGGAAGAAGGCTGTCGACGTATATTGCGGTTTCTGGCATCCTTGAACGCTTAGAGCCTGAAACTGGAGAATTGGGATGAACAGCACCTTTAACGAATACAGCCATATCATTGCGACTGCCGATGCTGGTGTGCTTTCTATCCTTTTGAACAGACCGAAAGCCAAGAATGCCATGTCTTTGGCGTTGTTGGACGAATTGATCCATGCACTTGATGCAGCTGAAGCAGATCCGCAAATTCGGGTTATAGTCATCAAAGGTGCCGACGGAAACTTTTCTGCAGGTGCAGATATCAAAGACATGGCGGCAGCGCGCAATCAACCAGATCCAAAAAAGGCTATTTACGAACTCTCTTGTGCATTCGGCGCAATGGTGGCCCGTTTTGCTACCACGCCTAAGACAATCATCTCTGCCCTAGAAGGCGCTGTCATGGGCGGCGGCTTTGGTCTTGCCTGTGCATCAGATATCGCTATCGCCTCACACACGGTTAAATTCGCGTTGCCGGAAACGACGTTAGGCCTAATCCCTGCCCAAATCGCGCCAGTTCTTCTTGAGCGAATTGGCTATAGTGAGGCCAAGCGCCTGACCGTAACAGGCGCACGTATAGGCGCTGAAGAAGCCATGCGCATAGGCCTAGTCCATGCTGTTACCGATGATCTTGACGATGCCATTAGCCAGGCAACTGGACACGCATTGCGATGCGCACCTGAAGCTGTAGCCATATCCAAGAAACTGCTGCGTGATGCCCGCTTCATGCAATCAGATACATTGGTAGAGCATGCTGCCAACCTTTTTGTTGACGCGGTCACAGGCAGTGAAGGCGCAGAGGGTACGCTTGCTTTTGTTGAAAAGCGCAAAGCGAATTGGATGCCTAAAGACTGAGTTTCTTCTGCCTATTGATCACGCCAAACCATGGCGCGCAACGGACAGACAGTTCATGGGCATGACTCTATCTTGCAAGAAAGCGCCGTAACGGATTCAAAATGCAGAAAAAACTGAACATCCTCATCTTCATGGTTGACCAGCTTAACGGCACACTTTTCCCTGACGGACCTGCCGAATGGCTCCATGCGCCAAATCTGAAAAAGCTCGCTGCCCGCTCAACGCGTTTTGAAAACTGTTATACGTCCAGCCCTCTATGCGCCCCTGCCCGCGCATCCTTCATGTCAGGCCAATTACCGCGCCGCACGCGGGTCTATGACAATGCTGCAGAATTTGCATCAGACATTCCAACTTATGCCCACCACCTGCGCCGCGCTGGATATTACACCTGTCTTTCCGGCAAAATGCATTTTGTCGGACCCGACCAGATGCACGGATTTGAAGATCGGTTGACCACCGATATTTACCCAGCTGACTTTGGCTGGACACCGGACTATCGCAAGCCGGGCGAACGCATAGAATGGTGGTACCATAATATGGGCTCGGTGACGGGCGCGGGCGTCGCCGAAATAACCAACCAGATGGAATATGATGATAATGTTGCTCATGAAGCCAAGATGAAGATCTACGATCTTGGCAGAGCTTTGGATGATCGACCTTGGGCCGTGACCGTGAGCTTCACCCATCCCCACGACCCCTATGTGGCAAGGCGCAAATATTGGGACCTCTACAACGATTGTGAACATCTTTTGCCAACGGTTCCAGCCATGGATTTTGACGATCAGGACGCCCATAGCCAACGGATTTTCAAAGCCAATGACTGGCTGAATTTTGATATCAAGCAAGAAAACATAGAACGCTCCCGCCAAGCATATTTTGCAAATATTTCTTATCTCGATGATAAAATCGGCGAGGTTATGGAGGCGCTTGAAACAACGCGCCTGGTCGAAAACACCATCATCCTTTTTTGCTCGGACCATGGCGATATGCTTGGCGAGCGCGGCCTTTGGTTCAAGATGAATTTCTACGAGGGTTCAGCCCGTGTTCCATTAATGATCGCAGCGCCTCAGATGAAACCCGGCAAAGTCACCGACCCTGTTTCCAATGTTGATATTCTCCCAACGCTTGCAGACCTTGCCGGCGTTGATATGAGCGAAATCATGCCTTGGACCGACGGCGAGAGCATCATTCCATTGGCTCCAGAAACGGGCGAAGCAAAGCCTCGCGCCAATCCAGTGTTGATTGAATATGCGGCCGAGGCCTCCTATGCGCCAATGGTCTGTATTCGTCAGGGGAATTACAAATTCAACCATTGTGAACTGGACCCGCCTCAACTCTTCAATCTTTCGAGCGACCCCCATGAACTGAACAATCTTGCCGCTGACCCTGCCCATAAAGCAATGGTCGAAGCGTTTATGGACAAAGTTCGGGCGAAATGGGATATGGCAGCTTTTGATGCAGAAGTGCGCCAAAGCCAGGCACGCCGCTGGGTGGTATACGAAGCCCTACGCAATGGCGCTTATTTCCCGTGGGATTACCAGCCGCTGAAAAAAGCATCCGAGGCCTATATGCGAAACCACATGAATTTGGATACGCTGGAAGGCGATAAACGTTTTCCGCGGGGGGAGTAAGCGACCGCCGCCCCGTCCATCGTAGACGCTCTAAGTAAAATACCCTTGATCTAACGCAATGCAGAAATCGGAAAATATGTTATCATTCTTCAATTAATCAAAGAAGGACGACATGTTAACTCAATTTGATCTATCCCAAACCCTTGGCCTCATCTTAGCGGTTTATATGGGCGCTGCAGCCATTGGACTGCTGACAGATTCTGAAGGTTATTCAGAAGTCGTGGATGATTTTCTTTCCAACAATGCTTTGGTCTATCTGGGAGCTATCATGGCATTTACCATGGGCGCAGTGATAGTTGCGTTACATAATCTCTGGGACACCCCTTTGCAGTTTATCGTATCATTGGTCGGCTGGGCTGCAGCCATTGAAGGCGTATTGATGCTTGCTTTACGTCGACCCTTCTTTACCCTGATAAGCGCTATTCCTCTGAACGTCACATTTATGAGGGTGTATGGAGCAATAGTTTTATGCTTGTCGGCCGTCCTGCTGTTCCTCATATTCGGGTGAAGAAAACACAGCTTGGCATTTACATCCAATCGCGCTTTTTCTAGGGTCGCCAGAGACTAGATTCTACTCTCCTGTCCTGCCCCAAAAAAGCAAAACCAATGCCAAACCAGTTCACCAAAGGAATGTTTGTCGGATTGGCCGCTTATGCGTTTTACGCTTTCAGCGATGCCTTGATTAAATCAACCGGCGGCCTCGCATCTGTTTTTGAAATCGCGTTCTTCATCACGCTCTTTTCAGCTATTCCAATTATCTTGGGCAAGCCAAAAGAAGAGAAATGGCGGGACGCTTTGGTTGTCAAAAACAAGGTCAAAGTCCATGTAAGAGCCATCAGCGGCCTTTGCGGAGGTTTGTGCGCCATATACGCATTCACCCATCTAGAACTTGCTGAAGCCTATGCGCTGATCTTTCTCATCCCAGCATTTACAACAGTAATCTCGACTTTCGTCTTGGGTGAAGGCGTGCGTTGGAAACGTTGGGCTGCGGTAACTTTGGGGTTTATTGGCGTTTTGATCGTCCTTCGCCCCGGCTTTGAAGTGGTCAAACTCGCCCATCTAGGTGGCCTTGGTTGCGCATTTTTTGGAGCGATCTCCATCACCACCATGCGAAGCATATCTGGCAGCGAAAAACGCATCACCATATTAAGCGTGGTTTTCATCTATGCGTTGACATTTAACGGTTTGGCGATGCTGACAACATTCGAGCGCCCCGGCCAGGAATTGTTGTTACTTCTGTTTCTTGGCGGTATTTTCAGCGGTCTTGGACATTTATCCATGATCCATGCCATTTCAATGATACCAGCCAACAACATCGCACCAACACAATACAGTCAAATGATCTGGGCGATTGTCTTGGGCGTAATATTCTTCTCGGAAGTGCCTGATATTTATACGCTCGCAGGCCTGTTCACCATCGGGCTGTCTGGCATTTTGATTTTCCACCGCGAAGAAGAGCGTTTGGGCGAACGCAAGCGCATCACTCTTTTTCGAAATCGGATTTAATCAGCCTCTTGGGAAATGGATGTTGAACTTTTCCCGTATCTGTTTGTCCAACATCGGATCGATGATAGGTTTGCGCGGTGCATTCAAAATTTCATTCTTTCGCTTGATCGCATTCTGCACCAAATCCGGCTTGCCCACCTCAGCCCACTCTTTCGGCGAGAGACGGTCAGCAATTCTAGGATAAACATAATCACGTTGCATCAAATGCAGTGTTTGCTCGCTGCCAAGGTAGTGCCCTGGACCGCCCATACAAACCTTTTTCATCGCATCAATTGATATGCTCTCATCGGTCACCTCAATACCGCGAACACAGCGCAGAGCTTGGCCCAATAAATCATCACCAAGGATCAATGATTCCAGTGAAAAGCCAAGCAATGACGCATGCATGCCAACCGACTCATAGACCATGTTTAGACCAGACAAGCCCGCCATCACATTCGAGCACATCTGTTCCCAGCCAGCTTGCATATCCGGCAATTTGGCATCGGCAATACCCGCCGCCGCACCGCCTGGAAGCCCATAAAAGTGGTGCATTTGCGCGCATCCAGCTGTCAGCAAAGCCTGCTCGCCAGAACCACCAGACATCGCGCCGGAACGCAAATCAGAAACAAACGGCCATGTACCAAAAATACATGGATGACCGGGTTTCATAGCGTTCACATAAACCATGCCAGCAAGACACTCTGCCACAGCTTCCACAATCGCCAATGCTATAGAGGCTGGCGCGGTGGCTCCCGCTTGTCCCGCAGAAAGCAAAAGAATAGGCATGCCATAATCGACACACTTTTCCATAACCTTGCAGCTTTCCGTCGCAAACTTCATCGGCGGAACAACAAAACAATTCGAGTTAGAAACAAACGGACGCGCGCGCCATTGTTCCTCGCCACCTGCAATCATATGCAGCAAGTCCATGCATCCATCGACATAGTCCGGATCAAAAATCGAAGTACCCACATGCTTCTTAGTGCCTGCACAAGATGCGTAGATCGTATTCAGATCCATCTCGTAATTATCAACGATATCACGGCAAACCATTGGGCGTTGGAAGAAGTGAACATTGTCGAGTTCTTCCGTGATGCGAGAAGCATCAAACAAATCTTGAACGGTGCATTCGCGATAATTCTTGTTCTCTTGATCAACCAAATAAACTGCAGCACCTGCGGTCCCGTAATGCACCTTTTTACCAGCCAAATGCATATCATGCTTTGGGTCGCGCCCATAAAGCGTAACCTCTTTCGCGGCTATTTTCAGCATGTCTTCGACAACTTTGCGCGGGAACCGCACGCGATTATCATCGCCTAAAATACATCCAGCTTTAACAAGCAGATCCACACCAGATTGAGGTGCATCAGCGAACCCAATAACTTCCATGGCCTCAAGCGCAGCTTCGTGTATACGCAGCACATCTTTGTCAGAAAGCGGTTTATATGTTCCCCCTTCCATCCCAGCACGAATAGGCTTGATATCATCGGTGAGCGGCGCTGCTCGAACAGCATGCCGAGCACTTCTACCACCTGAGCGGGCAGCTCTCCCTTTGGGGGCTTCAGCATTCGCAATAGCATCAGTCATTTAATTCTCTCCCAAATAAAGTTATTGCGAAGCGCCGCCTTTTTCTAACAATGCTTCAATCTCGTCTCCCGGCATCCCTTGCAACAAGCCAGAGAAGTCACCCTGTTCCAAAATCGCTTTCCCAATATCGTGAACATATCGATGCGTCACCCGCGCCAGAGCGGAACCAAGTGATATCCTTGCAACTCCAATTTCAGCAAATTGATCTTTGCTGTAATTTGCAAATTGACCAGCACAAAGAGCGTTGAATGGTGCTTTTACTGATCTACAAATTCTCTCCAAATCCGCAAACGATTTTGGCATCGGTGAATACACACAATGAGCGCCAACCGCCTCAAAAGCTTGAAGCCTTCTGATCGCCTCGTCGCAATCATAGGCACCCGTCATTAGGCCATCCGCCCGTGCGCAAATTGTAAACTCGAACGGCAAGGCATTTGCTGTCTCAACCGCCGCTCTCATGCGATCAACTGCAAGTTCAAACTCATAATATGGCGCATCACCATTTGGTATTGTGTCCTCTAGCGCGCAACCAACCATCCCAGTTTCAGCGGCAAGTCTCACGCATTCCGCAACGCTATCTGGATCGTCAGAATAGCCATGCTCAAGGTCACCGCTAACGGGCACATCCACCGAACGAACTACATCCTCACAATGCTTGAGCATTTGATCGCGTGTAACGATGGCCCCATCTGGCAAACCAACTGAAAACGCATATCCTGAGCTGGTCGTAGCAATCGCTTGCGCACCCAAAGCCGTCAGCATTTTCGCAGAACCAACATCATGTGCATTGGCCAAAACAAAAGGATCACCGGGGCGGTGTAGTGCCCTGAACAGTTTACCTTTTGCGCTTTGGTTCATACTTTCACCCGTTCTGATTTCGGATCATACATTGGCTTTAAAGAGGCTACGGCTTTCACCCTCTTGCCGGCGATCTCAATCTCATAGGATGATGCCAGAACTTGATCAGGCTTTTCTCCCTTACAGGGCACATAACCTAGCCCGATTGCGCCACCAAGCGTGTGACCATAATTTGCAGAGGTCACATAGCTTACAATTTCACCATCGCGAATGATCGGTTCATTGTGATACATTAGCGGTTCAGGATCAGTGAGTTTGAATTGAATGAGACGCATATTCAGCCCCTCTTCCTTCTTGCGAAGCACGGCATCACGCCCGATAAAATCTGCCTTGTCGGTTTTAACGGCAAATCCAAGTCCTGCCTCCAGCACATGATCTTCCTCTGTGATATCATGGCCAAAATGGCGGAATGCTTTTTCGATGCGACAACTGTCCATCATATGCATGCCGCAAAGCTTGAGATCGAATGATTTGCCAGCTTCCAAAATTGTCTCAATAGCATGTCCAGATTGATCAGCGGAAACATAAAGCTCCCATCCAAGTTCACCCACATAAGAAACCCGGTGCGCCCTAGCGTGACCCATTCCAAGTTCGACTTGATTAGCAGTGCCAAAAGGATGCGTCTCATTCGTCCAGTCGTGATAGGGTGCGACAACTTCAAGCAGCTTGCGCGAGTTTGGTCCCATAATTGCAAGGACGCCCTCATTGGCTGTCACATCAACAAATGATACGTGTGCATCGCCTTTGTAGCGATTCAGCCAGCTCATTTCGCGAACCATGGTCGCCGCGGGCGTCACAATGATATAGCTGGATTCAGTAAGGCGGGTCACTGTTACGTCAGCTTCAATGCCACCGCGATTGTTGAGGAATTGCGTATAGACGATCTTACCCACGGGCACCGACATATCCGCCCCGCACACCTTGTTGAGGAACGCTTCAGCGTCTTTCCCGTCAACCCGGATTTTGCCGAAAGAAGACATGTCGTAAAGCCCGACATTGTTACGAACCGCGTGGTGTTCCGCAGCCTGGTTTTCAAACCAGTTCTGGCGTTTCCATGAATATTTGTATTCACGCTCCTGCCCCTCATTGGCAAACCAGTTCGCCCGCTCCCATCCTGCAGTCTCACCAAACACAGCACCCTGTTCTTTCAGGTGATAGTGGAACGGAGTGCGGCGAACGCCTCTGGCCGTTGCTTTTTGGCGGTAAGGAAAATGATCGGCATATAACAAACCAAGGGTTTCTTTCGCACGCTCATAAACATAGGTCTTGTTGCCCATGAAAGGCTGCATCCGGCGAATATCCACATCCGACAAATCAAACGGTGGATAACCATGTTCCATCCAATGGGCCAGCGCCATACCCGCGCCACCTGAAGATTGAATACCAACAGAGTTGAATCCGGCCGCAACAAAATAGTTCTTCAGCTCAGGCGCTTCACCAAGATGATATGCATCATCGGGCGTAAAGCTTTCAGGACCATTGAAGAAGGTGTGAATGCCTGCGGTTTCCAGCATCGGCATACGGTTGATTGCATTTGCCAAAATCGGTTCAAAATGATCGAAATCTTCCGGCAATTGATCAAAGCAAAAATCTTCAGGAATACTCGCTTTGCTTTCACGCGAAGGCCATGGCTTTGAAACCGGTTCAAATGCACCCAGCAAAATTTTGCCAGCATCTTCTTTGTAATAGGCGCATTCATCAGGAACGCGAAGCACCGGTAATTGTTTCAATCCCTCGATGCTTTCGGTGACGATATAAAAGTGTTCGCAAGCTTGAAGCGGAATATTAACGCCGGACATGCGACCAAGTTCATGAGCCCACATGCCGCCACAGTTTACGACATAGTCTGCCTGGATAGTTCCGCGTTCGTCAGAGCCATCGCACTGCCAAGAGACGCCTGTAACCTTTCTTCCGTCATCATGAACTGTTGTGACTTTCACACCTTCAATGACTTGCGCACCCATCTGGCGGGCACCTTTTGCAAGGGCTTGTGCTATGTTGGACGGATCGCCCTGCCCATCCTTGGCAAGATAGACCGCTCCTGTCACATCACCAGTATTCAAATGAGGATAACGTTCTTTGACATCACTGGCGGATATCTCTTCAATCTCGACGCCAAAAGCGCGCGCCATGGATGCGGATCGATATATCTCTTCCTTGCGTTCGCCGGTCAAAGCAACGGTGATAGATCCACAACGTCTAAATCCAGTGGAAACGCCAGTTTCTGCTTCTAGGTCCCCATATAACTCTTGAGAATATTTCGCCAAGCGGGTCATGTTTTTAGTTGCCCGCAATTGCGCAATCAAGCCGGCAGCATGCCATGTCGTTCCGCAGGACAATTGCTTGCGCTCAAGAAGAACCACATCTTTCCAGCCCAGTTTGGCAAGGTGATAGGCGACAGAACAACCCGCGACACCACCGCCGATAACAACTGCACGCGCTTTTGAAGGAACTGGCTTGTTCATTTCGATTTTCCAATTTTAGATGAGAACGATTTCACGATGGTATGCCCATCCGCTTCAAGACATCTGGCAAGTTCAGCGATATGCGCCGGCCCAACTTCACAACAACCACCAACAATTGTTGCGCCAGCTTTAACCCACGCCTTGGCATGTTCCGCATAAGCCTCGGACGTAAGATCTTTACGTACCTTTAAACCAGATACTGTTCCTCCAGCGTCCAATGCATCAATAGAGGTGAAGCCATTTGCATATGCCCCAAACGGGAGCCCGCATGCTTTCAATGAGGAAAGCCCTTGGGTCACAGACTCTGGCCAAGAGCAATTGATCAGCACGGCGCTGGCTCCCGCTTCTTTCGCGATAGCCGCAGCCTCCGCTAAGCTCTCTCCTGATCGCAACTTTGTTCCATCGCCATCAACAACTGTCATCCCGCACCACACAGGCTTGCCACTTTCAGCGGCGGCTGAAACTGCTGCTTTTACTTCGACAAGCGTTGAAAGTGTTTCGCATAAAAACACATCAACATGATCCTTCTCCTCTGCAACAATTGCTGAATAGCTTTTTTTACAAGCATCATAGTCAGGAACCAGTTCAGGCTTATAACTGGCCATCATTGGAGGAAGGCAGCCTGCAATCGTAATATCATTGTCGCCCTTTGCTGCCTTGGCGATTTCAATCGCTTTTGCCTGCAAGGGTTTGAACAAATCATCTTGCGCATCACGAGCCATGCGCTCCGGCGTTACGGAATAGCTATTGAGCGTAAGAACTTTAGCCCCCGCATGAATATAATCGCGATGAACCGCTTCGACGATTTCTGGCTCATGCATCATCACGCTTGCAGACCACATGGGCGATGGAGGTTGTTTGGACCGGTGGATTAATTCCTGGCCCATACCACCATCAAGAAGAATGATTTCGCTCATGCGCGCAATCTTTCATTGGCCGGATCCCATAGCGGTTTGTCTTCCTGAACAACCGCTTTGTATCGCTCACCGTAAATTTCGACTTCCAATTCGGTGCCAGTAGCGGCCAGATCAATACGAACCACGCCCAAAGCGATAGAAGCATCAATTCTATGCCCCCATCCCCCGGAAGTCGTCTCGCCAACCACTTCACCTTTATGCCAAAGAGTAGACATGTAAGGCGCATCATGGTCGCCAGCATCAACAATCAGCGTCACAAAATGCTTGCGAATACCTTCCTGTCTTTCTTTTTCAAGGGCAGCCTTTCCTTTGAAGTCAGGTTTCGACCATTTTACAAAACGGCCCATACCGCCCTGCAAAATGGTATAATCCGTCGATAGATCGCCTTTCCAGGCACGATAGCCTTTCTCAAGACGCAAAGAGTTCAGGGCATACATCCCGAATGGCTTCAATCCATGCTTTTGCCCCACATCGATCAAGACATCATAGGTTTCGCCAGCAACTTCATTGCGACAATGGATTTCCCAACCAAGTTCCCCTGCAAAAGATACACGGCAGAACATAACATCATGGGCATCAACTGTGCCGCGTTGAATTGATAGCCAAGGCAACGAAAGATCAGCAGAAGAACATTCTGCCAAGATGGCTCTTGAATGCGGACCGGTTAGAATGAAGGTGGTATATTTGGTCGTGTCATCAATAATAGTGATGCTGCCATCATCTGGTAAATGCCTCTCAAGCCACTCGCGGTCGTGCCATTGAGCCGTCGCCGCAGTGATACAAAGAACTCCCTCTTCTTCAATACGAGCCAGAGACATTTCCGTAACAATGCGACCTTTGTTATCTGCAAAATAACCAAGGCCCATTCGCCCAACTTTGGGAACAGAACCCGTAATCAGGCTTTCAATCCATTCCACTGCTTTCTCACCGCGAACTGCAAAGCGCGAAAAGCCAGGAAGATCCAAAATGCCTGCCGCATCCTTGACTGCCAGGCACTCTTCTCTCACACGGTCAAACCAAGGACCTTTGCGCGCCCAAGTATGCGTGCCTGCCTCAGAAACATCATCGCCTTCTTGGGCAAACCAATTGGCACGTTCCCAACCATTATAGGCACCAAAAACTGCACCGCTGGCTTTCAAGTTTTCATGAATTGGTGATAGTTTTTTGTCTCTTGCTGCAGGCCACTCATGGTGTGGAAAATGCATGGCATATTCGTTTCCATACACTTCCATACCTTTTTGATTGCAGTAATCCTGATCGCAATAATCCGTGAAACGGCGCGGGTCACATGACCACATATCCCATTCGGTCGCCCCTTCGGTGATCCACTCTGCGAGCACTTTACCAGCACCGCCAGCCTGACAAATGCCGAAAGTAAACACGCAAGCCTCAAACGCATTAGGAACGCCAGGCATCGGGCCAATCAGCGGATTGCCGTCAGGTGTGTATGGAATAGGACCATTGATGACCTTGTTAACCCCAACAGAGCCGAGCATGGGAACACGCGCCATAGCATCTTCGATATGCCACTCAATGCGCTCTAGGTCATCTGGATAAAGCTGGAAAGAAAAATCATCTGGCATTGGATCATCAGGTGTCATCCAATGGCCTTTGCAATTACTTTCATAAGGTCCGAGGTTCAAACCGTATTTTTCCTGACGCAAATAATAGGAGGAATCGACATCTCTAAGCAGTGGCAGTTTTGCACCCTGCTCTTTCGACCATTTCTCGAGTTCAGGAATTTCATCCGTCAGCAAATATTGATGGCTCATCGTCATCATTGGCAGCATGCGACCTTTGCCGTCATGGGCGAAAGGACGGAACCATTCATTGACCCGTTGGGCATAATAGCCGGCAGCATTCACAACATATTCGCAGGTGATATCGCCTTTTTCTGTTTCGACAATCCACATGCCATTTTCACGTCGAACGCCAGTGGCAGGACAAAAGCGAATAATCTTCTGGCCCATGTCACGAGCACCCTTTGCCAAGGCTTGAGTCAATTGAGCAGGATCAATATCGCCATCAGCGGGATCGTAAAGACCACCTGCAAGATCGTGCGTTTCAAGAAACGGATAGCGTTCTTTCAAATCACTGACCGCACACATTTCCATAGACATGCCCTGATAACGGCCCATACCAACTGCCCGCTCAAACTCCTCCATACGCTCTTTTGAATGCGCCAATCGCAGCGAACCAGTGACGTGATAGTTCATCGGATAGTCAACCAGAGTTCCAAGATCACGGTATAGTTCAGCGGAATAGCGCTGCATATTCATGATCGACCATGACCCTGAAAATGTCGGGACATTACCCGCCGCATGCCAAGTGGAGCCAGCAGTCAGTTCATTTTTCTCTAGCAATACACAATCAGTCCAGCCCGCTTTAGCAAGATGATAGAGCGAAGAAGCCCCCACGGCTCCGCCGCCAATAATCACCACCCTTGCATGGGTTGGAATTGCTTTTTCTTCTGCTTTAGACATATCGGCTACCTTCTTGATTTGACTCTTTTTTCTATTGCAAGCACCTGCCTGCGGCTTAATAGATGGGTGGTGATATAATCCAGATCACCTCAGCCACATCCTTCGAAATATTTCGCCACCCATAAGGCTGACGGTTAAATTGAAAACTATCGCCCTTACGCAGCAAATACACTGTTTCGCCGATGGTAAGCTCCAACTCGCCGGAAATAACATAACCCCCGTCTTGCGTGTCTCGCGGGGGCATGACATCGCGCTTGGCTCCGGGCGCAAAAACAGAGCGGATCATCTCGAACTCACCGCTAATATCAGGCGACAACAACTCTTCTTTAAGGCCATCTTCAATGGACCCCATTGTTGCTCTGGCGCCCGCACGTACAATCCAACCACGTTCATTTTCAGGCGCATCTTCATGGCGAAAGAAAAAGCTTACAGGTACCTTAAACAAAGTAGCTATGGATTTGAGATCAGGTATTGAAGGATCAGCCTGTCCACGCTCAACCTGCGAGAGCCATCCAACAGAGCGCCCCAATGCATCGCATAGATCAGTCAATGTGAGCCCGCGAGCTTTTCGCAGAGAGCGGATATCTGCGCCCACATGGGTTTCAACAGCAGGTGATGGGATTTGAATAATCTCAGCGCTAGTTTCTTGCGCTGTAGAGGGTGTTAATGCGTTCTGAATACTGACAGAATCAATTTTGCTCTGGCCACGCGTTTGTTGACCAGAAACTTTCAATGATTTAGCCGAGCCCGCGTTGACCAATATTTCCTCCCACAAAAATCATTCACACTGACATCTCCACAGACAATGCCAAAAAATGAAATTCGAAGAGATATTTTCATTAATATGAAAAATTAGCAAGCATATTTTATATTGAAAGATAGACTGAACTGGAAGTCTAACTACCGACCAGCCCACGTTCTTGCGCAGCCTTGAGATAATCACCTTCAGCCGCTGCCAAAGCCGCAGCAGCAGCTTTTTTACCTTCCATGAATTCTTTGATTTGCGGCCCTAAGGCACGGCGCAAAAGATCTGTCGCCTCACTGGCTGGATAATGCATGATGCCCTGCCCGCCATCTTTATCGACTTCAGCAAGCAGTTGCTTCGTCAAACGCCCGGGAAAATAATCTTTCACAAGCCAAAAGGCCTTATCGCGGTTTTGGGCCAGCATATCACTGTCTAGCCCCTCAAGTGCGGTCCTAAAAGCAGCCTCAGCCTGTTCATTTGTTGCGCTCACAGGTATTGCAAATCCGTCCCACCAAAGTGTCGAAGCAGGCTTCCCACCTGAAGTTATTGCAGGCGCAGGCAAGGCTCCCATTTTCCCCGCAACACGGCTGACAGCTGGGTTTTCCAAGGGACCAAGACTGGACACCCACAAGACAGACATTGGCGCGCGAAACTTCAACAAGTCATCCAAGGCCTTTGCGGCATCGGCTTCCAAATATTCCTCTGGCAAATAAGAAGCAAGTTTTTTCATGCGCTCCAATGTGGCTTCGCCAATCGCACCGGAAATACATGGTTTGTTTTCGCTATCAAGCCATTTTCCGCCACTGGCTAAAAATTGATCGACAAACTCCTGGGTCAAATTCCATCCAGACTTGAAAGCCAAAGTCAGCGAATGGGTATAAAGTTGCGACCCTTTCAACCTATCTGCCGAGGCAAATAATTCATCATAAATTTTCGGAACAACGATGTTTTCTTGAGCATACAGGTCGCTATGAACAACCAATGCTCTTGTATTTGCAGCGATGGCTATTGCCACCACTTTACCGTCAATACGTATCAATTGCCGTTCAGCAAGTTTATCTTTGTATTTCTCAACCAATTCATCGATCGGTCGCAAAAGCTTTTGCTGGTTCAGGCGATACAAACTTGCATTGGAAACACCAACCAAGGCACCCAAGTTTTTGTCGGGGCTAGCCGAATCAGGCGCTACCGTCGCCGCATCGAAATCAAAAACGGCATTCACATTGCCACATTGCCTCATTTCATCTGCAACAGCCCACCAAATCGGATAATCCGGCAAGTGCATTTCCAATTCAGCATTATTTGGCGTCAGGCACGCTGCATGCAATTGCTGAGGGATCCCAAAAACAATCAGCGCGGTAAGCGCAGCAGCGAACATATTCAATTTTCCTTTTGCAATCACAAAACCACACCTTCTAAAATTCATGCCCAAGCAACAACATTCATTCCTAAGCCACAAATTGTTTTGTTTCCAGCCTTATAAGAAGCATTATACTGGTAAACCTATAGACAATTAGCCAATTCGAAGATAAACACCGCCCGAGCATTTCTGGCAATTCTACGCTTTTTCTGGTGGTGGATTGATCCGGGCCTATTTTTTACGTTGAAATCGCGAGCCAAAACTGGTTTGCAGGTATCGAGGGCAAAAAGGGCCAATTGGCCTGCCAAATGATTCTGCTATCAAGCCCCAAAGGGTTGGGTTGCAGAACTTGATAATAAAAGGACATAAAGTGAGCACTTTTGACAAAGTAGCCGATATCATTTCGGAAACAAGTGAAATTCCACGCGAAGAAATCACACCTGATAGCCATACCATTGATGACCTTGGCATCGATAGCCTTGATTTTCTTGATATCGTATTTGCGGTAGACAAAGAATTCGGCATTAAAATTCCTTTGGAAACTTGGACACAGGAAGTGAACGATGGCAAAGCTTCAACCGAAGAATACTTCGTCATGAAAAACCTGGTTGCCAAAATCGATGAATTGGTTGCTGCAAAGGCATAATTGCCAAAGCTACTTGCTTATTGTGCTGCAAGAGAGGTTCATCCTCAGCGCAAAAATGCATTTCAAACCTCTTTCAGGCCCCCATGGGGCCTGTTTTGTTGATTAGCCTATGGTTCCGTGTTGATTTAGTCTTACTGAATATTGGGATGACGACTCCAATTGACGGCTTGTTACGGCCACTTATAAACCACCAAGGAGAGTAAAATGCAGCTTGAATATTTTCAGATGATTGATCGCATTGTTGAAGTTGATCTTGAAAAGAAAATCATGCGTGCAAACTCAATTGTTCCTGACCAAAGCACCGTTTTTGAAGGCCACTTTCCAGGTCATCCCTTGGTTCCAGGCGTATTAATGATTGAAACCATGGCACAGTGTTCTGGCATTTTAATCATGCATACCATCGACTTCACCAAAATCCCTTTGCTGGCTGGGGTCAAAGAAGGCAAGTTGCGTGACTTTGTTGGTCCAAAAACCGAACTCGAAATCAAAGCTGAAATTGAACATGAAGGCTCAGGCTTTGCCGTTACCCGTGCCGAAATCCGTTCTGGCGGCAAACGCGTTGCCAATGCTCAATTGACCTTTACCATCAGACCCTTCCCCAATCCGGAATTACAAACACTTATCAAGGGTCAGGTTGCTGACATGAAAATCAAAACTTGATTGAATGTGACCTCAGCTAAAAATGCTCAATTCCTTGATTATGCCTGATGCGTGGATTGAGCAGGAATTTGGAAAGCAAATGCCGCCCCCTTATTTTTGGGGTGTTTTTATTTATGCGGATTGATAGTACAAGAGTTACGAATTTGATCACGCCCTGAAATCAGGCAATTTTGGAAGACAGATGACAACGAATACAAAAGAAGTTTGGATCACCGGTATCGGCATGGTTTCGTCCATTGGTGAAGGCGCTCAAACTCATTGGGCCGCATTGAGCGAAGCAGAAAACCCAAAACCCGTTATAGATACAGATAAATTCAAACCTTATGCTGTCCATCCTTTGCCGGAAATGGATTGGGCGCTGCAAATGCCTCGCAAAGACCAACGCCAGATGGAAAATTGGCAGCGCCTTGGCGTTTACGCGGCCGGGTTAGCCTTGGATGATGCTGGCATCAAAGACAATGAAGAGCTTGTTTCATCTATGGATTTGGTAGTCTGCGCAGGTGGCGGTGAACGCGATCTGGTAACAGATGAAAATATCTTGAAAGAAGCCAAAAGCCGTAATGACCGGGACTTGATTTTGAATGAACGCCTTCCTCAGGATTTGCGTCCTACTCTTTTCTTGGCACAGCTTTCAAATCTGATGGCCGGAAACATTTCGATTGTTCACAAAGTTACAGGCTCTTCGCGCACTTATATGGGCGAAGAAAGTGCCGGAATCACCGCTGTTCGCGATGCTGTTGCACGGATATCCAATGGCCAAAGCACCCATTTGCTGGTAGGCGGCGCATATAATGCTGAGCGTCCCGATCTATTCTTGAATTTGGAGCTCGGCCATTATCTCGCACAAGACAATAGCGCGCCCGTTTGGGAGCGTCAGGAAAAGGATGGTGGCGTAATTCCAGGTTCTGCAGGTGTATTCCTTGTCTTGGAATCAGCTGATCATGCAAAAGCGCGCGGCGCTAAAGCCTATGCAAAGCTTGGCGCTGTAGCCTCTGACCTTGGCCCTCGTGATATGGACAATACCAAAGACCGTTTAAACACGATGATGAGCGAATTAGCACTTGAGCCTTCTTCAAGCCTTGCTGTAATTACTGGTTGCACTGGCTATAAAGGCATTACAGAATGGGAATATGGCGCCATTCAGGGAAAGCTTGGCATGGAAGTGCCAATTAGAGCTTACACTTCCATGATCGGTAATCCGATGGAAGCAAATTTCCCTTTCGCTATAGCGCTGGCCGCTTTAGCACTGCACAAAAATGGTTTCTATCCGACCTTTGAAAAAGCTGAAAAGCCGGTCAAAATCAATCCTACATCTGTGATGGTTTCCACAAGCGGCCATTATCGCGGCGAAGGCATTGCCCTTGTCGAAAAAATTTCCTGCAAATGAGGTCCTTACATGTCTAATTCTTATACAGATCACAAAGGCCGCCCTATTGTAGTCGTAACTGGCATGGGTGTAGTCACCTCATTGGGTAAAGGTAAAGCCGACAACTGGAGCGCCCTTACTGCAGGCAAATCCGGCATCAAAAAAGTCGAACGTTTCCCGATTGATGGTTTAAATACCATTATCGCCGGAACAGTAGATTTCATGGATTCTGAAGAAGTATCTGCTCCTGCAATCTCTTATGCCATGGCAGACTCAACTGCTGGCGAAGCATTAGAAGAAGCCGGATTTGGGACAGATGGTTTTCCTGGCCCCCTCTTCTTTGCAGCGCCTCCTGTCGAACTTGAATGGCAGCACCGCTTCACACTTATGGAAGAAAATCCGGTCGAAAACCCTGGCTATGAAGCTATTTTGCAAGCTGCCCGCGCAAAAAAGCACGAAAATATGCATTCGCTCGTTCAATTGGGCACGATTGCCTATCGTATTGCTGAAAAATACCGCACCAAAGGCCTGCCGATTTCATTGTCGACCGCCTGTGCATCAGGCGCAACTGCAATCCAGCAAGGCATGGAATCAATCCGTCGCGGCGAATCAAAAGCAGCCCTTTGCGTTGCTTCTGACGGTTCGGTAACGGCTGAAGGCCTTATCCGGTTTTCACTTCTTTCAGCCCTTTCAACAAACAACGAAAAACCAACAGCTGCTTCGCGCCCGTTTTCGAAAGACCGCAATGGCTTCGTGATGGCCGAAGGTTCTGGCGCATTGGTACTCGAATCGCTTGAGCATGCAGTTGGCCGTGGCGCGAACATTATTGGCGTGTTGCGCGGGGTTGGCGAGAAAGCAGACTTCTTCCACCGAACCCGTTCAAGCCCTGATGGGAAACCTGCGATAACCACCATCCATCAGGCAATTGAGGATGCAGGCATAACCACCGCAGATATCGATTATATCAACGCCCATGGCACATCGACCCCTGAAAACGACCGTATGGAGTATAATTCGCTCAAAGCAGTGTTCGGCGAAGCAATCCACAAAGTTCCTATATCTTCCAATAAATCCATGATTGGCCACACTTTGACCGCGGGCGGCGCTGTTGAAGCCGTGTTTTCGTTCCTGACAATGAAAGACGGCATTATCCCGCCAACGATCAATTACGACACGCCAGATCCTGATATTCCGCTTGATGTGGTTCCAAATGTGAAACGGGAAGCGAATGTGCGAAATGTGCTTTCAAACTCGTTTGGCTTTGGTGGACAAAACGCCTGTCTTGTATTTGGCCGCGACGTGGCTTAACGAAGACCTATCCGCGGGAAAGTCGGTGAGATGTCCATGAGACAATCACCATGTTCCCTATTTTTATCATTCTGTTACAGGAGAGAAAGCATTGCGCGCTCTTCAACTTATTTCTGACCGTGAAGTCAAAGTCACTGATGTTGCTCCCCCACCGCCTCCAGGCGAGGGCGAAGTCCAATTGAAAATCAAAGTGGTTGCCCTCAACCATATCGATGTTTGGGGCTGGCGAGGCATGGCATTTGCCAAACGCAAACTGCCTATGACCGTTGGTGCTGAAGCATCCGCTGAAATCGCAGCAATTGGCCCTGGCGTTACCGGTCTCAAGACAGGTGATCTTGTGGCGATCTATGGTGCACCGACTTGTGGCGTTTGTCGCCCATGCCGCGAAGGTCGCGACAATCACTGCGAACATCCAAAAGGCGTTCATGGGTTCCATTTAGATGGCTATGCTCAGGAACTGGCAAACATGCCAGCTCGCAATGTTGTGCGCGCGCCAGAAGGTCTTTCCGATATTGCAGCAGCTGTTGCTCCAGTAACATTCGGCACCTGCGAACACATGCTGTTTGACAATGCCAAATTGGAATCAGGCGAAACAGTACTCATTCATGCCGGAGGCTCAGGCATTGGTTCTGCAGCGATCCAACTTGCCAAGAAAATTGGTTGCACGGTAATCACAACAGTCGGTTCTGATGACAAGTTCGACAAATGTTTCGAACTCGGCGCTGATCACGTTATCAACTACAACACCGAGCCTTGGACCTCGCGCGCGCGCAAGATTACAATGAAAAAAGGCGTTGATGTTGTTTTTGAGCATGTTGGTAAAGACACATGGGCTGGTTCCATGATGGTGCTTCGTCGCGGCGGAAGATTGGTCACCTGCGGATCAACCAGCGGCGTGTCGGCTGAAACAAATCTGATGATGTTGTTCCAACAGCAACTTCGTTTGATCGGTTCATTTGGCTGTAACATGCGTAACATGACAGACGCCATGGAGAAAATGGCCCATGGTGTTGTGCATCCGGTGATTGATACTGAGCTGGAATTCGGAGATCTGGGCCCTGCCCTTGAACGCATGGAAGCCCGTAAAGTGTTTGGCAAAATCATTATGCGGGTCAACGACTAAACGCAGCAAATTCAACCCTATGATTTGAGACAAACGTGGCCAAAAACCGCACGAAATACCCAAAATGGTATGTTTGGATGCGCAATGCTCGCGACTGGACACTTGCGCGCTGGCTGCTGGCATTTCTCTGGTTCGTAAAGCTCCTGCCCGCCAATGGCGCTATCAACGCCACCGCTTGGATTACACGCAAAATTGGAATGTTCCATCCTCGCACAAAGGACGCGAGAGCCAATTTGATTTTGGCTTTCCCGGAAAAGTCTGCAGAAGAGATAGAAACAATTCTTCATGGTATGTGGGAGAATCTTGGACGTACCGCTGCTGAATACGCATTTCTCGACAAGATCTTTGAGATTGACCATGAAAACCAGCAAAACGGCCGATTTGAAATTTCTGGTTCAAAAAACTTTGAGGAATTGCGCGATCATGTAGGACCTGCAATTTGCTTTACGGCGCACACGGGAAACTGGGAAGTTTTGCCAGTTGGGGCCGCAGCCTATGACCTCAATATTACGGCCCTCTTTCGCCCACCTAACAACAGATATTTGGCACGTGAGGTTTTAAAAGCACGCAAAACCAGCATGGGCCACTTGGTTCCGTCAAAAGCCGGCGCCGCCTGGGCTTTGTCAGGCGTGATGGATGAAGGTGGTAAGGTTGGTGTATTGGCCGATCAATATTTTGCACGAGGCCCTGAAGTCACATTCTTCGGACGCCAAACCGCAGCAAATCCCCTACTAGCAAAACTTGCCCGCAACTATGACTGCCCGGTCTATCCCGCCAGAACAGTCCGCCTGCCAAATGGACGCTTTAGAATTGAATTACAGGATAAGCTGGATATTCCTTATGGCGAGAACGGTAAAGTGGATACTAACAAACTGACCCAGCAGATTACGGATATCATGGAAGGCTGGATCCGTGAATATCCAGAGCAATGGCTATGGCTGCATAACCGTTGGCGCGCACCTAAACCGCGCATAAGAAAAGGCCGAAAGCGGGCTTAACGCAATCGGCCTTTGTTTGAAACACTATGAAATAGCTTATTGAGTGACACGCACCTTCATGTTCTTCAAACCGACACGCTGTGTCATGTTGTAAAGAATGCGCGCATTGTCCACATGAAGCCTCACGCAACCAGCTGATGCTGGACGACCAAGACGCTTCGTCTGATTGGTTCCATGAATAGCAAAATTGCCGCTGTAAAAGATAGAATAAGGCATTGGCGCATTATTATATCTGCTCGAGCGATGATGTTTAGACAGGTGTTTCGCGCGCCAAGTACCTCTTGGTGTAACCTTACCTTTACGTGCCGTCGAAACTGGCCATACATATTTCAGTCTGCCATTGCTATAAACACGCATTTTTTGTTCAGAAATATCAACCCGCGCCTCAAGCACAGCGGAATACGCTGGAGTGCCCGCAAGTCCCAATAACATAACTGCTGCTGCCAATAGTGCTCTCATATTCAACTCCCTGTACACCTATAAATTTCAAGCCCCGTTAGGTTGAACATAGCACAAAATCAGTTTTTTGCGATAGTTTTGGTTCGGCGTTCAAAATCAGGGTAAATTTTTTTGCAAGTCTTTCTTCACTTTAAATTAATCTTCGGCTCAAAATGCATATTTGAATTGAATTCAAACTAATCTCGTGAAAGCATTCTTTCATGCATGATTTATCAGACAAACTGTTTAACGAGATTGATCGCAGGCAAGACGACTTGGTTCTTTTAACGCAAGAACTGGTGCGATTTCCTACGATCAATCCACCTGGAGAAGCTTATACACCCTGCGCAGAGTATATTGGCAGACGATTGAAAAAAACAGGATTCACTATTGAATATGTTCGAGGTGAAGGAACACCCGGCGATAGCGACAGATACCCCAGAACGAATGTCATCGGTCGCATCGAAGGCAAACGGCCTGGACCCACGGTTCATTTCAATTCCCACATAGATGTCGTGGATGCAGGCGCCGGATGGACCTTTGACCCCTTCGCCGCAACGATTCACGACGGCAAAATTTATGGTCGCGGAACCTGCGATATGAAAGGCGGACTTTCAACCTCTATCATTGCAGTGGAAGCCTATATTGCTTGTAATCCGGATTTCAGCGGCGCCATTGAAATCTCTGGAACCGTAGACGAAGAGTCAGGTGGTTTTGGCGGGGTCGCCTACCTAGCAAAGAAAGGTTATTTTTCCAAACCACGCGTTGATCACGTCATAATTCCTGAGCCGTTGAACAAAGATCGAATTTGCCTCGGCCATCGCGGCGTTTGGTGGGCAGAGATTGAAACGAAAGGCGAGCAAGCACATGGCTCTATGCCCTTCCTTGGCGATTGCGCTGTTCGTCATATGGGTGCGGTTTTGGAAGAATTGGAACGCGATCTATTCCCTAAACTCGATCTAAAGCGCACAGCCATGCCCGTTGTGCCAGAGGGCGCACGTTCTTCGACCATGAACATAAATGCAATCCATGGCGGACAGACTGACGACTATGACGGTTTGCCAAGCCCAAATGTGCCTGACTCCTGTAAAATGACCATCGATCGCCGATTTTTAATCGAGGAACAACTCGGCGAGGTAAAATCAGAAATCACAGACATCTTGGAGCAGCTAAAAAAGTCTCGCCCAAAATTTGATTACACCATTCGTGATCTGATGGAGGTGTTGCCAGTAATGACCGGGCGCGATGAACCAGTACCTGCTTCAGTTGCTGCGGCCATTTTGCAAGTTATGGGCAAAGAGCCAGAATATGTGGTGTCCCCTGGGACTTACGACCAAAAGCATGTTTCCCGCATTGGTCACCTGAACGATTGCATCGCCTATGGTCCGGGGATATTAGACCTAGCCCATCGCCCTGATGAATATATTGTCATTCAAGATATGATCGAGAGCGCTAAAGTGATGGCGCTATCCATTCACTCGCTCCTGCACCCAAAAGGATGAACCTGCATCTACGGCTTTTGTCAGCTTAGGGTGATCATCATCCAGCGTGTTACCAGCACATATACAGCCAACACCGCGACGGCATAACCGCAATGGAAAGCATTCAAAGTCATTGCAGGAACGTCCTTAGGACCAAAATAGGCTTTTGAAGCAATCGTCGGGACAAGTACCAGCCATAAAAAAGCTACCAAAATTCCAGCTCCGCCAAATGAAGCAAGCAGAAACGGCACTGGAATTGCGAAAATAATCGACCATAAATGCTTTCTCGGATTTCCTGCCACAGCTGTGAACGGAACACCTTTCAGTATATTTGCAACAAATGCTGTTGCGACACAGCCAGCAATACCGCCAAGCAAAATACCAAGCCAAACGCCTAAATCTGTATACATCTCTGGTTCTTTCCATATTTGTTGAAACGGCGACATTCGTTATCTTTGGTAACATATGCGCAATACTTCTGTCTAAAGCAAACACGCAAGTGCTCTAAAGCTACTACAAACATGCGATAATTTATTTCGTATTTGCCAAAGCGCCAACATCATCCTAAGATTTTGACATGAACGACTATCACCGCCTATTGGAGGATTTGCACATGGGAATTTCAGTCAAAAAAACAATACTGACAGGTATGACAGCAGTGTTATTGTCGGCAACCGCGCTTGCTGGACAAGCCTTTGCTGCCAAAGATAGCCTGATCATGGGCGTCGCCCTTGAACCGCCTCATCTTGATCCCACAGCAGGTGCTGCAGCCGCCATTGATGAAATTGTTTATGCCAATATTTTTGAAGGCCTCACACGCATAAACGAGAATGGCGAAGTTCAACCCGCTTTGGCAAAAAGCTGGGAAATTTCTGAAGACGGAAAAACATATACTTTCATGCTCCAAAGCGGCGTGAAATTCCACGATGGCGCTGACTTTACAGCCGAGGATGTGAAATTTTCCCTAGACCGCGCCAGAGCAGAAGACTCTACCAATGCCCAAAAAGGTCTATTCGCAGCCATTGAAGCTGTCGATGTGGTGGATGCAACAACAGTAAAAATTACTCTGAAAAACCCTGCCGGTAATTTCCTGTTCAACATGGGTTGGGGCGATGCTGTTATCGTCGATCCTGCCAGCGCAGATGGCAACAAAGAAAATCCTGTTGGGACCGGACCGTTCAAATTTGCCAATTGGGCAAAAGGCTCGTCTGTAAACGTCGCAAGAAATGATGCATATTGGGGAACACCAGTGGCCCTTGCCAGCGCATCTTTCCGCATTATTCCTGATGCAGCTGCTGCAACCAATGCGCTTCTCGCCGGGGATGTTGATGCATTTGCAAATTTTCCTGCACCTGAATCACTTCCGCAAATCGAAGCTGATCCGCGGTTTGCTGTTGTTCAAGGTTCTACGGAAGGTGAGACTGTTCTTTCCACTAATAACTCCAAAGCGCCTTTCAACGACATCAGAGTTCGCCAAGCCATTGCCCATACGATTGACCGTCAGGCCATTATTGATGGGGCAATGTTTGGCCAAGGTACACCCATCGGCACACATTTTGCGCCGCACCATCCTGCCTATAATGCCGACCTGATTAACACTTATCCGCGCGATCTGGAAAAAGCCAAAGCGCTTTTGGCTGAAGCTGGCTTGGCAGATGGATTCAAAGCCACATTGCAGCTCCCTCCTCCAACTTATGCACGCCGTGGTGGTGAAATCATTGCCTCCCAGTTGCGCGAGATCGGCATTGAATTGGAGATTATTCCAGTTGAATGGAAGCAATGGCTTGAAGGTCCGTTTAAAGGCGATTTCGACTTGACTATCGTCTCCCATACAGAACCAATGGATATCGGCATTTATGCGAACAAAGACTACTATTTCAAATATGACAGCAAGCCGATGCAAGACGTGATTGCCAAGCTCGACGTCACAAGCGGAACCGACGAACGCTATGCACTGATGAAAGAGGCGCAGGCCATTATCACCAATGATGCGGTCAACGGGTTCCTCTTTGAACTTGCTAAAACCGGTGTTTGGAATGCAAAAATCAACGGTCTTTGGAAAAACTCCCCTGTGCAGGCAAACGACCTGACAGGCGTAAGCTGGTCCGAATAACACACTAACGCAATAATAAGGGGAGCACATTGAGTTTGCTCCCGGGTTCTTTCAGGAAAACAATCGCGAAAGTCATGGGATGAGCTGGTTCATAGCTAAACGCCTAGTATCGCTTTTTGTTACTTTGATTTTTGCAACAATCGTTATCTTTGCTGTTCTGGAAATTATTCCAGGAGACCCTGCCCGCTTGATGCTCGGCATCAATGCAACCGAAGACGCGGTATCTGCCCTTCGCGAACAAATGGGACTGAACCAGCCGATTTTCATCCGCTATCTTGATTGGGTTACAGGTCTGCTTTCAGGTGATCTAGGAAAAAGTTTCACCTATTCCTCACAAGTTTCTGAGCTGATCGGCGAACGCATCTGGGTGTCCCTGCCCTTGGCGCTTCTTGCACTGACCCTATCGACAGTTATAGCCATCCCTATTGGGCTTTATGCTGCTGCAAGACGTGGAAGAACAAGCGACACTTCAATCATGGCCGCCACGCAATTTGGTATAGCCATTCCAAATTTCTGGTTCGCGCTATTGCTGGTCTATGTTTTTGCCGTTGCCTTGAGATGGGTTCCTGCAGGCGGATTTCCAGGATGGGAAAATGGCATATGGCCAGCCCTTTACTCATTGTTCCTGCCAGCGATTGCTCTCGCACTTCCCCAAGCGGCGATCTTGTCTCGCGTTGCCCGATCAGCATTGATAGAGGTTTTAGGCGAAGATTTTATTCGAACTGCTAGAGCGAAGGGCCTGACCAAGAGCCAGACCCTTTGGCACCACGCTTTGCGGAATGCTATGATTCCAGTTGTTACGATCATGGGCCTCCAATTCGCGTTCCTTTTGGCTGGTACAATTATAATTGAAAATGTGTTTTATTTACCTGGACTCGGCAGGCTTGTCTTCCAAGCAATCACTCAACATGATCTTCCGGTCGTGCAAGGAACGGTTTTGCTTTTGGTTGCCACGGTCGTTGTCATCAACTTTTTAATTGATCTGCTTTACGCGTGGATTGACCCGCGCTTGCGGAGCACTACGCGATGACCGTTACATCCTCAAATACCAAAGAACAATCTACAATTGCGCGATCCACTTGGCAGCGCGCATTGGCATCTAGATCGTTTGTGATTGGTGTATCCATCACTCTGCTAATTGTTGTCTTGGCTTTACTATCATTCGTTTGGACCCCTTATGATGTTGCGAAGCTGGTCATTACAAACAGGCTAAAAGCGCCATCGACAGAATTCTGGTTTGGCACCGACCATTTCGGGCGCGATATTTTTTCAATGATCATGGTTGGCGCGCGAAATTCGATAGCAGTTGCATTGGTCGCCGTTGCCATTGGAATGTGCATTGGTATTCCGCTGGGCGCTTGGGCCGCAGCAAAAAGGGGATGGATCGATGACGTGCTCATGCGCGCCAATGATCTCGTTTTTGCATTTCCCTCTATTCTTTCTGCGGTCATGATCACAGCCATCTTTGGCCCAGGCGCTATCAATGCGATCATCGCCATTGGTATTTTCAACATACCAGTTTTCGCCCGCTTAACACGCGGCGCGGCTCTTTCACTTTGGAGTCGCGAATATATTCTAGCTGCCCGTGTTTGCGGCAAGTCCCCGGCACGCATCACCGTTGAACATATTCTGCCGAACATCACCAATCTTTTGATTGTTCAAGGTACTATTCAATTCTCGCTCGGCATCTTGGCAGAAGCAGGCCTTTCTTATGTGGGGTTAGGCGCTCAACCACCTCTGCCCAGCTGGGGACGCATGCTCTTTGAAGCACAAACCATGATGGCGATCGGGCCGCATATGGCGATCTTTCCTGGCATCGCGATCATACTCACCGTCCTCGGTTTGAATCTGATGGGTGATGGATTACGCGATGCCTTGGATCCAAAACTGCGCGGTGAAAACTGATGTCAGCTGTCAAACCTGTTTTATCCGTCAAAGATCTTTCTTTGAAAATTCGCGGCAATCTTATCCTTGATGGGGTGAGTTTTGAATTGGAGAAACGCAAGATAACAGGGTTGGTCGGAGAATCTGGTTCCGGAAAATCGCTCACTGCTTTATCCATCATGCAGCTATTACCCAATGGAGCGGCTACGAATGGTTCTATTGCTTTTGACGGCACACAGGTTTTAACCGCCAGTGAAGAAGCCATGTGTGATCTACGCGGCGATGACATTGGAATGGTTTTCCAAGAACCCATGACGGCATTAAATCCGTTAAAGCAAATCGGTGAGCAGGTCGCCGAAGGTATCCGCATTCATGCTGGTGTTGGTCACGAAGAAGCTGAAAAGCGGGCGATTGCGATTTTGAGTCGAGTGGGCTTGCCGCCAGAAAAATATCCTCTTTCCCGCTATCCTCACGAACTTTCAGGCGGGCAACGTCAACGGGTTGTGATTGCCATGGCCTGTGCCATGAAACCCAAATTGCTTATCGCCGATGAGCCAACCACAGCGTTGGATGTAATCGTTCAGGCAAAAATCTTGGATCTGTTAAAAGAGCTGGTATCGGAAAACGATATGGCGCTTCTGCTGATTAGCCACGACCTTGGCGTGGTCGCGGGTCTCGCAGACGATATCGTTATCATGCGCCAAGGCAAAGTGATGGAAGCAGGCCCAGCGATCCAAGTATTGCAACGCCAAGCCCATCCCTACACAGCGCAACTCGCCAAAGCCTCGACCCATATTCCAAAACAAACAAACATTTGGAAAGCACCTGAGCTTTCACAGCCTTTGGTGGAGGTATCAAATCTCATATGCGAATATCCTGGAAATCGCACGTCGCTATTCAAACGCCCTACCCCGTTCAAAGCGGTTGATCGCGTAAGTTGGCAAATGGACAAAGCAGAAATATTAGGTTTAGTCGGAGAATCCGGATGTGGAAAATCCACAATGGCGAGAAGCCTGTTAGGCTTGATTAAACCAGCGGACGGGACCATCGCCTTTGAGGGGAAAGTTATTGGCTCACCCGATGGCATTGCCCGCGCCGACATTGTTCAATTTGTGCAGACCGTCTTCCAAGATCCTTATGGTTCATTCAATCCCCGTCATGTTGCCGAAAGACTGGTAGCTGAACCATTGTTTACCAGAACCGATTTATCAAAATCTGACAAACGCGAATTGGTTCAAGAGGCTTTAAACGATGTTGGCCTGACAAGCGCTGACGGAGACAAATATCCTCATGAGTTTTCTGGCGGGCAAAGGCAACGATTAGCCATCGCAAGGGCCATTGTTAATAGACCAAAACTCATCATCGCCGATGAGCCCGTTTCTGCTTTGGATGTTTCAATCCGAGCTCAGATTTTGGATTTAATCATTGAGTTACGCGAAAAACTTTCAGTCGCGTGGCTCTTTATCAGTCACGATCTCTCAGTTGTGCAAGCCATTTGCGACAATGTAATGATTATGAAAGACGGCAATATTCTGGAAAGCGGGAACACGAAAGCTGTTTATGCAGAGGCTAAAAACCCATATACAAGGGCTCTCATAAAAGCCGCTCCAGATCTGAGCAACGCAATCAGATTGAGATCAAAATCTTAAACGCGCTATCAGTTAGCACTACCATCATTTGATAAATCAGTGATGCCAAGCATTTCAGCCGTTCTGGCAACAAGATTAATCTCAAATTCATGCAATTCACGATCGCTGAGGGAAATTTGCTCCATATGTTGAAGAATTTCCCGGCGCTTTTCGATTGGGAGTTTTCGAACCGTATTGGTAAACGGCGTCAGAGAGGTTTCAGATTTTACCAAATCCAGAACCTTGTCTTCAAACAACAAAAGCTCATCTTCTGTAACGTGGAGGGTCTCGCTCAGAACTTTCCGGAAATGCGCAAGCTCTTCAGTTCGAATGCGTCCATCTACGACAATCACCCGATAATACAGCACAGCAATAGCCGTGCGGGTATCATCCGGTTTGAAATCAATGATCTCATCGTCAGAATTTGAAAGTAGGTCGAGAAAGTTTTTAACAACTGAATACAAAGCGTCGCCCTGCCTCGTGAATTTTGAACACCTTACCGAAAGAGCATAGGTATGCAAATCAGAAAATGAGTTCAAACGCTAAAAAACCGACTATCTCCGGGCAAACAGCCAGTAAATAGTCGGTTTTGAGACGCTTGTATTCAATTTTGAAGGAGCCCCGGTACGCAATACCAAATCCGGAGTGAGGCTTTATCCTTCAACCTCGAGAACCGTTATAGGCAAATATCGTAAACAGGCCGTTAGAATTGAGTTACCTGAACCTTAATTTCGCAGTTTTTTAGAAAAATCTGAAGGAGCAGTAGTTTTCAATTTTAACTAAGCTCAAACATGGCCAAATCAATCGCATTCCGCAGTTGTCAAACCTTCAGCTTCATTATATAAAGAAATCTTTATATCTTCATATAACTGATTGGAAATTCCATGAGTGAAGCACTAGCCCTTTTGTTAGCTGAGAAAAAAGTACTGTTAGCGGATGGTGCCACTGGAACCACGCTGTTCGACATGGGGTTAACGTCAGGAGACTCCCCTGAGTTCTGGAATGATACCAAACCCGAAAACATCGAAGTTTTACATCAAGGCTTTGTAGATGCCGGTTCAGACATTATTTTGACCAACACTTTCGGCGGTACGCGGCATCGGTTAAAATTGCACCACGCCCAGGACCGGGTATTCGAGTTAAATGAAAAAGGCGCACAAATCGCAAGGTGCATAGCAGATGCAGCAGACAGAACGGTTATTGTTGCTGGATCAGTTGGCCCAACGGGTGAATTGCTAATGCCATTGGGACCACTCACGGTGGAAGAAGCTGAAGAGGCATTTTTCGAACAAATGGAAGGTCTTAAATCTGGCGGCGCAGATGTTATCTGGATCGAGACCATGTCATCAGAAGACGAAATCAACGCTGCAGCGGGCGCAGCAAGGCGCATCGGCTTACCCTATGTCGTTACAGCGTCCTTCGACACTGCGGGGAAAACCATGATGGGCCTACCCCCAGCAGGATTAAGCAAAGTATTTAATGTTGATGGGCAAAAACCCGCTGCCATAGGCGCTAATTGTGGTGTTGGCGCTTCCGATCTTTTGTCATCCATTTTAGACATGACCGAAAACGATCCTGAAGCAACCATAGTCGCAAAAGCAAATTGCGGCATTCCAGTCATTCAAGGCGAGAAAGTCGTTTATACTGGTACACCAGAATTGATGTACGAATATACGTGTCTAGCCATGGATGCCGGTGCAAAAATCATCGGCGGTTGTTGCGGAACTTCCTGTGACCATCTCAAATATATGCGCAAAGCCATAGATGAGCATCTTTTGTTAGAAGAAGTAACGCGCCCAACTGTTGATGAGATCGTCGTAAAAATTGGGCCAATGAAAAACGCTACATCTGCTGCAAACGATGCCCAAGCGCCAAGAGAACGCAAAGGTAGACGGCGTAGCTGATTATCTGTTTCAGCTAATGTGAAAAAGCATTCATATGAAACTCAATCTGCTCTTTTGAATAGGCCAAGCCAACAGGGCAAGCGGCTCTCACCCGACAGCCTAAGGTCATGCAATTTGGTGCTTCGTTTGTGACCAAATGTGTTCTGCATGCCTGAACCGCAAAACCTTCATCGGAAAAAGCGTCTACGGGACAAGCGCTTAAGCATGGTTTTTCAGCACAAGCGTCACACGGATGATTCAATTTGTGAGGAAGATCAAGCGCATAACCCTTTCCAAAAATCAGCACTGCTCGGAAAGCCTGCCACAAGCCAAACTCAGGATGAATCAACATGCCCAGCGGCGACGACTGCATGCCTGTTGCTGACTTTGCATAGCGTTGAAAAGGCCAGATCGTTTCGCCAAATGGATAAATGGCATCAACTTTGTACCGCGTTGCGATAACTCCAAGCATTCGCTGCGTCCAACGGTTTAATGGATCGGGCCTACCGTCCAGATATTCCGGGCTTTTGGTAAACACGTCCCACATCAAATGGCGACCATTGTCTGCCCTATTGCCGATCAGCATTGCTTTTCGCCCGGTAAAAGGAGCGTCAGGCATCACAAACCATCCAAACGAAAAAAGCCCCAGTTCGCCAAGAACTGGAGCTAATTCAACTTCTATTGAGGTCAGCGATTTATTCGACATAGGTCTCGCCTTCAATCGCTCAAGAAGACGTCCCTGTCGGCTCTTCAAGCCGCCAGACACTTTTCGTAATTTGGTTCCCGACTTGTTTCCGGCTTAACGCCTCAGAAACCGGGGCACCCTTTCAGGCAAATGCGTCGGGCATTGAATCTTTGCGCTGTTTGATAAAGGCTTTCAAAGCCTCATCAATTCCAGGATCAAGATCAGGAGCCACATAGGCCTCAAGCCAATCACGGGCAGTCTTATTAGCGCGCTGCTCAGAACGAAGGCCACCTTCAACTTCCCATTGTTCGAATGAGTTGTTGTCCGCCACTGTAGAAACATGGAAAGCCGTTTTGAAATTGTCCTGCGTATGCTGGCAACCCAAATAGTGGCCACCAGGGCCCACTTCGCGAATAGCAGACATCGCTTGAGCATTCTCATCAACATTGACACCAGCAGCAAATTTTTGCGCTGCGGCCAATTGATCGCAATCCATCACAAATTTATCGAACGAAGACACTAGCCCGCCTTCCAGCCATCCAGCAGCATGCAGCATAAAGTTTACGCCGCCCATCATTGCTGGCCAAAGCGTGTTAGCGCTTTCATAAGCTGCGGATGCATCCGGCAATTTCGATCCAGTCAAAGAACCACCTGAACGGAATGGCAAGTTATAACGACGGGCAAATTGTGCCGCCCCCATCAAAACTTGCGCTGGCTCAGGCGTTCCAAAAGCAGGCGCGCCAGTTTGCATGGAAATCGAAGTCGCAAATGTGCCGAAAATAACTGGCGAGCCTTTACGGCAAAGCTGAGAGAAGGCAATTGCCGATGTTGCTTCACACAACACTTGTGTCAATGTCCCTGCAACCGTAACAGGGCTCATCGCACCACCAACAATAAACGGTGAAATAATAGAGGCCTGGTTCGCGCGCGCGTAAACTTTCAATGCGCCAAGCATTGTATCGTCCAATACCATCGGTGAGTTACAATTGATCAGGGATACCAGCACACAATTTTTATCGACAAATTCTTCGCCGAAAACCATTTGCGCCATTTTCACAGTGTCTTCAGCGCGCTCTGGTGCTGTTACGGAGCCCATGAACGGTTTGTCTGAATAACGGATATGCGAATAAACCATATCCAGATGGCGCTTGTTCACCGCAACATCCGTCGGCTCGCAAACCGTGCCACCCGAATGATGCATAGCAGGAGCCATATAGGCCAATTTCACGAAATTACGGAAATCTTCCATGGTGCCATAGCGGCGATTGCCATCAAGATCATGCACAAATGGCGGACCATAAACCGGTGCAAACACAGTATTCTTACCGCCAATTTCAACATTTCTCGCCGGGTTGCGCGCATGTTGGGTAAATTGTGATGGGGCGGTTTTCATCAATTCGCGGCAAAGACCTTTTGGAAAGTGAACCCGCTCGCCTTTAACGTCCGCTCCTGCATCACGCCACATCTGAAGCGCTTCTGCATCGTCGCGATACTCAATGCCCACTTCTTCCATCAAGATATCAGCATTATGCTCGATCGTTTCGATCGCATCGGCAGAAAGAATGTCCACAGGGTCAAGCTGACGGTGAATGTAAGGCAAGCTTACGAGATGAACGCCGGCTCTTGACGCACGTCGTGCTGCACCGCCACCACCACGGGCTCTGCGCCCTGCGCCTGCTGGCTCAGCATTCATTTCTGGTTCTTCGCTCATTTCAAAACCCTTCATACGCATTTTGGCACTAGCTGCCGTGATCCCAGATATATAAGTTTGATGATAGGCAAGCGCCCACCGTTTTCAGGCCTCAAAACGGCGAAGCCTGACGCAATTCTTGCAGTTCACTTATACCCGTTATACCAATTCAGTTTCTCAAAACCGACAAATATTTGTCCAATGTTCAAATTTCATATTATCGCCCGGATATTTACCCTTTCTGAATATAATTTGGTTAGTCGCAATCTTCTCGCCATAAGTCGCGAAACAAACAGTTATAGAGGGGCATTAACCTGATATATAAGAACGGGTTTGATTTGCTCAGGCGTTTTGCCTATGGGTTATGACACCACCTTGATTTAATACCGTCTATTTTAAAGGACCATGCGAATGTCAGATGATGAAATCATCCTCTCCGAATTGAGTGACGAAGATCTAGTGCTTCAAATGCATGACGATCTCTATGATGGTCTGAAAGAAGAAATTGAAGAAGGCGTTAACATCCTTCTGTCCCGCAACTGGACACCTTACAACGTGCTGACCAAAGCACTGGTTGAAGGCATGCGCATCGTTGGGATCGATTTTCGCGATGGTATTCTATTCGTTCCAGAAGTGTTGCTGGCTGCCAATGCGATGAAAGCTGGCATGTTTATCCTTCGCCCGCTCCTTATTGAGACTGGGGCGCCAAAGCTTGGATCAATGGTTATCGGAACCGTTAAAGGCGATATTCACGATATCGGCAAGAACCTTGTCGGCATGATGATGGAAGGCGCTGGCTTTGATGTGTTTGATCTTGGCATCAATACAGATGCAGATGAATATCTCGCTGCCCTTGAAGAACATAAACCTGATATCCTTGGCATGTCCGCCCTCCTGACAACAACCATGCCTTACATGAAAGTTGTGATTGATACGATGGTCGCAAAGGGCATCCGTGACGACTACACCATTCTTGTTGGCGGTGCGCCGCTTAACGAAGAATTTGGTAAAGCCATTGGCGCTGATGCCTATTGTCGTGATGCCGCCGTGGCCGTTGAAACAGCAAAATCTTACATGGCGCGTAAACACAACCAGATGTAATTCGATTTGGGCACTGTGCTTAATATGAACTGACACCACACCAAAAGGCACTTTGATTTTTCAGAGTGCCTTTTTTGTATCAGCAGTTTGATTTGTAAAATCAGTATTTTGGTGAAATAGTCTGAATCGAAAAGCTAATTTTTTGAAACAACCTTGAGGCAAAATTGTGCCTGATAACACGGCGGTAATAAGCAAAACTACTGAGGAACTGGAGACACCTCCTTTAGAAAAGGTGCGCGTCATTGCCTGCGGTATGATTGCTCGTGAAGTGCTGGCGGTAAACGAACAATTAGGCCGCAACCATATCGATTTGAAATGCCTTCCTGCCGATTTTCACCATCATCCTGAAAAGATTGCTCCGGCCATGGATATTGCCATTGAAGAGGCTAAGGCCGAAGGCTTCACGCAGATTTTTGCAGGTTATGCAGATTGCGGTACGGGCGGCGAACTAGACAAAGTATGCAAAAAACACGGTATTGAGCGCATTGCTGGGCCTCATTGTTTTTCATTTTATTTGGGTAATGACGCATTCGCCACAGAAGGTGATGATCACATGACCACCTTCTTCATCACGGATTTTCTAGCCCGCCATTTTGAGACATTCATGGTCAAGCCTTTGGGACTTGATCGCCATCCTGAACTCAAAGAAATGTATTTTTCTAATTATACCAAAGCGCTTTATCTGGCCCAGACCAATGATCCTGTGCTGGATAAAAATGCGGAAGCCGCAGCTGATTTTCTTGGCTTGGCTTATGAGCGTCGCTATACGGGCTTTGGCGATTTGACGCCTGCATTGGCGGAACTTTGAACATGAAGTCGTTCGACTATTATTACGAAGATATGACCATTGGTCGTAAAATCGATATTGGTACTTATGAAGTGAGCAAAGAAGAGATCATCCACTTTGCTTCTCAATTTGACCCCGCCCCGTTTCACCTTGATGAAGAAATCGGCAAAGCCTCAATGTTGGGCGGTTTGTCTGCTTCCGGCTGGCACGTCTGCTCGATGGCCATGCGCATGCTGTGTGACAGTTATTTGTTGCGTGCCGCCAGTGAGGGTTCACCAGGGATGGAAGAATGCAAGTGGATGGCGCCTGTATTAGCTGGTGATACGCTTTCAGGGCATTTGATTGTGGAAAGCGCCAGGCTCTCCGCTTCAAGGCCCAATCTTGGCCTGGTCAATTTCCGCTGTAATCTCTTCAATCAAAATGGAAAACAGGTCATGACCTATACCAATTTGGGTATGATGCGCTTGAGGCAAGCGGCATGAGTGAGCAATTGGCGCAATCAAACGACAATCCCGATAACCTTCCCCACTCCATGATCCCCGGTTGGAAAGTTGAAATCGGTAGCCACACTTTCACCTCGGAAGAAATAATCACTTTTGCAAAAGCCTATGATCCGCAACCCTTTCACGTGGATGCGGAGGCGGCTAAGAACAGTCTATTCGGCGGATTATGCGCTTCCGGCTGGCATACTGCTTCCATCTGGATGCGAAAGCAGCGTGATTTCGTCAAGGAAACCATGAGCGAACGTGCCGCACAAGGCCTTCCCATCCCCGAATTTGGCCCCTCTCCCGGCTTTGACAATCTCAAATGGTTACGCCCGGTTTTCGCTGGGGACACCGTAACTTACGCTAATGAAATTCTGACTTGCCGAACCAGCAAGAGCAAACCGGGATGGTATGTCATGACGGCGCGCCAATCAGGTAAAAATCAGCACGGAAAGCCCGTTATTTCTTTTGAAAGCATGGTGCTTTTGAAATATCCGGCGTGATCTGACACATCTACGATTAGCAGAGTCGTTTTTGTCTTTTTGTGCGTCGTAGGCGGCGCAGCAATAGCCCTTGAATTACAACATTGTCCCGACAACTTGAAAGGTCGCTTATGGCACAGTTACAGATCGTATATTGGAGAGATATTCCAGCTTCCCTAATCGTGAAAGCTGGCCGTCGTAATATTGCCAAGCGAGAGCTGCCTTTGCGGTTCATCGAGGCAATCGATATGTGTGCGATGCGTTCTGGAGCCGCAGAATCAGAAGATTACCTTGCCCAATGGCGGAAGTCTGAACCTGTTGAGGTCAGCGACGATCTTGAAGCGGAAGCTGAAAAAGCGGCAATCGCTTTAGACACAGAATATACCAAAGAGCGCTTGATCGCCCTGATTAAATCTGAAGGCAACGAGGCTTAATACCGCCTGTTTAAACTTGGTTGGAGAAACCCGCCAGTACGGAGATCTGAAATGACACATATTCCTTCATCGATTGAAATTTCGCCGAAACAGGCCGTCGAAAGCGAAGATCTTCCTGGCCTATTTCCTAAAGGTTCGCGCGTTTACATCACGGATGTGGGAACAGATACCGCAGAAACCCTGACCGCTGGCGCAAAACGCGTTACGGATCTCGGCTATACAGCAGTGCCTCACTTTGCATCCCGGCGTTTGACAACCAAATCTGCCTTGGAGCATCGCATACAGATGATGACATCTGAAGCAGGTGTAAAAGATGTGCTGGTTATCGGCGGCGGCCTTGAAAAAGAAGCTGGTGAATTTTCATCGACGATGGAAGTCTTGGAAACAGGTTTCTTCGACAAATACGGCATCACCCATATGGGCGTCGCAGGCCATCCAGAAGGCTCACCAGATTTTTCAGACGAAGTTGCCCTTGAAGCTTTGCGCTTGAAGAAGGCCTTTTCCGAGCGCAGCGACATCAATATGCGCATTGTCACGCAGTTCGGTTTCGATTCAGCCAAATTCATCAAATGGGCGGAAGGCATCAAAGCGTCAGGCGTTGATTTGCCAATCCATTTGGGCGTTGCGGGGCCTGCCAAAATCACCACTTTGTTGAAATTCGCTGCCATGTGCGGCGTTGGCAATTCTTTATCATTCCTCAAGAAGCGCGCTGGAGCCATTTTAACCATGGCAGCAGGCTTTGACCCGGACGAGATCGTATTGCCTATCGAAAAGCATTGGCAGACAGCTGGTGGCCGCAGCCCAATCGCACAAATTCATGTTTTCCCGTTCGGCGGGATCAAGAAATCCTCAGAATGGCTTGTAAACCGCGGAACATGGGATATAAAGATATCCTTATATACTGATGCAGCTAATCAGCGAGCCTAACTTGTAAACACCAATACCTATCGGAAACCAATTCATGACACACACACTCGTAGCCTCCCAGACCAAAGAAGTTATCATCGGCTTCGATCAACCTTTTTGCGTTATCGGCGAGCGTATCAATCCGACAGGTCGTAAAATTTTGAACGAAGAGCTGGAGCGTGATGATTTCTCACGCGTTGAAGCGGATGCTATTGCTCAGGTCGAAGCTGGCGCAACAGTGCTCGACATCAATTCCGGCGCTGTATTCTCTGGCAAAATGGCAGATGATCCGCGCTATGCGGACAACAACTATGTTGAGCCTATCTTGATGCCAAGATTGATTGAAACCGTTCAGGCTGTAACCGACTGCCCTCTTTGCATCGACTCGTCCGTTCCTGGCGCATTGGAAGCAGGCTTGAAAGCAGCCAAGGGTCGTCCACTTGTGAATTCTGTAACAGGTGAAGAAGAGCGCCTGGAAAAAGTTTTACCGCTGATCAAAAAATATAATGTTGCCGTGGTTGCAATTTCAAACGACGACACCGGTATTTCAGAAGATCCTGATGTGCGCTTTGCTGTTGCTAAAAAAATCGTAGAGCGCGCGGCCGACTTTGGCATCCCAGCACATGACATCGTTGTTGACCCATTGGTGATGCCAATTGGCGCGATGGCAACTGCCGGCCACCAGGTGTTTAGGCTCGTGCGCCGATTACGCGAAGAGCTAGGCGTTAACACTACCTGCGGCGCTTCTAACATTTCTTTTGGCCTGCCAAACCGTCATGGCATCAACAATGCCTTTTTGCCGATGGCTTATGCAGCGGGAATGACCAGCGCAATCATGAACCCGGTTGGTCTTCCCGTCGGTAAAACTAAAATTGCAGAAAAACGCGCAGCCGTGGAAGCTGCTGGCATCATTGTTCCATCTGATATGGACGATGAGACATTCGTGAAATTGTTCGGACTTGGCTCAACAAAGCCCCGCGCAGGCAAGGAAATGGAAGCCATTCGCGCTGCAAACTTCCTGCTTAATCAGGATGATGGCGGCGCTGCCTGGATTGCATTTAACCGTGATCCTGATGCTGCCCTTGGCGGCGCCCGTGGTCGCCGTGCGGCTGGCGGACGCACACAACGCGCAAGGGGATAATGTATAGCATCCCCATGAACATTCCCTTTGATTCAAGTAAAGCCGATCACGTCAAGGCGTTATCAGATTTTGTTGCATTAATTGCACGCGCAACTTTTTGCTGGGCACTTGCAATTGGTGTTGGTGATGCAATTAGAAGTTCCAGTTTAGAGCCCGAAAAAGTAGTGGTTCTTTTGTTAGTTGCCTTGGTATTCGGATTTCTCGGGGTGGCAATAATGGCCTCTATTTTCTCTTTATGTCAGATATATACATCTTACGTGTTTGAAATAACTGGAAAACCAATCTGGCTAGTATTGATTGGTTTCCTTTTGTCATCGTTGATCTATGGATCAATTTGGGCCGGAGCATCCATAATAATATTAGTAACTAAGACAAATCTTGGATCAATAATTACATCATGACAGAAAATCCCCTCGTCCTATTCATGCCATCTGGCAAACGCGGCCGTTTTCCAAAAGGAACACCTGTAATTGATGCAGCGCGGGAATTAGGCGTTTACGTTGAATCAGTGTGTGGCGGTCGGGGCATATGCGGACGTTGTCAATGTGAAGTGCAGGAAGGAAAATTCGCCAAACACGGCATCACCTCTTCCAATGATCATATCTCCGTACTTGGTCCAAAAGAGATACGCTACGCAGAAAAACGCGATCTGAAAGCTGGACGCCGCCTCTCCTGCTCTGCCTATGTGCAGGGTGATCTGGTTATCGATATCCCACAAGATTTGCAGGTAAACGCCCAAGTGGTGCGCAAAGCAGATGATGGCCGCATCATTGAACGGAACCCTGCTGTGCACTTATGTTATGTCGAGGTTGAAGAACCAGACATGCATAAGCCTCTAGGCGATCTTGATCGCATCATGGCCCAACTGGAAACAGAATGGGGCTATACAGACCTGATGATCGATCAGCATTTGCTGCCACAGGTCCAAAAAATTCTGCGCGCAGGCGAATGGAAAGTTACTGCGGCCATTCACCAGGACATGGATTCTTCGCGTCCTTCATTAATTGCGCTTTATCCTGGCTTCCACAACGAAGCATACGGCATCGCCTGCGATATCGGCTCTACAACCATTGCTCTGCATTTGGTCTCGCTCCTATCCGGCTCAACCATCGCATCCTCCGGCACATCTAATCCGCAAATCAGGTTCGGCGAAGATCTGATGAGCCGTGTATCTTATGTGATGATGAACCCTGAGGGCCGCGAAGGCATGACGACTGCCGTTCGCACCGCCATCAATAACCTCATTCAAAATGTCTGCACCGAGGCCAATGTCGATACACAAAATATTCTGGATTTGGTGTTTGTGGGCAATCCAATCATGCACCACCTTTTCCTCGGCATTGATCCGACAGAACTGGGCGGCGCACCCTTTGCTCTAGCTGTTTCTGGTGCGGTGCATTCATGGGCTTCTGATCAAGAAATTTTTGTGAACAAAGGCGCGCGTATTTACATGCTGCCCTGTATCGCTGGCCATGTCGGCGCTGATGCCGCAGCCGTAACCCTTTGCGAAGGCCCTCACCGTCAAGACAAACAAATGCTGGTCGTGGATGTGGGAACCAATGCGGAGATCGTACTTGGCAACCGCCACAGAACAGTCGCAGCCTCGTCCCCAACAGGTCCCGCTTTTGAAGGCGCCGAAATATCCTGCGGCCAACGCGCTGCACCGGGTGCTATCGAGCGCGTTCGCATCGACCCGGAGACCCTTGAACCCAAAGTTCGAGTAATTGGCTCAACCCTTTGGTCGGATGAACCAGGCTTTGCCAATTCCACATCAACAATTGGCGTAACCGGCGTTTGCGGATCTGCCATCATCGAAGTTGTCGCTGAAATGTTTCTTTCAGGCATTATTTCTGAAGACGGCGTAATCGATGGCAAGCTTGCAGAAAAATCTGACCGCATCGTACAAGAGGGACGAACTTTCTCTTATGTTTTATGGCGCGGGCAGCAGGAAATGCTTATTCGCCAAACTGATGTGCGCGCGATCCAGCTTGCCAAAGCAGCGCTTTATGCGGGTATTAAATTGTTGATGGATAAACAAGGCATTACTGAAGTCGACACCATCAGCTTTGCTGGCGCGTTCGGCACCTTCATCGATCCCAAATACGCCATGGTGCTTGGCTTGATCCCTGACTGCGACTTGGAACATGTAAAGGCCGTTGGTAATGCTGCGGGCTATGGCGCAAAAATGGCCTTGTTAAACAAAGGCTATCGGCGCGAAATCGAAGATACCGTTACCAAAATCGAGAAAATTGAAACGGCCCTTGAGCCAGATTTTCAACGTCATTTTGTCAACGCGATGGCGATGCCGAACAAGCTTGAGCCGTTCCCCAAACTAGCCAAACAGGTAAAACTGCCAAAACGCCAATTGATGGCTGACGGCGCGATAGACGATGGATCTCCTCGCCGCAGAGGTGGTCGGGCAAGACGATAGAATTCCTTTTGGCTAAATTCACATCCTCTTCTAATTGTGAGATACTTCTAATGTGTCCCGCCATAGGAAACGCTGTTCTTAAGATAACTTGCCAGAAAATCTACTGCGTTTGTGCTGCCTTCACGTTGAACCAGTCCCAGTGCATAAGTAGGAAGTGCCTGTAATTTCATCAGCTCTGGCACGGGTTCCAAGGTGTCGCCAAGTTGAGAAACTGGCAGTGGACCAACACATAGGTCTGCCTCAATCGCATTTTTCCGGGCAGTAATATTTTCAGTATGTAGTACAATTTGATAGTCGATTTCCGCTCTATCAAGAATGCCTTTGGTTTTTGCATACCAACCCCAACCTTCGTCCCAAAGTGTCAAAGGTATGGGGCTTTTATTGGCTGAAACGCCCCCTTTGCGGGCGGCCCAAACTTCAGCCTCGCGATAGAATATTTCAGCTTTTTCAATTCCAGGAATGGTCTCCACATAGGTTACAATTGCTAGGTCCGTATCTCCGCGCTGAACTTCTTTCAATAATGAAGGCGTATGCCCCACTTTGATTGATACAGATACATCTGGATATTGGTCAGAAAATTCGCGCAACACGGACATTGGAAAACGCTCGATCACATCATCGGGCACACCCAGAAGCACCTGCCCAATGACAGGTTCTGTCCGAAACGTGTTTCGCATTTCCATTTCTTTAGCGAGAAGCTGGCGCGCATATGCCATGAGCCTTTCACCATCGCGCGTTAAACTGGTTTCCCGCGCATTTCTGGTTAGCAGGTCTTTTCCAAGCACCGCTTCAAGTCGCTTGATTTGCATGGATACCGCAGACGGGCTTCTGCCAATTTTTTCTGATGCGGCCAGAAAACTGCCTGATTGGGCAACCGCCAAGAAGGATTTCAACAATGCCAAATCTACAGGATCATGACTCATATTTATTGATCTAATGCTTCATATAAACTCGTTTGATTGAATCATGTTTATCCGCTTTTATAGGTTTATTCAATCTTGAAACCATAATAGCCGAAAGGAAAACATCATGGCGGATCACGCAAGCAGCAACTCAAACTTCTTCTCTTGGTGGAAATCAGCGCAAAGATAAAAGCCAGCCTTTCCATGAAACAAACTCTTATCGCAAGTTTTGTTGGTATGGTTTTGGAAAAAGGCAATCGCAAACAACTCAAAGCCTTGCTCAACGCAACGCCGGAGCATCTTTTCGACATCGGAATAGATCGCAATGACTTGCAGCACGCTCTTAGATTACCGCTGGACCAATCAGCAGCCGACTGGCTAAAAAAGAATGCTGCGAGATTGAAACCGCAAAATGATTTGGTCGAATAATCTGTCGCTAATTTGATAGAGTTTTGCTTGGAACTCTGTCAGATTTGACGAAACAGATCAGGAAAAAGCATGACCAAAACCACCGTTTCTCTCGACCAAATCGAACAAACCGCCACCAAAGCGCTCATCAAACATGGTGCGTCTGATTGGATCGCTGCCTCAGTCGCCCGCGCTGTGCGCAAAGCGGAAGCAACGGGAAATTTGATCTGCGGCCTTTATTATCTCGAGAGTTATTGCATTCAGCTTGATTCTGGACGCGTAATTGGAACCGTTGAACCAGTCGTTTCAAAGCCCCGCCCTGCTTCAGTGATCGTTGATGCAAAGCTCGGCTTTGCTCAATCTGCTTTTGAACGTGGGCTTTCTTTAGCCCTTGAAACAGTTCGCGAAACGGGAACGGCATCGCTGGCAATTGCCCACTCTCATACCTGCACATCGCTTGGCTATTTTACCGAGCAATTTGCTGAACAAGGCATTGTCGCAATCGGCTTTACCAATGCATCAGCGGTTGTCTCTCCACCTGGCGGCAATAAAGCAGTGCTCGGCACAAATCCAATTGCTATGGCGATACCGGCTAAAGAAGGCGGCGTTGCCTTCCAATTCGATCAGTCAACCAGCGCAGTCGCCCTCGGCAAAATTACCATGGCAAAAGAGGCTGGTACAAAGATTCCCCTTGGCTGGGCTGTGGATGCGGCAGGTGAACCCACAACAGATCCCGCTGAAGCCCTAAAAGGCTCATTGGTTTCAACAGGTGGCTATAAAGGCTATGGCTTCGGATTAATGGCTGAAGTGCTTGCCGCCGCCATCACTGGATCTGTTAATTCGCTCGACGTTAAAGGCATCAAATTGAAGGACGGACCACCCCATGATCTTGGTCAGTTTTATCTGCTGATTGATCCTCGCACCCATTCCGGTGATGCTTTCTGGGACAGAATTGACCGGCTATCAGATGCAGTGAACGCTCAGGAAGGCGCTCGTCTGCCCGGGGCGAACCGCATTTTGCCATCTGAAGTATCGATCAGCGCAGACCTTTGGGAAAATGTTCAAAAGCTTGCTAACTGATTTGGCTAAAGGTTATTTGCGGTTAGCAAAACTCGCCCGCAAGTGGTCAATGGCAGCTTGCGCCGGACTGCTCAACTCGTTCGCAAAAATCAAACCAAGCGAATATTCCGGCAATTCTGGAAATTCGTTCTTCCCCACCTGTATGATCTGATCATTAAGAGATGAAATAGGAATCGGAGCAATAGCAAGATCAGCTAAAATAGCTGCTTTTTGTCCTGATATATTCGCGCTTTGAAAAGCAACGCGATAAGGTATCTTCCCATTCTCCAGACCATTGATGCCTGCATTGCGCCAAACACAACCCTCTTCCCAAACAGAAATCGGCAATGGTGTTTGTTCACTCGCTATACCGCCTTTGAGGCCTGCCCAAACAAGACGCTCACGAATAAGCACTTCTGCATTCTCGTCACCCTCAAAACCAGCGTCACAGGTAATCATCGCAATATCGAGAACTTTATCCTTTACCTTCTGCATCAATTTGGCTGAATTATCGACAACAACATCTACAGTCACACATGGATGGCTAGCTGCAAATCTTCTCAACATTTCTGGCAACAAGCGCTCCGCCGCATCATCTGGCGCCCCCATACGCACAACACCTGCAACATCCGGTGTAATGAATTTTGCAACAATTTCGCGGTTCATTGCCAATACGCGCCTTGCATGAACCAGCAATTGCTCGCCATCGGCAGTCAATGCCACTGAACGGCTGTCACGCTTGAATATGCTGCGCCCTAGTAGCTCTTCAAGCCGCTTCACCTGCATGGAAACTGCAGAAGGCGTTCTAAATACCACCTCAGCAGCAGCCGAAAAATTACCCGTTTCGGCAATTGCAACCAGTGTCTGAAGCAGTTCAAGGTCTAAAAGAGGTAGCTTAATGCGTTGATTTTGTTGGTTCATTTCTTATCTCTCAAAATTAATGATAGATACTATAAAATCTATTCGTTTGATTGAAGCATTAAATTCACCGATTGTCCAGTGGTCAGAGAAAACGCGGTGTCATCCGCCCAAAAAGGAAAAAGACCATGTTTGTAGAAGATAAATTCGCCGGCGCGTTGCCTGTTCATCCCATTGCCCGCCACCAAGCCATAAAACAAACATGCGAGCAGATCGGCGCTGCCTTGCCCAAAGCGTTTCCGATTAAAGTTTGGAACAATTTCAAAACCAGTCTCCGCCAATGGCGTCAGCGTCGGATCGATCGCCAAGCCTTTCAGCATATGGTGACACTAGACGATCCGATCCTTCGTGATATCGGCGTGACAAAGGCTGATGTGGTCTGGGCCAGCAGATTGCCGCTCTCTTTAAATGCAGCCCTTGAGCTTGAAAAAATAGCAAGACAAAACAAGCGGACACATTGAATGAAGACTAAAAACCTGCCTGAAGCATCTCCCCTTCAGGCGAGTTTAATTCTTTCAAATGAATTTACAAAATTCAAACGACTGCTATCGTCTTCCCATGCAAAAACCAAAGAACAAACCCAAGGCCTTTATATTCGATGTCTTCGGCACATTGGTCGATTGGCGGACAGGCGTTGCAACAGTTGCCCAAAAAGCGTTCAAAGAAAAGTCTATCACATATGACCCTTTCAAGTTCGCGGAGCTTTGGCGTGACGAATACAAACCGGCAATGGAGCGTATCCGTTCAGGCAAACGCGGATATATTTCCTTGGACATTTTGCATCGCGAGAACCTTGAACGCGTACTAGAGAAAACCGGTTTATCAAACCATTTCACTTCGACAGAACGCGACACACTCAATCATGCCTGGGAGCAGTTGCCTCCCTGGTCAGATGTCCCCGACAATCTCTCAAAGCTTCGCAAACATGGTTTCATTGCCCCCTGTTCTAATGGCTCAATTGCTTTGATGATGCGGCTGGCAAGGTTCGCCAATTTACCCTGGGATGCCATTCTTGGCGCTGAGATTGCAAAAAACTACAAACCTGAACTTCAAGTATATAAGGCAGCTTGTCAGGCGTTGGGACTTTCTCCAGAGGACGTCATGATGGTTGCGGCCCACAATGATGACCTTTTCGCGGCGCGTGAAGCAGGTCTACAAACAGGCTTTTTTCCGCGCAAAACAGAGCACGGCCCCAATCAGACAATTGATTTGGAGGCTGAAAGTGACTGGGAATTCTGTGGCAAAGACATGCATTCACTGCTGACGTTTTTGGAACAATATTAGCCGCCACAGGATGCGTCACTTCTGCACACCAAATCGCAAAATTAACCATGGTTTATTCATAATTCAGGGCGTATATGCGCATTCAGAGCCGCCCCAATGAATTCAGTTTTGGGAAGCCCGCTAGGTCGTTATTGAAGTATGTAACGTGAAATCGGTGCTTAATCCTGCTTATGCAAGCAAGGCGACTCCGTGTAACCAGAAAACGCATGGAGTATAACAAAATGAAAAAATTCTTCTCTTTCCGCCGTAATAAATCCACTAGCAAAGACTTTGTTTCTGATCGTGCTCGCATGTCACGCACAATGCCAGGTGAAGTCGGTGCGATGGCATCTCTTCGTTTAGGCGGCATGTCTCTTTAAGCCTTCGGGCGAATACTACCGCTATTTAAAATCGGAAAACCCGCCTTCTTTGGCGGGTTTTTCGTATGCGTCGCAAATATTCATTTGCGACAACTTCGATACAAGAATATGGTCATTTGTGGGAAATGGAAGATTCCATTCCCGTTGGGAGCTTTTGAATGAACGTTGCCATTGCTAGCGAAATGGACCGACCAGTTGCGAAAAAACCGATTGTAACAAAATCGATCGTTTTTTACCTTGTACCTAATTTTTCCATGATCGCCTTTACGACCGCGATCGAACCTCTACGATTGGCAAATCGGATGCTCGGGGAGGAAATGTACTCCTGGCGCTTGGCCTCAATGGATGGCAATCCCGTTTCTGCATCAAATGGCGTAAAGGTAGCGGTAGATACAAATCTCGACCAAGAACGGCACAGTCTCTCAAGTTCACGTCGCCCAACCATTATGTTTGCCTGCTCAGGCATTGACGTGGAAAAGGCAGAAAACAAGTCGTTATTCGCCTATTTCCGCGAATGCAAAAACTCTGGCGTCACCGTAGGCGGCCTATGTACTGCAGCCCATCTGTTAGCTGCCGCAGGCCTTTTGAAAGGCAAACGCTGTGCAATTCACTGGGAAAATCTCCCTGGCTTTCAAGAAAAGTTCCCAACGGCAGAGGTCTATGCAGACCTTTACGAAATGGATGGAAATATCTGGACTTGCGCAGGCGGAACAGCGGCCTTGGACATGATGCTTTCCTTGATTGGCCGCGACAACGATGAAGACCTCGTAAACCGCGTTTGCGAACAGGCATTAACCGACCGGGTGCGCAATCCACATGACCGCCAGCGCCTACCTTTGCGCGCTCGTCTTGGGGTTCAAAACTCAAAAGTCATTTCCATCATCGAATTTATGGAAGCCAATATTTCTGAGCCGCTTTCCCTTGTTGAAATCGCGGATTATGTGGGCCTGTCTAGACGTCAGATTGAACGACTGTTCCAAAGTCAGATGGGACGCTCCCCTGCCCGCTATTATCTGGAAGTTCGTCTTGATCGTGCGCGCCATCTGCTTCGCCAATCCACGATACCGGTAGTTGATGTGGCTATTGCATGCGGTTTCGTTTCAGCGTCACATTTTTCAAAATGCTACCGCGAAATGTATGGCAAATCACCATTGCAAGAGCGCCAATAAAAAACAGATAACCAGCTACTGGCTTGGTTTAGCGTTTGTGAACGACAAGCAGGTTCTGAACTGGCGTCAATCCCGTAACGTCCAGCTGAGAATTGTCTCGAACTTGTAACTGGGTCGAGCCACCGCCATCCATGGCAATAGCGCGGTCACAATCATAAAACCCGCCCCATTTTGGGCTACGTAATATCCAACCGGCTTCATAGAGCGTAAGCCCACCGCCGGAGACCACGACCAACAATATATCACCATCCCCAAGGATACACACAAGACTGCGCCTTGCTAGTTCCGTGCCATTTGTATTCATTGCCCATAATCCGCCTGCCTCGATCAAGACAGGCTTGGTTTGAACAGCATCTCCAATCCCAGCAGGCGACCCATTTGAAGAAGGAATGATGTCAGGATTCCCCTCTTTCCCGATCGCCAGATAACCGCCAACATTACTCCATGGGGTGGAGTGAGAAACGCCATCATCAATCAGTTGCCCTACGGGATAAAGCGATCCATCATTTTTCTGACCGAAAAACCCACCATTGATGGCAATATGACCACTCGTTCTTTCCAAAACAGAGCTGGCGCGCTCCCCCGTGGGTGAGGATTGCTGTTCTATAGAAAACCTGAATTTATCAGCGGACATTTTTAGCGCGGTCAGTCGTGTACCAAGCGCCGTATAGGCCTGATGTAGCATAAGCCCGTCATCAAGCTGCTCCCATTGAGCAAACTTAAGCGTTGAGATGACTTCGGCTGCCCTTGGTGGAGGGGTACTAATGTCACTGGCAATCGCGGGATCATTGCGCTGAAATAAAACAAGGCAAACGACTAACAAACACAAAGGCACGGCGAGCAAGTTCCGCACGTTATTAAAATAGTTCTTTGTTGGCATCAAACCTAACCAATCTTTTTGCTCCCCCATCGAACAAACTACAGCCCAGTAGCCTTGGCATCAAGAACGAATATTTACCCCAACGTAATGGCAAAACTAAGGAGAAAAGCAATAAAATCCGATACTTACAAAAAGGGCAGCCAATCAGCTGCCCTTTGAAATACGTATTGAAACCTAGCTTCGTGGGTTCAAGTTCTGCGGATCGTAAAGCGGTTTGTAACCAACGCTTTCCAAACGCACCGGATAGTTTTTGCCAAAATACTCAATCTCAAACATCGCGCCCTCTTCCGCCAAAGCTGAGGGAATATAAGCAAGCATGATGTTTTTGCCTATGGTTGGACCAAATGCCAAACTGGTCGTAAACGAGCGTCGACCCAAACTGTCGATCAGCGTCTCACCTGTTTTCGGGTCCATGATCGGAGATGTCCCAACCGGGTAGCGGGCAACACCATCATAATCCACGTTCTCGGTCATTACCAAGGTACAAAGATATGCAGCTTGTTTTTCTAAAGCACGGTGCTCGAGATAAGCAGCCTTTCCATGGAAATCAGCTTCTTTTACCTTCGGGCGGGCCAAGTCAGCCTCAAGCAAATTATACTCTGTTAGTAGGTCAGCGTTTTGAAGACGCAGGCTTTTTTCCATACGACGCGTATTTGCATAGGTCTCAACACCAAATGGCATCACGCCCTCAGCACGAACAGCATCCCAAACAGCCAAAGCATCCTCATATTTCATATGAAGCTCCCAGCCTTGTTCACCCACATATGAGATACGGAATGCAGTGACGTCCTTATCTGCAATCTTGATCTGTTTGATGGCTGCAAACGGGAAGTTTTCCTGACTAAGCCCCTCAGGATTTTCAACCACTTTCTGCAAAGTCACCCGCGCATTTGGTCCCCAAACGCCGATGGTAACGTATTTGTTTGACACGTCTTCAATCACAACATCAAAGCCGTGATCTTCCGCCATACGCTCCATATACACGCGGTCGCGATTGCCCGCATCTGCGCCATCTACAAAACGGAACCGATCAGCCAGACGGAAAACAGTAAAGTCAGCGCGCACCATGCCCTGATTGTCAAGGAAGTGGGTATAGATACCTTTGCCAATCATATTCTCGCCACCGACTTTAGCAACGCAGAGATATTCCATAAACGCTTCATGGTCAGGACCAGAGATATCCACCATGGCAAAATGTGATAGATTCACCATGCCGACATTTTCGCTCATTTCCAGATGCTCAGCATTCGAGACCCGCCAGAAATGGCGATTATCCCATTCTGCCGCGCGAACAGGCACACGGTCTCCGAACTTCTCCAACAAATGTTCGTTGGAAGCATATCCGTGGGCGCGTTCCCAACCACCAAGCTCCATGAAATACGCGCCAAGTTCTTTTTCGCGCTCATAAAATGGGCTGTGGTTGATATTGCGGCCTTTTGAAAAAGGTTCGCGTGGGTGCACCGCCGGATTGTAAATCTTAAGCGCAGACTCTGTGCAGCGATCATAGATGTATTGCTCGCTTAACTGGTGCCCATAAAAGCGCGAATAATCGATCCGGTTATGATCAATTTCTGTGCGCCCGTCGGTTATCCAGTCGGCAATTAGCTTGCCCATGCCAGGCGCGTCTTTGACCCAAATCGCAATGGCATACCAAAGCCCGCGCACTTTTTGGCTTTCGCCAATGCTCGGTCCGCCATCCGTTGTTACCTGCAGCAAACCGTTGAATGAATGGCTTTCATTGTAACCAAGCTCGGCCAAAATCGGAGTCAGTTCCATAGCCCGTTCTAGCGGTTCCATGACCTGCTCAATTGGCAGATCGCGCTGGGATGGAGAAAGGCGCGACTCATGTTTTTCCAAAATATCGCGCGGATGGCAAAGACGTGGATTGGTTTCTTCATAATAGCCCCACTCGATCTGGCCACCTTCCGGTGTCGTCGGATCGCCCGTATCGCGCATATAGGCAGAGTTGCCCTGGTCGCGCAGCAGCGGCCAACCGATGTCTTTTCCTGTTCCTTCAAATTCATTATACGGACCAAAGAACGTCAACGGGTGATCCACTGGCATAACCGGCAAATCTTCCCCGGCCATTTCGGCAATCAAACGGCCCCACAGGCCTGCGCAAACAACAACCTTGTCGGCTATAATCGTGCCGCGATGGGTTTCGACACCTTTGATATGGCCATTCTCAATGATCAATTTGGTAGCAGGCGTATTGGCAAAAGATTTCAGCTTGCCGGACTTTTCCGCATTATCCACGAGGATGCCGGCAACGGTTTGTGAGCGCGGCTTAACAAGACCTGCATCTGGGTCCCACAAGGCGCCATCAATCACATCTTCTTCCAACAATGGAAATTTGGCCTTTGCCTCTGCGGCGCTGATCATATAAGCACGCGTGCCGAAAGCCTTGGCAGAAGCAGCTTTGCGCAACAGTTCAGCCATTCGGCCGTCATCGCCCTTGCGAACAACCTCAAGACCTCCAATGCGCGCGTAATGTCCCATGTTTTCAAAGAAATCCATGGAATACATCGTGGTCCAGCAGGATAGAAAATCATGGCTGGTCGCATAACAAAAATCAGATGCATGAGAGGTGGAGCCGATATCGGTCGGAATAGCCGATTTGTCTATACCAACAATATCATCCCAACCGCGCTCAACCAGATGATGGGCTACCGAAGCACCGACAATACCGCCGAGACCGATGATGACGACTTTAGCTTTGGAAGGAAATTGTGACATGAAAAACGCTCCGATTAACAGCATAATTTGTTGAGCGGTAAGCTCGAACATAATTTAGGGCTACTTATCGGAAATCAAAGGAAATGACGATAGTCTGCGGACGTAGCAAGGGTGTTCTAAGCGCGACGGGGGGCATTTCAAGCAAATAAACTATGCCCAATCCCCAAACTAATCTTGAAACCACTAACCTTTACTTCAACGCGATTACTGCCATCTAACAGCCCGAATATCGGCTCAGTTCCGATCTTGCCTGTTTTCATATCCCTAACCGTGTTCCGTGGGCGAATATTTGCCCAGCGCTCACTGATTGGCGCGTTTTTTATGCTGGGGCATAATTTCATGGCATATTCATAAAAATCCATGTCCTGATGATCGAACGAACCGATAGAGGCCTCAATCAGTTTTCCGGCCATTGGATCTCCGCGAACCACATCGCCTGCAAAGCTCTCAGTCGCCCATTCTTCATCTAACCTACCAAGACCAAGCGGCATCCAGTCATTGACACTGGTGGACCCGATAGCAATTTTGTTATTCGCATGAGGAACCACATACGAACCGTTGTCGTAAAGGATGGGACGATCATCGTTGTGTTCAAAATCCAGCAACAGAGCTTGCCCCTTTACGCCCCTTCCCGTGATTAACTGATCACCCACTTTAGCCTCTGCCCCGCGCAATAAGTCATAGGCTTCCCAACCATTGGCAATCACCAAACGTCCCGCAGATAGGGTTTCACCAGACGTCAATAAGACCGAAACCGAATTTTGCTTTTCATTGAATGACGTTACCTGTACGCATTCCCTTATTTCGCCCAATCCATGATCACTCGAACGAACATAGGTAGCTAGTGCGTGTAAATAGGCGCGCGGATTGATACGGGCTGAAAGCGTGTCATAGGTCGCGCCAAAGGGTGCGATGGCCTCATTTAGCCAGCCTTCGGCAATAGTGTCGCGGAAATTGGGCGGCAGATAGGACATCTCATATATATGAGCGCCTTTTCCATCCACCCAATACAGTTTGGCCCCTTGAATACGGCGCTTGGCATTGTCCGGCATTTTCTCATGGGTGAGCGGCATCAAACGCCCACAACGTCGATAACCACAGTCTATGCCAGTGTCTTCTTCCAAACCTAAAATTGCCTTTGGCATTGCAGAAAGAGCATCAAACTGCATCTGCTTTTTTGGCTCCCAAAAATCCGGCATATGCGGCATCAAAGCTCCCAGAAAACCGCCCGATGCACCATCGCCAATACGGCGTTTATCCAAAACCAGAACACGCTCACCACGCTTGATCGCATGGCGCGCCGCCCACAAGCCAAAGACCCCGCCACCGACAATAATTGTGTCGGCAGATTTTTCATTGCCTTGTCTTTGGTTTTGAATCATTGTTTGAAGCCTTTGACTCTTTCTCTTATCATCGTGATGTAAATGTCTGAAAAAATGAACACATTTGAAAACGCGCTGGATTGGGTTGATGACACTATACCCAAGTCTGTGCGCTTTGATGACACTTATTATTCAAAAACAGACGGCCATTCTGAAACAGGCCATGTCTTCATTCAAGGTAACAATTTAGGGTCCCGACTAATAGACACCAGTGCGTTTTCGGTTGGAGAATTGGGATTTGGAACAGGCCTTAATTTTCTCACCCTTTGGCGGTTTTGGCGGGAATTAGATATCAAAGACAGCAAACTTAACTTCGTTTCATTTGAACTATATCCATTATCAAAGTCTGAAATATTGAAGGCTTTGTCCAGATGGCCGGAACTTCAAACAGACGCTGAACACTTATTCAAAAACTGGAATCCGGATTTCGAGTTTTTTCAATTCAAACATACAGGCATCTCGCTGACAGTCTTTTTTTCAGACGCTAATATTCGTCTTCCTCAACTACAGCTCAAGGTCGATGCTTGGTTTCTGGATGGTTTCTCTCCCGCAAAAAACCCGGAGCTTTGGAACGCTGATCTTATGCAGGCAGTCTTTGCCAAAACCAACATGGATGGAACTTTTGCAACCTATACCAGCGCTGGATGGGTGCGGCGAAATTTACAAGCCGCCGGGTTTCATGTTGAGCGCGTCAAGGGACATGCTGGCAAGCGTCAAATGACCATCGGCAAGAAAACACCGCTGGATCCCCTCGCCTAATTCTCCTCCGTTGTTTATCAGCCCCTTGTTGAGGACTGCTATTGCTTTATAAACAGAAAAGTAATCTGGGGAGCACAAATGCAAAAATATCTTGATGTCACCTGGTGGCAGGAAACAGGGCTAACAATTCTAGATGGTCTCATCGGCTGGCTAACAAGCCCGCAATTCTATGCCCAAATCGGCGCAATAGTTGGCTGCGTTATTGCTGCTTGGTTCATTGCGAGAGTTTTAAAACGAAAAGTCTCATGGTTTGCCATCGCTCCAGAAAAAGATGCGCCTTGGTTCCGCATCCGCCAATATGTGTTTGCCCTATCTGATCTGCTTTTCCCAGCTCTTTGTTATGTCTTGCTGGGATTTGCAGTCGACATTGTTCAAACAACGGTTGGCGCATCTTGGTTGGTAAAAATCGCCCGCGGCGTATCGGTCATCTTCCTTCTATACAGCGCTATCAATCGCTTCATCACCAATCCGATGTTGCGCACTGCATTGCTTTATATCGGCATCCCTGTCGCCACGCTGCAAGTGTTCGAATATCTCGACGAGACAACGGCCTTCTTGGATGGAATATCCATGCAAGCAGGCAATATTCGCATTTCGTTATATTTTCTTCTAAAGGCTGCAATTGCTGGCGGTTTCTTTTTCTGGCTCGGTTCAATCTCGAACAGGACCGGACAAACCGCAATTCGCAATCAGGATGCTTTAGACCGACCAACCCAGGAACTCTTTGCAAAACTGTTTCAGATTGCTTTGTTTGCCGGCATCTTTATCCTGCTCTTGCAAGTCCTTGGCCTTGATCTCACGGCTCTAGCTGTTTTGGGTGGTGCCATCGGTGTGGGTATCGGCTTCGGATTGCAGCAGATCGCATCAAACTTTATTTCAGGGATTATCCTATTGATTGAACGCACGCTCACCGTGGGAGATTATATCGAATTAGAGGATGGTCGCGGCGGCATCTTGAGTGAGTTGAACATGCGCTCTACGACCTTGGAAACCTATGACGGCAAAGAGATCATGGTTCCGAATGAAAAGTTTATCACCACTACTTTCGTCAATTGGACGCGGGATGATCCCCGCCAACGCTATGAAATTGAGTTTTCCGTTTCATACGATACAGATATTCGCAAAGTCCCTGACCTTATTACTGCAGCCGTTTCCAAGCATCCAGGCGTTCTTCAAGAACCGGAAAAGCCGGATTGTGAATTAAGAGGTTTCGGCGATAGCGGAATAAATTTCGGCTTAGAATTTTGGATCAAAGGCATTGATGACGGCAAGAACAAAATTTCATCAGACTTGTTGTTCATCGTTTGGGAAACCCTACGCGAAAACAATATTGCCATCCCTTATCCGCAACGCGAGGTGAGAATTATTCATGATCGTCCTAAGCTGAGTATAAAGAAAAGCACAAAAAGCTAGTCTGCTTTCCATCCGCGAAAAATCAGCAAAACAAATAGAAAAACGCTGATGAGTGAGAACACCAAAGCACCAAAGCCGGAATAGGCTAACACGCCCATATCGGCCAAACTTAGGGTGCGGTTTTGGTAATCCACCAAACGCAAAGCAGATGCAACGAACATCGCTCCGAGCCAAGCATTGACCAGCATTTGTGGGCTTTTCAAAGCCCGCATTCTTTTGGTAAAAATACAATACCAAAAGTAAATCAGGCTACACACAGCGAAGAGGACGACCACGCCTAAAAATGGCGCCACGGCAACCGTCATCCATTCCATTCTGTGGCTCAAAACACTTATGCCAAACAACAGCCCGCAAATAAGCGTCGTCAACACCAATAGATATATGCCACCTTTGCGAAACTCAGCGCTAGTGATGACACCCTCAGTGGTACGAATTAACTCGCGCATATTTTAGCTTTCTGGTGATGGTCCTATAATAGAATGGTTTTACCGCCGCAAACGAAAAGCGCAAGCGATAGACGCCTGCGCTTTCAATCTGTCGCACTTATTCGTATTTTGAACTATCGCGGTTTCTTGCCAAAGACCTTGATATATTCTTCTGCGCCGCCCTTGGCCAATGCCTTCGCTTGACGAACCCAATCGTCACGATCAATGCGGCCTTTGAAGTTCAAATAACCATCGACCCATTCGCGTTCGGCTTTCTTCCAAGAGGCCACTTGTTTGAACTGGTAAATACCAAGACCATTTAAGACACCTTCAAGTTTTGGTCCAACGCCAGAAATCATTTTCAAATCATCAGGCTTTGCAGGTTTTTTCATCGCTGCAGGACGAGCATCTTTTTTAACGGCAGGCTTAACCGCAGCAGCCTTTGGCTTTACAGCAGTCTTACGGGCACTTGTTTTTTTGCCTTTTGTGGAAGTAGTTGCCACCGCGCCCGCAGCTCCCAGTGCAGCAAGAGTAGCCACTGAGGAACTAGGTTTCGCTTTTGCTTTAACTTTTCTTGATGTTTTTTTAACATTTGAAGGTTTCGCAACTGCCTTTGCCTTACCGTCATTTCTTTGACTGATAACAGGTTCCATTTCAGCCAATGTCGCGTCGTCGAGGTGACACTTTATCATGCTGTTCTTGTTGACCCGTTTCATCGTCGGAACTTCGGTTTCACAAAGATTACCAGGAACCCTTGACTTCCAACCACATCGGGTTTGGAACGGACAACCAGATGGCGGGTTCATTGCCGAAGGAATGTCACCGTCCAGAACGATATTCTTTTTCACAACCGACGTGTCAGCAATCGGTACGGCAGACAAAAGAGCTTCTGTATAAGGATGATAAGGCGGCGCAAATACTTCGTCCGTTGGTCCTTGCTCTACCACATGGCCAAGATACATCACCATTACGCGGTCAGACAAATAACGCACAATTGATAGATCATGGCTGATAAACAGCATGGTCGTTTTGTTCTCGCGCTGAATTTCCATCAGTAGATCCGTAACCGCAGCCTGAACGGAAACGTCCAAGGCAGAAACTGGCTCATCGGCCACAACAATTTTTGGTGTGCCAGCAAAAGCACGCGCAATACCAACACGTTGTTTCTGTCCACCAGAGAGTTGGCGCGGCATACGCTTTGCAAATTCGCGAGGCAACTTAACAAGATCAAGCAATTCCAGCATGCGATCTTCGCGTTCTTTGACTGTATTGCCGATGCCAAACTTTTCCAGAACGCGGATAATCTGGCTACCCACCAAATGAGACGGGTTCAAGGTGTCAAACGGATTTTGGAAAACCATTTGAATTTCAGATACCGTTTTCGTACCGCGATCTTGAATAGCTACTTCACCAATGGACCGGCCGTCCATGCTAACAGTGCCATCGGTGGCCGTCTCAAGTCCCATCAGCACTTTAGCCAGAGTGGATTTACCACACCCAGACTCGCCTACTATTGCCAGCGTTTCAGCTTCGCGCGCTTCAAAACTAACTGTCTCGTTAGCTTTTACAACGCGATGCTCGCCGCCGCCAAACAAAGCGCTTGCAGCAACCTGATAATATTTTTTGAGGTTATCGACTTTGAGTACCACGTCTCCAATCGGCGTTTTCTCTTTCATTATTTTAGCTGCAAGTGGCGCGTCCCAATCGATTTCACCAATACGTAAACAGCGACTGGAGTGACGATCACTTCCGGTAAGTCGTTGCATTTTAATGTCGCCAGCGTTGCATTTGCCTTCAACAAAATAGTCGCAGCGCGGACCAAAATTACAGCCTTGTGGACGCTCATGGGGCAAAGGGAAGTTACCAGGAATAGCAACAAGAGGCCTTGAGTTCTTATCAGCGCCAGGCAGCGGAATGGAGCGGAACAGTGCTTCCGTATAAGGATGGCGCATTTCGTCAAATACGTCTTCAATCGAACCAGTTTCAACCGCTTCTCCGGAATACATGACGCAAATCCGGTCACAGGTCTCAAGGATCAAACCCAAATTGTGAGAAATAAACAGCATCGAAGTGCCATATTTCTTGCCAAGATCTTTCACCAGATCAACGATGCCCGCTTCAACTGTAACATCCAGCGCAGTTGTAGGTTCATCCAAAATCAACAGGCTGGGTTTTGCCATCAATGCCATCGCAATAACAATACGTTGCTGCTGGCCGCCAGAAAGCTGGTGCGGATAAGATTTCAAGATACGTTCAGGGTCAGGCAAGCGAACAGATGTCACAACATCAAGCGCCATATCGTAAGCTTCTTTAGCACCTACGCCCTTATGGATCATCGGCACTTCCATCAGCTGTTGGCCGATTTTCATTGCCGGATTAAGCGATGCCATTGGTTCTTGATAAATCATAGCAATTTCAGAACCGCGGATGTCCCGCAATTCTTCATCACTCATCTCGGCCATATCACGGCCTTTGAACTTGATCTTACCACCAACGATCTTACCGTTACCGCCAAGATAGCGCATCACACCCAGCGCCACCGTGGATTTTCCGCAACCGGACTCTCCAACAAGACCAAGCGCTTCGCCGGGCATGACTTTCGCAGAAAAATCCATCACCGCAGGAATTTCACCGATACGGGTGAAAAACGAAATGCTCAAATCCTCGATTTCAAGAATTGGCGTTTCAGATTGTGCAGCATCTACCATTGTAATCTCCATCAATCTTTCAGTGATTGCTCGCGCAATGCGTCAGCCAGGAAGTTCAATCCAAGAACCAGCGTCATCAACGCAAATGCTGGTGGCAAAGCCGGGTGCGGGTAAATCGACAAGAGCTTACGCCCCTCATTAATTGTCATACCCCAGTCTGGGCTCTCCGGAGAAACACCAAGACCAAAGAAGCCCAGGGTTCCCAACAAGATGGTCGTGTAACCAATACGCAGGCAGAAATCGACTATCAGTGGGCCACGAACATTTGGCAATATTTCCCAAAGCATAATGTACCAGGTACCCTCACCTCTGGTTTGGGCTGCTGATACAAAGTCACGTGTTTTCACATCAATCGTTAGTCCACGCACAATACGGAAGATGGTTGGTGAGTTCACAAACACAACCGCCACAAAGATGTTGAGCGTATTGGAGTTCATCGAAAGAATCCCAAAAGGATCCATATTGAACGCTAGGCCAAAGTACACCCATAGGCCAATCACCAAAGTTATTGCCAAATAGATTGCCAGCTTTGTCGGTTGGGGTGTGAAGCGCGATGTGAACAATACCATTAGGAAAATGATCGGAAACAGGAACAGGATGGCCGCCATGATCGTCGGAAGCCCCATCTCAATTATGCCCGGTGTTACCAGCAGGAAAAACAGCATAATAACCGGGAATGCCAAGATGAGATTGGCAGCAAACGAAAGCACAGTATCCCGCCAGCCAAGGTAAAATCCAGCGGGCAAACCAAGCGTAATGCCAACCATATAAGCGAAAAGAGTTGCGGCAGGCGCAATGGTCAAGACAGTTCGGCTACCCATCACCATTCGCGAGAACACATCACGGGCAAGATTATCACCACCTAGCAGGAAGTGAGCGCCCTCACCAACTGTCGGAGGCATACCAGGGAATGCATTTTTCATTCCAGACATCTGCCTTAGCGGATCATAGGTGATACACCAATCTGCAAGCAGGGCTGTGAATATCCAAAAGAACACCAGAAATAAGCCAATGACGCCCAGCGTGTTATCAAGAACTTGCCCATAAAGGCCGAGACGGTTTTTGAACATATAGGACAAGAAAAAGACAACAGCCAAACAGATCCAAACAGGAGTTAGTTGAGCCAAAATGCCTGTTACAATTTGAAGTCCGCTAAGTGGTTCCATTGCTCAACCTCCTAAGAAATGCGAATGCGCGGGTTGAGATAAACATAACCGATATCAGATATCAGCTGCGTTACGAGAACGAGTATGACAGCAACGATCGAAACACCCAACAACAGATCAATGTCGTTACCCTGTGCAGCCTGCACCAAGGTCCAACCGATCCCTTTATAGTTGAACAAGGTTTCGACAATAACCACACCTGTAAGCAAATAGGTGAACTGCAACATAATCACTGTAAAAGGCGCGATAAGCGCGTTTCGCAACGCATGTTTCATCACGATATTTGTAAAACTCACGCCTTTAAGACGAGCGGTTCGAATATATTGCGATGTCATGACTTCAGCCATGGATGCGCGTGTCATTCTTGAAATATAACCCATTCCATAAAGCGCGATGGTCATGACCGGCAATGCAAAATTATCAAAGGTAATCGCATTTGCTGCTGAGGTAGCAGAACCCTTGAGAAGGGTTCCCCCGCTCAACCAACCCCACTCAACGAGTAGAGGCGATAGACCAAACTTACTTGAGGCAAACAAAGCAATGAATACAACACCCGACACATATTCGGGCGTCGCGGTTGTTGCGATTGAAAACGTCGAAAGGCCGCGGTCAAGGCGCGATCCCTCTCGCATACCAGCAAGAATACCAACCACCAACGCAAGTGGAATCATAACCACCATAACCCAGAACATGAGCCAACCTGTCAAAACCATTCGGGTTCCCAAAATGGTTGAAACCTCATCTTTAAAGGTCGATGAAAAACCGAAATTTCCTTGTAAAACACCGCAATAAGTTGGCATCACCTCTTGGTTCACCCGCTTACAACGGCCTTCTTGAACACCGTTTATCTCGTTTGTCCAACCAGGAACAACACCCAACCATTCGCCATATTTGACAATCGCCGATCGGTTATACCCGCGACTATCGAGCCATCTTTCATACTCAGCTGAAGTACCCTGAACATTGGTCTGGGTAATTGCGAGTCTCACAAGATTTGGCTTCAAATTTGTAAGGACAAAGACGATAAAGGTCAGGCAAAAAATCGTTAAAAGCATCACCCAAAGGCGTTTCAGGATAAATTGCAGCATAGTATTCCCCGTCAGTTCTGATTTAGCTAGCAATCGCCTGATGGGCGGCTACCGCCTGCATAGCATATCCCATACAAACTGAAATAAAAAGGGAGCCGGACAAACCGGCTCCCCAAAACATTATGCTAGGTGATAATCAAGCACATGCACTTCAAATGTAGGATGCATTTCTGCGCCTTTAACATTTGCTTTTGTATGGCGATACAAAGAACGCCAATATGGCTGGATCGTTACGCCCTCTTGCTGCATGATTTCCTGAAGACGCTTCATTTTCACGCGGCGTTTATCAGCATCAGCAATCGCAAGTGCTTCAGTCAGAGTGTCGTCGAACTCTTTGTTTGCAAACGCGGCTTCGTTCCAAGCTTCGCCTGAACGATATGCGAGAGCCAGAACCTGAACACCCAATGGACGCATGTTCCAGTTGGTAGATGAGAATGGATATTTCACCCAATCATTCCAGAACGTTGAACCAGGAAGAACTGTACGTTTAACCTTCATACCAGCATCGCGCATCTGCGCCGCTACGGCATCGGTTGTGTTCTTGCGATAGTCATCGTCAATCGAAATCAACTCATGCTCATAGTCTGCCATTCCTGCTTCAGTCATAAGCTTCATTGCTTCTTCAGCATTACGGCTGATTGGCGGAAGTTCTGCATATTCAGGGTGGATTGGGCAAACATGGTGGTTTTCAGCAGGAACACCGAGACCAGCAACGCCAAGCTCAAGAATTTTCGGATTGTCACAGGCCAACGCCAAAGCGCGACGAACACGAGCATCTTCATATGGCTTCTTGCCATCGACTTCAGCTGCCTGGTTCGGACGGATAACAACTGTTGAAGCTGTAACAACATCCGATTTAGTAAGACCGAGGCCATCAAAGATAGCAACATAGTCACCAGTTGACTCGTAGCACATGTCAACTTCGTCAGCTTCAAACGCTGAAATATAGGCTGATGGGTCTTCGCCATAATCGATGAACTCAAGACGATCAAGGAATGCGCCATTGCCTTCATTCCACCAAGTGTGGCCTTCATTGCGAACGAGCACGGCTTTAACGCCAACTTCGTAGCTTTCGAACTTGTATGGACCAGTACCGATCAGATTAGTCTGCATCGGATCGCTATTGTCATAGCTTGAGTGCATGATAGCAGCTGGATAGTCAGCCATACCAGCAATCAGCGTGATGTCAGCAGCTGGCAAGTTCAACCGAACTGTGTGCGAGTCAACAACTTCGATAACACCTTCTTTGGCTTTCTGGGTTGTCTCATCGATCAATGTCGCGAAACGTCCTGCCATTGAGTTACCCTCAACAGCTTTGTCACACCAGCGTTCAATATTGTGTTTCACGTCTTCAGCTGTGAAGTCATCGCCATTGTTCCACTTGACGCCCTTACGAACGTTCAGTGTGTAAACTTTAGCGTCGTCTGAAATTGACCAGCTTTCAAGAAGCTTGCCTTCGAACGTGCTATTACGATTATACTGCACAAGATATTCGATGATGCCGCGCTGCACATTTGCAAGCTCTGACCAATCAAAAGTGCGCGGATCTTTACCAGCACGAACAGTTTGAAGAATACGGAGTGTTCCGCCTTTCTTGGCATGGGCAGCAGCAGAAGCTTCAGAAGGAAGCGAAAGACCGATAGCACCATAGGCAGCAGCAGCGGTTAGACCGAATGTTGATGCCAACGCAAGGAATTCACGTCGCGATGTTTTGCCTGCCTTGCAGTCATCAACCAATTGCTCGATTGTTGCATGCACAGGTTCATTGTTGATTGTTTCATACTTATTGGTCATCGATATACCTCCAGATGACATTGACATTCACATAGCCGCTAATTCGATTTCCTCCCGAAAGTCGCAAACTATCTCTTGATGCGATTTCAAGGCTTTCCGTTCATTGAATGGAAAAACCGTGTCCGGCGCAATACGGGAAATAGATGATTTTATTCATCGCCCTCTCCCCTATGGCACCACATTGCTAAAGCCGCGTCAACAGGCAGCAGATTTCAGATCATCAAACCTTGTTGAATTGACGCATTATGGAAAGAAAGTGCCGCATTTACCTTGAGCAATTCAAAGCTAAGAGCATCATCAAGTGAATAGGGATCAATTTTGCTCAAAGTATTCCCAGATATACAGCTCCGTTGCATACATCCAATTCCGAAATGGGAATCATTTGAAAAGCTAGCCATAAAAAATCTAGAAAGGTTTTTCAGAACAAATATGATAAAAGAAAACTGGAGACAGTTTAACCGATGAAAATTGCAAACAAGTGAACGAAAATAATAAACCCATCATGATGACGTTCCTGCTGATTGAGCGTTTTTCGGCTATGTGTCTCATGTCGGCCGTTGAAAGCCTACGCGGAGCAAATCACGTCATGGGTGGCGAGTTTTTCCAATGGCGCATGGTCAGCCATAATGGCGAAAAAGTTCCTGCATCAAATGGTATGACCATCGACGTACAGGACAAATTCAGCTCAGATATTCAAACAGACTATATGTTCGTTGTTGCCAGTCATGAATTCGACCCACCCTATCGCGCAAAGCTGAGTTCACATCTGGTTCAACTCGCCCGAAACGGCGTAAGAATGGGCGGATTGTCCTTAGGCTCTTGGATATTGGCGAGAGCGGGATTGTTAAACAATGCGCGCTGCACCATCCATTGGGAAGGCCTGCCTGCTTTTCACGAAACTTTCCCTAATATCGACATTGTCAACGATCTCTATGTGATCGACAATAATCGCTACACCGCCTCTGGTGGATTGGCTGGCATGGAGATGATGCTGGACATTATCAGCAAAGAACACGGCAAAGAGATCGCGCTTAAAATTGCCAATAACTTCCAGTTAGACCGAATTCGAAATGCCTCTGACCACCAAAGGTCTGGCAGCATTATACGGATGGATACGATGCCCCCGGCTCTTCAGCTTTCCGTTGAGATTATGCTGGCAAATCTTGAAGTGCCTTTGGCAAATTCAGAAATAGCGGGGCGTATCAATACCAGCGTGAGAAACCTTGAGCGAACATTCATGCGCAAGCTCGGCGTTTCGCCTGCCAAATATTATCTCTCCCTACGCCTCGAAAAAACCAGAGAACTTCTGATTCACACAAATCTTTCCACGCTCGATATCGCCTTAAATTGTGGCTTTTCATCCAGCTCATATTTCGCCCGCTGCTATTTACGCGAGTTTAACATGCGGCCTTCCGATGTCAGAAAAAAGCAGTAAACTTTTCGCTTAGTCTGGCTTACTGGCAATAAAAGAAGGACGCGCCGAAAAACGCTTGAACCAGCGCGCCAAACCCTTGCGGTTCTTACGCCATTTCAAATCAGGATAGCGAAACTCCAAATACCCCAAAGCAGCAGCAATCGTTATAGAACCCATATTGGGTGTGCGGCCCAAGGATTTCAGCCATTTTTCTTCGATTTGATCAAGTGCCGCATTCACCTTGCCCATCTGTCCATCGCTCCATGGTTTCCATTGAAACTCGGCTGGACGTAAGGCTGTTTCATATCGGTTGTTCACCGCTGCATCCATAATCCCATCGCCAAGTGCTTCAAGGGTCATGATCTCAAACCGTTTTGCGCCAGAACGTGGCGTGAGTTTCTTGCCATCATGAATGCTATCAAGATAAGCACAAATCACGCGACTATCGAACAGCACAGTTCCATCTTCCAATACCATCGTTGGAATTTTGCCAGTCGGATTTGAAGCCATAATTCGCTGATCAGGACTAACAACATTTGCAGCGGCATCCATCAATTCGATTTTGTCAGCCAAATCCCGTTCATGGGCCAGGATCAAACATTTACGAACAAAGGGTGATGCGGGTGAATACCAAAGCTTCATAATAGGCCTTTCTGCCAAATAAATTTATTAAAGGCAGTAGGCCAGATTCCTGACAGACGGGCAAGCATGTAATTTAATAAACATCAAAGCCCCGTGCCAGCCGCAAGCACGCTGCAGGGAATTGTTCCAAAGAACAAAACTTGCCGAGTTGTGGGTTAGACATCCCTGCGTACTCGCGACCTGACCGGGTGGTGTGGGTAGGGGTCCCCGGTCAGTTGCGATTTTATCGTTTAGATATTTCCATCGCCATAACGTTAAACGTGCAATTTGAATTTGTTTCGTCAGACAATACTAACGACTTTCAATAACCATCAATAATTGGACACAAACACACCTAAATAGAATTTACCTTTGAGGTAATTTTATCATGGCAATTTGGGCGTTAAACTACAAAGAAGAAATCTTGAAGGACATTGCATGAATTACATCACCATCAGCATGTTGGTCATTGCCGGAGTTATTCATATTCTGCCATTGATGGGAGCCTTTGGAGCTTCGCAACTAATTTCGCTATACGATGTGAAAATCGAAGACCCAAATTTACTTATCCTGATGCGTCATCGTGCTGTTCTCTTTACTCTTTTGGGAGCATTTTTAATCTACGCAGCATTTGAGCCTTCAATACGTATAGTGGCCATTCTCGGCGGCTTAGTCAGCGCGACTACATTCTTGTGGTTGGCGCTGACCACTTCAGATTACAATGCTAACATGACCAAGGTTATCTATGCCGATTTGATTGCGATTGCATGTCTGTTGGTTTCTGCTGCAACACTATGGCTTAGTAAGGTCAACTAAAACCATAAACCCATCAATTGCGCCGCACACCACTGCCGCTAAGCATGCCTTTTATGCGCGCTAGGGTCTCAGGCGTTTTAGCAAGTCGAATGAAAGCTTCCCGCTCGAAACGGTACATATCAGTCTCTGTAACATCTTGCTTTGCACTTCCGCTTCCGCCCGTCACTATCCATGCAATTTGCGAGGCAACAGTCACATCATGCGGGAAGAACCAACCCTTATCCCTGCCTTTTTGCAAAATAGCAGACATCCCGTCATAGGCTGCTCCGCCTGCAAGCGTAAACTCTGGTTTTTGTCTTGGCTTATAAGTCTTCGCCATTTCATGAAGAGCTGTCTTTGCTGCCTCGACCAAACGGTCACGGTTCATCACTTGACTATCACGCTCGGGTTCAAAATAAGCCAGTTTCGCGGACAGGTCCGGCGAGGTACCCGTTTGTCCGTAGCCAATCTGGTTGAACGTATTCAAAGCCGCCTTTTCCCAATCACCTGTGCGTTTGAACCAGCGAAGATAGGTCTCCTTCACCCCGCCCCCGCCAGGCACAACGCCAACAAGCGTTTCAACCAATCCCATGACCGAATTGCTGTGGGCTACCACTTTGTCACAATGGGCCAAAACTTCATATCCACCGCCAATGGCCAACCCTGATGGAGCGCCAATAACCGGAGCGTTGCAATAAAGCAGCGCTTCGACTGCCAATTGGAATTCATGTAAAAAGCTGTCGATCCCACTCCAGTTTTTCGCTTCAATCATCTCAAGAAATTTTTCAAGATTTACACCGGCAGAAAAATGCTGGCCGTCATTGTGAACAATGATCCCGGGACCTGGATCTTTCGCCGCTGCCATCACAATTTTCATGGAGTCGCCATCCAGCGCATTTGCTTTGGAATGAAATTCAACCAGCCGCTCGCCGCCGTCAAGATGGAACAGGCTAGCTGACGCATTTTCCATAATCGGCCTCAAAGTTTGTCGCGTAAGATGGAAACGCACCACGCCCTTTGGCAACTTAATTGGATGAAATTCCCCACCCCAGTGACGAACCTTCAATGCGCCGCCTACTACTTTGTAAAATTTTGAGCCCCGCGCATGTTGCAAGAATTCCGGCACATGAAATTTCTCAGCTTCAAGACGAGACACAATTACCTCTGAACCGATTTCATCAATCAATTCAAACGGACCTTTAACCCAGTTATAGCCAAGCTTCATGGCATCATCGATGTCTTGTGGTGTCGTGGTGACTTCTGGAATAAGGCTAGCGGAATAGGTCAGAATTCTCGCAAGAACCTTCCATGCGAAATTCGACAATTTGTCAGAACCAGAAAGCAGAGCTGTCACTCCCTGTTTCTCGCCCTTGATTGAAATTTCAGGCAATTGTTTTGAGCGTGGACGCCATTCGCCTGTTCCAAGATCAAGCGCCATTTGTTCGCCGTCGATCTCGGCATAAAAACCGCCCTTCCCTTTATTGCCCGTAAAGCCTTTTTCAATCTGCGAGTTGATGAGCACATTTTCCGCGCCAACCTCATGGAAAGGATCGCCTTGGGGAAGAATAGAACGTAGCGAACGCACCACATCAGCCATCAGATCAACGCCGATCAAATCATAAAGTCCAAAGGCACCTGTTTTTGGAATGCCCATTGGTCGGCCAAAAATCGCGTCTGCGTCCTCGATATTGATACCTAGTTCACCAGCCTCATGGATTGCGGCTTGCATGGCAAAAACTCCAACGCGGTTGCCCAAAAAGCCCGGTGTATCTGCGCACTCAACAACACCTTTTCCAAGCATGCGATCATTGTAGTCGGCCAGGACACGCATCACTTCAGGTTCAGATTCTTCCCCTTCAACCAATTCAAGCAAGCGCATATAGCGAACTGGATTGAAAAAATGTGTGATGCAAAAACGCTTGCGCAATTGATCCGGCATATCTTCCATCAATAGTGAAATCGGAATGGTTGATGTATTGGATGACACCATCGCGCCCTCTTTTAGATGAGGCAAAAGAGAACGATAAAGACTGCGTTTAATTTCGAGGCGCTCGACAATCGCTTCAACGATCCAGTCACAATCGGCAATCTTCGCCAAATCATCTTCAATATTGCCAATTTCAATGCGCTCGATATTTTTAGGCCTCATAAGCAATGGTGGATCTGACTTTTCAATCCTGCTCAAAGAGCGCTCTGTAACCGCATTGCGGGAGCCATCTTTTGAGGGCATATCCAGAAGCAAAACCTGATCACCAGCATTGGCTACCTGAGCAGCGATGCCCGATCCCATTGTGCCCGCACCAATTACGCATACTTTTTTTATCGAATTTGTCATTTAGTCTCCATGGAAATCAAATTTTTGGACGTATTATCAAAAACGAAGATTCTGACCTGAGTTACGGTGCTTGAAAAACCCGTTTCAAAAATCCTCGAAGCAAAGCATTTACTTCTCTGGGCTTTTCATGGGGAATTGTATGGCCAGAATTGGCAATGATATGCATCTCATTTTGCGGCAATGCAGCTGCTAGTGCTTTGCCTAATTTGACTGGCGTCATTTTATCTTTTTCAGCAACTATACAAATCGTTGGAATGTTAAGGCTTGCTGCGGTCTCCAAACCATTATCATAGGCGGCACAGGCTTTCAGATCTCTTGGTAAAGCTGCTTGCTGATTAAGTTCCATTACTTCAATCCCCATAAAAACATTGGATGCACCCGGCCAAGTGTTTTCATGCATATGAGACTGTGGTCCCAATCCCCAAGAGGTCATGGAACTGATAGCGCGATATTGCTTGTTTTCGGCCATATTGATGAGCATATCATTGACTGCGATAGCAGCTGCCGTAGCAACAAAACCGATACCCTTCACTAGCTCCGGCGCTTTCTTGGCAATCTCAATAGCAATAATCCCGCCTTGGCTATGACCAACCAAAACGGCGTCTTTGCAGTTTAACGCTTTGAGCAAATCAACATACCAATTAGCCTGCGCTTCTATGCCTTCAATCGGATCACCTTTTGACAGGTTGTGGCCAGGCATATCGGGAGCGATCACATTATATCCGTCAAATGCAATCGCTCTGGTTTGCGATATCCAGGTCAAATGCGAATTACCCGCTCCATGTAAAAACACAACAAATGGCAACCCATCTTGATGGGGTTTCCCACCCGTAGCCACATGAACTTCATTTCCATCAATCTCGATCTTCATTATTTTGCTCCCCCGACACGAGAAGCGATTTTCAAAGCCTTATCAAAATCAGCTTTCAGGTCATCAAAATTTTCGAGACCAACAGAAAGACGGATCATGTCATCTGACAAGCCGCCTGTTTTCATATCTTCAGCGGAAATATGCGAGTGGGTCGTAGAGGCTGGATGAATAACCAAAGTTTTGGCATCCCCTACATTCGCAAGATGGGAGGCAACCTCAACATTTTCGATAAAAGCTGCACCTGCGGCCCGTCCACCTTTAACACCGAAACCGATAACGGAACCCGCACCTTTAGGTAAAAGACGTTTGGCTACTTCGTAGTCGGGGTGATCCGGCTTGCTGGGATGGCGTACCCAGCTAACGGCCTCATGATTGGATAAATAGTCAACCATCTTGGCCGTGTTTTCCATATGGCGTTGCATGCGTAATGGCAGTGTCTCAATTCCCTGAAGAAGCTGGAAAGCACTCATCGGCGACAAGGAAGGACCAAAATTATACATAGCCTCAGCACGCAGCCGCATCGTCAATGCAGCGGGCCCAAACTCTTCCCAAAACACAATTCCATCCAAAGCATAGTAGGGCGAAGTGAGGGTCGGAAATTTATCGTTCTGTCCCCAATTGAAATTACCACCGTCAATGATCGCACCGCCAATAGTGGTCCCATGACCGCCAAGCCATTTGGTCACTGAATGAACGATGACGTTTACCCCGTAGTCAAGCGGCTTAAAGAGATATGGCGTGCAGAACGTCGCGTCCATCACAAGAGGAATGCCCGCTTCCTCTGCAATTTTCGCAACAGCTTCCACATCAAGAACGTCGAGCGCAGGATTGCCAATCATCTCACAAAAAATGAATTTGGTGTTTTCTTGGATCGCAGCTTTCAAGCCATCAAGATTACGCCCATGAACAAATGTTGTCTCCACACCAAAGCGGGGCATCGTATTCTTGAGCAAATTGATATTGGCACCATAAAGTTGAGCCGTTGAAACAATATGATCACCTGCAGAAACCAGCATCATTGTGGTGCATGAAAGCGCCGCCATGCCAGATGCAGTCGCCACACAAGCAACGCCACCTTCCATCGCCGCCAAGCGCTGCTCTAAGACTGCAACGGTTGGATTTGATATTCTGGAATAAAGATGTCCGCCCTCTTCAAGATTATATAATGCGGCAGCCTGACGGGCATCTTTGAAAACATAAGAAGTAGTTTGATGGATCGGAACGGCACGCGAACCGTGATCACTATCTGGCACATGACCAGCGTGAAGTGCCAGTGTTTCCAACTCGAAAAAATCAGCCATATTCTCCTCAACCCATCTCTTTGTGCATGAACAATAAGTTCAAGCTTTCTCCTGTTAAACCCTGATAAATTCCACAGGACACAAGGTCAATCTATCAAACCATGAAAACGTCATTGTCTGTTTTCCAAAAAAGACAAATTGGAGCAAAATTAGCGATCACAAGCTTGCAACAACACGAAATATTCCACAATGCGTCACAAATGTGATTTGCCACCATTTTAAATGTGAGTAAGTTGAAACCACCAAATAGGCACATTTACTCTTTTTTCTGCCCAATTTACCCCCCTTTCACGCCAGAATTGAAGGTCAACCTTTCCTAGTCCAATCGGATATGAGGAACTGTTTGAAAACCAGATGCGGCTTTAATGTGAGGGGTGACACAACAAACTAATCATCAAATTCTCAGATCAATCAGCAAGGCGGCCCACGCCATTGCGGTTGGTACGATGACTTGTTCCTGCCATGCGATACGGCGACCCCAAAAACAAGTCATCATTTAAGGCAGCCATTTCAAATCATACCTTGAAATCCGCCTTGAAAACCTGTGTTGCCGGACGGGAAATACCAGCTCCCCTCGCTGCTATTTCCGGCGGAACTTCCGGCAGCACAGTTCGCCTTAAGCCAGGCCAAAATCTGGCAAAAGCCAAATGACTGGGCAGCGGGGCGTTGCTGTCCGGTCATTTGTACCTTCTTAGCTACAATAATGTTGGATCAACGGTTTTTGAAATGACCTTTTTCACTGTCATCCCTTGAATGATAATAGAAAACAAAACCACCGCATAAGTAGCAATCAAAATCACAGGTTTGAATTCATTGTCTGGTAAGGACAATACCAGCGCAACCGATATGCCACCGCGCAATCCTCCCCATGTTAAAACCGGAATTGCACCTGTTGTAAAAGGAAGTATGCGCGACAGACTGATGATCGGCAGACTGACCGCTGTCAATCGCGCGATTAAAACCAATGGAATACTGCAAAGTGCCAACCATCCAAATGTAGGGTCAAATGTAAGGATCAAAACCTCAAGGCCGATAAGAAGGAACAAAACCGAGTTCAATATTTCGTCAATCAACTCCCAAAACTCAAACAAATGCTTTCGTGTTTCTTCGCTCATGCCAATTCGTGCGCCGCGATTACCAACAAGCAATCCGGTTACCACAACGGCAATGGGTCCCGAAATATGAAGCCGGATAGCAACTGCATAGGTAGCTGCGACAACGCCAAGTGTGATCAGGATTTCAAGAGAATATTGATCCATGGTCGCCATGGCCCGATAGGCAATCCAACCCGTGAATAATCCCAGCAATACGCCACCGCCTGCTTCAACAAAAAACAGTTCGGCAATATGGGCTGCGTCCACCTGCTCTCCCGATGCCGAAGATCCTGCTGCGATCGCCAAAAGGATTGTAAAAACCACAACTCCCACCCCATCATTGAACAGTGATTCCCCTGCGATCTTGGCTTCGAGCGAATGAGGAATATTGACAGATTTCAACAACGATAAAACAGCGACAGGGTCAGTAGGAGATATAAGTGCACCAAACACAAGCGCCCACATAAACGGAAGTTCTATGCCAAACAAACCGGCCAAAAACCAAAAACCCGTTCCAACAATCGTTGTTGAAATCAACACGCCAACGGTTGCCAATATTCCAATCGCCCATTTCTGATCTTTCAAAAAATCAAAATCCACATGGAGCGCACCAGCAAACAAAAGAAACGCAAGCATTCCCTCCATGACAGTAGAATAAAAATCAATTTGCCGAATTGCCGACTGCATTGTGTTTGTGATCGAGAGCGCCGGGAACAAATGCTCAGCCAATAACAAAACCAGCGACGTTACAAGTGCCATCACGAGCAAGCCAATTGTGTGAGGCAGTTTAATAAACACGTGGTTGACCCATCCAAAAAACGCGGAAATGGCCAAGAGAAGCGCTGCAATTTCAAATAAAGTAAGCATTGAGGTAATTACCAATTTTTTGTTTATTTGCTCCCCGGAGAAGAGCAGGAAAATCAAACCATATTCATTTCTACGACCACAGGACAGTGGTCAGAAGACTTTGGTCTATCCCAGCCAGTTCTTGGATATCGATCCACCACCTGCCCTTTTGGAAAGGGCGTGCGATAGGGTTGGCCATTGCGAATGATTTGCGGGATTGCTTTAGGGTTTTTCTGTGCAAATGAAGGAGAGGCAAGAAGATAATCCAGCTGGCACAAATGCTGCTCCTCAGGCCCGCGCGAGTGATACAAGGTCCACTGATCCATTTTGGGACGGCGCAGAACAAGGTTCTCACTAAAACCACCTTCCATCAAAGGATCAAAGCCTGCAGCTGGTTCATTTGCCGGATCAAACTTGTAACCGGAATGGCGATCGCCTGTAATAACTATCCGAGAACGATAATCATTCATGTCTCCGCATATCATCCAGCGCTTGTTATCCGTTTTGCCTTTGCCAAATTTTTCCTCGATAATCATACGGGTGGCTTTTGCCTCAGCCAGTCTGACCGGCATCGTGTATTCACGCCCGTCGACACCATTCTTGCCAGGCCCCATTGATTTGAAATGCACAATAAACAGGGTCAGGGGCTTGCCACCAACCCTTAAATCCAACTCCAAACAATCGCGTCGAAAAATCCGTTCATGGGGTTCTTCTCCCATCTCGCGCAAATCGTCATTCATCAGCCCGAGATTTTCATAGGTCAAATGCGCGTGGCTCTGCATTCTTACAAACTCGATCTCCTGCCCATCTCCAGTTTCAGAACGCGTCATCACAGCCACATCAATTCCGCGCCCGTCATTACCCTCAGCAAGATATTTGTGCCGATACCCTGCCCCAACCATCTTGAACAAATATCCATATTCGAACGCATGCAACGTATCTAGATTTTCAACTTCCTGCAGGCATACGATATCCGCTTGGCAGTCGGCGATAGCAAGAGCAGTCAACTGCATCGTGTCATCCGTATGAGCGACAACACGGGCTTGTTCTAATTGTTGAAATTGCTTTTCATCTTTGATGTCTAGCATCTGCAAGGATCGGTCACGGCGCAGTTCGTTGCGATAGCCGGAAAAATCAAATCGCTGCATCAAATTTTCAGCGTTGAAAGTTGCAATACGGAGTGACATGATGTTCCAGTTCGTGCATTTGGTTCGAATACTTGAACCAGACATACGCGGCGATCAAAGGAAAATTGTCAACCAGATCATGTCAATTTCTGATGGGAAGTTTAATTCCCAAGCTTAGACCGTTCATACGCTCGCAAAGCATGTCAAAGTTATATCCATGTAACTGAGCCAACTCTTCAACGATCGCCAAACCATGTCCGCTTCCTTGAGCAAGCTGTGCATTCTTATCAAGCTGAGCTGACCGCCTCTTAACCGACTCAAACTCTTGCCGGCTCATGCCATCGCCAGTGTCATGAACTTCAATCCTCATCGCATTTCCAACTTTGCGGACGCCAAGTAATATCTTTCCGCTGTTCGTATACTTTATTGAATTTGAAATCAGATTGCTGATCATACGCATAACCACCAATGCATTGGCATCAGTATTCTTTGAGCTTTTCACAATTCGAAAATCGAGAGCTTTTTCTTTAGCATCCGACAAAAACATATCATGAATGCTTTCCATAATATCATCAAAATGGATGCGCTCCAATTCCGATTTATCATCCCAGCCAATTGCGCCTTTAATTCCCGCCTCATTAATATCATCAGTTTTCTTTCCCAGTTCATTGGCCGAAGAAAACCTCTCCGAGACCAGTTTTTCCAGGTAGTCAAAAGTTTGCTCAACCGATTTTTGATCTCCAGCCTTGTCACCAGTGTAAGCCAGATTGTTCACGTTAAGCCGTAGAGCATGTAGCGGCTGACGAAGATCGTGCAATGTATTGATCAGTTGATGGTCTTTGCTTTTCGCAATTTTTGCGGCAGCCTCGAATTTTTGTTCCAGTTCATGCAGTCTGGTGCTCAGTTTTAACGTTCTTTCTGTGCTTTCGAGACTAGATTTCAACGCCATGTGCTGCGCTTTTCTGCCCTGGTTCAAACTATCCCAGATCGCTAACCCCATCATCGTGGAATCTAACACAAGAACTATTCGCATTGAATCGAACTGGGTTTCTTCAGATATCTCAATTCCCAGCCAGTGACGAGCCGTCATGATACTTGCAGATACCAAAACACCAGTCCACGCCAACACATAGAACCGAACTTCCTTAAAGCGTGTGAGCGCCGCAACAAAGCCAGACACAGTAGCAAGGACGATGGAAAACAGCGTTGTCAAAATCAAAATTCGTTTGATTTGTTGATGATCAAAAAACAGGGATGAAACCAAAATAGCCATCGCCAAAGCGATCATAGCTAGCAATGCTTTATCTAGGAAGGGATGGAATGTAGCTGTGCGCAAAAATATCCTTGCGAAAATTGTGCAACTAATACTTAACGCCGTTCCTAAGAATATGGTCCCAAATGCGTTGAACAACGGACTATTGGGCCACATATATTGAAAAGCGTTTCCATCACCGTGAACAATGAACATGAGGGCGCTCAAGGTGTAAAAAGTATAAGCAATAAATGCCGTTTGCCGTGTCGCAACAAATGCCATCAAAGCGATCACACTTAACAAAACAACCATTCCATAAAAGATGAAGTTCTTGGCAGTTCGCCTTGATGAAAATGCTTCAAAACTCTCCAATGTTTCTAAAGAAAACGAAAGCTCTGAAGACCCTCCAGATTCATATCTGACTAGTATGACCGCCTTTTCACCAGGGTCAAATTCTAGCGGCGCTACCAATTCTGGGAAGCTGATTGGCCTGCTATCAAACTTTGAAAGTTCATTTTGTGAAATCAGCTTATCAACTGAACGATCCTCATCAACTTTGAATACAGCAAATTGCTGCATAAAATTCTCACGAAAGAGAATGCGCCAGTTGGAAACATCATCAGTCATGTTTTCAATGTGAAGCTTTAACCAGATGCTGTCTTTGGTGTATCCAAAGTCTGGGGTCGCCGTCTCGATCGATTTGAACTTGTCGAGAATATCTGGCTTTAACATTTGCTCAATACGCAAATTACGCGTTTCATCCAGATAGTATTGAATAAATGGCTGTAGAGCATTAGCTTTGATTGGAGATGATAATTCAGCCACCAGCGCTCTATCAGCTGAAATCAAATTACCACTATTATTCCTTGTTTGTGCCCCCACGGTTTGCTGTAATTAGAACAGGAGCGCGAATGGCAGAAACAACCTGATCGATTTTACCATCAGATCACGGACCAAAGAAGAGATTGCAGAGTGACCAAAACCACTATTGTATTGGCCGACGATCATGCTTTTACCCTCGAGGGCATGAAAACAGCACTTGGCTTGATTAATGGTTTCAGCGTTGTTGCAACCGCATCCAATGGCATTGAGGCGATTTCTATGATTAAGAAACTTCAACCCGATTGCGCTCTTCTTGATCTTTCGATGCCAGGAGCCAACGGCCTTGAAACTTTGATTGAAGCAAGGCGCTGGTCGCCAAATACAAAGTTTGCAATCGTCACTGGCAATCCATCGCCAGCCATTTTTGATCAACTGCTGGAAGCTAATGTATCCGGGCTGTTTTTGAAAAACGCTCCGCCAGCGGAAATTTGCGAAGGCATCGCGAAAATTGTCGGTGGAGAAATGGTCATTTCCCCTGCTGCGAAAAAAATCCTTGATGATCAAAAAGTAACGAGCGAAATCACGCCCCGAGAGATTGAGGTTCTTCAGTGCATTGCTCGAGGCCAGTCCAACAATCAGATGGCACAGCATCTGGGCATAAGCCCAAAAACGATTGATAGCCATCGTACAAGTTTGATGAAAAAAATGAGCGTCCATTCCACTGCTGCTTTGTTGGTGCGCGCCATGAAAGACGGCTTGATCGACGTTTAGTGCCCATCAAAATTGATCCGCTGATCAACCACTAAACAGGCACATATTGCTCTTGAGCGGGCCGCTTAATCAAAATTCTTTGCCCCAATTTGTTCATACAAACTGCCTTCAAAATTTCGTTTTGTAAATTGGGGTAATCACCTGATTTAACAGATCGCCTCCTGTCGGCATACTCCCGCCATATCGAAGATCATTAAAACATAGCTTTGACAGTTGGAGGAAAAGGCCAATGCGAAAATTTATTATACTTCTGACGGCAGCTGGTATGGCCATAATGCCATCGCTGGCACAGGCGCAGAATTCAACCCGGAACATCGCTCCCAATAACATTGCGCCCTCACCTCAACCATGCATCGGCTTTAATTGCAATCAACCGCCGCCACCACCTGGCCCCGTAATCGGGCAAAACTGTCCGCCCGGTTACGCTATGCAAGTTACCCAGGATCAGTGGGGAAGAACCATCGGCATCACCTGTATTCCACCTCAAGGTGGCCAGCCACAAAATCCGATTGGTGGCGTCATCGGCGGTATTATTGGTGGCATCATCGCAGGCGGAGGCAACCACAGGCATCGCCACTGCCATGGCGGCACCAACTGCCATACCCACGAACACCACAAGGGCCATCATTAAACGACGGCGAAACCTCATCCAATGGTGAGCAGATATCAGAATTTATCAACGGGGCATTCTTAGGAGTTAAAAATGAAACAGGCACTGAAATCCACATCAATTCTCTCTGCAATCCTGATTGTATCCGGCACGTCCGCTCTCGCGCAAAACTCAACCCGCAATATTGCACCCAATAATATCGCGCCCCAGCCCGGACAAAATCCTTCCCAATGTCTGGCCGTCACACTGGCTGGCTCCGTCTATGTTCGAATATGCAATGGGGGCTACACAGCAAATGGTGCTGGAACACAATGCGGTGGTCAGGCTTTTGGCGGCGGGGGCAATTTCTCGCTTCAAGCTGGAGGGTGCGGAAACGGGCAGCAATTTCTGGGCGGCAATCTTTCCTGCTTTGGAACCCAGTGTAACTGGACGCCAAGCCCAGCGGGCTTTGCAGCAGGGTTCAGATCGGAAACTGTCTACGCACAGTATCAATAAACTGCTTTTGCAATATCAATTCGGGATGCGCCCCAAACACATTTCGGATTGATTAGAGAGCCGTACAATTTGTTCGGCTCTCATTTCTTTTGGGGAAACTGAAAAAGGCGCAGCCAAAGCCACGCCTTTCACTTCCAAATAATCGGCATCCTCCCAAACCCCGATCAGAGGAACCAAGTCAGCTTATAAAAATTTAATTCCGGCCATGCCGTTTTTACGCCAGCTAATGCTCGCAGATCGCGCAGAGGCATCACCTTTCAGATTGAAATCGAAGACGCTTGGCAAACCGGAACTATCTTCCATCAGCACCATCGCGCCACCTTCAGACATATTCTTAACTGTGCAGTCATAGGCGCCATAGCCATTATTGAAATACAGGTTAGCACCCTTCAACATGCGCCGGCGATGATCTGCTCTACGACTCGGTATGTCGCGAGCCGCCTCAACCATGGTTTCTTCAACAGGTGTTTCAATTTTACGCAATCCAAAGCTCATGACGCATCTCCTTTGTTCGGTAAGCTGGTCTGTTGCGATTATCATGCCAATTGCAAGTGTCTCATTTTAACACAGAAAATGAGCCTAAAAGGGGCTTGCCCGTTTTATCAGGGTCATGCATTCTATTCGCAAATCCATTGAACTTTTCAACCCTGGAGCAACGCTTTGCAAATACAATCATCCAAGAAATTATTCAAGGTAGCACCGCTTGCTATCGCAATCTCTCTATCAAGCATTGCCCCAGCCCAAGCATTTACCAGCTTTTTCACCATTGCGGACTATGTCGTAAAACGCGAAGCCGCTAAAGCCTTCGCCAATCCTCAACATGTCTCCTGGTGTAAGAAGCAAGCACCAGGTTTTCGCGCCAACTGGAACAATTGGCGCACGCCCAATGGACGGGTGAAATATTGCAAATCTCCCTATTTCACACCCGTTTGGATGGTGCCATACAAAGGCTAAGTCTTGAGGCAAAGCCCTAAACGTCCAGCCAAACCTGAACAGCAGCAACGGCAATCGTGGTAACGCCACCTGTGTCGGGCTTTCCTTGATCCAGACCGCCATGTTCGGCAGTAACTGTAATATCCCCATAGGGGAACACCCTAGCAACTTCCGCCGTATCAACAGCGTCAGGCTTGGCGACGCCGATAACGCATTTGACCACCATTTCGGATGGATCTTTGCCCAACGCATGGGCAACCGTTAGCGAATTGCGATACAGTGCATCCTTAACAGCGCGCACAGCAGCTTTGGTATAGTCCTGCCCGCGCAGGTCGACACCCATTCCAAATTCAGTCGCAAATCGTTTCAGGGTCATCTGAAATTGCCTCCGGCGAAGTTCTTAGTATGTAGTTGTTAGAGGGTAGCGGTTAGTAGGTAGTCGTTAGTGAAAATCATTAAATCCAATTCAATAATAACTTCCACTTCCCACTAACTACTAACCACTTCGCAAGCTTTATTTCTTCGACTTACCAACCAAGGCGTTGCCTTTAATCCAGCCACCCGCCCGCAACAAAGTGAGGACGGGTAAACTAAAAAGTCTTGGATTAGTTCTTCGACTTATCAACCAAGGCGTTGCCCTTGATCCAAGGCATCATGCCGCGAAGTTTTTCACCAACTTCTTCGATCTGATGGCCGTCATGCAAACGGCGGGTTGCTTTGAAGCGTGCCGCACCTGAATGCCATTCTTGCATCCACTCGGAAGTAAATTTACCGGTTTGAATATCAGTAAGAATGTCTTTCATGACTTTCTTCGTTTCAGCCGTGATAACGCGCGGACCAGAAACATACTCGCCCCATTCAGCTGTGTTTGAGATCGAGTAGTTCATGTTGGCGATGCCGCCTTCATAGATCAAATCAACAATCAGTTTCACTTCGTGCAAGCACTCGAAATAGGCCATTTCAGGGGCATAGCCGCCTTCAACCAGTGTTTCGAAACCAGCGCGGATCAGTTCAACTACACCGCCGCAAAGAACAGCCTGTTCACCGAACAAATCTGTTTCGCACTCTTCCTGGAAGGTCGTTTCGATGATGCCTGAACGGCCGCCACCAACGCCACATGCGTATGACAAGCCAAGGTCGTGGGCATTGCCGGAGGCGTCCTGATGAACTGCGATCAAGCAAGGAACGCCGCCACCTTTTTGATATTCACCGCGAACCGTATGGCCAGGGCCCTTTGGCGCGATCATCAAAACGTCGATGGCAGAACCTGGTTCGATCAAACCAAAGTGAACGTTGAGGCCGTGAGCAAACGCAATTGCAGCGCCGTCTTTGATATTGCCTTCGATGTGATCTTTATAAATACCAGCCTGCAATTCGTCTGGTGCAGCCATCATCATCAGGTCAGCCCAAGCTGCGCCTTCAGCAACGGTCATGACTTTGAAGCCATCAGCTTCAGCTTTCTTCGCAGTGGCAGAACCGGCACGAAGCGCGATTGCCATATGCTTGGCGCCTGAATCTTTCAGGTTCATGGCATGGGCACGGCCTTGCGAACCATAACCGATGATCAGAACTTTTTTGCCTTTGATAAGGTTTAGATCGGCGTCGCGATCATAATATACACGCATGTTACTCTCCTAAAATGTAGTGTGTGTTTGTTTAGTGTTGGTATTGCCAGCCCCGTAAAGAAGCAGGAATTCATCCACTGCCCGAATGGCAGTGATCTTGATGCCCGAAAGCGATGGCTTTGTCGTTTCGCCCAGCAATTTACGAATTTGCCAGTCACCCACCACAAGGCCAAAAAAGGTTTTGAGCGCTGCATCAATGCTATCGAATTTAACGAGGTTCGAAGCAAGCCCAATTTCGAAAATCGGGCGCAAACGAGAAGTCATCGCCAATGGACCATTTTGCAAAACGATCTCGCCGAGACGGCTCTTTCCCGAACCCGCATGAGAAATCGCCAATCTGTTCAGCGCTGCGGAAACATCGCCTGTAATGACCGTCAGCCAGTTGTCAGCAAAGGCAATCAGACTGTCGCGAAAATCATCGCCGCTAACTTTTTCGCCTTTAAGGCCTGGCATGCGCACTTTTGATGCCTGCCATTGAACCGTGGCGGTCAATAGCCCGTCCCTATCACCAAACCAGTTATAGAGCGTTTCCTTTGAGCAGCTTGCCCGCTTGGCAACTTTAGCCAAAGAAAACCCATCGCCCTCTTCCACCATCAGATCGAGAACAACGGAAAGCACTTCTTTTTGACGGGAAGAAAGCTCAGACGTGGCATCATCGCTTGGAGCTGCAGCTTCCAAACTAGAGCCCAAATCTTTGCGCGCAAATACGCCTTCGCCTTTCAGCGATTGGCTCTTGCCCGAAATGTTGACCTGCTGGTTCACGCGACCTGCTCTCCCAAAATTACATACTTTATGTACCGTACCGTACGGTACGCTGTCAATAGAGACAGGATGTTTTGAAGATGCATTCAAGAAGAAAATCGAACTGCAGGGAGACAACGCCGATCGGCTTGGCGCACCTTTTGTAAAAAATTTGGCAAAATTTTCAACACGAATCTTTAATCTGTAACTTAAAACGAACAGGTCCATTCCGAGAGGGCTCATAGCGATGGATAGTATTGCCACTGCGCCGTCTGTATGACGGATACCTTTATCAGTGATTACTGTTGTTTTCCCATTCTTATGATATCGAATGCTAGCTGACCGCGTTTTACCATTCTCCTTGAATTTGAAACGTACTGACTTACCAGAAATTAATTTCTCAACTTCCAGTTTTGTAGTACATAAGGTTTCCGCAAATGATTGAGGAGGCCCAATAATAATTGTTAGTATTGTTGCTACAATTAGAATAAAGATTTTCATCAAATTTCTCCTTGAAATAAAGAACTAGGGTGTGAACCCAATTCAGAATATTGATTTACTTTGATAAATCAGATTCAAGACATCCATTGATGGAGGTTTTGATGGCAAGATTTGATTTAT
>JAFMHL010000006.1 GCA_017854535.1 Nitratireductor sp.
AACAATCTTGAACCTAAAGATCGCGACATTGCCATGGTGTTCCAGAGCTATGGTCTTTATCCAAACATGACGGTCTGGGAGAATATTCGTTTCCCGCTCAAGATCCGTAAGGTTGATCCGGCGACCCACCAAGAGCGGGTTCAGCGCGCGGTCGATATGGTGGAGCTGAACGACTTTACCCATCGTCGCCCCGCAGAACTATCGGGCGGCCAGCGCCAGCGTGTCGCACTTGCCCGCGCAATCGTTCGAGAGCCAACCGTTTTCCTGATGGATGAGCCGCTGTCAAATCTGGATGCCAAGCTGCGTGTCTCAACACGCGCCCAGATTAAGAACCTGCAAAATACGCTGAAAACAACGACAATCTATGTGACTCATGACCAGATCGAAGCCATGACCTTGGCCGACAGAGTTGTTGTGATGAATGCAGGTATTGTTCAGCAAGTGGGAACGCCGACTGAAATTTATGATAGCCCAGCCAATACATTTGTAGCCAGTTTTATCGGCTCACCTGCCATGAACCTGATGCATGGCGAAATCAGCAAGGGCGTGTTCACAGGTAAGAATGTCAAAGTGACAGGTTTGCCGAAAAAGCATGAGGGAAAAATCGTACTTGGTTATCGCGCAGAGGATTCGAAAATCGTTACAAAAGGCGGACAAATAAGCGCTCCGGTTTATTCCATGGAATTATTAGGCGAAGCCTCAATGGTAAGCGTGAAAGCTGGTGGTGAATTGGTCTCGATTAAGGCCGGCAAAGAATTCCGCGCCAATATCGGAGATAATATCCAAGCATCAATCCCAGCCAGCATTTGCCATTTGTTTGATGTGAATACTGGAGCGCGCTTTGATGACTAATGGCGCGAATAATGTATCTAGCGCGGGCAGTCGGCCTGAGCAGGCTTATCTGACAAAAGACAATGATCTTACTAAAACCGAGGTCACACGTTCGGTCGTGGAAAACATGGTTGATGGTCTGAACGATCATAAAATCAACGGCATGGTTTCGTTTTTCGCGGAAAGCTTTCGCTGGATGGGCAATGCCGGATGCGGCGCCAAGCAGGGACTAAGAGAGTTTCAGGATAATTGGCAACGGCCCTTCCAAGCAGCCTTTTCGGACAAGATCTGCATAGATGAAGCACGTCTTGCAGAAGGTGAATGGATGGCAGCATTTGGCCGACAGGAGGCCACCCATTCAGGAGAGTTTATGGGCATAGCGCCCACAGGAAAACGTGTTGAAATTCGCTATATGGATTTTTGGAAAGTTGTGGACGGCAAGATTGTTGATAATTGGGTGATGGTCGATTTTCCCGCCGTTTTGCAACAGTTGGGAGTTGATCCTTTCAAGGGTGAGGGATGGGAAAAATATGATCGCGGCGAGGCGATTGCGCCCGGACCCAATCATCAAAAATAGAAAACTAAGACTTACACAATCTAGAATAAATAGTGCGGGAGAGAACAGATGATCAAACATCTGAAAACAGCCAAAAGCGAAGGCGCAAGAGCCGAAGATGATGCCAAAGTGCGCTCGAATGTTGAAGCTATTCTGGCTGATATAGAAACGCGTGGTGATGAGGCAGTGCGCGAACTCGCAGGAAAGTTTGACAATTATACACCGCCTTCCTTTCGCCTTTCGTCTTCTGATATTGAAGCGTTGATGCAAAAAGTAACGACCTGCGAAATGGCAGACATTGATTTTGCCCAAACGCAGGTTCGCAAATTTGCTGAAGCCCAGCGCGCCTCTATGACCGATATCGAAGTTGAAACGCTTCCCGGGGTTATTTTGGGTCATAAGAATATTCCGGTCCAATCAGTTGGTTGTTATGTACCCGGCGGTAAATTCCCAATGGTGGCCTCTGCCCATATGTCGGTATTGACCGCATCAGTGGCTGGCGTGCCTCGCATTGCTGCTGCAACGCCGCCTTTTAAAGGTGCCCCGAATCCAGCAGTGATTGCGTCCATGCATAAAGGTGGTGCTCACGAAATCTATGTGCTCGGCGGTATTCAGGCTGTCGGCGCATTGGCGATTGGTACTGAAACGATTGAGCCGGTTCACATGTTGGTAGGCCCAGGTAATGCTTTCGTGGCGGAAGCAAAGCGCCAGCTTTATGGCCGCGTTGGTATAGATTTATTCGCAGGGCCGACAGAAACCATGGTGATTGCCGATGATACGGTTGACGCAGAAATGTGCGCTACCGATCTTTTGGGACAAGCTGAACATGGGTATAACTCCCCAGCTGTATTGGTGACCAATTCTGAAAAGCTTGCAAACGACACATTGGATGAAATCTCCCGTATTTTAAAAATCCTGCCAACGGCAGAGACAGCTAGTAAAAGCTGGGAGGATTACGGGGAGGTCATCCTTTGTAACACCTATGAAGAAATGCTGGATGTTGCCAATGACATTGCCTCTGAACATGTCCAGGTCATGACCGATCGCGATGATTGGTTTTTGGAAAAAATGCACTCTTATGGTGCGTTATTCCTTGGGCCGCGAACCAATGTTGCCAATGGCGACAAGGTGATTGGTACGAACCATACTCTGCCCACAAAAAAAGCAGGGCGTTACACAGGTGGTCTATGGGTTGGCAAGTTCCTGAAAACACATTCTTACCAAAAAGTGCTCACCGATGAAGCGGCCACTATGATCGGTGAATATGGTTCACGGCTTTGCATGCTCGAGGGCTTTGTGGGGCATGCGGAGCAATGCAATGTGCGCGTTCGGCGATATGGTGGACGAAATATTCCTTACGGTGAAGGCGCATCTGCGCAGGAAGCGGCAGAATAACATTATGCCTTTCGATGTGAATGAAAAAAACAAAGCATTGCTAGCGCCTTTGCGAAGGGCGCAGGCAGACTTTGATGCGAACAAAGTGCGTAATGCGCTTAAAGCGATTTGTTCAGCCGACCTTGAAGTACGTATGTGTTTTCCGTTCAACGATATAACCGGATCAAAAAACTTTTATACCAATTGTTATGAGCCCTTGCTGGCGGCCCTTCCTAATCTTGAACGCCGAGACTGGATCGTGATCTCAGGCCCTGACGGAAATGGAAAAGAATGGGTTGGCTGCGGCGGCCATTACTTTGGAACCTTCGTAAATCCTTTTCTTGATATTCCTCCCACGGGGCATTTGGCTCATATGAGATTTCATGAGTTCTATCGTTTTGAGAATGGTAAAGTTATCGAAATACAGGCCATCTGGGACATTCCAGAATTGATGCTTCAATCTGGTGTGTGGCCCATGGTGCCGAGTCTGGGACGTGAATTTTGTGTGCCAGGTCCAGCCACATGTGACGGGCTACAATCTGGAGAAAGAGACGAGTCGTTATCCAATGCAAGCCTAGATCATGTTATTGCAATGCTAACAGATTTAAAGCATGTGCCTGATGGTCCTGAGGAAGCGATGAACATGCCGCACTATTGGCATGAAAAGATGAACTGGTACGGGCCAGCTGGAACAGGAACGGCACGCGGCCATCGCGGGTTTAGAAACTGGCATCAAATTCCTTTCATCACTGGAATGCCCGATAGAGGCAAATATCCAGACAAAACCGAGTTTCATTTTTTCGCAGAAAATGCCTATGTGGGCGTGACGGGCTGGCCTGATATGCATCAGACTTTATCCCATGGTGGCTGGTATGGAATTCCGCCTTTGGGCAAAAAGGTCGATATGCGCAGTCTCGATTTCTGGCGTCTGGAAGTCTGTGACGATGGCAAACAACGGATCAGAGAAAACTGGGTGTTGTGGGATATGCTTGATGTCTACAATCAAATAGGTGTGGATGTGTTCGCTCGAATGAAAGAGCTTTCGCGTCCCTATGAACGTATTGTCCCAGATAAAGTTTGGAAACAAAAATGAGTAATTTACCTAGAACTCCCTCGTTCCGTCTAGACGGAAAACGTGCATTGGTCACGGGCGGGTCGTCTGGTATTGGTCTTGGCGGCGTGATGGCATTGGCGGAGGCCGGCGCTCATGTGGTCATTGCAGCAAGGAGGCTGGAAAAAACGCAAGAAGTTGCTGCGGCCGTAAACAAAGCCGGGTTCTCTGCTGAAGGCATTTCCATGGATGTTGGTGATCTCGCCGCCGTTGAGGCAGCGCTAGAGGCGATGGAGCCTTTCGATATACTCTTTAACAACGCTGGAACCAATGACCCCAAACCTTATCTGGAAGTCGATCAAGATAATTTTGACATGATCACCGATCTTGATTTGAAGTCAGCATTCTTTGTCGCCCAATACGTTGCCAAAGGCATGGTCAAAGCAGGCAAGGGCGGATCGATTATTCATACGTCCAGCCAGATGGGTCATGTGGGCGGCATTGATCGCGCCGTATATTGTGGCGCAAAATGGGGCATTGAGGGAATCACCAGAGCGTCGGCAATCGAATTGGCGGTTCATAAAATCCGTGTGAACACCATCGCGCCTACCTTTATTAGAACGCCAATGACCCAATCGACCTTCGACAATCCTGAGCGCGTAAAATGGCTTGAAGGAAAAATCAAACTTGGCCGCGTAGGCGAGATTGAAGACATTATGGGCGCAGTGTTGTTTCTAGCATCGGACGCGTCAGCTTTGGTCACCGGAACTTCATTATTGATCGATGGCGGCTGGACCGCAGACTAAAACATAGCGCAAAGAATAGAGTAAAATGAGCCGCAAAAGGAATGAATTGAAATGGCACTAAAGGGTTTCAGCCAGCGCTGGAAGGATTTTCCAGACTATATCATTGGGATCACCAAAGAGATTTGGGAAGATCGCGGCATTGCGACACTAAATCATTACTATGCCAAGGATATTGTCGTGCGATCCCCCATGGGCATTCAGCGCGGCAATGAAGCGGTCAAGGCTTCAACCATGGCTACCTGTTATGAGTTTCCAGATCGTGAATTATTTGGCGAAGATGTGATCTGGTCTGAAGACAAGACAGGCCTTTTATCTTCTCACCGTTTGAATACCAGAGCGACGCACTCCCACGACGGTGCGTTTGGAAAAGCAACTTTCCTGCCGTTCAATGTAAAAGTTATCGCCGATTGCGCTGCCCGAAATGATACGATTTTTGATGAATGGCTGATCCGCGATTATGGCGGTATCGTTCGCCAATTGGGAATGAAGCCGAAAAAATATGCAAAGCGTTTGATCAAAGCTGAGGGCGGGGCGGAGAATTGCAAAAAGCCTTTTACGCCAGATCAGGACATTGATGGCGGCTATCACGGCAAAGGCAATGATAATGAATGGGGTCAGAAATACGCTGAAATTCTGACCGCAATCATGGCAACAGATTTCAACGTTATTAAACGCGAATATGATCGCGCCGTAGTTACAGAATATGCGGGTGCTCGGATAGGTTTGAGCTTCGGTGATGTAGATGAATTCTGGGTTGGTCTGCGCTCGGCGTTTCCTAATGCTGAATTCAAAATCCATCACCAAATCGGCATGGATGGCGATATGTTATCGCCGCGTGCTTCTATCCGTTGGTCGCTGGATGGCAAGCATGAAGGATGGGGGTCGTTTGGCAAACCAACGGGCGCCCATGTTCATGTGATGGGTATGTGCCATGCAGAATTTGGCCCTTGGGGACTGCGCCGTGAATTTGCACTTTATGATGAGATCGCAATTTGGAAACAGATATTGATGCAAAGCGGAGATGAATAAATGACACCGCAGGAAATAATTGCGCGTATTGTCCGCTATGGAGAGTTACAGCCGTGCAAAACTGCTTTCATTGACGCCCATACGCCTGGCTCAAATCAAAAAGAAAACTTCACCATTATCGGTGGCGGTGTTTCTGAGAGCCCGGACCAGCATGTGCATATCAAGGAAACCCCAGGCTTTAATATTGGCGCAGCGGGTCAACCACCCAAATGCCGAAACTCGCTTCATTCACACAGAACAGCCGAAGTCTTTTTTGTTTTAAAAGGCCGCTGGCGTTTTTTCTGGGGTCGTTGGGGTGATGCGGGGGAAGTGGTACTGGAAGAGGGCGATATAATCAATATTCCTACTGGCATGTTCCGTGGCTTTGAAAACATCGGAACGGACTATGGGATGATCATGGCCATTCTTGGCGGCGATGATGCAGGTGGTGGAGTAATATGGGCACCGCAAGTGATTGAAGATGCCAAAGAACATGGACTGGTTCTTGGGGGGAATGGCAAGCTTTACGATAGCAAGAAGGGACAAAATTTACCTGACGATATCAAGCCAATGCCACTTCTTACAGAAGAGCAGCTAACCGGATTTGACGAGCCAACAACCACTGAAGTTGTGCCGCACTATGTTGCCAGATATTGGGACATGATGGCAATGAGCGACAGCGCACCCTGCAAAGTAATTGGGCCTGATGCGCTTTTGAAAGATCGCCCCGGATTTGATGTGGATTTTCTTTCAAGAGATTCCATCGATCCAGATATCTACACAACAGATCGCCATGAAATATTGATGGTCATGCGCGGTCATTGGAAAGTATCCCTTGACGGCTTCGAAACTATTCTAGCGCCGGGCGATACATTTGCTGTTCCACCGAATATGCCTCGATCCATTTCCCCGTCCATGACAGGAGAAGCGAGTCTTTATCGCATCAAAAGCAATGATGATCCGGCCGGACCAACACACAAGTTTTAATCAAGAGGAAACGAAAAGATGAGCAAGATCAAAACAACCCATGTTGGCTCTTTGCCGCGAACTCAAAAAGTTGTCGACTTCATTTTTGCCCGTGAAAAACAGCAACCTTATGATGAAGCTGAATTTGATGCCGCTATGGCTGAAGCAGTTGATGAAACAGTTGGCAAACAAGTGACCGCTGGCGTTGATATCGTTTCTGACGGCGAGACTTCTAAAATCTCTTATGCGACTTATGTAAAAGATCGCTACACAGGTTTTTCAGGTGATAGCGATCGCAATGCGCCAGCTGATTTGAAGCAGTTCCCTTCCTTCTTGAAGCGTCTTTCTGATGAAGGCGGAACACCTCAATATGCTCGCCCTCAATGCACCGGGGAGGTTACATCCAAAGGGCAGGGTGAATTGCAAAAGGACATCGCGAACTTGAAAGCTGCGATGGCAAAGCATGGTGCTAAACAAGGCTTCATGAATGCTGCGTCGCCCGGCGTCATCTCCCTGTTTTTGCAAAATGTCCATTATCCAAGCCGCGAAAAATATCTAGAGGCTTTGGCTGAGGCAATGAAGGAAGAGTATGAGACGATTGTTGCATCCGGTCTTGATTTGCAACTGGATTGCCCTGATTTAGCCTTGTCGCGCCATATGCTTTTCAACGACTTGTCAGATGCTGAGTTCTTGAAAATCGCTGCATCTCATGTGGAAGCGCTCAACTATGCGCTTTCTAATGTACCCCAAGACAAAGTGCGGGTTCATATTTGCTGGGGCAATTACGAAGGGCCTCATGTCTGTGACATTGAAATGGAAAAGGTCTTTCCAATTTTGATGAATACCAAGTCGCGTTATGTGCTTTTTGAAACGTCTAACCCGCGCCATGCCCATGAATGGACCGTGTTCAGGGATCGCAAATCCGAAATTCCTGATGATAAAATCCTGGTGCCGGGCGTTGTTGATACAACGACGAATTTTGTCGAGCATCCTGAACTGGTCGCCCAGCGTATTGAGCGGTTTACAAATATTCTTGGTTCTGACCGTGTGATTGCCGGGTCTGATTGTGGTTTTGGAACCTTTGCTGGCTTCGGTGCGGTCGATCCTGAAATCGCTTACGCAAAACTGAAGTCCATGAGCGAAGGTGCAAAGCGTGCATCTTAGATGACTAAAGAAACGCTGGTCCTTTTGCCGGGCATGATGTGTGATGAGAGGCTATTTGCGCCTCAGGTCAAGCATTTCTCAGAACGCTATTTTGTCATGACACCAAGCTTGAACAATGCTTCGAGCATTGAAGCAATGGCAAACCTATGCCTTGCGCAATTGCCCGATACTCCGGTAAACCTTGCAGGACTTTCCATGGGGGGCATTGTGGCTATGCAAATGGCCGTGAACGCGCCTGACCAAATCAAACGTTTGGCGTTGCTCGATACCAATTGCAAAGCCGATGCGCCAGAACGTTTTGAGATCAGAAATATCCAAATGGAAAAAGTTCGCGCTGGACAATTGCGGGAAGTTATCATTGAAGAAATGAAGCCGAACTATGTGGCTGAACAAAATCGTTCAAATCAGGATCTCTTGGATTTGCTGGTAGAAATGGCGATGGATGTAGGGGCGGAAGCTTTCATGAATCAATCTTTAGCGCTGCGGGATCGGGAAAAACTTTGCGGGCGATTATTCGATATTTCATGTCCGACTCTGGTGATGTGCGGGGAAGAGGATCGTCTATGTCCGTTGGCCTTCCATGAGGAAATCGCTTCTTTTGTCCCTGATGCGGAACTTGAGATCATCAAGCATGCTGGCCACATCACTACATTGGAAAACCCCGAGGCGGTTAATGCCGCACTCGAAAAATGGCTTAAGCGAAAGCCGATGAATTAGGAATAGTCATGAAAATAGATCCAGCACTTTTAGAACTCTTATCCAAAGTAGATACGCCAACTGTTTGCAACGCAATTGAAGTTGCCCAGGGTAAGCGTGGGTTCAATCAATTCACAAAAGGTACAGTGCTCGCTGCCGTTTCAGGCGTGCCAGCTAACTGCGGATTTGCAAGAACGGCAAAAATCAGGGCGCTTGCGCCTCCAAGCGAAGCGCCCGAAGTCATAAAAGAGCGGCGTATGAATTATTACAAACATATGTCTGAAGGGCCTCGCCCTGCTGTTTGCGTAGTTGAGGATTTAGATTATCCCGATTGTATCGGCGCCTATTGGGGCGAAGTGAATTCCACCATTCACAAAGGCTTTGGCATTTCCGGTACCTTGACCAATGGTGTTATGCGTGACCTCGACGATCTTGCACCAAACTATCAGGTCCTAGCTGGGTCGATTGGACCGAGCCATGGGTTTGTTCATGTGATCGATTATGGGCAGCCAGTTAAAGTGTTTGGCCTGACTGTGAGTGATGGTGATTTCATTCATGCTGATCGTCATGGCGCGGTTGTGGTTCCTGCAGATATCTTATCCAAGCTCGCCGATGCGATCTCCAAGATGCAAGCCAGTGAAGCATTGGTACTTGATCCAGCGCGCGAGCCAGGATTCGGGTTTGAAGAGTTCAAGGCAGCTTGGGCGGCCTTTGAAAAGGCACGTGTTTGAACGCTTGGTGCGAAATTTCCCAATTTTGCTCTTTGAAACTAAAAGTAGATAACTTGGTTGGAAAACCTATGTTAGCTTTCGCAAATCAAAATATTATTCTTCAGACGGAGAGCCGAATTGGCAGAACATATTACTACTGTACCAAAGCGAAAATCCTATGATGTTGTTATCATAGGCGGTGCCATGATTGGATCATCGATCGCTTGGTTCTTATCCAACAACGCAAACTTCAAAGGGTCCATTCTGGTGGTGGAAAAAGACCCGACTTATGAATTCACCTCGACGTCTCATACAAATAGCTGCATTCGCCAGCAATTTTCCAGAGAGATCAATATCCGAGTATCCCAGTTCGGTGCTGAGTTCATCAAGAATTTCCGTCATTTTATGAATGATGACCCGCGCGTTCCTGATGTGGTTTTACAAAGCTACGGCTATATGTATCTTGCCGGAGATGATGCGTTTGCAGATACATTGAAATCGGCCCAAGAACTGCAGCAACGTTGTGGTGCGGGCACCAAATTCATGTCTCCCTCTGAAATCAAGCAGGCTTATCCGTTTTACAATGTGGATGACATTGTCGGAGCCAACCATAACCTGGTGGATGAAGGCTATTTCGACGGCAATACGCTGTTTGATTGGTGGAAACGCTCTGCCAGAGAAAAAGGCGCAGAATATCTCACCAATGAAGTTGTCGCGATTGCTACAGATGATAAAGGCGCGAAGGTCATATCCGTTACGCTGAAGTCAGGAGAAGTAATTTCCTGTGGCCAGGTTATCAATGCTTCTGGCCCTCGGGCTGCGCGGACAGCTAAAATGGCCGGCATTGAAATTCCCGTCGAGCCGCGCAAGCGATACACCTATATTTTTAGCGCAGCAAAACCGCTTGATCGAGATTTACCACTAACGATTGATCCCTCCGGCGTTCACATGAGAACGGATGGGGCAAACTATCTTGCTGGTTGCCCGCCAGAAATTGACCCTGCAGCTGAGTTTGATGATTTTGAAGCGGATCACTCTTTGTGGGAAGAAAAAGTTTGGCCGGTCCTCGCCTACCGCATTCCCCAGTTTGAAGCGATAAAGTTGATTAATATGTGGGTAGGGCATTACGCTTATAATGTCTTTGACCAAAATGCGATTTTGGGACCTCACACGCGGCTGACGAATTTTGTCTTTGCAAATGGATTTTCCGGTCATGGTTTTCAACAGTCACCCGCCGTTGGCCGCGCTATCAGTGAATGGATAACTTATGGCGAATATCGTGCGCTTGATATGAGCCCGTTTTCCTATGGGCGCATCGAGAAAAATGAACCATTTTTAGAAAAAGCCGTTATCTGATCAATACCGAATGTTGAGAACTATGCATCCGCAGAAAATGAAGAGGAAAAAACGAGATGAGATTTTTACACACCATGGTGCGCGTGAATAATATCGAGGAATCACTCGATTTTTATTGCAACAAACTGGGCCTGATTGAAACCAGACGTCATGACAATGAAGCGGGTCGTTTCACGCTAATCTTTTTGGCGGCCTCCAAGGATGAAGCTCATGCCCGTGAAAACCGCTCACCGGAAGTCGAGTTGACCTATAATTGGCCGGATGAAAACGGAAATGTTGAAACCTATGACGAAGGTCGCAATTTTGGTCATCTCGCTTACAAGGTCGATAACATCTATGAAACCTGCCAAAAACTTATGGACGGAGGTGTTGTGATCAATCGCCCGCCGCGGGATGGAAACATGGCCTTTATCCGGTCCCCTGACAATATTTCAATCGAATTGCTGCAAGAAGGCGAACCTTTAGCGCCTGCCGAGCCTTGGGCGTCCATGGCCAATACTGGCAAGTGGTAATTTTGTTTTTTTAAAGCAAAAGGCGACAAGGCAATTCTGCTTTGTCGCCTTTTTTGTGTCTCAAATTACTATAAAAAATATGTAATAGGCAGCACAAAATTATCAATGTCGATAAATCGATGGTTAATGTCCTAAAAATTACAGTAAAATTTGGCCTACAAAATATTATTATCATTGGAGAAGCGCAATTGCGTTGAGCAAACGAGAAATGGCGTTTTTAAGCAACCTCAAAAACATCGCATATGTTCGAAAGCTTGCAATATCATTGACCGGAACATTGCGGACCGGAAACGGGAGAAATTAAATGGCTAAACTGAGTTCAGATATCGAAATTGCACGCGCTGCGAAAAAGCGACCAATTCAGGAGATTGGCAAGAAACTTGGCATTTCTGAAAAAGACTTGGTGCCATATGGCCATGACAAAGCAAAAGTGTCAGCAGATTTTATCGCCAAGCAAGTCAAGAAAAAAGACGGAAAACTGATTTTGGTGACGGCCATCAACCCAACACCTGCAGGTGAAGGTAAGACAACGACGACCGTTGGTCTTGGTGATGGCCTGAATGCTATCGGCAAAAAAGCCATGGTTTGTATCCGTGAAGCTTCGCTCGGCCCATGCTTCGGCATGAAGGGCGGTGCTGCTGGCGGCGGTTATGCCCAGATCGTTCCGATGGAAGATATGAACCTGCACTTTACAGGCGATTTCCATGCGATCACATCAGCGCACAATCTTCTATCCGCCATGATCGACAACCACATTTATTGGGGCAACTCCCTAGAGATCGACACCCGCCGTGTCGTGTGGCGTCGCGTTATGGACATGAACGACCGCGCATTGCGTCAAATCACAGCCAGCCTTGGCGGCGTTGCCAACGGTTATCCACGTGAAGCTGGTTTTGATATCACGGTTGCTTCTGAAGTGATGGCGATTCTTTGCCTGGCAATGGATTTGAAAGATTTGCAGAAACGCTTGGGCGACATCATCGTTGCCTATCGTCGTGATAAAACGCCAGTATATTGCCGCGATATCAAAGCAGATGGCGCAATGACCGTTTTGTTGAAAGATGCGATGCAGCCAAATCTGGTTCAGACGTTGGAAAACAATCCAGCATTCGTTCATGGTGGCCCATTTGCCAACATCGCCCATGGCTGTAATTCAGTTGTTGCAACAAAGACCGCTTTGAAATTGGCTGACTATGTAGTGACGGAAGCTGGCTTTGGTGCTGACCTTGGCGCTGAAAAATTCCTCAACATCAAATGCCGCAAGGCAGGCATCGCTCCTTCGGCTGTTGTTATTGTTGCAACAGTGCGCGCCATGAAAATGAATGGCGGCGTTGCCAAAGCTGATCTTGGTGCTGAAAACGTGGATGCAGTTAAGGCTGGATGCGACAATCTTGGTCGTCACATCGAGAACATCAAACAATTCGGCGTGCCAGCCGTTGTTGCAATCAACCATTTCGTGACCGATACTGCAGCCGAGATCAAAGCGGTTCAGGAATATGTGAAGAGCCAAGGCTCAGAAGCAATTCTCTGCAAACATTGGGCGCAGGGGTCTAAAGGTACCAAAGATCTGGCTAACAAAGTCGTTGAAATTATCGATAGTGGCGCGGCTCAATTCGCTCCGCTTTATCCTGACGAAATGCCTCTGTTCAAAAAAATCGAAACAATCGCCAAGCGTATCTATCGTGCTGATGAAGTTTTGGCTGATAAATCGATCCGCGATCAGTTGAAGCTATGGGAGGATGCTGGATATGGCCACTTGCCTGTCTGTATGGCGAAAACCCAGTATTCCTTCACAACAGATCCAAGCCGTCGCGGCGCGCCAATCGGTCATAGTGTACCGGTTCGCGAAGTTCGACTTGCTGCTGGTGCAGGCTTCATCGTGGTTATCTGTGGTGAGATCATGACCATGCCTGGTCTTCCAAAAGTACCAAGTGCCGAAGTGATCATGCTGAACGATGCAGGTGAAATCGAAGGTCTGTTCTAAGCGAAGAATAGTTCACCAGTTTTTCAGTTAGGAGATGAATTGTGAAAGCACCTGATGACTGCAAGAACATGTCAGAGTTGCGCAATGAAATAGATGCTCTTGATGAAAAACTGGTTGCCTTGCTTGCACTTAGAGAGACCTATATCGACCGAGCAATTATATTAAAGCCAAAAGAGGGCATTCCTCCCCAGGCCCCTGATAGAGTTGCCGCTGTCCTTTCAAAAGTAGAAGGCCTTGCTGAAATGCAAGGCTTGTCTAAAGATTTGGCAGTAAAACTTTGGAAAGTGATGATCGACTATTTCATTGAAAAAGAAGATCGGGCTTTTGGCAATAAATAGGGCCTGCAAACATCAATTGACTTGTTGGCTGCTAAAAACATCTCCCAGGGGGAAACGTGAATCAGATCGATAAAACCATGCCAAAAGGCGCAAATGGAAAACAAGATCAGGCTTGGAAAAAACTGGCTTTTCCAAAAGGCCGCGTGCTTAACCCTGAAGATACAACCCGTGTTGAAACGCTCATCGGCCAAGGGCCCTATAAGCGCGATTTGTTGATCGAATATCTTCATAAAATCCAAGACGCGGAAAACTGCCTGATGGCTGAGCATATGCATGCTTTGGCATCGTTGATGAAACTACCGATGGCAGAAGTCTATGAAGTTGCCAGCTTCTATGACCACTTTGATATAGTGAAACAGGAAGAAGACCGCCCAGCACCAATTACTATTCGCGTTTGCGACTCGCTTTCTTGCATGATGGCGGGTGCTGAAACACTCATCAATAAACTGGAAGCTGGGGCTGATAAATCGAAAATCCGTATCATGCGCGCCCCCTGCATGGGTGGCTGTGATGTTGCTCCGGCGGCTCGTATTGGCGATGCGGAAATTGGCAATGCAACGGCTGATGATTTGCTGGCAATGGCTGCAAAAGCAAAAACCAGCAAAGACATTCCTGCCAACAAGCCAGATTACACCAATCTTGCTTTCTATCAGCAACAAGGCGGCTATGATTTGGCGATGCGCATTCGTGCTGGCGCCATAGGCTTTGATGCCATGCTGGAATTGCTGAAAGATTCAGGCCTGCGTGGTCTTGGCGGGGCAGGCTTTCCCGCCCACATGAAATGGAAGTTCGTCAAAGGCTATGAAGGCCCGCGCCTGATGACCATCAATGGCGATGAAGGCGAACCGGGAACTTTCAAAGACCGTTACTATCTTGAGCGTGATCCACATCGCCTGTTTGAAGGCGCTATTATTGCTGCCCACTTCGTTGAGGCAGAACGCATCTATCTTTACATGCGCGATGAATATCCTGCAGTTCTTGAAATCCTGCGCACTGAAATTGCAGCGCTTGAAGCAGCTGGCATTGTCGAAAAAGGCTTCATCGAATTGCGCCGTGGGGCAGGGGCTTATATTTGCGGCGAAGAATCCGCGATGATTGAGAGCATCGAAGGTAAACGCGGCCTTCCGCGCCATCGCCCGCCTTATATCGCCCAAGTGGGTGTCTTTGGTCGCCCGACTTTGAACCACAATGTCGAGACCCTCTGGTGGCTTCGCGATATTGTTGAACAAGGTCCAAAATGGTTTGCCGAGCGCGGCAAGGAAGGCCATCCGGGCATTCGCTCTTGGTCTGTTTCGGGCCGCGTGAAAAAGCCGGGCGTTATTCTCGCTCCTGCTGGTGTTACCATCCGCGAATTGATCGATGATTATTGCGGCGGCATGGCAGAGGGACATAACTTCAAGGCCTATTATCCAGGCGGCGCATCTGGCGGCGTATTGCCCGCAGCGATGGATGATATTCCATTGGACTTTGGCGGTAAACTTGCAGAACTTGGCTCCTTCGTTGGATCCCACGCTGTTGTGGTTTTGTCCGATCAGGATAGCGTCAAAGACGCAGTGTTGAACACGCTGGAATTCTTCAAACATGAAAGCTGTGGTCAATGTACCCCATGCCGTGGCGGCACTGAGAAAATGGTCGCTTTGTTGAAGAAAGACGGAGCGCCCGACGAGCCAACAATCCGTGACATCGAACAGGTAATGCGCGATGCTTCCATCTGCGGCCTTGGTCAGGCAGCCCCCAATCCGGTCAACCATCTGTTGACGCATTTTCGTGAGGATTTGTGATGCAAAAAGTTTTGAAATTTGTGGGCGTTTTTGCTTTCGGTATTGCCATTGGCGCATTAAGCATGAATTTTCTCCCTGGCCTTCTAAATCATGCAAAAAATGCAAATCAACCATATGCAGGGCAAAACAAAAGGGTCATTTCCTCACTTAGCCAAAAAGATATTGTAGAGCTTGAGAAAGGAGCTGGTTGGGGGCTTGCAAAGCCCGCAGAATTTAACGGATATCCGGGGCCTGCCCATGTGTTGGAATTTGCCGACAAGCTGAACATTACCGACGACCAGCGCGCAGCAATTGAAACCTCCTTTGAAATTATGAACGCAAGGGCGCGGGAATTGGGCACCGCGCTAATTGAAGCGGAAGAAGCTCTGGATTCCGTATTTCAAATGCAAAAAGCAACGCCTGAATTGCTTACGCAGCGGCTGAAAGCCTCAGAAGAAATTCGCGCGGCTTTGCGGGCGGTTCATTTGAACGCGCATCTGGAAATTACTCCTTTCTTGAGCGATGAACAGAAAGCACAATATGCCGCCTTGCGCGGCTATGGCGACGGCCACTCCGGACATGAGGGACACTGATATGCCAAACCCGATCAAATTCACCCTCGATGGGCGCGAAGTAGAAGCTGCCGAAGGCGAGACCATCTGGCAGGTGGCAAAGCGCGAAGGAACGCGCATTCCCCATCTTTGCTATCTCGACAAGCCAGGCTACCGCGCCGATGGCAACTGCCGTGCCTGTATGGTGGAGATTGAAGGCGAACGGGTTTTGGCTGCGTCTTGCCAGCGTAAACCTTCCGAAGGTCTGGTTGTAAAAACCGATACAGAGCGTGCTGACAAATCCCGTAAAATGGTGTTCGAATTATTGGCCGCTGACATGGTCGCACCGACTGAAAGCCCGGACGATCAATCGGAATTTTGGAAATGGGCATCGAATTGGGGCATCGAAGGTTCCGAGCGTTTGGGTTCGAAATTCGACGGCCAAGCTGAAGACACCTATTTTGATATTTCAAACCCTGCGATTGCCGTAAACCTTGATGCTTGTATTGCTTGCGGCTTGTGCGTTCGCGCCTGCCGCGAAGTGCAGGTAAACGATGTGATCGGCATGGGCATGCGCGGTTCTCATGCTGCGCCCGTGTTTGACCTTCAAGACCCGATGGGTCATTCCACATGCGTAACCTGCGGTGAATGCGTTCAAGCCTGCCCGACAGGCGCGCTTTATGAAAAATCTATGATGGATGAGGATGCCAAGCACCGAACCGTCAAAGACTTTGACAAAGTGGTCAATACGGTTTGCCCTTATTGCGGCGTTGGTTGCCAGACAGAAGCATTTGTCAAAGACGGCAAGATCGTTCAGGTCGATGGCCGCAATGGCCCAGCCAACGAAAACCGTCTTTGTGTAAAAGGCCGCTTCGGTTTTGACTATATTACCCATCCAGATCGCTTGACTGTTCCGCTGATCCGCCGCGAAGGCGCAACGAAAAAATGGGATGCTTCGCTTAATCGCCACAACATGATGGAAGTGTTCCGCGAGGCAACTTGGGAAGAAGCCCTTGATGTGGCCGCTGCTGGCCTCAAGAAAATTCATGATGAAAAAGGCGGCGATGCATTGGCTGGCTTTGGTTCTGCCAAATGCTCCAATGAGGAAGCCTATCTTTTCCAAAAACTGATCCGTCAGGGCTTCGGCACAAACAATGTCGACCATTGTACCCGTCTTTGCCACGCCTCCTCTGTTGCCGCATTGATGGAAGGCGTGAATTCCGGTGCGGTGACCGCGCCCTTTACGGCTGCTGAAGATGCTGATTGCATTGTTGTCATTGGCGCGCGCCCGGCCCAGAACCACCCTGTCGCCGCGACCTATCTAAAGCAGGCTGCTAAGCGTGGCGCGAAACTGATCCTGATGGATCCGCGTAGCCAAAACCTTGGTCGCTATGCCAGCCATGAATTGAATTTCAAACCGGGCATGGATGTGTCTTTGCTTAACGCCATGTTGCACACTATCATGGAAGAGGAACTCTATGATCTGCAATATGTGCAGGCTCATACGCTTGGCTTTGAAGACCTGAAAAAGAGCGTCAAGAAATTCTCACCAGAAGCAATGGAAGATGTTTGCGGCATTCCTGCTGAAACCATTCGCGAAGTGGCACGTATTTACGCTCGGTCAGAACGCTCCATCATTTTCTGGGGCATGGGTATTTCCCAACATGTTCATGGAACCGATAATGCCCGCTGCTTGATCGCGCTGGCACTATCAACCGGGCAAGTTGGTCGCCCGGGAACGGGGCTTCACCCATTGCGCGGTCAGAACAATGTGCAGGGTGCATCTGATGCGGGCCTCATCCCGATGTTCTATCCTGATTATAAGTCTGTGGAGAAAGACGATATCCGCGGCGGTTATGAGACTTTCTGGGGCAGGGAGCTTGCCCCCAAAAAGGGTCTTACTGTTGTTGAAGTTGTGGACGCTATCCATGAGGGAAAAATCAACGGCATGTATATACTGGGTGAAAACCCGGCCATGTCAGACCCTGACCAAAAACATGCCCGCGAAAGTTTTGCGATGCTTGATCACATGGTCGTCCAGGACATCTTCCTGACTGAAACCGCTTGGCATGCAGATGTGGTTTTGCCAGCCTCTGCCCATGCGGAAAAGTTCGGCACCTACTCCAATACAAACCGCCAAGTTCAAATGGGCCGTCCTGTTCTTGATCCTCCAGGTCAGGCAAAAGCCGATTGGTGGATTGAGGTTGAGCTTGCAAAGCGTCTCGGCCTCGACTGGAATTATCAGCATCCAAAGGAAGTATTCGCAGAAATGGCTGAAGTGATGCCATCGCTGAAAAATATTACTTGGGATCGTCTAGACCGCGAAGAGGCCGTGACCTATCCTTGCAAAGGCCCTGATCAGCCGGGTGAAGCCATTATCTTTGTGGATGGATTTCCCACAGAGTCAGGCCGCGCCAGAATTGTGCCGACCGATCTGGTTCCGCCAGCAGAATTGCCCGATGCGGAATATCCATTTGTATTGACCACAGGTCGTATGCTGGAGCATTGGCATACAGGGGCCATGACCCGCCGCGCTTCCAATTTGGATGCGCTGGAGCCTGATGCTATTGCAGGGCTAAACCGATGGGACATGAAGCGCGCTGGCATTGGTCCCGGCGATAAGGTGACCGTCGAGACCCGCCGTGGTGCAATCACCTTGGCCGCCCGTCAGGATCCCGATGTTCCCGAAGGCATGGTGTTCATTCCGTTCTGCTTTGTGGAAGCAGCAGCCAATGTACTGACCAATCCGCAATTGGACCCAATGGGTAAAATCCCTGAGTTCAAGTTCTGTGCAGCGAAATTGAAACCAGCCGCGCAAAAGTTGGAAGCAGCAGAGTAGATAAAGAGAGCAACCTGTTGGAAATTCTGCTGCTACCATTTTTACTCATGGGTATTTGGGTGCCGTGGCTCTTTTTTTGGAAACCGGACTACATTTACAGAAGCTTTCTGATAGTGACCGTAATATTATATGGTGTCGTTATGCTGACTATTTTCGCGCTCTCTCTATTATCTGCTGCCGGAATTAACTTACCTGTTGAAGTTGGGGCATTACTAGTAGGTCTTTGGATTTCAGTGCCGACGGTAATAATAAACGGGCTTTTGGGGCATTTTTCAGCAAAATATGCCACTTATTATGCTGATCTCAGGCGAAAAAATAACAATTAGCAATTTCTACTGATCTTACCCAAGATATGAAACTGCAAGCTTTGCACGACCCCAGCCAGTTTAATCGTTTAATCTCCCATCCTCCACAAAAGTTCTACTTTATGCCTGTTGCCAAGTGCCGCCTTGCGGCATAGAAACTCCCCAACAAGTCTAACAAACGGGTAGTTGCTATGAACATTCATGAATATCAGGCCAAACAAGTTCTCAAAGGTTTCGGTGCGCCGATTGCTCAGGGCGTTCCGATTATGACCGAGGCCGATGTTGAAGCGGCTATCGCCGCGCTTCCTGGCCCGCTTTATGTTGTGAAAAGCCAAATTCATGCTGGCGGACGCGGAAAAGGCAAGTTCAAGGAGCTCGGGCCCGATGCAAAAGGTGGCGTTCGCCTCGCTTTCAATCCTGATGAAGTTCGCTCCCATGTGAAAGAAATGCTCGGCAATACACTTGTTACCAAGCAAACAGGCCCTGAAGGCAAACAGGTCAATCGCCTATATCTGGAAGATGGCGCTGATATTGACCGTGAATTATACCTTTCAATTCTCGTTGACCGCGAAACCTCGCAAGTTTCCTTTGTTGCCTCCACTGAAGGCGGCATGGACATTGAAGCGGTGGCAGAAGAAACACCTGAGAAAATCCACACAATCGGTATCGATCCGCTGGCTGGCATAACAGATGTAGACGTAGCCGCTCTTACCAAAGCCTATGAGCTTTCCGGCGCTGCAGCAGAAGATGCCAAGACGCTGTTTCCATTGCTTTACAAAGCCTTTGTCGAAAAAGACATGAGCCTTTTGGAAGTGAACCCGCTGATCGTCATGAAAGATGGTCACTTGCGCGTTCTTGATGCCAAGATGTCTTTTGATGGCAATGCATTGTTCCGCCATCCAGATATGATGGAACTGCGCGACGAAACCGAAGAAGACGCCAAGGAAATCGAAGCTTCGAAATATGATCTGGCCTATGTGGCCCTCGATGGTGATATCGGCTGCATGGTCAACGGAGCAGGCCTTGCCATGGCAACGATGGATATAATTAAGCTTTACGGCGCTGAGCCAGCAAACTTTCTTGATGTGGGCGGCGGCGCAACAACTGAAAAAGTTACAGCAGCCTTTAAAATCATTACCTCCGATCCAAACGTCAAAGGCATTCTCGTAAACATCTTTGGCGGCATCATGCGCTGTGATGTTATCGCAGAAGGCGTTGTGACTGCGGTCAAAGAAGTTGGCCTGAAAGTGCCTTTGGTCGTACGCCTGGAAGGAACCAATGTTCAAAAAGGCAAAGACATCATCAACTCATCCGGCCTTGATGTTATCGCGGCCGATGATCTCGACGATGCAGCACAGAAAATCGTAAAGGCGGTTAAGGGTTGATGCCTAAATTGAAAAACACGCTTGGCGCTTTAGGTTTCGTCGGTTTCGCATTGGTTTGTTCGGGCGCAAATGCCCAACAGGCAACGGCACCGGAGGAAATCGATACTGTCTTTACGTTCAATGAGATCTGCTACACCAAAGTTCCAAATCTTGATGCCATTCGTGACATGGCCTTGAAACTTGCTTGGAAGCCTTTGGACAATGATGATCTGGATGCCTTTGGCGACAAGGACAAACTGGATGTTTTAGAGGGCTGGGATGTGCAGGTCGGTGAAAAATTCTATCGCCTTGGCGTCACCCAAAGTGCATTACCGGATAGTGCAAAAGAGACATTCCCAGAATTCAAAGATGGGCTAACAACCTCTTGCTCTATGGTGCTTGATGGCAGCGATGCAAACGCAGACATAGCTTTGAACATGCAAACCCTTGCCAACAAAGAGCCCGTTAGCAGCGACGTGGATGAAGGCGATTTGTTAACGACCACATGGGCAGGCGGCAATGAGGACATCAAAGTATTTTTGTTTAACAAGGCAACCAAAGTAGTCGATGGTGGTGTTTTAGCCGTCACTGTAATTACCAAGAAATAATACAACCAATTCGCGTTCAATAACGACAGGAATAGCAACTGATATGTCAATTCTGATCAACAAAGACACCAAAATTCTCGTACAGGGACTGACTGGTAAAACCGGCACCTTCCACACAGAGCAGGCTCTGGCTTATCATGGGACGAAAATGGTTGGCGGCATTCATCCGAAAAAAGGCGGGTCCGTTTGGACCGCGTCAACGGGTGTTGCGCAAGGCACCGAGCTTCCAATTTTTGCTACCGTAAAAGAAGGCAAGGCAGCAACGGGCGCTGATGCTTCTGTAGTTTATGTCCCGCCTGCAGGGGCTGGCGCAGCAATCATTGAAGCGATTGATGCGGAAATTCCATTGATCATCTGCATCACCGAAGGCATTCCTGTTATGGATATGGTGGATGTGAAAGCGCGTTTGTTGAAGTCGAAATCCCGTTTGGTTGGGCCAAATTGCCCGGGCATTCTTACCCCGAATGAATGCAAGATTGGCATTATGCCAGGCAACATTTTCAAAAAGGGTTCCGTTGGCGTGGTGTCTCGTTCGGGAACACTCACCTATGAAGCTGTGTTCCAGACAACAAATGCTGGCTTGGGTCAAACAACGGCCGTCGGTATCGGTGGTGATCCAGTAAAAGGTACAGAGTTCATTGATGTGCTTGATCTATTCCTTGATGATGAAGAAACCAAGTCGATCATCATGATTGGTGAAATTGGCGGTTCAGCAGAAGAAGAAGCCGCTGAATGGTTGATCGCACAAGCGAAAAAAGGTCGTAAGAAGCCAATGGCTGGCTTTATTGCCGGACGCACAGCGCCTCCAGGACGCACCATGGGCCATGCTGGCGCTGTGATTTCTGGCGGCAAAGGCGGCGCGGAAGACAAGATTGCTGCTATGGAAAAAGCTGGCATTGTGGTTTCACCATCTCCTGCCAAATTGGGCGAGACGCTGCTTAAGGCTATTGGCTGAAACCAGACAGCTCTGGAATTTATCTGAGGGCGCGGCTTTATTGCTTGCGCCCTTTTTGTATTATTATGCAATGTATCTATGCCGCCCATTGGCATTTGGCCAGAACTGTTCTAAATCGATTGAAATAGAATCCAGCAGGATATTTGGATAAGATTATGAAAAAAGGCAGTTACACGAAAATCGTCGCGACCATCGGTCCGTCAAGCTCTGATTACAAGACAATCAAAGCATTGTTTAAAGCAGGCGTTGATGTTTTTCGCCTGAATTTTAGCCACGGAACCCACGAAGACCATGCTGAACGTCATGCAATTATTCGACAAATTGAAGAAGAAGAAGGCCGGCCGATTGGTATCCTAGCTGACATGCAAGGTCCAAAATTGCGTGTCGGGACCTTTGCTAATGGCAAAGAAGAATTAAAACGCGGTCAGAAAATTGAACTTCATTTGGAAAAGTTCGTCGGTGATATCACCAAGGTAACGCTGCCACATCCTGAGATTTTTGCGGCGATCAAAGCGGGTGAAGATTTATTGATCAATGATGGTCGCCTTCGCCTTCGGGTAGAAAGCAACAATGGTAAGGTGATCGTGGCAAAGGCTATGAATGCTGGTGTCATTTCTGATCGCAAGGGCGTTAACGTTCCAGGTACGATTTTGCCGATCAATATTTTGACCAAGAAAGATCGTCTCGATCTGGAATATGCGCTGTCTTTGGGCGTTGAATGGATTGCTTTGTCCTTCGTACAAAAGCCAGACGATATTCATAAAGCGCGTAGTCTGATTAAAGGCCGTGCTAGAGTATTGGCCAAGTTGGAAAAACCATCAGCCATCGAGAATCTCAATGGCATCATCGGTCTATCTGACGCTATCATGGTGGCGCGCGGTGATCTTGGCGTCGAAATGCCCGCCGAAGTGGTTCCGCAAATTCAAAAGCGCATCATTGCTGCTTGTCGCAAAGAAGGTAAGCCAGTCATCGTTGCCACACAGATGCTCGAATCGATGATTTCCGAGCCTGTGTCCACAAGGGCTGAAGCATCAGATGTTGCAACCGCCGTTTATGCTGGTGCCGATGCTGTAATGCTTTCGGGTGAAACTGCTGCGGGGAAATATCCTATTGAAGCTGTAAGAACGATGGAACGCATTATTGCAGCAACTGAATCAGATCCTGATTTCGATAGCGTATTGAATGCTATCGCTTTGCCAATTGAGGCGGACGACAGCGATTCCATTGCATCGGCTGCTTGCGATGTTGCGCGCACACGTGGTTGCGCAGCCATATCGACTTTCACAAAGACTGGTTCAACAGTGCGTCGCGTTTCGCGGTTGCGAACTTTGGTTCCCATTCTTGGTTTGACACCGGATATCACCGTTGCGCGCCAGCTTTGTTTGGCTTGGGGCTGTCACAGCGTTCTAACCCGCGATGATGTTGAAGGTTTTGCAGACATGGTCGGTAAATCCACCCGTATCGCCCGTCGTGAAAAGCTCGCAAAAAATGGCGACCGCGTGGTTATCACCGCAGGTGTGCCATTTGGAACAGCAGGGACTACCAATATTCTTCGTGTAGCCATTGTTGGTGAACATGAAGCAGCAAGCCCACAAGATGCGTCACTAAAAGGCTAGTGTTCCCAAAAAGTCGTCTTTTAGAAAATGGCTTCGAGTGATTACTTAGGAAATTCGGTTTCTTTCAACCGTTAGATGATTGAAACCGGATTTTTCTGCCCCTGCAAGTTCATCGGTCACGGCATCTTTCCAGCGATAACCAATCACACCGCCATTTGAGCTGCCTGAAATTGTGTTGTCCGCAATATGGGTTGGGCCGGAGCCTTCAACAACGCTCACAGCGATGCCCGTTTTTGATCCGCGAATGACATTTGAAGTCACAACAAGATCTCGCAAATAGGGTCCCCAGCCTAGGATCAATCCAAAGTTCAATGCATCTTCAATCACATTTCCGGTGACGACTGTATCAGCTTCAACCGATATGCCCTCAAACCACAAATGGTCATCATCTTTATAAGGTGAGGGGGTATTGATGTTACGAATTAGATTACCCGAGACGACTGCCAATCGGCCCCCTTGCAGGAAGTTGGCAATCGAAATGCCGCGCCCACCGCCATTGATGATATTGTTGGAAATGACTGCGCCGTTAAACTCAAACTCGGAATAAATGGCGGTCTCGCCGGAGCGCAAACAGGTATTGCCAGTAATTTGAACATCATTGCCCGCATTGGAGCGAATGGCTGAAAAAGCACAATCAGAAATATGATTGTTTGAAACCATCACATTCCCGGCTCTGAAAACATTGATGCCATTTCCCCATTGGCCCGTGCCGCCATTCACTGCGCCAATGCGCGCAATCCGGTTGCCACTAACAATGGTTCCATCTTCGCCCATCTTCCAACGATGGACAAGAATACCGCCATTGACGCAATCGCTGATCTCGTTGTTCACAATCGAAAGACCGCGGTTTTCAAAAGCATAGATTCCACAATCACCGCCAGCACCGCTAATGCGGGTTCGCTCAATGCGCCCCTTCGAACGATCCACTTGAATTCCTTTTTCCAAGCTACCAAGAACCTGACAATTATCGATCACAAGATGGTCAATATTATTCATCCTGATTGCTGCTTCTGCATAAGAATGTAGCCCACGATTTGCTCCGTCGATCACCAATCCGGTCAATTCAATATGGGCAGCATTTTCGCCCATCAACAAATGTCCATTGCCCGAATAGATAAGGCGAGAAGCGCCAGGAACGCCCATTAAGCGCGTTCGTGCGGGAAGCAGAATATTGGAAACAAAATAATTGCCCGGTGGCAAAAATACTGGCTTGTCTTCCGCGTGAGCGCGATCAAGAATATCTTGCAACATACGGCTTTGGTCATCAATCGTGCCTGGGCGAAGACCAAGCTCATTGGCATTGGCCGTTCCCCTCAGGTCTGCCAATGAAAAAGGAATATCAGCGCTTTTGGTCTGCGCTGATGCAATACTGGCAGCACCAATCGCGGGAATTCCCGCCAAACCTGCCAACAAATGTCTTCGATTGATACTCATATACTGTTCCACCTCTTATTTAGAGGTTTTGATGCATGAAACATGCCAGCAGTGTGTGCTTGTTTGTGCCGTTTCGGGACAACATTGGTTTTTCAGGCGCAACCAGAATTGCAGCCGTTAAAGTCATGGCCTATAGACAATAATGAAACATGAAATGAATCGCAGTGATCAACTGCTTGGAGAATCGTATGCTCGAAAATGGCCGAATATATCTCGGAACAAGCCGCCACCCGGATGATACAGTCAATAAAGGCGAATATCTTGATTTGAAATTGGCAAACCGTCACGGATTAATAACCGGCGCGACCGGTACCGGTAAAACCGTATCCTTGCAGATTTTGGCGGAAGGTTTTTCCAATGCGGGCGTTCCAGTGTTTTGCGCCGACGTTAAAGGCGATCTATCCGGTCTTGGCGCCATGGGCGAGGAGAAAGACTTTCTTTTGAAGCGTGCCAAGATTATCGGTCTTGATGATTACCCCATGGCTGAGTTTCCAGTCATCTTTTGGGACTTGTTCGGCAAACAGGGTCACCAAACCCGCGCGACGATTTCTGACATGGGGCCTTTGATCCTTTCACGATTGATGGACCTAAATGATACGCAAGAGGGCGTTTTAAACATTGCTTTCAAATTGGCTGACGATGAGGGCATGCTGCTTCTGGACATGAAGGATTTGCGTTCATTGCTCGTTGATGTGGGTGAACGCTCCGATGAATTGACCACCCGTTATGGCTATATGTCTACCCAATCGATCGGTGCAATCCAGCGTCAACTTTTGGTAATTGAACAACAAGGCGGTGATCTGTTCTTTGGCGAACCTGCCCTTGATATCAAAGACCTGATGCGCACTACCCGTGATGGTCGCGGTTCGGTGAATATCCTTGCCGCTGACAAATTGATGAGCTCTCCGCGGCTCTATGCAACATTCCTGCTTTGGCTTTTGTCAGAGCTTTTTGAAGAGTTGCCTGAAATTGGCGATCCGGAAAAACCGCGTTTGGTGTTCTTCTTTGACGAGGCGCATTTGCTGTTCGATGAAGCGCCAAAGGCATTGATCGAAAAAGTTGAGCAGGTTGTTAAACTTATCCGCTCCAAAGGCGTGGGCGTATTTTTTGTTACCCAAAACCCACTTGATATTCCTGATGGGGTTTTGGCTCAATTAGGTAACCGTATTCAACATGCGCTTCGCGCTTACACACCGCGTGAACAAAAAGCGGTTAAAGCCGCAGCAAGCACATTTCGCCAAAACCCAGAATTTGATGCAGAAGACGTTATCATGCAATTGGGTGTTGGTGAGGCCTTGGTGTCGACCTTGGAACCAAAGGGTGTACCTTCCGTTGTGCAGCGTACTTTGATCCGTCCACCGTCTTCACGCCTTGGTCCTATGAGTGAAAAGGAACGCGCCGATCTGATGCAGGTAAGTCCAGTCGGTGGTCTATATGACAAGATGATTGATCGTGAATCAGCATACGAAATCTTGACAGTTAAGGCTGAAAAGGCTGCCGCCGCTGAAGAAAAACGCTTGGCCGAAGAAGCGGAAGAAAAAGCGCGCATCAAAGCTGAAAAAGCAGCCAAACGCAGTTCAAGCGGAGGGCGCAGACGCCAAACAGCAACTGAAGCCGCGGTAAAATCCTTGACACGAACCATTGCCAGTTCATTAGGTCGGGCACTGGTGCGCGGTATTTTGGGTAGTTTGAAACGCTGATTTTACTCGCTTGTTGGGATTAATTTTCCAACAAGCCGTTTAGATCTTTGAAAACCCGCGTCGGCGCCAAATCCGTATATTCATCCGGTTGGCCCGTACGGTTTATCCAAGCACAATCAAACCCAAAGGCTGCAGCTCCTGCAATGTCCCAACGGTTGGATGATTGGAAACTGACTGCGCTGCGTTCAATTTTCCAATGATCGGTCACCATCCGATAGGTTTCAGGTGAGGTTTTGAAAACCATCAAAGGATGGATAGAGAAGCTTTCGTCCAGCACTTCTTCAAGGCCTGCGGAGCGCACAGCGCTGTTAAGCATATCAGGAGAGCCGTTGGATAAAATCCCGGTTCTTGCGCCACCATCTTTCAGCTTAGCCAAAACGGATTTCACTTCACTGTAACAATCCAGTGTCATGTAAGCATCCAGCAGGCTTTGGCGTTTTGCTATGTTGGCTGAAGGTACGGCCGCAAAGGCAAAATCAAGCGCCTCTTGCGTCAACTGCCAAAAGTCTTTGTACTGATGCATGCCTGATCTGGTCCAAGTATATTCCAACTGTTTGTTACGCCAAATTTCTGACAGTCTCGCTGACTCAGGGCCAACTTCTTTGGCATTACGCGATACAGCCGAATGCACATCAAATAGTGTGCCATAAGCATCGAAAACATAACAAATATGGGCCATTATTCCTCCTGACAATAAAAACTGAGCCTTGCATACCAGCCCAAGGTTTGTCACCTGATTTCAGAAATTGGAACGAATTGCGCGTCTTTGACGTTGTATCTACCGACAGATGCATTAAGTTACATCAAGGTTCAGCATTACAGCGTCTTTGCTGACAACAGATTTTTGAAATTGTAATATTAAAGGAGTGCCGCCATGGCTTTCGATCTTCCAGAACTTCCTTATTCATATGATGCCCTTGCACCATATATGTCCGCTGAAACACTAGAGTTTCACCACGACAAGCACCACATGGCCTATGTAAACAATGGCAATAAATTGCTTGAGGGTTCAGGTCTTGAAGGCAAGTCTTTGGAAGAAGTGGTTGTTGGCAGCTATGGCAAGAATGCCGGATTGTTCAACAATGCTGGCCAGCACTACAACCATATCCATTTCTGGAATTGGATGGCGAAAAATGGCGGTGGCAAAAAAATGCCCGGCAATCTCGAAAAAGCGATCACATCTGATCTTGGTGGCTTTGACAAAATGCGCGCTGATTTCATGAATGCTGGCGCAACACAGTTCGGTTCAGGCTGGTGCTGGTTGGCTGTTAAAGACGGAAAAATTGAAGTAATGAAAACACCAAATGGCGAAAGCCCATTGGTGCATGGTGCTAAACCGATCCTCGGCTGCGATGTATGGGAACACTCTTACTATATCGATTATCGCAATGCCCGCCCCAAATATCTTGAGGCATTTGTTGATAACATGGTCAATTGGGAATATGTGGCTAAAATGTACGAAGAAGCCACTTCATAAATTTGATATCGAGATTTTGAAAAGCCCGGCCATATGTCGGGCTTTTTTCGTTTCAGGTCGATTTTCATTGTGTTTCTTTTGGTTGACAAACTGTTGATCAGATAAAAGACTTAATCTCTGTTATCATGGGCTTGCAGATTTTTAGGAAGACGCGCGTTGCTTTGAATTGAAGTAATGCCAATAACGGGAGTTTCTAATGAAGAAGATTATTATCGGCGCAGCGATTGCTGCACTTATGGCCACTGGTTTTGCTTATGCCGCAGGACACGGCGATGCGATAAACCAACGTAAAGCAGCCATGAAAGAAGTTGGTGGCGCTATGGGCGCTATGGGTAAAATGGCAAAAGGCGAAATGGATTTCGATGCAGCAGTAGTTCTCGCGTCACTCGAAAAAATGAATAATGTGGCCAAAACTTTTGGCGATCACTTCCCAGCTGGTTCTGAGACTGGAATGGATTCAGAAGGCAAAGAAACAACCGCCGCGCCAAAAATCTGGGAAGATATGGGCGGGTTCAAAGCAGCTATTTCAAAATTTGAAGGTGACACCGCTGCTGCAATGGCTACCGCACCGCAGTCTGTCGCAGAATTGGGCCCTGTATTGGGCGCAGTAGGTGCAAACTGTAAGGCTTGCCACGAAACCTTCCGCGTTAAAAAATAAAGTGCTAGCCTTTTGCAAAAGTCGTTTTAGCAAAAGGTTCGTCCGATCATGATTAAAAAACTGATAGCCATCGCACTCGTTTTGGGAGCGGTGGCTTTTGCCATTTTTTGGCTTCTGACAACGCCTCAAAAACTGACATCAACCCAGATGGCAGGACTTGGAAACGGCAATCCTGAAATGGGAGAAATGGTGTTTTGGGCTGGCGGCTGTGGATCATGTCATGCTGATAAAGGCGCTAAGGGAGACGATAAGAAAAGGCTGGGCGGTGGTCAACAACTCGACACGCCTGCAGGATTGTTTGTCACTCCCAATATTTCACCTGATCGCGAAACTGGAATTGGCAGTTGGACAGAAGAACAATTCGCCAACGCAATGCTGAATGGCGTATCACCCAATGGCTCTCACTATTACCCGTCATTTCCTTATACATCTTATGCCAAAATGAAGTCTGAGGATGTGTCTCATTTATGGGCATATATGAAAACGCTCCCGGAAATCTCTAGGGCAAATGAACCTCATGAACTTTCGATATTTTTTCAGTTGAGAAGGGGCGTTGGACTTTGGAAAACGCTGTTTTTGAACAATGAAAAAGTCGTAAATAATCTGCCGGATGATCCGCAAATAGAATTTGGACAATATCTTGTTGAAGGGGTAGGGCATTGCGGTGAATGCCACACGCCGCGAACTGCACTTGGTTTTGGCGGATATAACAAATCCAAATGGCTTGGTGGCGGACTGACTCCCGAAGGGGACGGTAAAATCCCCAATATAACTCCTGGTGCCAAAGAAATTGGCAGTTGGAGCGTTGGTGACATCGCGGGCTATTTGAAATCTGGCTTTACCCCTGAATTTGATTCAGTCGGCGGCTCAATGGTCAGCGTTCAGGAAAACATGGCTAAACTGCCTGACGAAGATCTTGAGGCCATCGCAGCTTACTTAAAAGCAATCCCGTCAATTTCAGACTAAACCAAGCTGTTCCCAACCGCTTTGATTGCAAAAGCTTGAGATCGCGCTGCATCTTCCAAGGCCGCAAAACGACCTGATTTGCCAAAATGACCGGAACTCATATTGGTTCGGAGCATCAAGATATTGTCGTCAGTCTTAGTGACGCGAAGTTTTGCCGCCCATTTGGCGGGTTCCCAATAGGTGACGCGCGGATCAGAAACGCCAGCTGTAATAAGCATCGGCGGATAGGTCTTTGCCTCGACATTGTCATAGGGAGAGTAAGCCCGAATATCCTTAAAAGCTTGTTCGCTTTCAATCGGGTTACCCCACTGAGACCATTCGCCCGGTGTTAAGGGTAAGGTGTCATCAAGAATTGTGTTCAGCACATCGACAAAGGGGACATCTGCAATGACCCCGCCGAACAGGTCTGGCGCCATATTGACGCTTGCGCCAACCAGCAATCCACCGGCTGAACCGCCTTGAATGACTATTTTACCCTTTGCTGTAAATCGGTCGCTGACGAGTTTTTCACCCGCCGCGATAAAGTCATGGAAAGTGTTTGGTTTCTTGCCAAACTTTGAATCTTCATACCAAGCGCGGCCTTTTTCCTCACCACCTCTGATATGGGCAATGGCATAAACAAAGCCGCGGTCCACCAGAGATAAACGGTTCGTTGAAAAACTTGCAGGCATCGCATGGCCATAGGAGCCATATCCATAAAGTAAGCAGGGTGCTGTTCCATCGATCTTGGTTTTTGCATGATGGAGGATGGTAACAGGAACCTCTGCACCATCATGTGAAACAGTCATAATACGGCGGGTTATATAGTCTTTCGGATCATGTCCTGATGGAACTTCCTGCTCTTTCAACAAAGTGCGTGTGCCATTTTCCAATTCATAGTCATAGGTGCGTGATGGCGTTGTGGGTGATGAATAGGTGAAGCGAAATGTGTCCGTCGCAAATTCAGGGCTTGGGCTTATACCCAGCGAATAGGCCTCTTCAGCAAATTCGATGTTTTTAATGTTTCCGTTTTTGTCAGAAAAGCAAATCCGGGGCAGGGCGTTTTCCCGCTCCATCCAAAATATCCAGTCTTTGTACGCATCAATAGACAGTACCATTTTACCCGGCTTGTGGGGGACAACATCTTTCCAGTTTTCGATGCCAGGAGAACTGATAGGGGCTTCCACAATCTTAAAATCTTCAGCACCGCCAGAGTTTGTCAAAATCAAGAATCTGTCGCCTTGATGTTCGACGCTGTATTCAAGGCCCTCTTGCCTATGCGTAACAAGGACGGGTTCGGCCTTGGGCGTAGCAGTTGGAATAAACCGCAATTCATCCTGATCATTCATGCCTGCAGAAATGAATAAATATTCGCCAGAACGACTCCGTCCAACGCCACAGAAAAAGCGTGGATCTTTTTCCTCGTATACAAGCACGTCGTCTTTTGGATCAGTTCGAAGTTGATGGCGATAAACTTTGTTTGGACGATGATTTTCATCAACCACTGTGTAGAATAATGTCTCATTATCAGCCCAGGCTACCGAACCTACATCCGAGATGCCCGCGCCTGTATCTTTGTCGTTACCAATTACTCTGAAATTAAGTTTGTAATATTCTGAGCCAGATGTATCGCAACTCCATGCCAACATAGTGTGATCAGGGCTTACAGATGCGGTCCCCAATTCGAAGTAGTCTTTGCCTTCAGCTTCTTTGTTCACATCCAACAAGACTTCTTCATCGCCGCCATCGCGTGGGGTGCGAATGTTAATGGGATGCTCTGCCCCCGTTACATATTTCCAGCGATAGGCATAAGCACCATCTTTCACAGGAAGCGATACGTCATCTTCTTTGATGCGTCCGCGCATTTCTACGATCAGTTTCTTTTGCAATTCGGCCGTATCTGCCATCGCCTTTTCGTAATAAGCGTTTTCTTCATTGAGATATTGCTTGATCGGCTCAGGAAGTTTTTCCGGTTCACGCAAGGCTTCCTGCCAGTTTTCAGCTCTTAACCAGTTATAGTCATCCTTGAGGGTGACACCATGAACGGTATTCGTAACTGTTTTGATTTGGGCAACAGGTTCGTCACCCAATTTTTTAAATATTTGCGTCATGGTATTCCCGTCAAATTGGGTTAAGGGCGATCTTGAAAGATCAGCTTATGCTTTGCTCTCTGGCTTGAAGGTCAGTGCATGGCCATTCATGCAATAACGAAGACCAGTTGGCTGTGGGCCGTCAGGAAAAACATGACCCAAATGTGCCTCACAATCAGCGCAGCGGATTTCCGTGCGAGTCATGAAAAACTTCCGGTCGGTATGCTCCGATACAGAGCCTTCACCGGCAGGTTTAAAAAAGCTCGGCCATCCAGTGCCTGAATCAAATTTGGAATTGGTTTCAAACAGGTCATTGCCGCAACAAACACATTTGAACATGCCGTCGCGTTTTTCTTCCTGATGAGGTCCAGTAAAAGCACGCTCTGTTCCATGTTCGCGTGTCACATGAAATTGCTCAGGCGTAAGCTGTGCTTGCCACTCGGCTTTACTCTTTTCGATCTTTGCCATTTATTCCTCCAGGAAAGGTCTGTTGGGACAGTAGATAAGCAATACAGTTTCATTTCTCAAGAGCCAGTGATCGCCATGGCTTAAAGGACTGGTTTTTTGTGTGTTTCTGCGCTCGATCGTCCTAAAAGCCTTGAACATTCGCCTAGAGACATTATTAAAGGAGGGTATCAAAATTAGCTCTCTCATTCTTCAAGGTATGGCAAGCGTTTGAACCAGACAATTCTACTTTTGTTATTGCCGTTTCTTGCTGCGCTCATCGCGCCGGCTTTGGTTCGCGTGCTTGGTGAAAAAGCTGCCTGGCTGCTTGCTTTGGCGCCGGCAACCATTTTTACCCATTTGACAGGATATCTCGCGCCAGTAGCTGCGGGCGAAAAATTTACGATGGGCCTGCAATGGGTTCCTTCTCTCGGCGCAAATCTGTCGTTTTATATTGATGGCTTGAGCCTTACCTTCGGCTTGCTTATTAGCGGCATTGGCACTTTGATCATCTTATATGCGGGCGGTTATTTAAAAGGGCACCCGCAACAGGGTCGTTTTATCGGTTTCCTGTTCCTTTTTATGGGCTCGATGCTTGGCGTTGTAATGGCCGACAATCTGATCGCTTTGTTTGTCTATTGGGAACTAACGTCCATCACGTCTTTCCTGTTGATAGGGTTCGATCACAACCGAGAAGCATCCCGCCGCGCTGCGGTTCAGGCTTTGGTGGTCACAGGCGGCGGCGGCTTGGCTCTATTGGCAGGTGTCATCGTTTTGAACCTGATCACCGGCAATACGGAATTGTCTTTGGTGCTAAACAGCGGTGATGTGATCAGAGAAAGCCCGTTTTACCTTCTGGCATTCTGGCTGATAATAGCTGCGGCGTTTACAAAGTCAGCGCAATTTCCGTTTCATTTCTGGCTACCCAATGCCATGGAAGCACCAACCCCAGTGTCGGCTTATTTGCATTCTGCCACCATGGTAAAAGCGGGCGTATATTTGTTGATGCGCACAAACCCAGTTCTGGGTGATACGGCAATTTGGCAAACTGTCTTACCATTATTTGGTACGGTCACATTGGTCATTGGTACGCTTTTAGCAATTCGCCAGACAGACTTGAAACTAATGCTGGCCTACACAACGGTTGCCTCTCTTGGTCTGTTGGTAATGCTCACGGGTTTTGGCTCCGAAAAGGCTATCGAAGCAGCAGTCTATTATCTCGTTGCCCATGCTCTTTTCAAAGGGGCACTGTTCATGGTTGCTGGTCTCATCGATCATGAAGCGGGTACCCGCGATGTCAGGAAGCTTGGTGGCTTGCGCAAGGCAATGCCCATTACTTTCTTTGCAGCTGCATTGGCGGGGTTATCAATGGCCGGTCTGCCGCCATTTATTGGCTTTATGGCAAAAGAAGAGATTTACTACGCGATCGCGAAGCCAGATGCTTGGTCCGTCGCGATTACGGTGTTTACGATTTTCGGTAATGCGTTGATGTTGGTGATTGGTGCGGCAGTGGCGATTCTACCTTTCTTTGGTCAGAAAGTTGAAACGCCAAAACATGCCCATGAAGGTCCGATATTGCTTTGGCTAGGGCCAGTCGTTTTATCGATTTGCGGCGTAGTGTCAGCAATTTTCGCAAGTGCAACCAATCTATTGTTTATCTCACCTATGGCCAGCGCTGTCGCCGGCGATTCGGTCTATGCGAAGGCGGCAATCGTCTTTCATCTTGGTGTTCCCCTTACGCTTTCGGTTGTAACCATCGCGCTGGGATGTCTAATATTCTGGAAACTGGAAAAAGCCCGTTTTGCCATGGCTTATATTTTGCGAAAGATCGGCTGGGGGCCAGATCACGGCTTCGATCAATTCATTGCCGGAACGGTTGGTCTTTCAACAAAGATTACACGCATTATTCAAAATGGCCGCATGGAAGCCTATATGACTACCGTCTTTTTGGTATTCGGCATCGCCGTTTGGAGCAGTCTTTATATATTTGACGAATTGCCCAATTGGCCAAGGCCATCTGGTTTGAGTTTCTATGAAACAGGGATTTTTCTTTTGGCTTTTGTTGGCCTGCTGGCGATCATTTATGCCGAAGATCGATTGACCGCCATTATATCACTGGGCATTCAGGGATTTGCGGTTGCATTGATCTTTATTCTGTTCGGGGCGCCTGATTTGGCCTTCACCCAGTTTATGGTTGAAACGCTTTCGGTTGTTATTCTGGCATTGGTCATGACCCGTCTTACCCTACACAAAACTGACCATCGTCCGTTCTATGAAAAGTCATTTGATTTTGCGGTGGCTCTTACCGCTGGTAGTGCCTTTACTGCATTGCTTCTGGCGGTCGTCCAAGTAGCGTTTAATCCTGCTCTTTCAGAGTTTTTTGCAGCCTATAGCCGAACCATCGCTCACGGGCGCAACATCGTAAACGTGATCATCGTTGATTTCCGTGGTGTTGATACACTCGGCGAAATCGCGGTTGTGATGATTGCGGGCCTCGGCATCATTGCTCTTATTAGGATCAAAGGTCGTCAGCCAAGAGTGGAGGGCGACCAATGAACACAATAATTTTCAGAACCTTCGCGCCCTATCTCACAGCGCTCATGGTGCTTTTCTCAGTCTTTATCTTGCTGCGTGGTCATAATGATCCAGGCGGCGGTTTTATCGGCGGTTTGTTAGCTGCATCCGCATTCGCAATTTACGGCATTGCCAACGGTGTTACGCCTGTGCGCCGTGCTATTTATTTCCATCCCATTTCTCTGGCAGGTTTTGGTTTGTTCATCGCGACACTTGCAGGTTTGCCATCAATCCTCGCGCAAGTGCCGTTTCTGACAGGCCTTTGGGTTTATCCAAAAATTGGAAGTGTCGAATTGGCGCTTTCAACAACGCTCATTTTTGACATCGGCGTTTACTTTGTTGTGGTCGGAACCATTACATCAATTGCCCTTGCGCTTGAAGAAAGGCTGGAAGACTAATGGAAATTGCTCTTGCTCTTCTTGTAGGCTGTTTTTTCACTGTAAGCATTTACTTGCTGCTGTCTAAATATGTCATTCGTATTTTGTTGGGTGTCGCAATTCTTGGGAATGCAGTAAATCTTTTGATATTCACCGCTGGGCGTTTGACCAAAGAAATACCGCCGATTATTCCTGAAGCGCTTCAGGTTCCTGATGGGATAATTGCCAACCCTTTGCCGCAAGCATTGATCCTGACAGCAATTGTGATTTCGTTTTCGTTTTTCGCCTTCCTCTTGGTATTGGGATATCGCGCATTTCAAGATTTGAATACGGATGACACGGACAGCATGCGTTTTGCCGAACCAGTCGACGAACCCAATCCGCCTCTTGGATATTAGGAAATAGAGTATGGCATCCAAGGGACCAGAGATTACTGACGTAACCGGCATTTTGGTGAATGCGGATCTGCAGCTGGCAGACTTCCTCATAGTTGCTCCGGTCGTTATCCCTATATTGTTTTCAGCACTTCTGTTGATGCTGCGGACGCGCCCGGCAACGCAGGGACGCATTGCTATAATAGGTATGGCGCTGCTAGCTCTTGCTTGTTTCGGTCTGCTGCAACGTGTCCTTGATACGGGTCCAGTGACCATGACAATGGGGCGCTGGGTCCCTCCGTTTGGAATTTCGTTCTCAGTTGATATTGCTGGAGCGCTGTTGGCCTTCACCAGTTCGGTCATTGCCTTTGTTGGCAGTATTTACGCCAATTCGACTGCCTCGAAGCTGGAGATGCGCTACGGGTTCTATCCCTTTTTTATGGCGATGATGGCGGGTGTTAGCGGCGCCTTCTTAACGGGAGACCTCTTCAACCTATATGTTTGGTTTGAAGTATTGCTGATTTCATCTTTTGGAATGATCGTTCTTGGCAGCGAGAAAAATCAGCTTGATGGAACCATGAAATATGCGTTCCTCAATCTTGTTGCGACGACCATGTTCTTGATGGCAACAGGATATACCTACGGATTGACCGGCACTTTGAACATGGCTGATATCTGGACGAAGGTGAATTCGGGCCTGCTGGAAGGCCCTGTAACAACCATTGCTGTCCTGTTCTTTTTGGCGTTTGCAATGAAAGCCGCAGCTTTCCCGATGAACTTTTGGTTGCCTGCATCCTATCACACGCCAAAGTTTTTGGTGTCGGCTGTATTCGCTGGTCTGCTGACAAAAGTTGGCGTTTACGCCTTATTGCGTGTGACCTTGATGTTGTTTGCGGACCAACGCGACTTGTTTGCAGAGATCATTGCTTGGATCGCAGCTCTTACGATGATCGCTGGTGTGCTAGGTGCCTTGGCACAAAATGATATACGCCGGATTTTTGGTTATTTGGTCATATCAGGCATTGGCACGATGTTAGCAGGGTTAGCCATCGGCTCGGTCACAGCGATTACCGGAATTTTAGTATATGCGGTTCATTCCATGATTGTCATGACTGCGCTTTATTTGGCCGCCGGGGTTGTGGGAAGAATGATGAATTCTAATGACCTTAGGCAAGTAGGAGGCATTTATGCTGCTTCACCCATGTTTGCTGCAGGCTTTTTGATTTTGGCACTTTCTGTCTCAGGCCTTCCTCCAACCTCCGGATTCTGGGGTAAGTTTATACTGGTCAAAGCCACCGTGGAACTTGGCGCTTGGTGGCTAACGGCAGCCATTTTGATTTCAGGTCTTTTAACCAGCATCGCCATATTCAGAGTTTGGATATTTACATTTTGGCGCGGCGGTCCGAGCGGGACAAGAGACGGGGCTGAGGCTTGGAAGGTTGAGCCTCTCAATCAGGAATATCAGTTGGCTGCGTTTATTTCTTTGGGCGTTTTGGTGTTGGCAACCTTTGCTCTGGGTGTCTTCCCTGAAGTACTTATCGGAACTGCAGCAGATGGAGCAAAAGGACTTCTATATCCTACTGGTTATATAGAGTCGGTATTTGGAGGGACGCAATAATGAGCCTTCTACTGGTAAACTTGCTTTTGATGCTTGCTTGGGGCGCGATGACGGGCTCATTTGCTGAGCTGAATTTGCTATTTGGTTTTGTACTTGGCTTTTTCGCTATTTGGCTAATCAGAGAACAGATCGGAACCGGCGGTTATTTCGGTAAAACCATTCGCATATTCTCTCTCTTCATGTTGTTCCTTAAAGAGTTGGCGATGTCGGCAGTTCGCGTCACTGTTTTGGTCTTAAAACCAAAAATGGTTGTGCGTCCTGGTATCTTTGCTTTTGAATTGACCGTGGACAAGGATTTTGAGATCGCACTATTGGCGAATTTGATAACGCTTACCCCAGGCACATTGTCCGTGGATGTTTCAGCTGACCGGAAACTATTATTCGTTCATGCGCTGGATTGCTCAGACATTGAAGCGGCTAAGAAAGATATAGCTGAAGGCTTCGAGCGCAAAATTCTGGAGGCATTTCGATGAGCGGCGAAATCTTCCTTGATTGGTGTATTACCATTGCCATGATTTTCCTGATAATTTCTTTCTTTGTAACAACCTACAGAGTGATTATCGGGCCGACATTGCCTGACAGAATAATCGCGCTTGATATGTTGGTGGGCATTGCGATTGGCTTTATTGCCGTCATTGGTTTGAAAACCGGTTACTATCTCTATGTGGATATTGCTATAGCTCTGGGTCTTGTGGGGTTTTTGGCAACTGTAGCGCTGGCACGTTTCGTTCTTGAGCGCGGCATTTCAGCAAGTGATGCGGCAAGCCAGGATAAGAACAAGAAGGGCGATGTGTAATGGATTATATTGCAGGAATACTTGTTATAGTCGGCGGTTTTTTTGCCCTTGTTGCATCCCTAGGCCTAATACGCCTCCCTGACCTTTATTCACGAACCCATGCTGCGTCCAAAGCCGGTACGGTCGGTTCTGGCTTAATGATGATTGCTCTTGCAGTCACGGCTAGTGACACGGGAACTGCCATTCGTGCTTTGGCTGGCGTGTTGTTTTTCATCCTCACAGCGCCTATTGCCGCCCATCTATTGGCGAGAGCTGCCTACAAGGTTGGATACAAGTTATGGGACGGCTCGGTTGCCGACGAGATGGCTCAGTCAAAGCAGACCGACCAATAAAAGCAGCTCTCTGGATATAAATCAGCACTATCTAGAGGTGGAAGTACTTTTCCGTACACGCAACTTTGGGTATTTATAAAGTTTAAATGCTAGAAATTAAATAAAAAACTGTAATATTTGTCGCAGTTTAAAACAAAAATTTGACAAATTGTTACTTACTATACATGTAGCAGTGAGATCAACGGGTGGGGTTTAATGGGGAGTTGTATCTTGAACTATAGGGGCGAGGCCAGGGATAACTCTGGCCCAAAAAATGAAAGAAAATCCCATGGACGACCAAATAAATAACGACAATAGCGACCCATCATTACTGATCGAATTAACCTCAAATGTTATTGCTGCCTATGTAAGCAACAATCCTGTTTCAACCGTTGACCTTCCTAATCTAATTGGTGAAGTTCATCGTGCTTTTCACGCACTTCCTACAGGCGAAGCTGGAACTGCGCCAGTTGAATTGAAGCCGGCGGTTAATCCGAAAAAGTCTGTTTTCCGCGATTACATAATCTGCTTGGAAGATGGCAAACAATTCAAGTCCTTGAAACGTCACCTTCGCTCACATTTTGATCTATCTCCGGAAGAGTATCGCGAGAAATGGGGCTTGCCAGCAGAATATCCAATGGTTGCGCCAAGCTATTCTGAAAAAAGATCAAGCCTTGCCCGCGAAAAGGGCCTAGGTCGTAAAAAAGGCTATCGAAAAGCTAAGTAAGTATTTTGGGTTTTATGCTTTGTGAACGCCATCAATCTGCAAAGATTGGTGGCGTTGTCATAGGATCTTTGAGTGATTCCTTTTTACACTAATCAATTCGGGCTCGCTCTGATCCCTTCAAGACGAAGCAGTTCAGTCTTCAGATGTATGTGCAGATTTACATCATATCTGGGATGATTTATCTTGGCCATTCGCCTAAGCGCAGCCAATTTCTTTTTTACGAAGTGTAGCTTCTCATCATCAAGGTCTTTACCAGTTAAGTTGCAAGTATTGTGACTTGGAACGCTGCTGTTTTTCAAAGCAGGATTGCCCACTTCCAACCAATCGCTCGCCATTTTGCGCAGTCGAGATTCGATATCTCTCAAGCTATTTTCTAGCGGATCCATACCATTTGCTCCCATTCATAAGAACGAAATTCTCACTTACAGAAGTTCGATGGGTATAACTTTATGCAGGTGTGACAATGCGACTGCCCCTAAGTCTTTGAATTATTTGGAAGCTCTTCGGCGAGACTAAAATAAGCGCAAAAGGATATACATTAGGGTCTTGCTTTTCCCATAATAGGAATATAGTCCTTTTTTGGAGAAGTAGATGTATCAAGAATTACGCGTAAGCAGTGGCGGTAAAATCCGCCGTGTAAGCCCCCCATTGCTAAATGGAGAAAATTTATCCAGTGAAGGTCCTCATGCCGAGCGCTATGCTGAGAGTGTTGGTGCGTTGGTCATTAAATTGGTAGCCACATTGGAGAAAACTGATCAGCAGGCAATGCGTAAAAGGTCTAGAGGTAAGGCTGATATCTGCCTTGCCCGCCAAATGGCCATGTATTTGATGCATACTGTCTTTTCTTGCTCTTACCACCACGTAGCAGCATTTTTCAAACGGGATAGAACGACCATTTCTCATGCCTGTAAATTGGTCGAAGACCTCCGGGACAATGAGGAATTCGATAAGCGTTTGGAGGCGATGGAAAACTTATTGGTTTCAGCCCGCTGCTTAAGCGAAGTGGCAAACAGAGGCGCACATAATGTCTGATACTTCTGGGCCCGATATTCAAAAAACAAAGATACGCTTGCTCAAACTTTTGAGTAAGTTTGGAAGTGACGGGGTCGGCTATGAGCCAAACAACACTAGGGTTGTCCTACAAGCACAAACACGGACCCATTCTTTCGAACAGGCACTGATAAAGATCTGCTTGGAAGAACAATTGGTCAGTCAGTCACCTACCTGTCTTCGGGCGACTTCGCAAGGAAAGGCCTATTTATTACGAGCGCTTCATCCTGAGCAGGAGTTTGCTGCTCAACACCAAGTGACTGTTTCCAAGATTATTCAGGAAAAAGGTAATGCGCAGCAGGTAATGGTGAACGTCAATGAGTCTCCGCTATCCAGGCTGTATTTACGTCGAACAAACCAAGGTAAGCCTTGGTTGAATGACCAAGAGTTTCAAGCTGGCGAAAGATTACGGGCAGATTTCGAGAAGTCCCAACTACAGCCCCGGATTTCAGCCAATTGGGTTTCAAGCGTTGCCTCTCAAGGGCGCGGTGGAAATGTAAGTGCCGATATCTCTGATTTTGCACTGGATGCCAGAAAGCGGGTGGAGCAGGCCATTGCAGCGCTGGGCCCGGATCTTGCCAATGTGGCGCTAGATATTTGTTGCTTTTTGAAAGGGCTGGAAACCATTGAAAGCGAACATAAATGGCCACCGCGCTCGGGCAAGTTAATGCTTAGGACAGCCCTTCGCGAGTTAGTTCGCCACTATGGTCTAGGCATTGAAAGATCAGGAAACAAAAAACCAATCAAACATTGGGGTGCAGAAGATTTCAGGCCATCGCTTTAGCAAGACTTAATCTGCCAAGACTTAAAGTTCTTTTGCAGCGGTTTCTTTTATGCGGGCAACCATGGCCCGAAGGCCATTGGAGCGCTGAGGCGTTATGTGCTCGGACAATCCCAATTTTGAAAAAATAGCCTGCTCGTCAATAGTCGTAATCTCGCTGGCCTTCTTACCGGAAAATATTGCGAGAGTAATGGCAACAAGACCGCGAACAATATGAGCGTCAGATGTTCCAATAAAGTTGATCACCGGATCTTGTGAGCCTTCATTTTGGCTGGATATCCAAACTTGGCTCACACAGCCTTGAACTTTGGTTTGTGACGTTTGAAGTGATTCAGGAAACGGCTTCAGCTGATCGCCAAGTTCTATCAAGTATTTATACCGATCTTCCCAGTCATCCAAAAATTCAAAATTTTCAATAATGTCGTCAATTTGCATGTAACGTCTACCAATCACCAAGCGATCCTGCTTCTGCAATCCATATATAGAGGCCAAGCAAAGTTTCACACCCCTTGAAGTGATTTTGTCCAAGTGGGCCCATAGTTTGATATTGTCATATTAGTAGTCTTAGTTGCTCACGGAAGATGTTGAGACAGGGTCGATTGCATCGGGTTTTTTGTCCTCGCCAACGCGTTGATCAAGCCAAGTGTAAGCCATCTTTGCGCCTTCGCGTGCTTTCAAACCCATTTGAGACAACAAGACGCCGCCGGTCTCGCAAGTTTGCGTGTTTCGAGAACAGAAGCTTCCAATGTCCGAAACAACCGACTGGGCCAGGCTGACAGTTTCCATGGTCGAAACCGCGCGCTGTCCTTCTCCCAGATCAGCGCTTTTGACTGGAATAAATGCGATTACAAGTGTGAGCCAAAATGCAGCACGAATTAGAAACATGATAAATACCTTTCCCGATGCCTGTTCTTAGCAAGAGGAATTTAAATCGTCGTTTGATTACACGATGCAATTTGATTCAAATTTTAATCAGTTTTCTTGCTATCGAACCAAACGCGTTGGAACCATGTAAAATCGCTCAGGTTTGAATCTGAAATTCAATTTTAGCACATAAAAATCGGCAAATGTCCTCGCTAATGATTGGTTAACCATACTTATAAATACATGTGCTTTTCGGTGATATTATCACAAAAACACCCTTGGCAGCCATTTAGCTTAGGGTTCCATTAAAGCTGCTATGCGAACCTATGCCCAACCAAAAGGGGTTGTTTCGTATTGAGTAAACCTAAGACCATGATGCCATTAGACAAAAATTCGCCAGCAACAACTGGCGATTTGGACATGCTGATTGCTGACCTGAATCAAATGGATCAGCTGTCTCGTTCGTTGGGTGCAACGTCCCTAGCCAAACCATGCAGCATTCATAATCAAAATGGCGCAGTTTTGTGGATCAATCAGCAGGCAGCTGAATTGCTCGATTTGGAGCAAAGACCAAGCCAGCGTTCATATTTGGAAAATATCCAGGTACAGGATCGTGTAACGGTTGCACATTATCTGGCGGGCATGGCGGACGATGACAAAGGGTCATCAGATCACGTCAGTTTCCGGGTCATCAGCCCCCAGCGGGAAGCAAGTATAAAATGGCTTCAAATATCGCGGGATACCGTAACTGGTAAAATTGCCGGTGAAAAATTCACTTTGACGACTTACCGCGATGTTTCGTTCGAACGCCTTGACGCTGAAACGCATGATCGTCAACGTTTGGAAGCTGAACAGGAAAATGATGCAAAGAGCCAATTCCTGGCAAATATTAGCCATGAACTTCGCACGCCTCTTAATGCGATTCTGGGTTTTTCCGAGTTGCTCAATTCTCCGCTCATGAGCGACATCTCTAAAGACAAGCAAAAAGAATATGTTGGTTTGATCCATGATTCGGCTAGTCATTTACTGACACTTTTGAATGGCATATTGGACATGTCAAAAATCGAGAATGGAATGTACGAAATTATCCCTGAAAATTTCTCGCTTTCCAACTGCCTGCAAAAAACCACTGCGATCATGCAGGGGCAGGCTTCTAAAAACGCAATCACATTGCACACTTCAGGAATTGATGACCTGCCTGATATTGTTGCCGATGAGCGCGCACTTAAGCAAATCATGATCAATCTGCTTTCTAACGCGATCAAGTTCTCCAACGAACAGGGGATGGTCAGTGTTGAAGCCCAGCGTAAAGCCAGAACCATTGCTATTTCGGTAACTGACAAAGGCATCGGAATTTCACCAGAGCACCTTCAAAATCTCGGAAAACCGTTTTTCCAGGCTGACAGTAAATACGACCGTAAGTATGAAGGTACGGGACTTGGCCTGTCTGTTGTGAAAGGCTTGGTCGAACTTCATGGCGGAACTGTAAACTTCGCCAGTGAGCGCGGCAAAGGCACCAAAGTTACGATTGTACTTCCTATTTTCGGAAAAACAGGACGCCGTGTGCCCGCTGAATTTAACATAGAAAAAGTAACATCCATCCAATCTCGCAAAGAAGTTGTTGAGGATGAATTGCGGATCCTCCGCAACACCGCGTAAGGAGTAGACCATGAGCAACGGTATTTTAGATTCGTTCTTCACAACACTGCAGAACAATCCATCAGTGGCAGCAGGTAGCTGCACTTTTGTTGTGGCATTTGCATTGGTAGCGGGGAACGCTTTTTATGCCCAAAGCGGCGTGCATCCAGATCCTATTTGGGCAACTAGAGATAACACGATAACACAGTCTGTCAGTCAGAATGTGCGACCGGTCAAGACACAGCTGTTTGCACCAAAAACTATACCCACACCAGCAACAGGCGATAGCGCTCGCGAAACAACAGGCAGCAAAAGATCCGAACTTGTTGCATCCATTCAAGCAGCACTTGCTAAAAAAGGTCATTTTGCTGGTGATGTGGACGGTCTTATGGGGCCATTAACGAGCAGTTCGATTAAGGATTATCAAACGCGGATAGGCCTAAAAGCCACCGGAACGCCGACGCAAGAATTGTTGCTGTTGATCAAGCAAGAGACAAAAAGTGCTTCCAAGAGCGATTCATTGTCCGGTCTGATTGCTGATAACACCGGTTCAAATATGGGATATGACAAAAATCTCGTAAAGCTTATCCAGTCTGGCATCATCAATGCCGGTATTGCAAAGATTGATGCAGACGGCATTTTTGGCAAGCAGACAGAAGCTGCAATTATGGCTTTCCAGCGTGACCACGGCCTTGATGTGACCGGCAAGCCAGATGTGCAAGTCCTTCAAACACTCAAAAAATTCAAGTGGATTGAGCCGAGCCAGTCAAGCACATAAGCACAGGCTTTATCCTGATCTTGATTTCATAGGATAAAAAAATGCGCTTGAAATCAGCGATATTCGTTTCGGCGCTGATGCGTATCGAAAATGCTAAAGGTTCGTTTTCAACTGTGCTGAACAAAGGCGCAGAAGATGCTGGCGCAATATTCATTGTGCAATTGCTGCCTAATGGCAAAGCCAATCTTTTCGGTCCAGCGCCACAAGCCATGTTCGAGATAGAAGATAGCGGTGAACGCTGGTTTGAGCTTCTTGCTAAAGATCTCAGCCAGCAGGAGTTGGAGCCGCGTCTACAGTCTCAGCTCAAATTCGATCCTGATTGTTGGATTATTGAAATCGAGAGTGGTGGTTCATTGGAAAATATCCAAATTATCGCTGAATAGTGCCTATTGAATTTCTATCCAACCGCCATGAATGATTGCTCGAATGTGAAACGACCAGATGCTGGTTGTTCTTTTGCTGCAGGTGCTCGTTCCAAACTATCTCTGCGCCGTTGAATGGCTTCATTGAATCCGGATTCAGGATTTTGCCCCACAGGGCGAATGCGCTCATTACTGCCAATATCAAAGCGCGCACCAATTTCGTTGAAAATCATTCTGCAAATACCGGTATCCAGTTCGGTAAGAAGTGTTTTTGTGTCACGATAGGTTGCGAAGTCTCTGCCAATTTTTGGAGAGAGCATCATCAATAACTGAATGTCGTGGGGTGCCGAAACTCCCAGTGCCTTTACCAAATAGGTCAGTTCTGTTTGTTGTGAGCTAACCAGTTTCAGGATTGCCTCTGCCTCAAGTCCACAGAGTTCTTGGATATATGTTGCTAGTTCACCTGTTTTACGCTGGCGTGCAAGTTGTAGCAATTTGCGTGTTTCAGTTTTTGGAAGGTTCAGGTCTGGTTTGAAAATAGAAGTTTGAGAGACTGCTTCCACTGATGACCAATGCTGTTGATTTTCAGTTTTCTCTCGCCGGCCAAGGCGCCCGCCAATTGAGGCAAGAGCTACAATTTCTTCTCCTTCCAGCCATTTTGGTCCGGTGGTTGGCTCGATTGGAGATAAAACAGTTTCAATGATTTCTGGTTCTACTGTTTCCTGAATGCTCGAAACAGGAGTGGAGATCACTTCATCAAGTATAGACTTTGTGTAAGAATCCATAGGAAGACGCCGTTTTGCAACAATGGCTGCATGCTCGGCTCCTTTTTTCTTCGCAATAGCCCGCAAATCCAAATCGCCCAACACTGGCGAGTACAAAAGGAAAGGCGCTGCCACATCAGGCTTGTCTTGTGCCAGATACAAAGCAACGGGCCTTGGCGTGAACACGCCTCGCGCCAGCATTGCAGAAATCAGGCGCTTGTCACTGGCCGATACGCGCTCGATTAATTGATAAAACAATTCTTTATATTGATCGATTTCTTTACGGGAAGGCCGCTGCACACATCCAAAATTTCTGGTCGACTCAAGCAAGATTTTGCTGGATTTGGAAGTTTGATCGGGGCTACTGCGCGATGATTTGCCCAAACGGCTGTTATCTATCGCGCTCTCAAAAACAGCCCGACTGGTGCTGCTTGATCTTATCCCAGTGCTGTTGGCTGAATGCCCAATCTCTGGACTCATTTGACTGTGAGCTGAAGTAGTCATGTCTTCCTCAATTCCAATGAAACTTCGCATACCTCTTAAGGGGTATTCGAATCACTTAGGTGATGAGATAGACTTTGCTCCTGCATTTATTAGCAAACTGTTAACCCTGATCAGGTTCAATTAAACTATCAGCATCTTGAATGGCCATGATTCGAAAGATGCAGACCATAAGGAGCCTAGTAATGGGACAATTGATCAAGTTTCCAGTGACGCAGGTAGGAACAGCGCAAAAATCGAAACCAGTTAGAATTAAACAACAGGTGGAGCTGCAACTGACTGCGGAAGTTCTATTTTTTACAGGGGTGCGATATGAGCGCCAAATGGAGAGTTTGCCCTCCGAGCGGCTGCCGGCACCGATTGCAAGGGCATAGAACATTCGTCGAACCGTAGGAGTTCAAAGGACACTTTTACGAATAGTCGTATCGGGCACATTTAATTTCTGAAAAGAATGCGTCGCTGTCAGTGACCCAGCTATTGTCTGGCTCCAACACGCGAATAATGACAAAGCCTCTTTCAATACCCGCTTCAATAACAACTGAACTTTCAACATCTTCTGGTTGGGCTTCTTGAAGCTCCAGGGTTTGCAACGGATTGACGATCAATAAATCCAGTTTGTTGTCGATAGCGGTTCTGTTGTTCAAGCTATAGATTACACTGCCATTTTCATCGAATACAGAAGCAGACCAAAAGGTTGTGGTCAAAGGACCTTCCATTTTCAACGGTGCTTCACTTAACTCAAATCGACACACGCCATAGGTAAAGAACGGATCAACCTCTGTGATTGCGGATCCGCTTTCTTCAGGTTTTAGCCGAGTGAAAGCAAACAGATCGGTGCGGTTTGACAAAAAGGCCCAAGCATCGCGGGTGCCTAATTTGGGAATGAGCAACACAATCGAAATGTGAATCAAACCGGCCAGAATGAGCCCTAAACTCAAAAGATAAAAGACACGCCATTTCATGCTGCGCAATCCTGTCTGATGATATTGGGCATTTGAGGATTAACTTGTCCGGAGGTACTGGTGACAGGTGTATCATAGACCCGCAATACAAAATAGAAATTTCCTTCTCCAGAAACGCTCAACCAGTTCCCAGACTGGGGTTTACGGCTCACGGATATTCGAAACGAACCGTCAGGAAATCGCAATAGCTTGCTGGAACTCAAAGCAGATCTGTTACCTTTGGTAGGCTGAACAACTTGTCCGTCATTGCTGTAAACAGCGATGGTCCAAAGCTTGGAAGGAGGCGTGATGCCAGATATTGCGTAATCGCACTTAAAGGTTAGCGGCTCACCTTGATTGTCTGTCATGGCTTCAAATGCCAGTCCTTCAGTGGCGCCAAGAGGGATTGTGCCGTCACGAGAAACTTTTGCTGTTGTATAAGGATCTGAGTCGGCACCACCTGCAAAAGGCCAAGCAGTCCATGGTCCAGCTTCAATCCCGCCCAGTCCATGATTTTGCCGGATCGAATACCATGCACTGGCACCGCCGAGCACAAGGCCAATTGCAACCACAATAATGACATTAGTAATCAGACGCACCAGTTTTACCTGCTTAAGAGGTTGGAATTCATGTTTAGGCTCACTGGGCTGTTTGCGCTTTTTGTTCAATCAACGCAAGCACTTGCGGTTGTTTCACTGGTTTCACCGAGCGAAGTTTTCGCCCAAGATCACGTAGTGTATCTTCCGCAGCTTCTGACAGGGTTTTAGGCCTTAGCACAGGCTGGATAGCACCAGCCAGATTGTCTCCAGCCTCTTTTTCCGGAACGCTTGGAAGCGGGTTGTCAATGTAAGGCACTGGCTTCAAATCAATGTTTTGATGAGCAAAGGTCATGAACTGTTTCCAAATCATTGCAGGAAGGTTACCGCCCGTCAGTCTTCGTGTGGGTTTGTAATTATCATTTCCCATCCAGACAGCGCCTACAAAATTCCCTGTAAAGCCAACAAACCAAGCATCGCGATATGAGTTGGTGGTTCCTGTTTTACCGGCCGCTCTTATACCTTCAAGCGCAGCGTTCCTCGCGGTTCCCCATTCGGGAATTTGTGCCATCATTCGGTTCATCACACCTACGGTGCGTTCGCTCAAAACGCGTTCTGACCTGAAGCCAGCTTTGCGACGATCGTAAATTACTTCGCCTTGGCTGTTGGTCAATTGGGTAATCCCATGGCGGTTAATCCGATATCCACCTGTCATGAATGTGCCATAACCAGTTGCCATTTCAATCACTGTCAAACCATTGGCGCCCAAAACCATGGCGGGTGACATAATCAATTCTGATTCAATGCCCATATTCCGCGCGTTATCAACAATCTTCTGGCCGCCAATGCCTTTTCGTCCATCGGCTCCCACATAGAATTTTACGGGGATAGTGTTGATGGATTTTACGATAGCCGTTTGAAGATCAATGCGGCCTCTATAGCGCCCTGCATAGTTTCCCGGACACCATGATCGTCCTGCTGTCGTGATACAAACAGGGCCATCAACAACACGGCTGGTTTCAGTCAATTCCAACTCTTCAACGGCAGTTGCATATACGAATGGTTTGAACGAAGAGCCCGGCTGGCGTCGTGAGTTTGTAGCCCGATTAAACTGGCTCGCGCCATAGTCGTCACCACCCACCATGGCCCGAACGGCGCCTTCATTGTCCATAACAACCATCGCCGCTTCGCTCACGCCTTTTTCTTTGCCAAACTGGCGAAGATGACTGGAAATGGCTTCTTCAGCGGCTTTTTGCAAATCAACATCGACAGTAGACTTGGCAAAAAACGTTTTATCAGGAAGGCCTCGGGCAATCTCCTGAACCTCTTCGAATGCCCAATCCATAAAATAGTTTGGGCCTTCGTCGTCATTGCGTTCAACAGGAGTTGCCGGTTTTTTTCGCGCAGCAACAACCTGACCTTCGGTCATAAAGCTTGCTTGGACCATATTGGTCAGCACTTCATTGGCGCGGGCGCGTGCATTTGGAAGATTGATGTGTGGCGCATATTTGGTGGGCGCTTTAAACAGTCCGGCCAACATCGCTGCTTCCGACAAAGATAGGTCTTTGGCGCTTTTCTCGAAATAAAATTCAGAGGCAGCCGCAATACCAAAATTGCCCCCGCCCATATAAGCGCGGTCAAGATAGAGTTTTAAAATCTCATTCTTGGTCAAATTGGTTTCTAGCCAAAACGCCAGAAATGCTTCCTTGATTTTACGCTCGATGGTGCGCTCATTGGTAAGAAACAGGTTCTTGGCCAACTGCTGGCTGATGGATGAACCACCTTGCACAACAGAGTTTGCACGAACGTTTTCTGCAAGGGCACGGCCAAGGCCGAGAAAATCAATGCCGTAATGCTCGAAAAACCGACGGTCTTCTGTGGCAAGCACAGCTTTGATAAAATGATCGGGCAGGGTGTCGATTTCATCAGAGTCAGCCTGACGAACGCCGCGTCTACCGATTTCCTTGCCGTAGCGATCCAGGAACACTACGGAATACTCTTCTTTGTCGCGCCAATTCTTGTTCGTCTCGTCAAAAGCGGGCAACGCCAGAGCTAAAAGCAGAATTAGGCCAACTAGACCAATCGTGATGCCCTCATCAACGATTTCGACCATGGCTTTTTTGTAACCAGTAACTCGAAATTTTTGGAAAAATACCCGAATATTCTCCCAGCGCTCAGAACCATCGGCAAACATCCGATACATGCCAGAATCGATCCATGAGTCGAATTCTAACAGCCAGTTGTTCTTCTTTTTCTTGCCATTATTGTCAAAAGGGCTACGCACGGCGTAATTCTCTCTTTTAGTTTTCTTTCGATGGGTAAACTCTATAGCAGAAATAACGGCGTTTTGGAGACTTTTTAGCGCAATGGTTACAATCTTTTGTGTTTCAGCATTTATGTTCTGATACACATCGCCAAAAGCTGCTTGCTACACAAATCACATCAAATCGGACGAAATCTTGGAAACGCCCTTCTGGAAACGCAAAAAACTGCATGAAATGTCCAATTCCGAGTGGGAATCCCTTTGTGATGGGTGCGGACGCTGTTGCCTCAACAAGCTTGAAGATTGGGACACGGGCGATATCCATTACACCAATATCGCCTGCAGCGAATTAAACTGCGAAACCTGCCAATGCAAAAGCTATGAGTTCAGATTTGATGTGGTTCCTGATTGCATCGACCTTACCCCTGAATTGGTAGAAAAAATCGATTGGCTTCCACCCACTTGCGCCTATCGCTTGGTGAAGGAGGGGAAAGATCTATTCGATTGGCATCCGCTCATTTCAGGCGACCCAAATTCAGTCCATGCCGCCGGAATTTCAGTCAAAGGCCGTGTCATCCCAGAGGGCGACTTAAAACCGGAAGACTATGAAGAGCACCTCGTGACCTGGCCGGGTGAGGGAGTTTAGATACTTTTAATTTCCAAATTCTATCACGGTGCTTATTTGGCTGTCGCTGAGAGCCAAGAAACCTACCTTCAATGGTCCTTGCCAAGCACGCTGCACATTAGATGCTGTTGCGATCTATGGCCGGTTGATGGCAACAGACATCATAGCTTAAGTCATGGCATCGTCTTGGTTTGCAATTGTCCTGGCTTTTGTCGAGTTTGCTCGAACCATCACGGTTTATCTTGCAAAAAAAAGCAATTTGGCCGAGCGCCAAACCCAGCAAGAAAACAAAGCCAAGGCAGATGGACATGATTTACTTCTCAAGGCGCTTAGGGCCCGTCGTCAAGCACGGGCCCAGCATTTGGATAACACTCATTCTGACACTAATCCTGCAGAGCTGCCAGACGGTTGAAACTGCAAACACTTTGAAAGATCAGATGAAAGGCCTCGGATGGATCTGTGAAGCGTTCCGACCGATCACCTATGCCCATGAAGACGATAGCGATACAGTAGTTCAAATTTTGGAACATAACGCAGCTTGGCATGCATTATGCGCGTGATCGCTGTAATTTTCGGATGAATTTGAAAATCATTCATTTGCCATTCAGATTTGGAATGCTAGAAACGATACCATGAAAAACATTAGCTTCCTCACCACACTATTTTTGGCAACGGCCCTCTGGCTGTCGCCTGTTCCTGCATTTGCAGCAGATTGTGCCAGTCAGGCACAAAAACTTGCTGCAAAGGAAGGTGCAGAGCTGCTGAGTGTTTCTGATTTGGGGAACGATAGATGCGAAGTCACGCTTCGTATTCCTGGCAAAGATGGTAAGCCACCAAGGGTAGTTTCCAAAAAGACTAAAGGCTAGACTGCTCTTCCGATAGAAAGATTCTTAACTGAAATAGGGACACCTCATGAGGATATTGGTCATCGAAGATGACAAGGACCTTAACCGACAATTGGTCGAGGCATTTGAGGAAATAGGATACGCTGTCGATAAAGCTTTCGACGGTGAAGAAGGACACTTTTTGGGTGATACAGAACCCTATGATGCTGTCATATTGGATATCGGTTTGCCTGAAATGGATGGGATAACCGTTATCGAGAAGTGGCGCCGGGAAGGGCGCAATATGCCGGTATTAATGCTAACCGCTCGTGATCGCTGGAACGACAAAGTTTCAGGGATTGATGCAGGCGCTGATGATTATGTCACCAAGCCTTTTCACATTGAAGAAATTCTTGCCAGAGTTCGCAGTCTTATTCGCAGATCCGCCGGCCACGCTGCCTCTGAAATTACCTGTGGTAGTTTGATGCTTGATACGAGAACTTCTAAAGTGACGTTGGATGGCAATCCGATTAAACTGACGTCGCATGAGTTGAGATTGCTTTCTTACATGATGCACCATCAGGAAAAAGTTCTCTCAAGAACCGAACTGACCGAGCATTTATATGATCAGGATTTTGATCGGGACTCTAATACCATCGAAGTGTTCATTGGTAGGTTACGTAAAAAATTCAATGGTGAGTTCATCGAAACAGTTCGCGGCCTCGGATACAGATTGATTGCGCCCGGAAACGGAGGCGAAGCTGCTTGATGCGTATTCGCACCCTAGCAGCACGGCTTTTTGCTCTAACAGCAATATGGGCAATATTTGCCATCGCATTGGTTGCTTGGCTGATCAGTCAGAACTTTCGCGAAAGCGTTGAAGAAAATCTGACCGACCGCCTTACGGCTAATCTCTATAATATTATGGGAAGTGTTTCTCCTAGCGACGATGGTTTGCTTGTCGGTCGTCCTGATCTAAGGGATTCCCGTTTTCAGGCCTTTCAATCCGGTTATTATTGGTCAGTGACAGAAGTCGCAAACCCATCCAATCAGATAAGCTCATCGTCCCTTGTTGGTGAGATGATCGAGGTTCCCAGAACTCTTTCCTTTGATGACAGTTTTCAACGCGAAACCAAGATCATGGACAAAGCTGGTCAGCATTTGGTTGCCATCGAGGCACAAGCATTTTTGGGTGAGGGCGACAAACTGTTTTCTTTCAAAATTACAGGCAATCAGACCGAGATCGATGAACAGGTAAGCGAATTTGTTCGTCAATTGCTGTTAATCCTTGGTCTGTTTGCCATGGGTTTCATTCTTGTCACCTATTTCATTGTGCGGATCGGTTTAGCGCCTTTGCGCGATGCAACCCAACGGCTTGGTGATATTCGCGAGGGCAGGGCGGAAAAACTTGAAGGCACTTATCCGCTCGAAATCCAACCACTTATTGATGAAACAAATTCGCTTATTCAATCCAATCGTAGCGTTATTGACAGAGCGCGCACCCAAGTGGGCAATCTGGCACATTCCTTAAAAACGCCCCTTGCTGTGTTGCGAAATGAGGCCGTAAAAGCCAAGCCTGAGCTTAAGAATTTAATCCAGCTTCAAGTTGCCCAGATGCAGGGGCAGGTGCAAACCTATCTTGATAGAGCGCGCATTTCAGCAAGATCTGGCACGGTTACGTCCCGAACCGACACTAAGCCAGCCTTGGAACGCTTGGTAAGGGTTATGTGCAAACTTAACCCTAGCATCGAAATTGAATGTTCATATGAGACTGTAGAGCCCTATGTTTTTGCAGGGGAGCAACAAGATTTCGAGGAGATGACCGGCAACCTTCTTGAAAACGCCTGTAAGTTCGCTAATTCGAAAATTCAGATACATTCAAAAATCGTCAATAATCAAATTGAAATCGACATTGACGACGACGGCAAGGGAATGAGCGAGGAACAGTCTGTCTTGGCTTTGCAACGTGGAATAAGAATTGACGAAACAAAACCCGGCTCGGGCCTCGGCCTTTCTATTGTCAAAGATATAGCCAATGAGTATGGAGGCACGATCAAACTTTCGAAAGCGCATCTGGGAGGCCTGCAGGCTCGTCTCTCGATTCCAGCAGTACAGGTTAAAAACTAATGGGTAACATTTACGGCAATTCGAGTTTCAAGAACGGCTTGTTTTTTCTATTTTCAACAGCAGTATTATCAGCCTGCGTAACAAGCGCCAGTTTGGACAAAGGACCAGGAGCCCTGCTTTCGAAGGGCCTTGTTGCTGGTGAATTGGGCCGAGGACTGGATCCGCAGTCAAAACGCAAAGCAATTGATGCCGAAATAACCGCTCTTTCTAACTCTGCAACGGGAATGGAGACAAAGTGGCAAGGGCAAAAGAACACTTCAGGCATTGTCATTCCTGGGCAACCTTTTGAAGTATCAGGAAAAATTTGCCGTCGGTATTCCCATGAGATCCTCGTAAATGGACAATCACAGTCTGATGAGGCAACCGCCTGTAAAAATGAAGACGGTGTTTGGGAACCCCTTCAGTGATAAACCAGTGCATTCTTGTGCGACCTGTTGTCCAATTTGTTCCTTTAACGTTTGATCTACTTTTAATCAGTTGAAATTCGTCCTATTTAACGAGGATGGTTTTCTGGATTTTCGCAGCAATAATGACTTTTTTAGCCGCGCTATGCGTGTTGCTGCCGCTATGGCGTGCCCAGCCAAAATCCATTTCCAATATTGAATTTGACAAAGCGCTCTACAAAGCGCGTGTTAATGAAATTGAGAAAGATGCTTCTCTAGGCAGGTTAACGCCAGAAGCGGCAAAGACCGCAATTGCCGAAGAGGGCAGAAAACTGATTTCCTTGGCCAATCCAGCTGAAGCACAAACATCAAATTCTGCGTTCGGATCATGGTCCGTTAAAGGAGCTCAGACCTACGGATTAATTCTGCTGCCGTTGGCGGCAATCGGAATTTATTTGTCTCTTGGAAATCCTGAAATGCCAGATGCCGGACTTGCATCACGTCTTGCTGTTCCCCCTGAGCAGCAATTAATAGACGATCTGGTTGCACGCGCCGAAGCGCACTTATCTAAAAATCCGCAGGATGTTCGCGGATGGGCGGTGCTTGCACCTGTCTACACAAGGGTTGGCAGAATGCAGGATGCGCTCAATGCTTGGTCGAGTGTTTATCGGCTTGCGCCTGAAACGCCTGAGATAAGGGCAACTCTTGGCGAAAGCATGATAGCGGCGGCAAACGGTGTTGTTACCTCTGAGGCTAAAGAGTTGTTCGAAGCCGAGTTAATGGCCAACAACGCTTCGGCCAAAGCCAGATTTTATCTGGCCATGGCATTAGGACAGGAAGGCAAGCACAAAGAGGCAGTGGACGCCTGGCAGGAACTGATCAAAGGTGGATCAAGCCAATCGCCATGGATGGAAGCCGCCCAAGAGTTTTTGGCACAATCCGCAAAGGCCGCTAATATTGAGTTGGCCCCAGCAATCGCAGGACCTTCACAAGAGCAGGTTGAAGCTGCTTCTGAAATGAGTGCCGAGGATCGCAATGAGATGATCAGCGGAATGGTTGCAGGATTGGCAGAAAAACTCGATGCCGAACCGAAAAACAAACAAGGCTGGCAGCAGCTCATTCGCTCTTATATGGTCTTGGGGAGAAATGCGGACGCCGAAGCTGCAATCGAAAAGGCTGGAGCAATATTCATAGACGATCGGCCATTTGTTGAGAGCCTGAAGTCGATTTTGACTACCAATAACTGAGGTGAAGAAAAGCAGATGACAAGAAAGCAAAAAAGACTTGCAATGATTGGCGCCATTGGTGGCGTGCTCTTGTCAGCTGTATTGTTGGTAATGTTCGCTTTGCGTGACGAGATCGTATTCTTTTATTCGCCAACTGATATCATCGTTGAGCAAAAGGCTCGGCCAGGTGAGAGGTTTCGCCTCGGAGGTCTGGTGAAAGAAGGAACGATTGAACGGAACGGTCAGGAAATTTTGTTCACAATCACAGATACGGAAAAAGATCTGCCCGTTCGTTTTGTAGGCATTCTCCCCGATTTGTTTCGCGAAGGGCAAGGCGTCATCGCCGAAGGGGTTATGGAGTCTGGAGCGCTTTTTGCCGCTGATAATGTGCTGGCAAAGCATGATGAAAATTACATGCCAAAAGAAGTCGCTGACACGTTGAAGGAAAAAGGCGTTTGGCAGGGAGAAGCTAAATGATTGCCGAACTAGGACATTATGCGCTGGTCTTGGCTTTGTTGCTTGCCCTTGTGCAGGGCAGTTTTCCGATTTTTGGCGCAAAAGCTGGCGATGAGAAATTGATGGCGCTAGGCCAATCAACAGCTTTCGGCAGTTTTTTATTTATTGCTCTTTCTTTTGCGGCTTTGACACATGCTTACGTCATTTCAGATTTCTCACTTCAAAATGTATGGGAAAATTCGCATTCAGCTAAACCGATGCTGTATAAAATTACTGGCGTTTGGGGGAACCATGAAGGTTCGATGCTACTATGGATTTTGATCCTTAGTTTCTTTGGCGCTTTAGTCGCATGGTTTGGAACCACGCTGCCAAGTGATTTGCGGGCAAATGTTCTGGGCGTTCAAGCTTGGATAGTCATAGCATTTTTGCTTTTCATTCTTTTGACGTCCAATCCGTTCAATCGTCTTACGCCGGCACCTTTCGAAGGCAATGATTTAAACCCGATATTGCAAGATATCGGGCTCGCTATTCATCCACCTATGTTATATTTGGGCTATGTTGGTTTCTCTGTGACCTTTTCATTTGCCGTTGCGGCCATGATCAGCGGGCGAATAGATGCAGCTTGGGCACGCTGGGTTCGGCCTTGGGCACTAACCGCTTGGATTTTTCTCACCGCAGGTATTTCGATGGGCTCATACTGGGCCTATTATGAACTTGGCTGGGGTGGTTGGTGGTTCTGGGACCCGGTTGAAAACGCTTCCTTTATCCCATGGTTGGTCGGAACAGCGTTGCTCCACTCGGCTCTTGTGATGGAAAAGCGAGAAGCCTTGAAGATCTGGACTATTCTTCTGGCAATCATCACATTCTCAATGGCATTACTTGGAACTTTCCTGGTTCGTTCAGGCGTTCTGACATCGGTTCATTCTTTTGCCAATGATCCTGAGCGCGGTGTTTTCATTCTTATGATCCTGCTGGTGTTTATCGGCGGATCTTTAACCTTATTTGCAATCCGGGCGCCGTCGTTGAAAGCTGGCGGCTTGTTCCAGCCAATCTCACGTGAAGGTGCGTTGGTATTTAACAATGTGTTTTTGGCAACTGCTGCTGCAACAGTTCTGACAGGAACGCTGTATCCTCTAGTCGTGGAAGCGATTTCTGGCGAGAAAATTTCTGTTGGGCCTCCCTTCTTCAACATCACGTTTGGGCCTTTGATGGTTCCGTTGTTGATGCTGATACCCTTAGGGCCTCTGCTTTCATGGAAACGCGCTGATTTATATCCGGCAATGCAGCGGCTCTATTGGGTTGCTGGGTTGGCCTTGTTGGCAGCCATTTTAGTTTTAGCTTTTACAGAAGATCAGCCAGTATTAGCATCGATCGGCATCGGACTTGCCGTTTGGTGTATGCTGGGAGCTTTCGCTGAAATCGTCTCAAGGGCAGGCTTTTTCAAAAATTCGGCTACTATAGCTTTTGCAAGATTGCGCGGTTTGCCTCGAACCATGTGGGGAACCGCATTTGGACATTTTGGGATGGGCGTATTACTTCTCGGGGTTGTTGCGGTAACGGCCTTTGAAAAAGAAAGTGTTGCCGAACTGGCTCCAGGTGAAACGATGGAAATCGGTGAATACCAATTACGGTTCGATGGTTTGTTGCCTGTAACTGGGCCCAATTTTTCAGAAAACATCGCTACTGTTCAAGTTATCAAAGAGGGCAGCCGTCCATTTGTCTTGAAACCTTCAAAACGGTTTTATCAGGCGCGCCAAATGCCGACGACTGAAGCTGCTATTGAGTCTATTGGGTTCTCTCAATTGTATTTGTCCCTTGGAGATGTTTCCAGAGAAGGAAAAGTTGTGTTGCGAGCCTGGTGGAAACCGGCGATCATTCTAATTTGGCTTGGAACCATATTCATGGTCCTAGGCGGGTCCATTTCCTTGTCTGACAGGCGCTTGCGTGTAGGTGTTGCAAAGGCATCAAAGGCTCGTTTGGAGGCACAGACAGCCAATGCTTAAGCGCGTTTTTCAAATACTAATCTTGTTCAGCATGCTTGCGCTGATATCGGTTCGTCCTACATTTGCGGTTAATCCCAATGAGATTTTGCCAGATGCTCAATTGGAGCGACGCGCTCGCGATCTTTCATCGATCATTCGATGCATGAAGTGCCAAAATCAGTCGATCGATGACTCAGATGCGGACTTGGCAAAAGATCTGCGCATCCTTGTCAGGGAAAGACTGACTGAGGGGGATAGCGATCAACAAGTGTTGGATTATTTGGTAGATCGCTATGGTGAATTCGTCTTGCTGAAACCACAATTTTCTATTTCAAATCTTGCCCTTTGGGGCATACCTGTATTGGCCTTTTTACTAGCACTGTTATTTTCATGGCGGTTAATTGGAAACAAGCAAGACAAGTCAGCAAAACTTGCTTCTTCAGACATTCTTACAGATCACGAAAATACTGAACTCACGAAGATTTTGAATGAACGTGAGTGAAAGATGATGCAGGGTCTTTTTGAAATAAAAGAGGGAATGTATCATGTCAGTTCAAAAACTTGAATTTGAAGGTGGAAATGGCGCGCAACTGGCGGCCAGACTTGAGTTGCCGGCGGGCGAACCGATTGCATATGCCATCTTTGCTCATTGTTTCACATGTTCGAAAGACCTTAACGCTACAAGGCGTATTTCCTCGGCTTTATCAGTTAAGGGAATTGCTGTTCTAAGTTTTGATTTTACTGGCCTCGGACATTCTCAAGGTGAATTTGCGTCAACAAACTTTTCATCCAATATAGCTGATCTTGTTCGCGCTGCTGATTTTCTCAAAGAAAAATTTCAATCTCCGTCTCTGCTGATTGGTCATTCTTTAGGTGGCGCTGCAGTCTTGGTGGCAGCAAGCAGCATAACGTCTGTAAAAGCCGTCGTGACCATAGGTGCTCCGGCTGATGCAAATCATGTGACCCATAACTTTGGCGCAAAGATTTCCGAGATTGAGAAAACTGGCAAGGCGGAAGTTAGCCTTGGCGGGCGCAATTTTACAATCCAAAAGCAGTTCTTGGAAGATTTGGCGGGATCGTCAGTTACCGATCATGTACGAAAACTGAAAAAACCGTTGTTGATTTTACATGCCCCTTTGGATCAAACAGTAGGCGTTGAAAATGCTGGGGAATTGTTTAGCGCCGCCAAACATCCAAAAAGTTTCATCTCCCTCGATCAGGCAGATCATCTGCTTAGCAATGCCAAGGACGCTGAGTATGTAGCGGCTAGTATTGCCTCTTGGAGCATGCGCTATTTACCAAAAGCTGAAATGGCTGATTCCACTCAAAGCGCAGAGGGAGTGTTGGTGCGTGAAACCAGAGCAGGAAAATTCCAAAACGAGATCTTTGCGGGAAAACATCATCTACTCGCAGATGAACCCGCTTCTTATGGTGGGGATGATACTGGGCCATCTCCCTACGAATATATGTCTGCTGCGCTTGGGGCTTGCACCAATATGACCCTGAGGATGTATTCAGATCGAAAGAGCCTTGGCCTTGGGGAAATTAAAGTCGAGGTTATTCACGACAAAATTCACGGAAAAGACTGTGAGGAATGTGCTGAGTCTGTCAAAGAGGCAGGCGGAAAAATTGATCAATTTCATCGTATAATAACCGTTGATGCAGCGCTTGATGAAACAACAAGAGACAAAATTTTGGAAATTGCTGATAAATGCCCTGTCCATAAAACATTGCACGCAACTTCGCATATCAAAACATCAATTGCTTGAAACGTTCGATATCTATGTTTGATCTGCGAACATGACAGAAAATTAATCTCACCGTAATAGTCGGGTAATTCGACATATCCCATATTGGTATCACGAAAACGCAGCAATGCATTTTTCGGCCCACTGAACCAAAGGGAAAATTATGAACAAATCGAAAACTACCATTCAAAAGCGGGTGTTAACTGGCCTGATGGCTTCAGCCGTCGCCGTTTCTGCTTTTGCACTATCTCCTAATACCCAAAACATATTGTCTTTCCCATCAGCTTACGCTGATGCTGTTCGCGTAAATGCTCCCAAGGCACAAGGCTTTGCCGATGTCGTTGAAGCTGTCTCTCCTGCAGTCGTCAGCGTCCGCGTAGAGCAAGTTATTCAGCCCGCCTCTGATGATGGCGATGATGAAGAATTTCGTTTCGACCGCAGATTTGGCGGTGGTGATCGCGACATGCCGGAATTTTTCAAAAACAATCCTGATCTTTTCAAACGCTTTTTCGGCGAAAAAGGACCGCGCGGTGACCGAGGAATGCGCCCTCATGGCAAACGTAATTTTGGATCCTCTCAAGGGTCAGGTTTCTTTATTTCAGAAGACGGATATTTGGTTACCAATAACCACGTCATTGATGGCGGAACGAAATATACAATTGTCATGAATGATGGCACTGAAATGGAAGCCAAACTGATTGGTGCTGACAAACGTTCGGACTTGGCGGTTTTGAAGGTCGATACAGATCAAAAATTCACCTATGTCGGCTTTTCAGAAACCAATCCACGCATTGGCGATTGGGTAGTTGCTGTCGGCAATCCATTTGGCTTGGGTGGAACGGTTACTGCAGGCATTGTATCAGCCCAAGGCAGGGAAGTTGGCGCCAGCCGTTATGATGACTTCATCCAAATCGATGCTGCCGTCAATAAAGGCAATTCCGGCGGTCCTGCTTTTGACCTGAACGGTGAAGTTATAGGAGTGAATACAGCGATCTTCTCGCCCTCTGGCGGTAATGTGGGGATCGCATTTGCTATTCCTGCTGCCACGTCCCGTGAAATTGTCGATGATCTAATTGCCAATGGTACGGTTGTTCGTGGGTGGCTAGGTGTTCAAATTCAGCCAGTTACCAAAGACATTGCTGAGGCCCTGGCTCTTGATGAAGCCAATGGTGCGATGGTGACAGAACCTCAAGAAGATAGTCCTGCATCAAAAGCAGGGATCAAATCTGGTGATGTCATTATTGCAGTAAATGGTCAAATTGTTCGCGGACCAAAGGCTTTGGCTCGTCTGATTGGCGAGTTTGATCCAGACAGCAAAGTAAACCTTACAATTGTCCGTAATGGCGAGGAGCAGGACATTTCTGTTACGCTCGGCAAATTGGCTGAGACAACTCTTGCTGCAAATTCAGAAGATAATTCAGAAGTCGAGCCTTTGTTGAGCGACAAATTAGGTTTGGCACTTGCCCAATCCCCCGACGGTGATGGCGTTCTAGTTCTTGAAGTAGCACCAGACAGCGCGGCTGATACAAAGGGCTTGAGGGCTGGAGATATCGTCGCATCAGTCAATGGTGAAAAAGTTGGCGATCCGCAGGATGTCGAAAAATATGTTGAGCAGGCGCAAAGCGCTGGCCGTAAAAGCACGCTTTTCCAAATTAAGCGCGAAGGCCGTTCAAGCTTTGTGGCCATTCCTTTCGACAAAGGTTGATTGGATTATCAGAAGTTATTGCGGCCATCAATTGTTTGAGTAAGCTGTAATACCAAGTCGGCGGGCAGTTCCCCTTTGTCCGCCGTTTTATTTTCTACCTTTCGTTAGTGCGCGTCTTGTAATATGGATTTTGAATGAAAATATTGATCGTTGAAGATGATAAAGAAGCATCAGCTTATCTTGCCAAAGCATTGAAAGAAGCTGGCCATAATCCTGATCAGGCAGCTGATGGTGAAGCGGGTTTAGAAATGGGCCGGTCGTCCACCTATGATGTTTTGATCGTAGATCGGATGTTACCAAAACTGGATGGCTTGTCACTCATCAGCGCCTTGAGATCTGAAGGCGATGAAACGCCAATGTTGATTTTATCAGCCCTTGGTCAGGTAGATGATCGGGTCAAAGGGCTGCGTTCAGGCGGAGATGATTATCTCACCAAGCCTTATGCCTTTTCAGAATTGTTAGCCCGTGTTGAAATTTTGGCGCGTCGTAAGAAACCCGATGAAGCAGAAACGCATCTGGCAGTTGGAGAATTGGAACTGGACAGGCTGACCCGCGAAGTACGCCGGGAGGGTAAAAAAATCTTGTTACAGCCGCGCGAGTTTCGTTTGCTCGAATATCTGATGCGTAATGCAGGCAAAGTTGTTACGCGCACAATGTTATTGGAAGAAGTCTGGGACTATCATTTTGATCCCCAGACCAATGTCATTGACGTCCATGTTTCGCGCCTTCGCTCCAAAATCGACAAAGATTTTGGTGAGCCAATGCTTCACACCATAAGAGGTGCTGGGTACCTTTTGAAGGTTGAACAGGAATAACTATACCAAATGTGGAAGCGGCTAAAATCCTTATTGCGCGTTACGGCCGTTCGCTTGTCGATTGCCTATACGCTTGCTTTTGGCCTGCTGGCTATCATCCTCGTTTTTTACATGACAGGTAGCGCCGTTGATTACCTGCGCCAACAATTTCAGTCGAGCATCAATCAGGAAATTACTTCTCTTCGCACTATTTATGAAAGCCGTGGATTGAATGCGCTGGTGAGAACCATGGAGGTTCGCGCTCGTGCGCCTGGCGCAAATTTATATGTCATTAGCGATCCGGCAGGTTCGATCATTGCAGGTAATGTTCGCGATATTGATAGTGATTTGTTGGCAGAAACCGGCTGGCATATGCATCCCTTTGAATATGAGGGTTTTGATACTGATCGAAGCGCAAACGGAGAGCGTGATCAAAAAAGTAGAGCAGTCGCCCGATCTTTTGAACTGCCTAATGGAATGCGCATTCTCGTCGGCGAAGACATTGGTGAGCCTGAGCGCTTGCGCGGTGTCGTAAGAAAAGCGCTTTCTTTCTCACTAGGAATGATGCTGCTTGTGGGGTTTCTGATCTGGTATTTTGTTGGGAGCAGAGCGCTTAAACGCATAGACATGGTCTCTAAGTCGACCGAGCGGATATTGGCAGGCGACCAGTCTGAACGACTTCCTGTAACAGGTGTCAATGATGAGTTTGACCGTCTCTCCAAACGTATGAATGTGATGCTTGATCGAATATCTCTGCTCGACAAAGGGCTAAGAAATGTTTCTGATTCAATCGCTCATGATTTGAAAACACCACTCACCAGGCTCCGAAACAAGGCAGATGCTGCACTTACTGCTGATCATGAAGATAGCAAAAGCCGTGAGGCATTGACGGAAGTCATCGCGGACTCCGATCAACTGATCAAAACTTTTAATGCGCTTTTGATGATTTCTCGCGTTGAAGCTGGTTCTCAAATTGCTGAATTAGCGGTGCTTGATATGAGTGCGCTTTTGGAAGATGTTGCAGAGTTATATGAGCCGGTGTGCGAAGAGGAAGGGTTTGAACTGGAAGTCAAAATTGACAGCGATGTGAAAGTTCTAGGCAATCGTGAACTTCTTTCGCAGGCATTGGCCAATTTGTTGGATAACGCTCTAAAATATGGTGCGACGAATGGTGAAACCAATCGTAAAGTCACGATAGGTTTGCGCAAAGAAGGTAAGGCAGTTATCGCCTATGTTGCAGACCAAGGGCAGGGTATTGCCGCTTCTGACAGAGAAAGAGTCAAGGAACGTTTTGCCCGTCTTGATGAGAGTCGTTCTTTGCCCGGGAACGGATTGGGGCTTGCGTTGGTTGATGCAATAGCCAAACTACATAATGGTAGATTCGAGTTGGGAGACGCGAAGCCAGGATTGTTGGCAGAACTTATTTTCCCAGCGTAACTCAAACTCTGTGAAATGAAGTAACCAATGGCAAAGTCGCTAGAAGATGTTCTTGGCAAAAGAAATCTGGATATAAGTCCTCAAAAGGTCAAAGCTGCGAATGCAATTGAAACAGATATCCTCGCTAAACTTTCAGAGATTTCAAAGGACAATTCCAAAGCTGCGACTTTGCTTAATCAACTTCAGGCAGATAGCCGTTCACTGACATTCTTAGCGAATATATTTTCCTTGTCTCCGTATCTCAGAGATTGCGCTCTGATCAGATCAGGAATTCTGGCCGAATGCCTTTCCGGCCCGTTTGATAAAGTATTGGCTGATATCGTACAAAATACCGCTGAAAGTTGGCGCGACGGAGTTTCGCAAACCGAGTTTATGACAGGGTTGCGCCTGGCAAAACGAAGGATATCTTTGGCGCTTGGTATTGCTGATCTTGGCAGGTGGTTAGAGCCATCAGCGGTGACTAGAATTCTAAGTGAATTTGCAGATGCGGCCCTTTCGGCAACGGTCAATTACCTGCTCGTTGAGTTACACAATTCCGGTAAAGTTGTGCTTGGCGATCCAGAAAATCCGTCGTCTGGCAGCGGTATCATTGTTTTGGGAATGGGGAAATTCGGTGCATTTGAGCTCAATTATTCCTCTGACATAGACATAATTCTATTCTTCGATCTATCGCAGAAAATGCAATTGTTAAGCGATGATCCAACAACCGTTTTTGTTCGTTTAGCCAAACAATTGAGCCGCATATTGCAAGAGAGAACCGGCGATGGATATGTCTTCCGCGTTGATTTGCGCTTGCGTCCTGATCCAGGCTCTACACCCTTGGCCATTCCTGTGGAGACGGCGTTCAACTATTACGAAGCATATGGTCAAAACTGGGAGCGCGCCGCATTCATTAAAGCAAGGGCGGTTGCAGGGGACATTAACTGTGGTAACGAATTTTTGCGTGGGCTGGCACCATTTGTCTGGCGGAAATATTTGGACTTTGCAGCCATCCAAGATGTGCATTCCATCAAACGCCAAATCCATGCGCACAAGGGCCATGGCGAGATTGCCGTCAAAGGGCACAATGTCAAATTGGGCCGTGGCGGCATTCGGGAAATCGAGTTTTTTGTACAAACACAGCAGTTGATCGCTGGCGGTAGGCGGCCTCAATTGCGGACCACGGGCACTATTGAAGGCTTGAATGCCCTATGTGCAGATGGTTGGATAACCGCTGATGCGGCAGCCGAACTTACAGATGCATACTGGTTTTTGCGCAATGTGGAACACCGTATTCAAATGATATCGGATGAGCAAAGCCACACATTACCAGAGGATGAAGAAGGCCTAAATCGTATTGCCTTGATGATGGGGCATAAAGATCATCAAGACTTTGCAGAACGCCTAGTGACTAAGATGCGCATTGTAGGGCGCCATTATGCCGCTTTGTTTGAAGCAACACCTGAATTGGCTGCCAAAGGCGGTAACCTGGTGTTCACAGGTGATGATGATGATCCTGGCACGCTGGAAACCATTTCAAATATGGGCTTTCAGCAACCATCCCAGATCATTTCAACGATTAAAGGATGGCACTATGGGCGCTACAACGCAGTGCGAACTGCACCGGCTCGTGAAATGCTCACAGAAATCACCCCTACGCTCTTGGAAGCATTTTCAGAAACCACACACCCCGATTTATCCTTTTTTGCATTTGACCGTTTCTTGAGTGGTTTACCTGCAGGCATACAATTTTTCTCAATCCTTAAATCGAACGCTAATCTCATTCGTTTGATCACGTTGATCTTGGGGTCTGCACCACGTCTTGCAGAAATCATCACCCGCAAGCCTCATATATTTGACGGATTAATTGATCCATCCTTTACCGCAAGCATTCCAGACAAAGAAGAATTAAGCGCGCGTTTGAGCAATGCACTTGATCGCGCGCCTTCTTATGAAGAGAAACTGGATCAGGCACGCATCTTTGCTGCCGAACAGCGTTTTCTAATTGGCATTCGTTTGATCAACCGAACAATCAACGCGCGACAGGCTGGCATCGCTTACACACGTCTTGCTGAGGTCGTTCTTGAGCTTTTGACGGATGTTGTACGCCATGCATTCGAGCAAAAACATGGGGTCATCAAAGGCGGACAAATTGGCGTTCTGGGCATGGGAAGGTTGGGAAGCTACGATTTAACGGCAAGCTCTGATCTTGATCTGATTTTCTTATATGATCATGATGAGGACGCAGAAGCTTCCAACGGTGAGAAGCCGCTTTACCCCCAACAATATTTTATCCGTTTGGTTCAGCGCCTTATCACAGCAATGAACGCGCCAACAGCTGAAGGTACTCTTTATGAATTAGACTTTCGCTTGCGTCCGTCGGGCAATTCGGGGCCTTTGGCAACCCATCTTCAGTCTTTTGTTAAATATCAAAACGAGGAAGCATGGATTTGGGAGAGTCAGGCAATCGTCAGAGCTCGAGCGATCATTGGTGACGGCGAAATTGTTAAAATGATTGAAAACGAACTCAGCAAAATACGCAGCGTTGAACGTGATCGAGTAAAAGTCACAAAAGAAATTTTGGACATGCGAAAGACGCTGGACAAAGAAAAGCCGGCATCAAATTTGTTTGACGTAAAGCGGGCCCAAGGTGGACTGGTAGATATTGAATTCATAGGCCAGTGGGCGGTTCTTACCGGTTCTGTTGAATTCCCTTCAAACTATGATTCCTCTACTTTGGCACTTATAGAAAACACAAAAGATGCGGAGTTGAACTTGGCCGACAAGGAGACGTTGAAGAATGCTTATGAGTACTTCAATGCGATCCTTCAAATCCAGCGGGTATGTTTAGATGGTGGTTTCGATCCAACTGAGAAAGATAAAGGTTTTGCTGCCGTATTGACTGAGCAGGTATCTTCACCGGACCTAAAAGTGCTTATTGCGCAGCTCAAGGACACACAAAAGGAAGTCCGGGCGATTTTTACTAAAGTGATAAGCAAATAAAAAAAACCCCGAACCGATGAGGTCCAGGGAGCCAGTTGGCAGGGAGTTTGTATTCTTAAGAAGCCTTCTTTAGCGCGCTCGGAGAGGCTTTCTTGAGCGGCAATTGGAGGGATACGATCGTGCCCTCATTGAGGCGTGATCTGATTTTTATAGCGCCTCCATGCATCTCGGCCAAAGATCTGGAAATAGCCAAGCCAAGACCAGAGCCACTATGGTTCCGTGTGAGCTGGTTCTGCGCTTGTTCAAATGGACGACCCAATTTTTTCATGTCTTCTTTTGAAATGCCAATGCCATTGTCTTCAATCGTTATGCGCAGAGAGTTACCAACAATTCGCGCACGAACATGGATGTTGCCTTGTTTGCTGCTGAATTTGACTGCATTTGACAAAAGGTTCAGCAGGATCTGTTTAACCGCCCGTCTGTCGGCTTCAATCTGCAGGTCGGCAGATATTTCTTCATTGATCACAATTTCTTTGGTGTCCGCATCGCGATGGATAATTCTCATCGTCTCGGCAATAATATTGTCGACTTGGATGTTTTCGTAATCAAGCGTGAAGCGTCCTGCTTCGATCTTAGACATATCAAGGATATCGTTGATAACCCCCAACAGGAAATTCCCGCTATCGTGAATGTCACGGCAATATTCATGATATTTCAGAGAGCCTAATTTGCCAAACATTTCTGCGCGCATGATTTCAGAAAAGCCGATCACAGCGTTTAGCGGCGTTCTCAATTCATGGCTCATATTGGCAAGAAAATCAGATTTTGCTTTGTTCGCTGCTTCCGCGCGGTTTTTCTCGATGGCGTGCTTTTCTGCAAGCTCCACCAATTGTTGCGCTTGCACTTCCAGCGTTTGGCGGGAGCGCTTCAAATCTGAAATAGTCGCCTTCAAACGTCCTTCAGAATCCATCAATTTGTTTTCATGGCGTTTGATATTGGTGATGTCGTTGCCAACCGAAACATACCCGCCATCTTGGGTCCGGCGTTCATTTATTTGCAGCCAGCGACCGTCATTTAATTGCACTTCATAAGATCTTGCATCGTTGTCTTTTGGACCGCTCAACATAATTTCTGTGCCTACCAGTGATATATTTGCTGAACTCATCAACTGATCATAGGTAATGCCAGGAATAGCAAAATCTGGTTTAATGCCATGTAACTGTTGAAACTTGCTGTTGCACATTACCAATCTTTTGCGATTATCCCACAAGACAAACGCTTCTGAGAGATTTTCAATGGCATCATGAAGACGATTAGCAATGCGTTTCGTACGCTTACGAATCTTCTCTTGTTCTGTGACGTCGATAGCAATCCCGATTAGTTGTGGCTCACCTTGTTCATTTCGAACGACTTGCGCGCGAATGCGTATCCAGGTCCAGCCATCATCGTGGTTTTTCATTCTAAAGACTTTGTCGACAGCTTCGGCGTTCTCGACCAAGACCATATCCGCCAGCGAGTATAGATCTGGATCATCAGGATGGATCATATCTGAAATTTGCCTGAAACTGAGAACGCTGTTTCCAGGTTCACGGCCCAGTAACTGATACATCGAGTCTGACCAATAGACATGACCTCTTGAAAGATCCCAATCCCATAGTCCGCAACGCCCGCGCAGCAACGCAGCCTCAAATCTGTCCTGTATCGTTGTGTAAATCTCGTCGGCTTCTTTAGCCCGAACACTTTGCGCGAAATAGGCATAGAGGATGACCACAAGAATGCTGGCTGTACCCACAAAAAGAGACACATTTGTGGAAACCGACTTCCGCCAGTTTTCCATCATCGGCGCAGTCGGTTGGTAAACTGTGATCCCACCAAATGGTGTCGGCAAAATACGGTGAACGCCAAGTGCGGGTTGTTTGCCTTCAACCATGATATTGTCAGACTCTAGGCTCTGACCAAATTTTGACATCAAATCTGAATTGGCAAAGGTAGTGGATATATGTTTGCCGTATAAATGACTTTCGCGGGGAAGTGTGGCTCTTATGATGCCATTTTGATCTGACAAAACGACGTGTCTGTCACGCTTTATATAGCGTGCTGGGACATTGTCATTGATCAGGTTTTCCAGCTTGCTCTCTTGTATCATTTCTGGCGCGACCAGAAGTTGATTGGAAATTCGTGCTTCGACAAGCTCGGCGATGAAATGCAGTTCGGCTTTGTTGGCATCTACAATCTGTTGGCCAAGCGTATTGATTTGCACCCAGCGGACCAACGCAACAACCATCAGGAAAATAACGATAAGAATCGGTACAAGACGGCGCAAAAAGTCTTCTGACTTAAGCAGGCGCTCATAGGCCGGATGATAAAGCTGCTTGGCATAGCCAACCACGCCCCGTTTCTGCTTTTTGACAAATTCAGCAGAATCCGTTTTCCCGCCGCGCGCAATGCGTGCGTCAGCCTGTCCCATAAAGGGCCTCCCCGTAAATTTGATTGCACTCAATACCGCATTGATTTGCATGCACACCATGAATCAAGACGAATCTACTTGTCCAGAGCGAAGGATTCGTTTTTCTTCCGTTTGGGCGAATTTCTTACCAAATCGTAAAAAAGTGAGTCTTTTGAGTCACACTTTGAGGTTGGAAAACAGTTCTCTTGATTTTAAGAGGCCAACAAGCTCACTTTCAGATCATGACGCCAAAATGCGGTCAAGGATTTCACTAACATCCCGCGACAAGCCTTTTTGTTTCTTAAGAGCTAGCAGATGTTTGTGGGCCAGTTTTCTTCTGGCAGGCTCCAAAACGCGCCAAGAGCGGAAACTTGTCAGCAATCGCGAGGCAATTTGAGGATTAATACCGTCTAACTTTGCGACACTTTGCGCGACGAACCCGTATCCAGCCCCATCTTTGCGATTGAACCCTGTTGGATTGCCAGAGGCAAATGCTGCAATCACCGAACGAACTCTGTTCGGATTAGTCCATTTGAAGTCAGGATGTGCAACCAATTGATTGATGGTCTCAAGAGCGTTTAGTCCCGGCATAATCGCCTGTGTTGTAAACCATTTATCCAACACAATTTGGTCCTCTTTGAAGAGGTGATAAAACTGCTTTGTTGTTTTATCTGCTTCCGGCGTTCCGGCAAGTTCTTGCAGGATCATTCGAAATGCAAATTCTTTGTCACTCATATTGTTTGAATTTTTAAACTGACGAACAATAGCTTTGTCAGCCTTCTCACTATTTGCATATAACTCATAGGCAAGCAGCAGATTAAGCAGGTCGCGTTTCCCTGCTTCAGATGCAGATGGAGAATATTCCAGTTCGGGAGCAAGGCGCTTTACCAACTGTTTTCGCACGCCATCAAGGCTTTCGCCAAGAGCGGCTAACAACGCGCGGCGAGCGCCATACACTATATCAGGATCAATATTCTTGCCAATCATGCGCGCCAATTCGCTTTCAGACGGCAGAGTCAAAGCCATCGCGCGAAAGGCCGGTTCCAAACTATCATCAAGCACAATATCGCGACACACATTGAGGAAGGATGGGTTCCATTTTGGTTTGGTCTTTTTCTGCATCGCCCGCATGGCTGCTAGGATTTGCCTCGTCGCTATGGTCCGTAATGCCTGCCATCTGTTAAATTCGTCACTGTCGTGGGAACTTAGGAAAATCAGCTCTTTGTCTGTGTGGCGATAATTCACTTCAACCGGCGCGCTGAAGCTGCGGTTGAAGGAAAGGACAGGGCGCGTATCTATGCCATGAAATGTAATTTTATGTTTGCGTTTGTCGATCTCAAAAACGTCACCAAAATGGTCTGCACCAGTTATTTTTGTTGGTGAAAGTTCCTTGTCGTCGCCAACGCCGATAAGCCCCATGCGGATTGGCATATGCATCAACTTCTTGCGCGGTTGACCTGGGCTAGGCGATAGAGACTGTTCAATTTCAACGGTAAAAGTTTTTTTGTCGCTGTCATAGTCGGTCATCACATGCAGGTTAGGGGTGCCTGCTTGTGTGTACCATAGGAAGAATTGTGAAAGATCACGTTTGCTTGTATATTCAAAGCACGCAATAAAATCTTCAATGGTTGCCGCGTCCCCATCATGGCGCGTCAAATAACGTTTCATGCCGGATGCGAACTTCTTAGGCCCCAATAAGGTCGCTAACATTCGAACAATCTCGGCGCCTTTTTCGTAAATCGTTGATGTATAAAAATTATTGATTTCGCGATAGCTATCAGGACGTACTGCGTGAGCTAGCGGCCCAGCATCCTCAGGAAATTGATGGGCCCGAAGTGCTACAACATCCTCGATGCGTTTTACAGCACGCGAGCGCATATCTGCCGAAAACTCCTGATCTCGATAGACCGTCAGTCCCTCTTTCAAACATAACTGAAACCAGTCTCGGCATGTAATGCGATTGCCCGTCCAATTGTGGAAATATTCATGGGCGATGATTGCCTCAATGCGTGAGAAGTCTGCATCGGTGGCTGTGTTTGGAATTGCCAGAACATATTTGTCGTTGAAGACATTCAGACCTTTGTTTTCCATGGCGCCCATATTGAAGTCAGACACTGCGACAATATTGAAAACATCAAGATCATAAGCGCAATTGAAAACTTCTTCGTCCCAACGCATCGAGCGAATCAAAGCATCCATGGCATATCCGGCCCGATCTTCCTTGCCTTTTTCCACATAGATTCCAAGACGAACATTGCGACCTTCGCTTGTTACATAATCTTCGTGAATAGACCCAAGATCACCTGCCACTAGCGCAAACAGATAGCTCGGTTTTGGATGAGGGTCATGCCAGATCGCAAAATGCCGATCCTTTCCAACAGATCCGGTTGCTCCCGGATTGCCATTGGATAGCAGCAAAGGTTCAGATTTCTTATTTCCTTCCACACGAACTGTATAAGTGGTCAAAACATCGGGACGGTCAGGAAAATAGGTGATCCGCCTAAACCCTTGCGCTTCACATTGTGTGCAATAATTGCCGCCTGATCTATAAAGACCAGATAATGCAGTGTTGGCAGTCGGGTTAATACTGGTAACGATTTCTAATTCAAATTCCTTTGGTGGATTAGAAAGTGTGAATGTGTCGCCATTCGCTGAATATGCTTTGCTAGGTAATTTAGCACCATCCAATGTTACGGATATTAGCTCCAAACCGTCGCCATCCAAAACCAATGGTTTTGAACTTTTGATACCTTTGTTTCGGATATAGCTCGTCGTGCTGGTTACAATGGTTTCAGTTTCTTGGAGTTGAAAATGCAGATGAGTTTTCTCTACCAGATAAGCCGGCTTCGAATAGTGTTTCAGCAATACAGGGCGGGCAGATTGAGTGCGATACATTTATACAGTCTCATTGAGTGATTCTTGATCAACCCCTAAACCAATTTGCAGAAAAGCAAAAATACTTGTGAACTAAATTTCACTACACTTGTTGCCAAAATCGAGCTAAAGAAACTTTACGCGCGTATAGATATGTCAGGAAAACTCTATGACCAGCTCATCCCTCAAAGCCCACAGTTCTGAACTTAAGGCCCACAAAAATCGCTTGTCTCGTATTTCCATGCGCGAACAATTTGGCGCTGACAAGAAGCGGTTTTCAAAATTTTCGGTTTGCACCGATGATATGATCTTCGACTATTCAAAAAATCGGATAGATACACCTTCGATGAAAGCACTTGTTGCATTGGCAAAATCGGCTGGCGTTTCAAATTATCGAGATCGAATGTTTGCAGGAGCGCAAATCAACGAAACCGAGGGCAGGGCTGTTTTGCATACAGCCTTACGCAACACTTCGGGAAAACCGGTTTTAGTTGATGGCAAAGATGTCATGCCAGACATTCAAAAAGTGCTTAAAGCAATGGCCGCTTTTGCCAACAAGGTTCGCAACGGAAAATATGCAGTAACGGAAGGTAAGATCACGGATATCGTCAATATCGGTATTGGTGGCTCTGATCTCGGCCCTGCTATGGCAACCCTTGCTTTATCTCCTTGGCATAATGGCCCGCGCGCGCATTTTGTTTCGAATGTGGACGGAGCTGATCTTGCAGATACATTTAAGAAAATTGAGCCAGCAACCACTCTCTTTATTGTAGCTTCCAAAACATTCACCACACAGGAAACAATGCGCAATGCTGAAAGCGCCAGAACGTGGCTGAAGAAGCAATTGTGCAAAAAAGATGTTGGGCAGCATTTCGCCGCACTTTCAACCAATCTTGAAGCAACCCGTAAATTTGGCATTGATGACGAGCGAACCTTCGGTTTTTGGGACTGGGTAGGCGGGCGCTATTCGATTTGGTCAGCCATTGGCCTGTCTTTGATGATTGCCATCGGCCCTAAGAAATTCAATGAGTTCTTGGAAGGGGCCCATCAAGCCGACCTTCATTTTCAGTCAGAACCGTATGAGAAAAACATTCCTGTATTGATGGCGCTGCTTGGCATTTGGAATCGGAATATCTGGGGGCACGCAACCCAAGCAGTGTTGCCATATGATAACAGGCTTTCCCGCTTTGCTGCTTATCTCCAGCAATTAGACATGGAATCAAATGGCAAGCGTGTAATGATGAACGGTAAGCGGGCTACATCCGATACGGGAGCGATCCTTTGGGGCGAACCGGGGACCAATGGACAACATGCTTTTTATCAATTGATCCATCAGGGTACGAGTGTCATTCCCTGCGACTTTCTAGTTGCTGCTAAGCCGCAAGAGAAAATGGGCGATCATCATTCCCTATTGGTGGCGAATTGCCTTGCTCAATCGGAAGCTTTGATGATTGGTAAAACCGAAGACGAAGCTAAATCAGAATTAATAGCTTCGGGCATGAGCGAAAAACAGGCAAAGGCCCTTGCCCCACATAAGGTCTTTGAGGGTAATCGCCCGTCAAATACTTTTTTATATAAACAGCTTGATCCAAAAACGCTTGGAATGCTGCTTGCATTTTATGAGCACAAGGTTTTCGCTCAAGGGGTCATTTGGGGCATCAATTCATTTGACCAATGGGGCGTTGAACTTGGAAAAGCACTGGCTGGGCAATTGGTTCCCATGGTAAAAGATCCGGCTTTGGCTAAAAACAAGGACGCTTCCACGCTTGGCCTATTGGCAAGTTATCATGAGCTTAAAAAGGCCAAATAGATCGGCCTTATTGATTGTAGCCACGTCCAGCGGGCGAGCGAGTGAGGGACTGTTTTTTCCGCCCTTCACGCCAAACGGTGTAAATCGATGCGGCAACAATGATACCTGCGCCAATCCAGGTGGAAATTCCGGGTAAAGTTGAAAATACCAGATACCCCAAAATCGTCGCATAGAGCAGGCGTACATAATCCAGCGATGCCAGAACGGATGCCTCTCCCCATTTATAGGCATAAATGTTAGCCATCTGCGCTAAATAGGACATGACTCCCATCAACACCAGAAGTCCCCATTCCAGTGGTGTTGGCCATTGCCAAAACCAGACCGCAGGAATGAACACGGCAATACCGACGCCAATCGCCTGCCATGAAAGTATGGTTGTTGGGCTATCGGTTTTCGACATATGTCGGATGATGACCATCACTAGTCCCGCGCAAGCAGCTCCCGTAACGGCCATAATACCATAAACAGAAAATGCCTCTGTTCCGGGGTTGAGCATGATCAAAACACCGAGAAAACCAACAGCAACCGCACTCCAACGGCGTAATCCAACGGTTTCCTTTAAGATGATCACAGCAAATATGGTCACGAAGAAACTCTTGGCGAAGCCAAGGGCAGTGGCTTCTGCCAGAGGCAAATGAATCACGGCGGTAAACCCAAACATCATCGCGCCAAGTGCAAGACAAATCCTGATGAGTTGCAAGCCCGGTTGCCGCGTTTTTAAAACCCCGGGAAACCCTTTAATAACAACTGGGGCTACGATCATCGACATGATGATTTGGCGAACAAATAGGATTTGGGTGACATGTAGATGCGCACCAAGCACTTTGATAATCACAACCATCAACGAGAATAGTGCTGCTGCAACCATCAGAATCAAAGCGCCTTTGACATTGTCCGCAAGACCATCAAAGCGCAGTTTTGTTGAATTATAGGACATGCAAATCGCCAAATTGAGACTTCACCATGGCAGAGCAAGGCTTGGCGTGCAATCAGTTCAAAGCAATAATTTGTTTTCCAAGATTGAAGCATCTGCCAAGCATGTTATATGGCTAAGGGTAATTGGAGAATAAGATGAACGAGATTGTGCAAGCAAAATTTGGCCAAACGAAATTTGGAATGGGCGCATCTGTTTTGCGCAAAGAGGATGATGCATTCGCCACAGGCAAGGGCTGCTACACGGATGATGTAACCGCCGAGGGCCTGCTTCATGGTTATGTGTTACGTTCGCCATATGCCCATGCAACGTTCAAGATAAACGATATTGCCGGGGCGCAAGAAGTTGAGGGAGTTCATCTCGTTCTGACTGGCGCAGACTTGGCTCATCTCAATCCGCTTGAAAATTCGACACGAATCAAAAACCGTGATGGTTCAAAAATAGTCAACCAAAACATTCCTGTCTTGTGCACTGATATCGTGCGCCATGTAGGCGATGCCGTGGTGTTTATTGTGGCAGACAGCGTGGCGATTGCCAAAGATGCCAGCGAACTCATCGACATCGACTATGATGCGCTACCTGTTACCGTTGATACGGAAGCAACACTTGATAAAGATGCTGCTCTTGTTTATCCGGATACTGGTTCCAATCTCGCTTTTACAAGCTTTCTTGGTGACGAAGAAAAGACCGGTGAGGCGTTTGCCAAGGCTGCTCATGTCACCAAAATGAAGATCATCAATAATAGATTGATCTGTAATTATATGGAAACACGTTCCTGCCTGTCTGAATGGAATGCGGACGACGGATATAAAGTTACGGTTTGCTCTCAGGGCGCCCATGGTATTCGTAGCCACCTTGCAAAAATTACGGGAGAAGACCCTGAACGCATTCGTGTTGTAACCCCTGATGTGGGCGGCGGTTTTGGGACAAAAGTGTTTCCTTATCGCGAATATCCGCTGACCATGGAAGCTTCAAAAAGACTGTCCCGTCCCGTCAAATGGACATCGGAAAGGTCTGAGCATTTTGTTGCCGATGCCCATGGGCGGGATAACGTCGCCTATGCCAAAATGGCAATGGATAAAGACGGAAAATTCCTTGCTATAGATATTGATCTCATTGCCGCTATGGGTGCGTATCTTCACTGTTATGGTCCTTATATTCCTTGGCTTGGCATGACCATGACAACAGGCATATATGATATACCAACAATGGCGATTACCTGTCGCGGGACGTATACCAATACAACGCCACTAGATGCCTATCGGGGCGCGGGTCGCCCGGAAGCAGCCTATCTGATAGAGCGTCTTGTTGATCAATGCGCAATAGAGATGGGGATCAGCCGCGAAGAAATTCGTTCGCGTAATTTCATCCCAACTGAGATGTTGCCTTACACAACGCCCGGCGGTCGTATGTACGACACAGGCGAATTTGAAGCCCATATGCGTTTGTGTATGGAGCGCGCGGGTTGGTCCGATTTTGACAAGCGCAATGAAGAAGCAAAAGCGCGAGGGAAAATTCGTGGCATAGGCATGGCAACGTACATCGAGGCCTGCGCGTTTGCAGGATCAGAGCCTGCATTTGCGACCTTGGAAGATGATGGAACCATTCTAATTCGCATTGGCACCCAGTCAAACGGACAGGGCCACGCAACAGCCTATTCTCAATTAGCTGCAGAAAAATTCGGCGTTAGCATTGATAAAATCCGTGTTCATCAGGGCGACACGAAAGTGTTGGCAAATGGTGGTGGAACAGGCGGATCGCGATCTGTTCCATTGGGCGGTGTTTCAGTAGTTTATGCTTCTGAAAATCTCGCAGAAAAAATGAAAGCCGTTGCAGCCAAAGAACTTGAGGCATCCGCAGGCGATATCGAATTGGCCGATGGACAAGCCCGTATTGTGGGTACAGACAGAGCGATGTCTTTTGCAGCTATAGCGTCAGCTGCGAGCGAAGCTGAACGCAATGCGGAAGGCGAATACAAACAGGCGGAAGCAACCTATCCAAATGGAACGCATATCTGCGAAGTTGAAATTGATCCTGATACAGGCGTCACCAAAGTAATTGCCTATACCATTGTCGATGATTTTGGCGTGACTGTGAACCCTATTCTGCTTGCTGGCCAAATTCATGGCGGTGTCGTGCAGGGTATTGGCCAATGCCTTAACGAGCGTGTTCACTATGATGAAGAAGGGCAATTGCTCACGGCCACTTTTATGGATTATTCCATGCCACGCGCTGCTGAAATTCCCAACTTTCATTTTGAAACCCGCAATGTTCCTTCCACCACCAATGCCATGGGTATGAAAGGTGCCGGGGAAGCAGGGACTATTGGCGCTTGTCCAGCGGTCATGAATGCTGTCTGTCATGCTTTGCGCAGCGAATATGGCATCGAGAATGTTGACAGCCCTGCATTACCGCAAACTGTTTGGCATTTGATTGAAACTGCCAAATCGACCAATAAGTGATCACACAAAATGTTGTTGTTTCTTAGTTCAGTTTTCTTGCTGATCATAACCCCGGGGCCAGGCGTATTATCAACGGCAGGCATTGGTTCAGGCTTCGGCTTTCGCGCTGGCCTTGCCTATGTTTCAGGCCTTTGGCTTGGTAACAATTTGGTAGCGCTGGCTGTCGTTAGCGGACTGGCTGCAATCCTGTTTTCAATTCCTTGGCTGCGCACAGTCTTGCTTCTAGCCTCCTCTGCGTATCTTCTGTATATGGCCGCAAAAATTGCGTTCTCTGGGTCAAAAATTGCGTTCATCCGCTCTGATGTTCCACCCGGTTTCATGGGTGGGTTAATGCTTCAAGGGATAAACCCAAAAGCCTATGTGGTTCACACGACGCTCTTTAGCGGGTTTGCATTCATGCCTGAAAACCTGACCGCCGAGATACTGATCAAGTTTGTGATCATGAACATAGTTTGGATACCTATCCATTTAGCCTGGCTATGGGCGGGCGTTGCCTTGAATCGATTGGATTTACCAGCTGGGAAACAACGCCTGATCAATTATTTCATGGCTTTCGCAATGCTTGCCGTGGTTGCTATCGCGCTTTGGTTCCGCCCGTAGAGTTTGCATGCGCTCAATAGAGTCCAGACTCTAGAATTCCCACTTGATAACTTGAAACTGCGGCCACAAACCGTTATGGGAACACCATCTCATGGAGGTGCCTGTCAAAACAGGCTGAGAGGCGGATTGTAAGATCCCTAACTCCTTGAACCTGATCCGGGTCATGCCGGCGTAGGGAATGAGCGTTGAACTTCCTGTAAAACGCTAATTTTCTGCCAGCATGCTATGAGTGGTAGTTGTAAAATGGCGTTAGAAACACAGTTAAAAGCTGACCTATTGAAATCTGCTCTGGCATCGATCGACGCCTTGAGAGCAGAGGGTGCTATCGTTCATTGTATTACCAATACTGTTGCCCAAAACTTCACAGCAAATGTTCTGCTAGCTTGCGGCGCAACACCGTCCATGACCGTTGCGCCCGAAGAGGTCGCTAGCTTTTCAGCGCGCGCAGACGCGGTGCTGATCAATCTTGGCACCTTGGATGAAGCGCGTAATGAAGCAATCAACCTTTCAATTGATGTTTGCACGAAGTCTGAAAAGCCATTCGTTCTTGATCCCGTCATGTGCCATGTTTCACCATCCCGACTGGCTGTGGCAATGGAGGTTTTAGGGCGCGGTCCTGCAATCATTCGTGCAAATACACAGGAAGCTGATGCACTAAGATCGCATAAGAATAGCGACATCCTGCCCAAAACCACTTTTGCCCTAACGGGATCGGTAGACATTGTTAGGTCAGTTGGGCATGAGATAAAAATCGAAAATGGTACACATCTTTTAAGCAAGGTGACCGCAATAGGTTGCGCTCAAGGCGGGCTAATGGCTGCGCTGTTGCCAAAATCAAATTCACCAATGATTGCTGCCATTGCATCCCTCATTTGGGTAGGGGTTGCGGGCGAAAATGCTAGCGCGCTTTCTAATGGTCCTGGCAGTTTTCAGGCACAATTTGTCGATCAGCTTTACAGCGTCGAAACAGCGGAACTGAAACACAAAGCGAGAATATCATGAACCCTGTCGATATCTGTCTATATGGGATATTAGATCCTGAGCATTGCAACGGCCGAGACCTGGCAGAGCTAGCAATTATAGCCGCAGAAAATGGCGTGACGATTTTGCAGTATCGCGACAAGATCAATGATACGCGCCATCAGATCGGTGCAGTCAATGAAATCATCGAGGCAATCAGCCACACAGACGTTCCATTGATCGTCAATGACCGCGTCGATATCACTCTGGCATCAGGCGCAGCAGGGGTGCACCTTGGTCAGCAAGATATGATGGTCGAAGATGCCCGTGCTATTTTAGGTCCAAAAGCAGTGATTGGCCTTTCGATCAAGACACTGGATGACGCTCATTCCGCGCCCGTCGATTTGTTGGACTATGCATTCATAGGCGGTGTGCATGATACGGTTTCTAAGGTGAACCCGGCTGCACTTGGAATTTCCGGTTGGTTAGAGCGCGCTGCAATTTTGCGCGAAATGAAACCCGATTTGCCTTTGGGCGCAATTGCCGGGTTCACAGTTGAAAACACGGGAGATATGATCGAAGCAGGCGCACAGGGCATTGCCGTGATTTCGGCTCTATTCAAAGCAGAAAATGTAGGGGTGAGAATTGCTGAATTTCGACAAGCAATTGAGTCAGCAAGAGCAAAAACGAGTGTAACAGTATGAGCAATATTCCGATCGTATTGACAATTGCAGGATCAGACTCTGGCGGCGGCGCGGGTATTCAGGCCGATCTTAAAAGCTTTGCCGCTAACCGCACTTATGGCGCGTCTGTCATCACCGCACTAACAGCTCAAAATACCAAAGGGGTCACAGCGATTCATGATGTGCCGTCTGATTTCATAACAGCACAGCTGGATGCGCTATTTTCCGACCTTGATGTTCGTTCAGTTAAAGTTGGCATGCTGGCAACCAAGGATACCATCGTCACAGTTGCCGCTGGTTTGCGAAAATGGAACGCGAAAAACATCGTTGTTGATCCTGTGATGGTCACCACTAGCGGTGATCCGTTGATTGCAGATGATGCGGTTGCAACATTGAAAGCCGAGCTTTTTCCGCTGGCTAAATTGGTAACGCCAAATCTGCATGAAGCCGCTAGGCTTACCCATGGAAAACTTGCTGCGAACCGAAACGAGTTGCGAGGGCAGGCTCGAGGCATTTTGTCAAATGGTCCGCAAGCTGTTTTGGTAAAAGGCGGACATGCCACCATCGAGGGCGATCAATCCCAAAGCAGTGATTTGCTGTTGACCAAAACCAGCGACGAATGGTTCGATGCTGATCGCATCAACACCCAAAATACCCATGGTACAGGCTGTTCTCTATCATCGGCAATTGTTGCCAATCTGGCAAAAGGGATGGAGCTGAATGAAGCAGTCGCGGCTGCAAAAATTTGGCTAACTGAGGCCATCCGTACTGCCGATGAATTGAAAATCGGCGAAGGCCATGGTCCAATTCATCATTTTCATAATCTTTATAAAAAGTCTTGAGGCACATGCCTCGCAGTCAGAACTCGCGTGATCGGAAGCCGTCATGAAACTCAGTCGCAGACAATCCTTCAAGGCCCTTGCTGCAGGTAGCGTAGCCGCCGCTCTGGCTGCTCCTGCTATTGCACAAGAGAATATTGAGTGGAAAATGGTGACCTCTTGGCCAAAGAACTTGCCGGGTCCAGGGGTCACCGCGGAATTGCTGGCTGAAACGATTACCAAGCTCTCTGGAGGCAGGTTGAGCGTTCGTGTTTTCGCAGCTGGCGAATTGGTCCCTCCGCTGGAGGTGTTTTCGGCAGTATCTAATGGAACAGCAGAAATGGCACATACAGCACCGCTCTTTTGGGCAGGAAAATTCCCTGCAGCGCCGATTTTTACTGCTGCCCCTTTTGGCTTGGTGCCGCTTGAGCATTTGACATGGATTAAAAAAGGTGGCGGGCAAGCACTTTGGGATGAGATGTATGCGCCAGCCGGCATTAAACCATTTATGGCTGGAAACACCGGTTATCAAATGGGTGGCTGGTATAAGAACGAGATCAAATCCGTCGAAGATTTCAAGGGGCTAAAAATCCGCATGCCAGGTTTAGGCGGCCTTGTTGTTCAAAAATTGGGCGCGGTGCCTGTTGGCCTTGCGCCAGGTGAAATTTTCACCAGTCTTCAAACGGGTGTAATTGATGCCACTGAATTCCTAGGCCCCTTTAGCGATAGTGCGATGGGATTTCAAAAAATCGCCAAGAACTACTACTTCCCGGGCTTTCATGAACCAAACGGATCCGGCGAAGCCTTGGTATCCATTTCAGCCTTGGAATCGCTACCCGTTGATCTGCGTGAAATCGTCGAAAAAGCCTGTGAATGGGTCAACATGGTTTCATTAGCAGATGCTGAATGGGAAAACGCGGCAGCACTTGAAAGACTGCAGGCAAATGACGGTGTAAACCTGAGGCAATTTCCAGATGATGTGATTGCTGCCGCGAAAATTGCAACGGCTGAAGTCATGGCAGAATTATCAGCCAAAGATGATCTGACCGCGCGCGTTGTTGCCAGTTACAGCGGCGCTTCTAAACATCTTGGAAAATGGTCAGATGTATCGGTGAAAGCGTTTCTTCAAGCACGGGGATAATAGCTGGAAATTGGTTTGGTCTTTACTCAGCCAGTTTACTTTTCAACATCCGCAAATCCTGCCAAGCCAATTTCTTTTGGACCGGATATTGCAGCAGGAAGGAAGGCGCAAGGCTGGCAATCGTCCCGAACTTGTGCCCTCCAATCTCGCTTTCTTTCCATTGGCCCCGCAGGGTCAAAACCTGCCCTTGAGCGTCAAACAACAAACGCGCTGGCGAATTACCAAGACAAAGAACAAATTCAGGCTTTGCCAATTCAATGTGGCGCTCCAAAAACGGACGGCAAATTTCAAGTTCCGGTAAAGTTGGACTGCGGCTGCCCGGCGGATGCCAGGGAATACTGGCAACCTGATAAACGCTATCAACTGTCAGCCCGATAGCCGCTAGCATCTTTTCCAGCAAGATGCCTGATTGCCCTGCAAATGGAATACCCATCCCGTCTTCATCGCGCCCTGGATGCTCATCAATGATCATCAGCTTTGATGTCGGGTCACCATTGGCAAAGACGGAATATTTTGCATTCATTCTCAAATTACAGCCTTCGAATTGCTCGACCGCAATTTTCAAAGCTTCCAAACTGTCAGCTTTTTCAGCTGCAGCCCGCGCCGCTGCAACCACAGTCTCATCCGGTAGAGTTGCAGTAGGCTTGGCAGGCGTCTTCTTGAAATTCGACTGTTTGAGCGCTGCAACCCGTTCTTCAAGACTGCCTTTACCTGATTGCCTGGCAGGCTGGCTTTTCGTCTCTCGCACTTGTTTTTGTGCTTCAGCGCTTTCTGCGAACCGATCAACAGGATGCTCCGTCAACGGGACATCATCGCCCATTTCGCCAAGCCATTCCAAAATATTGAGTGGGTGTTCATTCATTCCTGCTTTGTAGCGCCGCCTGCAAAGCAATCCGAGTCATTTTTTTATCAATTTGAGCAAAACATCGCATTTAGATGTGATTTCTTTCGGTTCCAAGACTTTCAGGAAGTCTGGCTTTGGGATAAGAAACAGATAACAAATTTGAGGAGCACGAAATGTCCGAAGAAAACGCTGTCCAAGCAGAACCCCTACCTGAACGTGAAAGCATGCCATTTGACGTGGTAATTGTTGGGGCTGGCCCCGCTGGCCTTTCCGCTGCGATCCGGTTGAAGCAGATCAATGAAGAACTGACCGTGGTTGTTCTTGAAAAAGGTCCCGAGGTTGGCGCGCATATTCTTTCGGGCGCTGTTGTGGATCCTATCGCAATCGACAAACTGCTACCTGATTGGAAAGACGACGCTGATCATCCGTTCAAAGTTGAAGTAACCGCAGACGAGTTTCATATGCGCACGGAAAAGGGCGGCTGGAAGCTTCCTAATTTCATCTTTCCGCCTCTTTTGAACAATCACGGTAATTATATCGTGTCTTTAGGTAATGTATGCCGTTGGATGGCCGCAAAAGCGGAAGCCCTTGGCGTAGAAATCTATCCAGGTTTTGCTGGAGCTGAAGTGCTCTACAACGAAAAAGGCGAAGTATATGGCGTTGCCACAGGCGATATGGGCGTTGGCAAAGATGGGCAACCTGGTCCTAGCTTTGAACGCGGCATGGAATTGCACGGCAAATATATTCTTATTTCAGAGGGCGTTCGTGGGTCGCTAGCCAAACAATTGATCAACAAGTTTGATCTGGACAAAGACAGCGATCCGGAAAAGTTCGGTCTTGGAATGAAAGAACTTTGGGAAATAGATCCCTCCAAACACAAACAGGGCCATGTGAGCCATTCATTCGGTTGGCCGCTTGATAGTTCAACTGATGGCGGTTCGTTTATTTATCACATCGATAACAATCAGGTTTATGTCGGCTTTGTTGTCGCTTTGGGATATAAAAATCCATATCTTTCTCCGTTTGAAGAATTCCAGCGTTTCAAGACGCATCCTGCTGTTGCCTCCCTCTTGGAAGGTGGCAAACGTATCGCCTATGGTGCGCGTGCAATCACTCAAGGCGGATGGCAATCTGTTCCAAAGCTTTGCTTTCCAGGCGGAGCGCTTTTGGGCTGCTCTGCTGGTTTCGTAAACGTTCCTCGGATCAAAGGTTCTCACAATGCCATGCTGTCTGGCATGTTGGCGGCAGAAAAAGCTGCTGCTGCCATCGCTGCTGGTCGTGCCCAAGATGAATTGACAGACTATGAAACCGAGTGGCGCGATAGCGAAATTGGAAAAGACCTGAAACGCGTGCGCAATGTAAAACCATTGGTAACAAAGTTCGGCACCATGTGGGGAACCATGGCAAGTGGTTTTGAAATGTGGTGCAATACCATTTTGAAATGGTCACCTTTTGGAACCATGCATCACAAGAAATGGGATTATCAGGCAACTGAGCCAGCTTCCATGCACACAAAAATCAATTACCAGAAACCGGATGGCAAATTGACATTCGACAGATTATCATCGGTTTTCTTGTCCAACACCAATCATGCTGAAGAGCAGCCAGCGCATTTGCATGTCAAAGATTTGGTGTTGCAGACCGAGTCTGAGTTGAAGAAATATGCCGGGCCATCCAGCCGCTATTGTCCGGCTGGTGTTTACGAGTGGGTAGACAAAGATGGCAATGCGATCATCAATGGCGAGGGTAATTCTGAAGGTGCCAAGTTTGTTGTCAACTTCCAGAACTGTGTGCATTGCAAGACTTGCGATATCAAAGACCCTAACCAGAATATCAATTGGATAACGCCACAAGGCGGTGAAGGTCCAGTCTATCCTAATATGTGAACGTTCAGATCGCACGTTGAGGGCGCAGCCCGAAGCGCAAGATCTGGACCATTGAAAATGTGATATTTCTAGTCGTGTATTAAGTGTGGTTTGATGTTTCCGCCGCAAGAACTTGCGGCAGCACTACCAAATATATTTTCATAAACGCGTCGGTTACTCTATTTTTTCCAACGGCGCTTCACTATGCTCACCGTTATGGAAGAAACAGAAACAAAACCTCTTAAGGAAACCGTCGAAAATGCCATTGAGCAAACGACGCAGGTTATTCAAGAGACCGCAAAAGCGATAAGTGAAACGGCCGCGTCGGGAGGGCATGGGTCCCTTTCTGAACTCGGGTCAATTGCCGCCGTTGCTTCTATGGCAGTAGTGCTAGGATTGTTGTTTGTTCGCCTACGCCAACCACCTATCGTTGGATATATCGTTGCGGGTCTGTTGTTAGGGCCAACTGGGTTCGGGCTTGTCGACCAATCGGAATCGATTACAATTTTAGCCGAACTAGGCGTGCTACTTCTGCTCTTTCTTATCGGCATGGAATTGTCTGTTCGAGCATTCGTTCTCGTATTAGTGCCCTCAGTCATTATTGCTTTCGGGCAGATACTTGCAGGAATGAGTGTAACGCTTTTGTTGGGCTGGGTTTTGGATTGGAACTGGCCGCAGATCATCCTGCTCGGCTTTATTGTTGCTCTTTCATCCACCGCAGTTGCGATCAAAGTGCTGGAGGACATCGGTGAACTGCGCTCGGAAACGGGCCGGATCACCATCGGCGTTTTGATTGCGCAGGACATCGCCATTGTTCCCATGCTCATTATTGCGGAAAATTTTGGCGATGACAGCAGCGGTTTTGGACTAAAAACAGTTGCGCTTATATTCGGCTCCATCGGTATATTAGGTGCCCTAATTTGGTATCTCAATTCACCGGGAAAAATTACACTTCCCTTTACCAGATATTTTAAGGGCAAGGCTGATTTGTTGACCCTTGCGATGTTGGCGTTTTGTTTTGCGGCGGCAGCCATCAGCAGCGTGTTTGGACTATCGGCCGTTTACGGTGCTTTCATTGCTGGACTGGTCGTGGCCAACTCCACCCTGCGCAGCGAGGCGATTGAACTAACCTATCCCGTACAGTCCATTCTTGTCTTTGTGTTCTTCTTATCCATCGGCTTGTTGATTGATTTGAACTACATTGTTGAAAATTGGCAAATTGTATTAAGCTTTGTTTTGCTGACGGTTATCGCAAAAACCTTCCTCAATATCTTGTTGGTGTCGCGCGTTGGCTTTAGCTGGAGTGTTGCCTTGCCAGCCGGACTTGCTATGTCTCAAATTGGCGAGTTCTCCTTTATTCTGGCGTCCGTAGGTATTTCAAACCGTGTGTTAGATGAAGACAGTTATCGCCTGGCACTTTCTGTTATTGCGTTAACGTTGCTCATCTCACCATTCTGGATGGTTACAATCCGCCGCTTCCATGAAGAGACGACGAAAGGCATCACAACCATGCGTGAAGCCTTGGCGCTTGCTTATGCCAGTGAGTTGGAGGGCGTCCAGCGGGGTACAGAGGCAGTATCCGGCACCATGTTCAGAGGTAAGGTGATTTACCGCGCAACCCGCATTGCAGCCAAGCGCCGTCGCCAGATGAAGAATGAGGAAAAGCACTCTCTTAATTCAGCCAAGAAAGAAGGCGTAGAACCTGCATCTGACACACGGCCTGAAGGCGAACCTGCAATTGAGAAAAATGTAGAGGGTGCAAAGCCAGATACCGTGTGACCAGCATTATGGTTTCCAACTAACTCAGCAGGCGTTTCAAAATATTCGCCAGAGACTTTTCAATATCACTAGCTATAAGACCAAGGCCAATGTTTAGCCCGGCTTCCCCATGTATCCAACAAGCAGCTGCACAAGCTTCAAATAAATCCATACCTTGAGCCGCTAGCCCAGTTACCATTCCTGCCAAAACATCGCCAGTTCCGGCCTTTGCTAGCCAAGGTGATGCGTGGTCATTAATAAGATATTTGCCGCTGGGGTCGGCTATGATGGTATGACTACCTTTCAAAACGACAATAGCTCTTGAATACTTTGCAGCTGCAATCGCACGGTCAGGTCGTTCTCCTTTGAGAAACGGAAAGGCTTTCGAAAACTCTCCCTCGTGAGGTGTAAGGACCGTTGGGTTTTTCAGTTTTGGATATTGTTTGTTATTGCTGATTGGAATCGCATTGGCATCCAATATGCAGAAAGCGCCAAACGTATTGTTGATGGTAGCATCTATTTGCTCTTTTGTTGCCCCGCCTGGTCCAGCTAAAACTGCGGTGACATTTTTTACCCCCACATCGATATGTCCTCGAACCATGATGTCTGGTGGTAACACGCTCTGATAAAGCTCGATTTTTTCTGGAGCAATTACAGTGGTAAGGCCCGCCCCAATTCGGTTACAGGCAGATGCTGCAAGGTGTGTTGCGCCAACCAATTCAATTGCACCATGAATCAGCGCATGCCCTCGCTGATATTTGTGGCTATCAAGCGTTGGTCTTGGCAGCAGATGTTTCCAAAGATCGGGATTGTTAATTGTCATAGGTCGATAATAGCGCTCAAAACACACAATGCCTATGATGGATTGATCGATATTTCTGCTAGAAGCGGCAGATGATCAGAGCCAATGGCTGGTAGTGATTTGACACTAACGATTTTTACAATGCCCTTAGCCATGACATGATCGATGGGTAAGCCAAAGAATGGCGCCAAGGATGCGGGGAGCCATTTGTAAATCCATGTCCCGCCATATCCTTTTGCTACATTCATGCCAGAAAGATTTGCAAATTTTCGAACCGCATGGCTCCAAGTAGTTGCATTAAAGTCTCCTGCAATAATTGCGTTTGAACCAATTTTTTCAAGCGCTGGTTCAATGGCGTTCAGCTGTTCGGGTCCCGATGCCGGCCAAGGCCAACGCATGTGAACAGTACCAATTTCAATCCAATGCGTTCCAAATTGAACCTCTGTTAATCCAAGTGCTGCGTAAGCATGACAATAATTATTGTCTGCACGTAATGGGAATTTGGAGAATATCATGCCGCCGCCAATGGCCTGCCATTCTGGGCAATGAAACAGATACGGATAATCTGTCTTAAGCGTCTCAAGCGAAGCCGTCCATTCGCGCGATGTTTCGTTAAGTGTCAAAATGTCGGCATTCGTGTCACGGATCATCGCAAGGACTCCGTCTTTCAACGGATTATCGAAGCGAAGATTGTATTGCAGAAGCGTAATTTTTTGAGCTGTAATTTCTGAAGTCGAAACGCTTCTACTAGCTGAAGCATTGGTGTCTTTCGAAAGGTCCATTCGGTTTCCAGCGCTGCTTTGCCAAACGCCAATCGCCGCGAAGAATATCAATAAAATGGGAACTCTTGCCACACGTAACATAACACCTAAAAGCGCCAAAAAAATCATTGCTAAAGCAAAGTGCCATCTAAAATGGGCAATTGTGTCAAAGGCAGGATGAAACGCGCCGAGAAACCCGAGGGTAACACCAAGGATAAGGCCAAGCGCGCATAGGCCGAAAAATATTCTAACCATTGTTTCGATGATCCGTCAGAGTTTATTGAAATGCAGTCTCGTTGAAAGAGCGCAATTTCCGAGAATGCAAACGTTCGCTTGGCATCTCACGCAATTGCTCCATTACTTTGATACCGATGGTCAAATGCTGCGCGACCTGCCTGTTATAAAACTCGGTAGCCATCCCTGGCAATTTCAGTTCACCGTGTAGCGGCTTGTCAGAGATACATAACAAAGTGCCGTAGGGAACACGGAAACGGAATCCATTGGCCGCAATCGTAGCGGATTCCATATCAAGGCCGATTGCTCGTGATTGCGAAAGGCGCTGCACTGGACCGCGCTGGTCACGCAATTCCCAGTTTCTATTGTCGATGGTCGCAACAGTACCAGTTCGCATGATTTTCTTCAGTTCATAGCCAGAAAGCCCAGTTACCTCAGCAACAGCGCTCTCCATAGCGATTTGAACTTCGGCTAACGCCGGAATAGGGATCCAGACTGGTAGATCTTCGTTCAGCACATTGTCTTCACGCACATAGGCATGAGCCAGAACATAGTCTCCAAGCGACTGGGTATTGCGAAGGCCGGCACAGTGACCCAGCATCAACCAAGTATCGGGACGCAGAACAGCCACGTGATCAGTGATGGTTTTGGCATTGGAAGGACCAACGCCGATATTGATCATGGTGATACCTTTATGGCCCGGGCGTTTCAAATGGTAGGCAGGCATTTGAGGCATGCGGGCAGGCGGTGTGCCTTGTGGCTCAATTGGCGTGCCCCGGCTGACCACATTGCCCGGTTCAACCAGTTCTGTGTAACCGCTATTGGGATCATCCAACATAATGTGGGCAAAGCGAACAAACTCATCCATGTAAAACTGGTAGTTGGTAAACAACACGAAGTTTTGAAAATGCGATGGACTGGTTGCCGTGTAGTGGGCAAGCCTGTGCAATGAATAATCGATGCGTGGCGCAGTAAAAGGTGCCAGAGGTTGAACGGTGTCTTGCAAATCCTCGAAAATGCCATTGGCAATCTTGTCATCGGTCATGGCAAGGTCAGGAGCGTCAAAAATATCGCGAAGCGGTCGGTTCAAAATCGAATGAATGGAACCGTCGACATGCAGCCCTTCGCCAATTGCAAAATGCAGCGGCATAGGCTGGCTTGAAATTCCGATGGTCACCGGAACATTGTGATTGGAGATGAGAAGATCGATCTGCTTTTCCAGATAATCGGCAAAAAGGTCGGGCCGTGTTACGGTAGTGAAATAATCGCCAGGTCCGGCAACATGGCCATAGGCCAAACGTGAATCCACATTGGCATAACTGGTCGTGGTGAAATGAATGCTGGGATAATATGCCCGATAGCGATTTTCAATCGTCTCCCCATCCATCATGCGTTGAAAATGGCTGCGCAAGAATTGAGTGCTGATCGCATATACTTCCTGAAGCGCTTTAACCGCTTCAGTTGCGGACAGGAAGTCTCTTGGTTCTGGATAGTCGGGACTTTTTACTGGCAAGTCCACAATGCCTTGGTTTTGTTTTGTTTTCATGGAAACCAAATAATGGCTTTTCAATCAAACTTCCAGCAAAAAAACATTTACCCAAGAGCTGCAAATATAATGGCTTCAGATGCGGGAGGCTTACGGGCACATATCTGCTCTTGTTTACAAGAAATTGAAAACGCTGGGCGCAATCCGTTTAAATCGTCTACTTTGCGTGTTTCCAAGATAAGGTTGGCTGTCAAACTGCCAAAGGCTGCAATCAAGGCAGCAACCAGAAAAAATCTGCGATATAAAATGTCCATAATTTGTCCCCGTCTGTTTATTAGGTCTGAATATAAGGTCAGTTTAATGGTTGCCTATTGAACCCATCCTGAAAACCTTGTTCATATTCGGTTCAAAATGATGAACGTGAATAATTCACAATAGGAAGTAGAAAACGATGCCCTCCAATACATCTCACAAGCAAACGAAACCAATTGAGCTGTTTTATTGGCCAACGCCCAATGGTTGGAAAATCTCGATTATGCTTGAGGAGTTGAAGATCCCTTATCGGGTCAATTATGTGAACATCGGTAAGGGTGATCAGTTTAAACCTGAGTTTTTGAGCATTTCCCCTAATAATCGCATGCCTGCAATTATCGATCCTGAAGGGCCAAAAGCAGATGGTAGTTTTGGTGGAAAACCTATCTCAGTTTTTGAGTCAGGCGCAATTCTGCAATATTTGGGTCGCAAGTTTGGGAAATTCTATCCAGAAGCAGAGCGATCCCGCGTTGAGGTGGATCAATGGCTCATGTGGCAAATGGGTGGCCTGGGGCCTATGGCAGGCCAAGCCCATCATTTTCGGATTTATGCACCTGAAAAGATCAAATATGCCGTCGATCGTTATACGAATGAATGCAACCGCCTCTATGGCGTGTTGAACAAGCAGCTTGAAGGTCGGAAATTTATTGCCGGTAAATACTCAATTGCTGACATAGCAAGCATTGGTTGGATTGCGCGCTATGAACGCCAAGGTCAAAAGCTACAGGATTTCCCGAACTTGAAAGAATGGTTTGAGCGCATGCTGGCAAGAAAAGCCGTAGCAAAAGGTTTGGCGCTTGGCGAGGATGAAGGAACGAGAACCAATCTTGTGGACGATAAAGACACCCACAAACTTCTGTTTGGTCAAACTGCTCGAAAGTGAACTTGAAAGAAAAAGGAGAGCCTAACGCTCCCCTAGCAGAATAATGTAACTGAATACAGTATTGATTACTGGCGCTTCCAGTTGTCCGTTTTGACTGTAACGCCGAATTTCTTGGCAACCAGCTTCATTGAATTGCCAGCGAGTGTCGCTGTTCCGGCAAAGCTGATGCCTGTTGAAAATTGCTTTAGAGTACCTTGATAGGTTCCGCCGCCTTTAGCGTTTAGTTTTCCAGAACGCTTACCCTTGTACTCGCCATCAGCAACGTCGACGCAAAAGCTGCCTCCGCATTTTGATACATTGACCAAAACACCATCGCCAGTCTTCCATGCGCCTTCAATCGCATCTGCATATGCAAAGCTTGTACTTGCAGCGAAAATGGCAGCTGCTGCCAGAAGTTTAAATCTATTCATAATGCCCTCCGATAGTTTGCAACAGCAGGCTCGTTACAAACGTTGTGTCCGTTTCCTTTACCGTTATCGGTTGCCTGACTCCCATAGAAACCAGACTTTACTTATACGTAAACGGAACTTTGTGCAATATTTCTTAAAGGCACTTTCTACACATTGTGGGTAAGTTGCTGTTTTACGCGACCATCGCTATTGGCGAAAACAGGTTGAGGGTAAATAATGCCCGCAGGAGAATTTTTGTGATGCGATTCGTTCAAAATTTGCTGCTGTGCACACTATCATCGTCTTTTTTCATGATAGGTTTGTCAACGTCCTTGGCTCAGCAAGCGCCTACGGACAATGATATCGTGACTTACAGAAAGCTGCAAGCGGCCGCTTATAGGAATGACGCCGAACGTGTTTCTCAGTTTGTCGATGAAGGTGATGATCTGGAAAAACGCGATGATGGCGGACGCACACCTTTACTGATCGCCGCCCACCAAAGGTCGTACAAAACGATTGAGTCTTTGGTTTCTGCCGGTGCTGACCCTAATGTCGTAGATAATGAAGGCTATGGGACCTTCGCAATTGGTGTGGCTGTTTCTGACAACGAACTCATAGAATTGGCCTCCAATCTGGGAACGAAGGTAGATGGCGTGTCTGGTGTAAGACAAGATACCCAACTTGGACATGCGGCGCGTAATGCAAATATTCCTTTGCTTGAATTGATGATCAAACTCGGCGCCGACGTGAATTTTGTAAATGGCGAAGAAGATACGCCACTGATTTCTGCGGTTAAATATGGCGATGGTTCTGAAATCTATCAAAAGATGGTTCAAATACTGATGGATGCAGGTGCCAGAAACGGTAAAAAAGATGCCAATGGACAACGCGCACGCCAGATAGCCCGTGAACGGGGCTATGATGTGATATCGGCCATTATCAAAGAAGGCTAAACCCAGTCTTAGTTGTTGCTATGCATTCTGATTTTCCCGCATAAAAGCCGCCAGTTTATTTCAAATTTTATTCAAATCTTTTTTGCTCACGTTTGGCAAGGTTACCAAACGGTTGACTTTCAAACGTAAAATTTATGTAAAATTTCCACTAAGCTATTGAATTCATTGACTTATGAAAGTGAATCAAAGGTGAAATTCATAACTCGTTTTATCTTTGTTTGGTTTCGGTTAAGCATTCTGTTTAGCAAAAGATTCAAGCCCTCCTGTCAAATTCATCTCAACAAACGAAGCCGGATCAACCGGACAATACGAACCGAAAAAGAAGCAGCGAAAAGCGGCTCTGAAGCGTTCACAGGGAAACAAAATTGGCAACTGAGTTGATGGGAAGTCAACAAAGCAAAGCCAGAAATTGAAACAACAAGCCGATAACGGCAGGAATTACAGGGGACTACCAAAATGGCACTTTACGATTCACACGGCGCAGATTTCGCAGACATGGCTTCTAACGGAAGCGCAGAAACACTTTTCGAGTTGGGCTTGATGTATGCAACTGGCCGCAATGGCGATGTTGATGTTGTATCAGCCCATAAATGGCTGAACATCGCAGCGTTTCGCGGTGTAACCCAGGCAAAATCACACCGTGAAGAATTGGCCGCAGAAATGACCCGCGAGCAAATTGCATTGGCTCAACGCGAAGCGCGTGACTGGATCACAAAGCACTAATCTCCAACACTTAAACAATCTTTTGGCCTGAACTGGGCCAAAAGCCAGGGCGAAATCTCTGGCCAATAATAAGAGCCGAAAACGGCCAACAAAAGAATGCCAAAAGAGTGGGAAAACCACCAAGGCACAGATTGCTCTAAAGGGGCAGTCAAAACGAGCAGAGGCTGTTTGTACTCACCTTGCCGATGGGGCGCAGGTAGTTGGTAACAAGCAGCCTCTGATTTCGATTTTACATGAAATTTTCCAAAACAATTCCAGATAGTTGAAGAACTGCTTCATATAAAATTTGTCGTGACCAAACTTTGTGGCATAACGGGCCAAAGAAGAACAAATTCAATCTGGAGCCTTTCATGCAATTTGCTGAACTGAACAATATAACCCTTCATTATCAAGTGCTCAGCGCACCGGCCAACAAGCCTGTTTTGGTATTTATCAACTCGCTGGGAACAGATTTTCGCATTTGGCGTGATGTGATCATCAATTTTGCCGGTGATTTTGCAATGGTTGCTTATGACAAGCGTGGTCATGGTCTTTCAAGCGCGGGCAAATCCCCCTACAAAATGGATGATCATGTGAGTGATCTCATCGCTCTCTTGGATCATCTTAGCGTCAAGAATGCTATCCTATGCGGCGTATCTGTGGGCGGTTTGATTGCGCAGGGCGTATTTGCCAGACGTCCCGATCTAATCCGCGGCCTTGTTCTTTGTGATACCGGACATAAAATTGGTACGGACGAAGTTTGGAATGACCGCATTTCAACCGTGCAAGCAGATGGCATCAAAGCACTGGCTGATGCGACGATGACCCGCTGGTTTTCACCTGAGTTTCATGAAGAACAACCTGCGGCCCTGCAGGGCTACCAAAACATGCTGGAGCGCCAATCAGTTGACGGATATGTCGGCACATGTGTAGCAATCCGCGACACAGATTACACCGAAATTGCAAAATCAATAACCGTTCCTACCCTTTGCGTAGTTGGGGATCAGGATGGCGCAACACCGCCAGAACTGGTGTCTGAATTAGCTGGACTAATAAACGGTTCGGAGTTTCAAATAATCGAAGGCGCAGGGCATATTCCCTCAATCGAGCAGGCAGATAGGCTCTCGGATTTGATGAAGAAGTTTTTCGCCATACGCATCTTGAGTGCATCTGCCATGGAACCTGCAAGCCCAACAACGATTGAGCATGCACCAAAGCCAACACTCCAATAATAAAAAATAACATATGAAATTCCTCACTTCCAAGTGAGCAATGAGACAGGATCCCGACTATGACCGAAGCATATATTTGTGACTACATACGAACACCAATCGGTCGTTTTGGCGGCTCCCTGGCGCATGTGCGAACAGATGATTTGGCCGCTATACCACTCAAAGCTGTGATGGAGCGCAACAAAGCGGTAGATTGGGAAGCCGTTGACGATCTGTTTTATGGATGTGCCAATCAGGCCGGTGAAGACAATCGCAATGTTGGGCGTATGGCTTTATTGCTTGCTGGTATGCCTGATGTGATCCCGGCAAACACCATCAATCGACTTTGCGGCTCTGGTATGGACGCAATCATGACAGCGGCGAGAGCAATCAAATCAGGCGAAATGGAACTAGCCATTGCAGGCGGCGTTGAAAGCATGTCGCGCGCACCGTTTGTGATGCCAAAAGCCGATGCTGCATTTTCAAGATCAAATGAAATTTTCGATACGACCATCGGCTGGCGTTTTGTAAATCCGCAGATGAAAAAACAATATGGCGTGGATTCAATGCCTGAGACAGCAGAAAACGTTGCGGAGGACTTCAATATATCAAGACAGGATCAGGATGCCTTTGCTATACGATCTCAGCAAAAAGCTGGCGCTGCTATGGCCAATGGTCGCCTTGCAAAAGAAATCACACCTGTAAAAATTGCCCAGCGAAAAGGGGATCCGCTGATCATCGATACGGATGAACATCCCCGTCCTGAAACCACGATGGATCAGCTTGCAAAACTAAGAGCACCCTTTCGCGAAGGCGGAAGCGTAACCGCTGGCAATGCCTCTGGTGTAAACGATGGCGCAGCAGCTTTGATTATCGCTTCTGAAGCCGCGGCAAAAAAACACGGACTGACACCCATCGCCAGAATTATGGGCGGCGCAACGGCGGGCCTTGCCCCACGAATTATGGGATTTGGCCCTGCTATCGCGTCAAAGAAATTGTGCGAGCGCCTTGGTATCAAGCCATCTGATTTCGATGTGATCGAATTGAATGAAGCCTTTGCGTCTCAGGGCCTGGCTACTTTGCGCGATCTAGGAATTGCCGATGATGCGGCCCATGTAAACCCAAATGGCGGAGCGATTGCTCTTGGCCATCCCCTTGGCATGTCTGGCGCGCGTATCACAGGTTCTGCGGCCCTTGAGTTGAGAGAAAAGGGCGGTCGCTATTCTCTATCAACCATGTGCATTGGAGTGGGGCAGGGCATTGCCATCGCCTTGGAAAGAGTTTGATCCAAAGCGTTCTATGCCTGTGACACCCATTCCCATTGACCTTTGTCAGTGTGCATGGTTCTAGAAAGCATCATAATTTATATGGGGCAAAAACGTGGCTACACTGATAACAGGCGCAGGTGGCTTTATCGGCTTTCACACTGCAAAGGCACTTCTTGAAAAGGGTGAGCATGTTTTAGGCATTGATAATCTCAATGACTATTACGATCCGCAGTTGAAAACCGCGCGTTTGGCGATGCTTGCCAATGAGAAGAATTTTTCATTCGCTGAAATCGACATCGCAGACATGAAAGCGGTTTCTGATGTGGTTCAAGGGAAGAAAATTGAGCGCATTATTCATTTGGCGGCTCAGGCAGGTGTGCGTTATTCCATCGAAAATCCTCATGCCTATGTTCAGTCGAATCTGGTAGGCCATGTAAACATGCTTGAATTGGCACGCAATCTCGATGGCCTTGAGCATATGGCTTATGCTTCCTCCAGTTCCATCTATGGTGGTCGAACCGATTTACCATTTTCAGAGACAGATCGCGCTGATCAGCCTGTCTCGCTATATGCAGCCACCAAAAAGTCCAATGAATTAATGAGCCATACCTATGCCCATCTTTATAATATTCCGCTAACAGGATTGCGTTTCTTTACTGTTTATGGACCTTGGGGCAGGCCTGATATGGCCTATTGGAGTTTTACCAAGGACATCCTTGAAGGCAAAACAATCAAGGTTTTCAACAAAGGCGATATGCTGCGTGATTTCACTTATATTGACGACATTGTTGAAGCCATAACCCGCATTTCAAAAAAGGGTTTTGTGGGCGATGGCGTTCCTCATGCCGTCTATAATATCGGTAATAATAATCCTGAAAAGCTGGAAGATTTTTTGGCGATTTTGGAAAAATTACTGGGCAAAAAAGCAAAACGTGAAGATCTGCCCATGCAGCCCGGAGACGTTCCGGCCACCTATGCCGATATCACGGCTATACAGCGTGATTATGGGTTTGAACCGAAAACCGATCTTGAGACAGGCCTGCGCTCCTTCGTTGGCTGGTACCGGCAGTATTTTGCCGTTTAAAGCGAATGGTTTGAATTTTGTATTGAATCAATGTCTTAACGTCCAGCGCGTTATTCAAGGCGATTTTCCAGTTTAGAATAGTTCTAAAGTATTGTTTTTATTGAAGAATTATTGACAGTCGAGCTAATTCAACATAGACACAGCTTGTAAACGTAATCTGGTTGCACCGCCTTGAACGGTACTTATTGGAGAATAAAATGAACGTAAGAATGAAATCAGCCCTGTTGGGCTGCACTGTCCTAATGACAGCGCAAATGAACTTTTCTGTCGCCTTGGCGGCCGATGAAGTAAACATTTACTCCTATCGTCAGCCTGAATTGATCCAGCCATTGGTTGATACTTTCAAGGCTGAAACAGGTATCACGGTAAATCAGGTATTTCTCGACAAAGGCCTTACAGAGCGCATCGCAGCAGAGGGAGAAAATTCACCAGCTGATGTTATTCTAGCAACTGATATTGGACGTCTACAAGCTGCCGTTGATGCTGGTGTGACACAGAGTGTGGAAGACACTTTGATTAACGAGAATATCCCAGCTCAATATCGTGATCCAGCAGGCAATTGGTTTGGCCTTACTGTCCGCGGACGTGTGGTCTATGCGTCCAATACCAGGGTAGAACAAGACGCGATTACGTATGAAGAATTGGCCGACCCAAAATGGAAAGGCAAAATCTGTATCAGAGACGGCCAGCATGATTATAATATTGCTCTGTTCGCATCCATGATCTCAAATTTGGGAGCGGAAAAAGCGGAAACCTGGATGAGTGGCCTTAAAGAAAATCTGGCACGCAAGCCAGCAGGCAATGACCGCGAACAGGCAAAGTCGATATTTTCTGGTGAATGTGATCTGGCCATTGGCAACACTTATTATGTTGGCTTGATGCAGACCAATGAAAAACAGCCAGAACAAAAAGAATGGGCAAAATCGATCAAGGTCTTGTTTCCCAATGCAGCTGATCGTGGAACACATGTGAACCTTTCTGGCATGGCTTTGGCAAGATATGCGCCGAACAAAGACAATGCCATCAAGTTTATGGAATATTTGGCAAGCCCGAAAGCGCAGGAAATCTACGCTGAGCAAGTTTTTGAATATCCTGTAGCACCTGGAACCTCGCCTTCAGAAATTGTGAAAGGTTTTGGTGATTTGAAAGCCGATACTCTGGCTGTTTCAGAACTGGCTAAAAACCGCAAAATGGCATCAGAAATGGTTGATAAAACCCGCTTTAACGATGGGCCAAGCAACTAAATAGATTGCACTAGACCAAAGAAAAAGCCCGCATCTCGCGGGCTTTTTTGTGAAACGGACTCAGGCAATTGATGGTGTTAAGGCGCTGATTTGACCTTGGCGGCATTTTGCGTGTCCTCAAGACCATTTGGAATAAATAACTTACAACAGCATGAAATATGGAATGAAATAGCGGGTATTTTACGCTGATACCGCATATCTTGGAATTCAATACTAATTGCGGTCCAAAGGTGTGTATATGCGTTACTATCCGTTGTTTCTTGATCTGAAAAACAAAAAAGTTGTTTTTTCCGGCGCGGGTGACCACGCGGCTGCGAAAATTCGCCTTTTGTTGAAAACAGAAGCAGAAATAGTCGTGATTGGTGAAGACCCTTGCGATGATGTTTTGCAATGGGCTGAACTTGGCAAAATCACATTCTACAATAGACCGCTTCAAAATGAGGATGTTCGCGACGCTCGTCTTGTATATGGCGCAAATGATGATCTGCCAGCCGATGAGATTGCAATTGCGCTTGGAAGGTCCGCCGGAGCGCTGACCAACATTGTTGATAATCTTGAAGCCAGTGAGTTTTTAACGCCAGCAATGGTAGATCGTGATCCGGTGACCATCGCAATTGGAACCGAGGGGACTGCGCCTGTTCTTGCGCGCAAAATCAAAGCAGATATTGAGGCTTTGCTGCCAGCATCAACTGGACTGTTTGCTCGCATAGGTGATGCGTTTCGTCCTATCGCAGGTACTTTGAAAACGGCTCGCTTGCGCCGCGAGTTTTGGACTAAATTCTTTTTTACCGAGGCGCCAAAAGCATTGCTGGAAGGTGGTCGCCGTGCTGTGGGCGAACGTCTCGAAACTCTGTATCACGAAGTAAGTGCGTCAGATGCGGCTAGGGGCCATGTAAATTCAGCAGTGCGCAAAGGTGGCTCTGTAACGTTGATCGGAACAGGTCCAGGCGATCCGGAATTGTTGACTTTGAAAGCCCGCCGTATGTTGCATGAAGCAGAAGTTGTTCTTTATGATCAGCTCGTCACGTCCCAGATATTGGAGTTGGCGCGTCGCGAGGCGGTGCTTATTCATGTAGGCAAAAAAGGCTTCGGCAAGAGTTGGAAACAAGATGATATCAATGCTCTGTTGATTGAACATGCAAAAGCAGGCGCGCAAATTGTTCGGTTAAAATCAGGAGATCCTTCGGTTTTTGGCCGGATGGATGAAGAACTGGATGCTCTCGAAGAAGCAGGCATTGATTGGGACGTTGTTCCTGGCATCACGGCTGCCTCAGCCGCAGCAGCCAGTATCGGTTCGTCTCTCACGCGGCGTGGTCGAAACTCAGCACTACAGTTTTTAACCGGTCATGATGTGGATGGTTTTGCCGAGCAGGATTGGAATGATCTTTCAGCAACGGGCGCAACTGCAGCCATTTATATGGGTTTGAAAGCCGCTACGTTTATTCGCGGACGTTTGTTGATGCATGGCGCAAAAGCCGACACGCCCGTGACCATTGTTTCCAATGTGTCCCGCATGGATCAAAAGGTTATCACCACGACACTCTTAGAACTGCCGGATGCGATCAAGGCTGCTGATATGCAAGCTCCCGCTATTTTGCTGCTTGGGCTTAAATCACGCCGCGCCGCCCAAGCGCTCAACCAGATTACTTTGCCGCAAATGAAAACAGGAGCTGCATGATGGCCCGCGAATTCACACCTCAAATAGTTACTGCCAATGACCTTTTGTTGGGCGATGCTGTTTATCTTACCAAAGCTGGAACATGGTCACGGCTGCATAGTGATGCTCATCTCGCGAATTCGGCAGAACAGGCACAGACCATGTTGAAACATGTAAAAGGTCAACAAGATGTTATTGTTGGCGCTTACCTTGCAAATGTAAGTGTCAACGAAGATGGCATTCCCGAGCCGGCTCATTTTCGTGAAGCGTTTCGCACACGTGGTCCGTCCAACTATTTTCACGGCAAGCAGGCCGATGCTCAATCCAGCTAAGCATTAGACAGAGAGTATTCCATGTATATCTATAATGATTTTGATGCAGAATTTGTGCGTGACCGGGTTCGTCAGTTCCGTGGGCAGGTCGAAAAGCGCATAGACGGTTCGCTGACCGAAGATGAGTTCAAGCCGTTGCGCTTGATGAATGGTCTATATCTCCAGCTACATGCCTATATGTTGCGGGTCGCCATTCCCTATGGTTCGCTGGATGCAGCAAAAATGCGCCAGCTGGCCTTCATCGCTGACAAATGGGACAAGGGCTACGGCCATTTCACCACAAGGCAGAATATTCAGTTTAACTGGCCATTGCTGAAAGATGTGCCGGATATGCTGGATGCTTTGGCGGATGTGGGGATGCATGCCATCCAGACATCTGGCAACTGTGTTCGTAATGTTACTGCAGACCATTTTGCCGGTGCTGCTTCCGACGAAATAGAAGATCCACGTCCAACAGCTGAGCTTCTCCGCCAATGGTCAACCGACCATCCTGAATTTCAGTTCCTTCCACGTAAATTCAAGATTGCAATTACCGGTTCGCCAAATGATCGCGCGGTGACGAAAGCCCATGACATTGGCATCCGCATGGTCCGAAACGAAAACGACCAGCCGGGATATGAGATCATCGTTGGCGGCGGTCTTGGTCGTTCGCCATTCATTGGCAAAGTCTTGCGCGAGTTTTTGCCCAAGGCTGAATTGCTCCCTTATATTGAGGCTGTCTTGCAGGTTTACAATCTAGAAGGACGCCGTGATAACAAATACAAAGCGCGGATCAAGATATTGGTTCATGAAGCTGGATTGGATGAAATCCGCGGTTCTGTTGAAGAAACCTTTGCAAGAACGTTAGCAGAGTTCAAAAAGCCCTCTGATGAATTAGTTGATCAGATTACAACCTATTTTAATCCACCAGAATTCAACAATATCCAATCTCATGCCTATGAAGAAGCCTTGGAAACAGATCCTGTGTTGCGCTCCTTTGTTGAGACCAATGTGGCGGAACACAAAAACCCTGCCTATGGCATTGTGACAATTTCTACCAAACCAATTGGCGGAACGCCCGGTGACGTTACATCTGATCAAATGCGTTTGATTGCTGATCTGGCTGAAAAATATAGCCACAACGAAGTGCGTATCAGCCATGAGCAAAATGCCGTTCTGCCCCATGTTCGCAAAGCGGATATTCCTTTGGTCCATGCAGCGTTAAAAGCTGTTGGTTTGGCAACGGCCAATATCGGATTGATCTCAGATATCATCGCTTGCCCGGGCATGGACTATTGCGCCCTTGCTACGGCCCGTTCAATTCCAATCGCGCAGGAAATTTCCACCCGTTTTGATGAATTAAAACTAGAAAAAGAAATTGGTGAGTTACGCATCAAAATTTCCGGCTGCATCAATGCCTGCGGCCACCACCATGTGGGCCATATCGGAATTCTTGGTTTGGACAAGGCTGGTGTTGAAAACTATCAGATAACCCTTGGCGGCGATGCAACACAAACCATGGCATTGGGCGAACGCGCTGGCCCCGGTTTTGCTGCTGAGGAATTACTGCCTGCCCTTGAGCGTTTGTTGAACCGCTATTTGGAAATACGTGAATGCAGCGATGAAATATTCCTCGAAACTTATCGCAGGTTAGGTCCTCAACCATTCCAACAAGCGCTTTATCCCGAGGAAGAAAAATATGCTGCCTGAACCACATACGCTGGCTTTTCATGCAGGCTTGGATTGGCTGGAAACATCTTCGCTGGAAATGCTCGATCAAGCATTATCGCTCAATTTGTATGGTCGCACAGCAGTTGTGTCCTCCTTTGGAGTAGATTCTGCTGTTCTTTTGCATCTCGTTTCAAGGATCACGCGAGATGCACCGATACTCTTCGTCGATACGCGTATGATGTTCCAAGAGACGTTGAACTATCAGCTGGAATTGGCGAGAGAGTTTGGTCTCAAAGACGTCCGGCAAATAACAGCAAATGATGTGGATCTTCGACGTAATGATGTTTTTGGTCGGTTGCACAAAAAGGACACGGATGCTTGCTGTGACTTACGCAAAACCAAACCACTGGAAAAAGCGTTGGAGCCCTTTGACGCCTGGATCAATGGCCGCAAGCGTCAACAATCGCAGTCGCGATCTTCCATGAAGCCGTTGGAAGTGGATGCTCACGACAGGATCAAAGTAAATCCCCTATTGCATTGGGACAATGAGGATATCAAAGCCTATTTTGATCTTCGTCATTTGCCGCAACATCCAATGGTATCAAAAGGCTTCACCTCAATTGGATGTGCGCCTTGTACGGCAAAACCGTCACCTGGTTCAGATCCGCGCAGCGGTCGCTGGCAGGGTCAGGATAAAACAGAATGCGGTATCCATGTTCAAGATGGTAAAATCATTCGCCGTAGTGCTTGAGAAAATTTTTGCTGAACCGCGGCTTCAGCGCCCAAGGAGTTTTAAATGCCTGTAATCATTAAAGATGGAAAATTTGTCGAAGATCAGTTTTTGGCAGCAGGGGGAGGGTTCATCCAACTTGATAAACTGTCTTTGTCTACCCATGGATTAGAGCCGCAGCATACTGGGGTTGATGTTCCCAATGACACTAAGCCGGAAGCATTGGCCGGATTGTTGAATTCTGTTGAGGCAATTCGCATCCCATTTCCATCATTTGCAGATGGTCGAGGATTTTCAATTGCCAAAAAACTTCGTCGCATGGATTTCAACGGATTGTTGCGCGCCCAGGGAAATGTTCTTGCTGATCAGTATCCTTTAACTTTGCGCTCAGGCTTTAATGAGGTGGAAATTCCTAATGAGCAAGCGGGGCGTCAACCACAGGCCCAATGGAGTGACGCGATTGGTCGGGTCAATAATAACTATCTGGATCGCCTAAAGGGTGCTGATCAAGCTGCCTAGCGCCGAACGGTAATTTCGAGCGCTCTTATACGGTCAACTGTCGCAAATAGAGTTTGATCCACATTTCTCCCCGCGCTAGCAATAGATTGGTTAGCATTGAGGGAGTTTTGCCATGTCCACGCCATTAATTGACAATTTGCAATATGCAAACTGTTCGGAAAAGATATTCCGCCAGATGCGCGAAGGCAATGTTGATGCTGTCCATGTGACCATCGCTTACCACGAAAACTTTCGTGAGGTTGTGCTCAACCTCGAGCAGTGGAACCGATGGTTCGAGCAATTTCCAGAGCTTATTTTTCGCGGACTTACAGGCGATGATGTGCGTAAAGCTCAAAGTGAGAAGCGCACGGCAATTTTCTTCGGCTTTCAAAATCCATCACCAATTGAAGATGATATTGGCCTGATTGAGATTTTCCATACGCTCGGCATCCGCTTTATGCAATTGACCTATAACAACCAGTCTTTACTGGCGACAGGATGTTATGAGAGCGAAGACATGGGTCTTACGCGTTTCGGTAAACAGGCGGTGCGCGAAATGAACCGCGTTGGTATGGTCATTGATATGAGCCATTCAGCTGACCGCTCAACGCTTGAAGCGATTGAGCATTCGTCGCGGCCAATTGCCATAACCCATGCCAACCCTCATTGGTGGCATCCTGCCTTGAGAAACAAAAAAGATGAAATTCTGACAGCGTTGACGGGGAGAGGTGGCATGCTCGGCTTTTCCGTCTACCCCCATCACCTAAAAGACGGGTCAAATTGCACCCTTGAAGATTTTTGCGCTATGATCGCAAAGTCTGCAGAAAAATACGGAGCGCAAAATCTGGGCATTGGAACCGACCTATGCCAAGATCAACCCGACAGCATAGTGACTTGGATGCGTAATGGACGTTGGTCGAAAGAAACTGATTTTGGTGAAGGTTCCGCATCGGCTCCAGGTTTCCCGGAACAACCAGACTGGTTCCGTGATAACCGTGATTTTGGCACGTTGAAAAGCGGCCTTGGTGCCATAGGTTTTTCCAATGAAGAAGTGGATGGGATTATGGGGGACAACTGGCTCCGTTTTTATGATCAATCCTTCGGTCCGCAATAAGGAGTTGGTAATTTGGCTCTCGCACTAGACACTGATCTTTTGTATCCGCAATCCGAACTGCGCTCTCCTGATACGGTCATGAAACTGGAGCGTATGGGATCGTTCTTCCCAACGCGGTTGAGCTTCATGCGCTCAACCATTCGAAGGCTCGCGGAAGAAAAGTCAAATCTGGAATGCCCTGTTTGGGAAATGGATGATGACGGCTACGGCCGTGCCGTTTACACGCTGACCTATGGTGGGCATCGCTATTCGCTGGTGGCTTTTTCAACTCGTATCACAGAAGAGATGCGCACAGACCGTGTCATCGCGGAGGTCTGGGATACGGCTTACGTTTTATATGACGGCGTTCCAACGCGAGAAGAAATAGATAGACTTGAAGCCAACAGCCCACGCCAAGAAGCCGGCCGATTTTTGCCCTCAGACTTGGTGCTGAGCCGGGCCAACAAATCCGTTCGTCTTTTTGAGCATGTTACCGAACGTTTAGCTGCTGGTAAGCAACCTGATGAAAAAATGATCGGTGATATCGGATATTTAATGCGCACGACTGCCGTGTATGGCAACGGTAAATTCGGCATCGCAGATCGCTCCAAAATTATGAACCGTCCCGGGCTGTCTGGTCCGTTTCAGGCTGAAATGCTGGCCGTTTGGCTCATTCGTAACTTTACCCATGATCTGGTCGAGTATGTTGCGCAAAAAAAGGCTCCCCAAACAGCCGTGCGCCTCGAAAAGCGGTTGAAGCGATATCTTGGCATCGGCAACTCAACAGGTCTGGGCATGGCACCGTTTTTGGTCAACCATCCTGTCCTGCTCAACAATTGGATGTCGGTCCGCGAGACCGCATTAGCCCGCGTCTGCGCGATTGAAAAGACTGACCAAAAAACCGCTGATCGTCTAATGGAATTATTCAATCGTGTATCGGTTCACTTGCAAGAATGGAACGTACCTGATCAACGCCAAATGCAGCGTATTGAAGTTTTGCGAACTGAATGGGAAGCCTTGGCAACCACGATCACATCTAACTGGTTTTTGCAGGAAAACAGTTTTGAGAAATTAGTAATGCTTTCACAATCGCAGTCGATGGAATGTCAGGAATTGGTCGTTGCTATGCTACTGGAACCCCATGGCGATATGGTCGACGGATTGACAGATTGTATGGCCAGTGAATATGAGCCGCGCCTTGAGCCGTCAATGACAATCAAAGAACTTCGCGCTGCCGTTGATCAGCATTATGACTGGGCCTTAACGGTCGATTTTTCAAAGCAGCAATCCAAGCAGCAATTTTGGTATGTGTCTGAGGAAAAACTGGAGCCGCGTTTGGGAGATCGTTTCAGCGAAGACGGAGCAGAACTTGAACTACCCCACGACATAGCATTGTTGACCCAAAACCTTGTCGCAGACCTTGATGAATATTCGCAATCAACAAGTGTTGCGGAATTCTTATTAGTCCATTCAAGCCATCGCTATGTGGTAAAGCGGATCCAAACCACAAGCAGATTTGCCTATGCGGAAATAAGAGACAACCTTGTTGGCGATGCTTGCCTACCAATTGATATGTTGCGTTGCAAATTGTCCTTTTTTGGCGCATCAAAATTTGATCCAAAGTCCTCGAGATGGACCCGTATTACTATGTATCAGGGTGCACCATTAGCTGATGATCTTCACGATAAAACGCGAGACAATGATGATTGGTGGCTTCCGGTTATGGAGCGCGCATAATGCGACGTTCTTTAAATGAAATCAGTGGCGAAATTCGCAAAGCTTCATTGGGTGCTGGCTTTCCGATGGGCCATGCGCAAGAGATATCCCATGCGGCAGCCTGGCTCATTTCAAGAAACCTGGATGGTGTAAAATCTGTTTTGAATGGATTGCGAGGAGGTTTTAAACCCATAACACCGCCGCTGAAATTCAAGACTTCTCCTGCCGGAAAGAAACAATATTTTCTGCCAAATGTTCATGCGGCCAGTCATGGAGTAGGCCTTCGCGATATGATGATCGCTGATGCAGGGCAACACAGGTTTCAACTTGATCAAATTGATGTGCCGCTATTGTTAATTGGTTTGCTGGGCGCACAATGTGATGATCAGAACTATGAAATATGGTGGGGGCTGGAACATGAGCAGACGTTCAGCTTGCATCCAAATGTGTTCGAAAGTGAGCTCAAAGATTTTGCTTTAAAACTCGAAACACATAGATCTTTTGTAGGACTGGCGATGGTCGAACCAAGTCTTGTTGAAAACGAACAGCTTCAAAACATGTTTTCAGCGCCAGAAGGGTATTTGATAAACGAAATTTTGTGGCTTGAAATTAAGTCATTAGCTGCAAAAACCTATGTACCAGCCAGTGAGGCGTCGCGCACCAAAGGGGCAGGGGCAGCTATAAATGACAATGATTGAGCGCGTTCTGCCTATCGAAGTGAACTGATCTGCAATTAGGTCTTGATTTCCGCGTCCTTCCCTAATATTCACGGCCTCGGAGAGGTGGCCGAGTGGTCGAAGGCGCGCCCCTGCTAAGGGCGTAGGCGGGTAACTGTCTCGAGGGTTCGAATCCCTTCCTCTCCGCCA
>JAFMHL010000039.1 GCA_017854535.1 Nitratireductor sp.
TATCGTCAAGGCTCACCGCGCAGCGGCTGGGTCAAAAAAGGGGAACTGGCAGAATGTATTGGCCGCTCACGCGGAGGCCGCACAAGTAAGGTTCACGCGGCTGTAGACGAGCATGGAAAGCCGCTCAGGCTGGAGATTTCCGGCGGTCATGTCCATGACAGCCAGATGTTCGATGCCTTTACAGATTGGGACGAAGAACCTCTCGCCATCGTTGCCGACAAGGCATATGCGAGTGGCAGGATCAGGCAACAGATTGCAGATGAAGGTGCGCAGGCTGTCATTCCTTCAAAGTCCAATGCCAAAAACCCGATCCGTCACGATCCAAACCTCTACGCCATGCGCAACATCGTCGAACGCTTCTTCTGCAAGATGAAAGACATGCGAAGACTAGCAACAAGGTTTGAAAAACACGCCATAAACTTCCACAACATGATATACATGTTCGCAATCAGGTGCTGGATCAATTGAGTCCACACCCTAGTAACAAAGTTGTAAAAGATCACAATTAGCAGTTATTCAATTTTCAACAATATCATCTAAATACCTTAGGACGCAAATGAAGTTGGAATGCAACAAAATGGAATTTGCTCAGCTTGAAATTTCAATTTGCGCAATAAATGCAATCAACGTGCCCCTACCCCAAAAAACCCTTCAATCTCCCGCGCAATCTCCTTAGCTGCCCCCTCTTCCATATGCATATGGTGATGGCCAGCAATCTCTGCTGTTTTCAAATTTGCGATATGTTCACCGCCCAAACTTTTGGCCATATCCATGAATTTTTTCAGTTTGGAATCATCCCCTGCCCAGATGTTTAGAACAGGCATGGTTAGGCCTTCTAAGATGCTCACACATTGGGTCTTGTTTAGCTTCAAGGCTGATGATCCGGACAGACGATGATCACCGCGCCATTCAAACCCTTTATCGGTTTCACGTAAATTGCGATCTGCCAATTGTTCGGCAATATGCTGCGGTTCACCAAGGCGCGCCCGGCGGGAAACGAAATCCTCTTTTGAGGTGAACACCCGCTTTGATTTTTTCTCAAGCTTTTTGCGATCCGTCAGATAGGAACGCAATTGTGTGATCATTTTTTCATCTTCAAACGGATAAGGGATCAGGCCATCCAGCGTGATCAGCGCCTTAACCCGCCCTGGCATGGTAGCTGCCAATAGCGTTGATATCATCGCGCCTCTTGAGTGGCCAAGCATAACGCATTGCTCCCATCCCAGCGCATCAAGCACGCCGATGATCTGTGGCAGGTCATCCCATATCTGATAACTGGAATCTTGCGAGCGATGTTCGCTGTGGCCATGACCGGGCAAATCCAATACCACAATCCGCAAATTGGGTAGCGCTGATGCCAGCACCCGAAAACTGTCCGAATTATCAAGCCAGCCATGAAGTGCCAATACCCGCATGCCACCCGGCGGACCAAAGCCTTGCCCTGCCACTTTGCGACCATCGACTGTCCAGGAAAGTTGTTCTGCTGTTATTCTGTTTGATGTATTCATGGCAGCTTACTGCCGTGTTCGGCACTGGATAGCAATTGAGAAAAAACGAATTATTCTTCTCCCACTTCGCGCAAGGGATCAATCGCGCGCCAGCCAAAATTGAGAAAATCCATCGAGCGCTTTGCAAGCATGAATAGCTTGTCGGCAAGTTCCGGCTTTAACAATTCACTCTGATCCAGCTCTTCAATGAAGGTATAATGCTTCACCTTCAGCCAGCTTTGCAATTGTTCATCTTCTGCTGCTTCAAACCCGCTTGGATTTCGCTTCAGGCTTTCAGACATGTCGAACCGATATCCATGCTTTTCCATGCCTTTGACAATTTTAGCCATGGTGTCTTTTTCACGGACAATCAAATCTCGAAACGCCCGCATTTCTTCGCCGCTCAATGCATAAAATCCCGAAGCAATGAAAGAGCGCTCATTGGAAAACTGCATATACAAAAAGCCATTCTCTTTTTTGTCACCTGAGCGGGTCAAAAGAAAACTGCCATGGGTATTATAGGGATCCTTGTTCTTAGAAAAGCGAACATCGCGGTTAACCCGATAAAGCGACGTTTTACGGGTTCCCTTTAAGGGTATTTTCGCCTTCTCAAATCGTTGTGAAAGGTCTTCAACAAGATCACCCATCGGTGTTTTTACCACCGTTTCATAAAGCGGCTTGTTTTCATGAAACCATTCCCGATTTTGATGGAAACCCAAAGCTTTTAAAAAAGGCAATGTCTGCTTATCAAAGCCAGAGAATTTTGGTGTTTCACTCATTTGCTTTCCGATCACACTTGGGCAACTGAAAGAGCAGACAAAAAGCGCTCAACCGAATGGCCATAGCCAAATTCCAATGCATCAGCTGTAAGACCATGGCCGATGGAAACCTCAGCAAGACCTGGTATTTTACTTACCAGCAAAGGCAGATTGGCAACGGTTAAATCATGGCCCGCATTGACCCCCATTCCTGCAGCCTTGGCGAGGTCTGCGGTCATTGCCAGTTTCTCGGCCTCGATTTCAGCTTTCGACGCATCGTTGAAACATGCACCATAGGGGCCGGTATAAAGTTCGACGCGGTCCGCACCTGTTTCCTTTGCGCGGGAGATCATTTCACTATCCGCATCAGGATCGCAAAACAGCGAAACGCGTATTCCTTTTTCCTTTAAACGTGAAACCACAGAACGTAAAAAATTACCTTTGCCGACAAAGTCCCATCCATGGTCTGACGTGGCTTGCGATGGATCATCTGGCACCAAGGTCACCTGCTCCGGCTCATTTGCTATAACCAATGCGATGAAATCATCTGTGGGATAGCCTTCCACATTAAACTCACAGGCCGGAAATTCATCATCGATCAACGCACGCAGCTTTGGCACATCACTAAAACGGGTATGGCGCTCATCTGGCCTTGGATGAACCGTGAGGCCATGCGCACCCGCCTGAAGCGCGACACGCCCCATGTGAACCACATTTGGCCACGGCAAATCGCGCCTGTTTCTCAACATCGCTACCGCATTTAGATTTACTGATAATTTCGTTGCCATATTTCGTTCCAACAATAATTTGGGCAGCAGCGCAATATTGCTTTGTTCAGTAAGAGAATCTGTTTCCCATCAGCCATAAACTGTTCACTTTTGCCGACGGAATACAAGGTTTGTGATCTAAAAACACCCAATCAGCAAAGCCGAAAGCAAATGCAACCCATGGTTATATAAATGTTTACCTTATTTGTTACAAAAATGTTTTGAACTTCTGTGCGACAAACAGTCGAGGAAAAAATGGTGTGGGAACATGTGGTCAGAAGCTGGATTGCAAATTCAAGAATTGGCATTTATCGGGACATCTGCAATTTGCGGAAGCCTTGCGCTTTATTTTTACAACAGATCAGTTGATGCCGAGCAAAAAATGCGGGCCTGCCAGAGCATCGTAGATCATTTGCAAGAAGGGTATTATCATTCTTCCTTAGATGGCAAACAGCTTTGCGCAAACCCGGCTCTGGTTCGCTTGAACGGATATGCCACTGAAGCTGAGTTGCTTGAAAGCGTAAAAGACATCGCCATTGAATGGTATGTAGACCCGAGCAGACGCGATGATTTTCGCAAAGAATTGCTGAGCAATGGTAAAGTTACCAATTTTGTCTCAGAGATTTATCGCCACAAGTCACGTGAACGTATCTGGATATCAGAAAATGCCAGATTGGTTCACGATCCAGAAACGGTGGAACCACTATATTATTAAGGTACGGTTCGAGACATAACCGAGCAGGTCAAATACGAGGAAGCTCAAGCTAGGCTTAATAAGCTTGCGGCAAATTTACCAGGTGGTTTATTTCAGCTGGCACTGTCAAACGATGGAAAATTTTCAGCGCCATATCTGAGTCAATCCTTCACCAAACTGGCCGGCGGTGACATTGATGACGGTTATAGCAATCCCAACAAATATCTAAAAAATATTCACCCAGATGATATCGAAAATTATCTGGCAGCATTCAAGACATCAGCTGCTGATCTTAGCCCGATGGATATCACCTATCGCTACACGAAAAAGGGCCACGATTTAATGTGGCTCCATTTAACTGCAACTCCAGAACGAACCGACAATGGCGAAACGCTTTGGCATGGTCATTTGGTAGACATTACGAAACAAAAAGAGTTCGAACAAAAGATTGAAAAGCTAGCCTATTATGACACGCTGACAAGTCTTCCAAAACGCTCAGTTGCTCAAGACAAATTAATGGCCACTGTTGCTTCTTGTAACCGACGTGAGGAATTTGCTTCACTGCTATTTATCGATTTGGATAATTTCAAAACTCTAAATGATACGAAGGGTCATGAGGCTGGCGACGAGCTTTTGAAACAAGTTGCACAACGTTTGCAAGGCCTTATTCGGACCAGCGACATGGTCGCAAGATATGGCGGCGATGAGTTTGTCGTCATTATCGACAATCTTGGTAAAGATCAGATCGATGCTAAGGATAAAGCGGCCAGCTTTGCGAATAAAGTTCTCAACAGTTTCCGTGATAGCTTCGACTTGGGAATGATTGATCACTCCTGCTCGCCATCAATTGGTGTAGCGATGATCGACCCATCTTTACCAAGCGCAGAGGAGCTTTTAAGCCAAGCCGACAACGCTATGTATCAAGCAAAGAAAAATGGTCAGAATAACTATGTAATTTTCGGAGCAAACTGCAGTGGAGAGAATACACTTTCAACAAATTACGGGGATGATCTGACAGGCGCAGTAACGCGAGATGAATTCCAATTATTGTTTCAACCGCAATTGAATAACAAAGGAATTATCACTGGCGCTGAAGCATTTATCCGTTGGAACCACCCAAAGAACGGTATTTTATCGCCAGGCGAATTCATGCCAACTGCAGAAAAAAGCGGCATAATTGTTGAGATCAACAATTGGGTAATCGATCAAGCCATTATGCAATTGGCAAAATGGCAATTGTCTGAAGCAACTTCCAAATTGCGGCTCGCAATTAATATCAGCATCCAACAATTTTCGACCAAAGATTTTGCCAATCAACTTGAAGCTAAGCTTTTCAAAGCAGGAATTGACCGGTCACTATTAACTTTTGAATTGACCGAAAGCGTTTTGAACCGAAGCGTTGATCGTGTCCGCAGCAAAATGCTGGAAATTAAGAAATGCGGCATCCGTTTTGCTTTGGACGATTTCGGCATCGGCAGCACTTCGCTGGCAAGCTTGAGTAACCTACCCTTCGATCAAGTAAAGATAGACGGGTTCTTGGTGTCTGCAATTGAGTCTGAATCACAAAGCAGAAGCCTCATTGAGGGTATACTTGGCATCGCAAAAGCTCTTGATTTGGAAGTCGTCGGCGAACACCTTGGCAATTCCTATCAAGAGAAGTTTTTGCACGAACGCGGTTGTGCTCTGGCTCAGGGTTTTTACTATTACCCTCCCATGGATATTGCCTCATTCGAACTGCTGGATGAACTAAAGCCGACTCAAAACAGGTTGCGCGCTGTCGGGTAAGAAATTGTTTTGGACAAGGCTGAACTGTCGTTAACTCAAATCAGCTTTCAAACAACAGATTATAGCCAACTTGCGTGTGAATAAACCACCGCTCCTTAGGTTAGGCTCGCGCAGCAATTCTATCGCCCGAAAGATATTTCTCAACCTTCTCCAAAAGCTTGTCAGGAGAAACAGGTTTGGAAAGATAGTCGTCCATTCCCGCATCAAGACACTTTTCCATATCGCCTTTGATTGCATGCGCTGTAACACCAACGATCGGCGTGTGCGTTGAACCATCCTTCTCAATTTCCCGGATGGCCTGAGTAGCTTCCAAACCGTTCATAGTGGGCATGGATATATCCATCAATACCAAGCGTGGTTTAAGTTTCTTAAATGCTTCAAGTCCCTCTTTCCCATCTGAAGCAATTCGATAGCTGAATTTCGATGTTTCCAGGATTTGCGAGAATACGATTTGGTTCACCTGATTATCTTCGCAAATCAAAACATCAATCGCATCAACCTCTTCGTGCTGTGTATTGAGTAGTTTGGCATCTTGCAGCAAATTTGGAGCTTCATTCTCAATTGATATGTTGGGAGGAACGGAACTTTCTTCAAATGCTGTTTTTCCAGCATACAATCCAATTTTTTGGGCTATCCCAATTCCTTTGGTAACCTCATCATTGTCATCAAGTTTGGCTTTGTGATCCTCCAAAACCTCTACAATTGTCTCAAGCAATAGAGCAGACCGCGCAGGTTTCGTTAAATGACCTTCAATGCCCAGGGAAGAGAAAGTCTTACCATCTTCCGTCTGCTCGACACTCGTCAACATAACAACGGGAATATTGGCCAGCAAAGGGTCGGTTCGCATCATTCGAACAACCTCGCCGCCATTCATTCCAGGCATGTGATAGTCTAGCACAACGCAATCAACCTTGATCTGTTGGCTAATCGCCGCACGCAAAACTGCTAGGGCTTCCATGCCATCTACTGCACTGGCATGATCAAACTGCCAAGCCTGCATTTGCTCGGACAGAATTTTTCTGTTCACCTCGTTGTCATCAACAACAAGAATTCGAGAACCGGTGACATCGCATGGAACTCTTGGTTTTTTTATTCGGCTGGCATCAATTTCGAAAATCATTTCAATGCTAAAAGTGGACCCCTCTCCCAGCGTTGACGTGACTGATATCTTGCCATCCATCAAACTGACAAGAGAAGAGGAAATCGCAAGACCGAGTCCTGTGCCCTCATGTCTTCTCGTAGCAGACCCGTCAACCTGCGAAAATTTATCAAATATAGTGTTGACCTTTTCAGCAGATATTCCAACGCCGGTATCTTCGACATCAATTCTAATAATGGCTTTAGACACTTTACCCGCGTCGTCCATTTGCTGATGATTTAATAAGTCAGCGTTCACATAAACATGGCCGCTATCTGTGAATTTTAAAGCGTTTCCAACGATATTCATAATGATTTGGCGAAACCGTCCCGCATCCCCAACAACAAATTCTGGCATGTTCGGATCAATGCGAACAATCAATTCCATATCTTTTTCAGTAACCTGAGCAGAAACAAGCGAAGCAACATCTTCTATTGCTTCGGCAATATTGAACGGAGCCTTTTCCAGTTCCATCTGACCGGCATCTATTTTCGAAAAGTCTAAAATGTCGTTGATGATAGTAAGAAGAGACGCACCGGATTTTACGATAATATCAGTGAAAGTGCGCTGGCGAGCGTTTAAATCTGTTTTTGCCAATAATTCCGCCATTCCCATCACTCCATTCATAGGAGTGCGTATTTCATGGCTCATATTAGCAAGAAACTCAGACTTGGCTTTGTCGGAATTTTCTGCCCTTGCCATAGCTTGGGTTGCTCGTATTTGTTCACTATGAAGTCGCTTCAATAGTTTTTGCAAGAATATATCCAATGGAACAAAAACCAGCAAAGCAATCGCTATAACAATGCTCAAAGCAAACAACAAAAATGTTTCAAGCAAAGCACCTTGTTGGTTTGCTCTATTTTGCAAAAGGCCACGCAATTGTTGGGATACATGGCGGTTATTTACAGAGACAATACTTTCATAATTTTCTGAAATTTGACGGGATACCCAGTAAATATCCTTTTTGAATTTCGCATTATCGATGAGATCCGCATCAATTAAAGACAGGAAGTGCTTAAACGGATCTTCGAGAGGCATAAATCGAGCATTTTCGATAATAGCAAAACTGAATGCCTCACCCCCGGAACGCCAAGCGTTCAAAAACGCGTCAAACGACACCTCAGCCTTTTCTCGGTAAAACTCTAAACCAATCTTTGCAGACAAAATATCCGGGTCTGCAACAATATTTTGAAGATAATCTTTTCTCATCTTTAAGCTCATGCCTATGAGCGCATCAGAGAGTTTCGTCTGTTTTCTGTGTGGGTAGTAACTCTCTGCTACACGCTCTGCTTTTTGAGAAAACGCGATATATGCGTTTTCCATTTCTGCAAAGCGGTCAGAAATAGTTCTTATGATTTCAGTTTTATCATTTTCCGTTTTTTGGTCGACATAGAAGCCATAGCTGGTCGCCAAAAACGTAATCAAAGCCAATAAATAAGCAAATCGAAGTATCCAGCCGTGCATCCCACGGTATTTGGCAAAACTATCCTGCATGTTATATCCCCATCTAACTGGGACGAAATATGCCTTAACATGGTTAATTTGAAGTAAAGTTGGGCAAGTTTATTCACCAATGCACCAAAGATCAGCGCCTGAAATTCGTTACTTTACAATGGTTAAGGTCTCTGCAGCCCTTGTAATGGCTGTGTAAAGCCACCTTTGGGAATGTTCGCGAAAAGCGTAGCTCTCGTCAAACAAAACAACATTGTCCCATTGGGAGCCTTGGGCTTTGTGCACAGTCAGAGCATATCCATAATCAAAATCATCATGACGCCTCTTAATCTGCCAAGAAATTTCCGCGTCTGGCGTTTCAAACACCGCCTTCAATACTTTGACCTTTGCAGACACACGATCAATGCCTTCATCCTCTGCACGTATAAGCAAGTTCATCGCAGGTTTAACCGATCGTGGCGCGCTCGTAACCGTCCACAATGATCCGTTCAGCAAACCTTTGGCGGTGTCATTTCGTAGACAAACAAGCTTGTCTCCAGCCTGAGGAATAGGTCCTTCAAAGCCTTTTAGTTCCCGCAATCGTTCGTTATATCTGCGGCGTGTTCGATTGGTTCCAACCAAAACCTGATCGGCTGACAAAACAAGTTCAGTGGTAACATCCGTTTTCGAAATAACTTTCGCAGCAGCGCCATAATCGCCGATCATGATCGAGCGCCCCTCGCGAACGCGCTGCGCAAGGTCAACAATCGGGTTATCACGCGCTTGGCGGTGAACTTCTTCGAGCATAAAGTCCGGTTCATATTCGGTAAAATATCCGCCGCCCTTAACAGGAGGTAACTGCCCCGGATCACCCAGAACTAAAACAGGGGTTCCAAAAGAAAGAAGATCTTGGCCCAAGGCCTCATCAACCATCGAACATTCATCAATGACAATCAGCTTTGCATCGCTAACAACCGATTTACGATTGAGTGAAAAAGTTGGCGATACGTTTTTCACACCAGTTTCTTCATCTTCAATTTCTTCTTCGCCTTTCGGGCGATAAATCAAAGAGTGAATAGTAGAAGCTTTGGCGGCACCTTTTGAACGCAAAACCTGTGCTGCTTTACCTGTAAATGCGGCGAACAAAACATTACCATCAACACCTTCGGCAAAGTGTCGCGCAAGGGTCGTTTTGCCCGTTCCCGCATAGCCAAAAAGCCGGAAGACTTGTCGATCTCCGGCTTTCAACCATTTGCTGACAGCTTTTAAAGCCCTGTCTTGTTCTGCAGAAAATTCCATACCGTCGTTTGGCATGATTCGTTGAAAGGTTCATCCCCGCAATTTCATCACATGTGAGTGTCGCCCAGCGCCGATAGGGTTATTTGGTTCGCAACATCACGCCCTTTGGAACATTAGAAAGTGCATTAGGTGCATTTACGGTAACATCAGCTTGCGGTGTAACAGATGATGTCGTTTCCATTGATATGTTGGCCTTTTTGATCGATCCAGTGATGTCACTTGGAGCCATAATAACGGTTGGTTCTTCGCTGGCAGCTGGTACTTCACTCGCAATCGGCTTAGGTACTGGGCGTGAAACTGGCTTGGGAGCTGACTTTTTTGCTACCTTCGGCTTACGTTTCGGCTTTGGGGCTGGTTCCGCCAAAGGCTGTCCATTTAACAAACGGTTGATGGCATCAATGCGGTAAACATTTCCTCCAGCGCTTCCCGATTTATAAGCGCGCCCCTTCAGTTTGAAAGTCTTGCCAAGGCCTGAAAGCGTTTTTTCTCCTGAAATTCTAAAATAGCGGTAGCCTTTTGCCTTTGCACTGACCATCAGCCTGGCGTAAGCAGCCTTTCGTGCGGTTGAAATATCGGAGGCAGATATGACACCGGCTGTGGACTCAAATGACCCATTAGATGAAAACTCTGCTTTTCCGGGAGCATAAACGCCACCGTAATATGCCTGCGGCGCCGTTTTTGGCGTCGCACATGAAACCAGAAAGAGCGAAAATAAGACGATAAAAATGCGCATAAAAAACCCCGAAAATTCTGCCTGAAATGAGACTACGATTCGGACTATGCGATCTTTACGTAAAGGAAGAGTTAACCATGTTTGTTAACCAGATGCTGGAACAAAAGATCGTCGTAAATCAACACGATCTCAACGGAGCATTGGCCACAATGATGCAATTAACAATATCGCCATACTGATATTGAAAATACGAAGACGAATGGGGTCAGCAAGAAACCGGCGAAGCCAAAGGCCCATCCCACACCAAACTGCGATACTCGGAAGATTAACAAGCGTGAACACGCCCGCAACAATCACAACAGATGAGGTATAGGCACTAGGGTTGGTGTAAGCAGTCATTGAGGCCAGAGCCATAACCCATGCCTTGGGATTAACCCATTGAAACGCCACTGCTTCCACAAATCGCATCGGTCTCCCATCGATCTTCCCAGATGAAATCGGACCTGAATTGGCGATTTTCCAAGCCAGGTAAACCAGGTAAGCAGCTCCAGCAATTTTCAAGCCTAGATAAAGTTGAGGTGATGCTTCAAGGATCTCCCCCAACCCAAACCCAACGCATAAGAGTAAAAAAGCAAACCCGCCTGATATGCCAAGCATGTGCGGCAGAGATCGAACAAAACCATAATTGGTTCCAGATGCCAAAAGCATCAAATTATTCGGCCCTGGTGTAATAGAGGAAACCAGTGAGAAACCGGCTAGGGCTAAAAGAATTTCTGGTTGCATAGCACAAACTTTTACTGGAAACTAAGCGAATTTAAATAGGTCAACATTGCTGACCTATTTAACGTAACGGGTCAATACTCATCAAAAGAAATAGGGTTTCCCAACTCTTAAATTAACCTTGTGGATTCAACCTTTATTCGTAATTGATCGTTAATATCGGATCAAACAAGCGGCTTAGTCAGGCCCACCAAAAATTCTCACACCCCGCATCGAGTAATGGTCAAATGATCCGAACATCTATGTTTAAAACAATTGCTGCCACACTACTTTTGGGAACAGCCTTGTCAGGTTGCAATTCGACAACAGCGCTTGAATCAATGGATTCAATGCCACGGTCTGAAATGACCACCAGTTCAATTAGTCCTGCGGTGGAGATCGATACTGATCAGAGCCAAGCCAGTTCAAGTGAATTTGCTTTCGATGAGGGTGAAGCACAAAATCAATCAATTCAAGTCGCTTCCCTGCGTCCTGAACCTGTGAGCCAATCTACTTCCAAAAAATCAAAAAAGACCAAAGCAAGTTCTTTCGCTAAGCCGAAAATATTCAAGGCAAATTTCTCGGATCGCAAACCTGTAGACTTCGGCAAAGCCCATCCAAAGCACTTCGCAGTTCACGGCGTTGATGTGTCCCGTTGGCAATATGACATTGATTGGAAACAATTGCGCACAAGAGGTGCAAACTTCGCGTTTATCAAAGCCACCGATGGCGGAGATCATCTCGATCCAATGTTCAAAACCAATTGGGAAGTCGCTAAAGCAGCTGGTATTCCGCGCGGCGCTTATCATTTCTTCTATTGGTGTCGTGTAGCCGAAGAACAGGCCGACTGGTTCATTCGCAATGTACCTAAAGAAAAAGGTGCCCTACCCCCTGTTGTCGACGTGGAATGGAACAATCATTCAAAGAGTTGTCCAAAGCGCCCTTCCCGCAAAGTAGTCTTGGCTAAGATGAAGGTGTTCATCGACAAGGTAGAAAAGCACTATGGTCAAAAACCAATCATTTATACAGCGCCCGATTTCTATGAAGACAATCTGCAAGGCCAATTCAAAGACTACCCATTTTGGCTGCGCTCAGTTGCTCAACATCCAAAAGGTCGTTATCCAAACCGCGACTGGATTTTTTGGCAGTATTCTGGAACAGGCCTTTCAAAAGGTCACGGAACAGAAATCGACCTGAATGTCTTTAATGGCTCAGCCAATGGCTGGCACAAATGGCTTCAACGCAACATTCATTGATAGGAAACTCGATCCCCATTTTTCTATAGGGGATCGTACATCTCATTGTTTTCAATCAACACCTTTCGATAGGCAACAGGCGACATCCCTGTCCATCGATTGAACGCAAGGTTAAACGCCTGGGTCGTTGCATAGTCCAACATACCAGCGATGATCTTGATTTTCAGATCTGGGTTTTTCAGCATTGTTATGGCAAGTCGTCGGCGAACACCGTCAAGCACTTCAGAAAAACTGGTGCCCTCTTCGGCCAAAAGTCTTTGCAGTTTCTTAGGCGTAAGCACCAAAGCTTCGGAAGCCAATTCAAGCGAACAACGCCCTGCCCCGATCACACTTTGCAGATAGATTGCAAGGGATTCCTTGGTAGACAAGTCAAACTGAGGCTTGTTGCGCAGTCGATACTGCATGTACAAATTTACTAATGGTCTGAGAAAATGAACCGGACCTTTGAGCTTGGTATCAAGTAGCTTGATATCGAAAGTAATTTCATCATGCTCGGCTTCAAATTCCAAATTCGGACCAAATATCTCTTCATGAATGGAAATGTCCTCCGGTCGCTGGTGACGAAACCGGGCTATGTCTGGTCGCGCTTCCGGAATTTTCAAAACAGACGAAGCAAGAATTGTGAATGCCGCCATTTGTGCTTCGGTATAGTGCCTTGGCGTGATGCCAAGACCAAAGGCAGAAATACGAATAATACCGATACCTTCTTCAGGCAACTCGTGCAGACTCACGGTTTGGCCATCGGTGTATAGGTGCTGGAAGCTCTGCATGGCGTGAACCCAACTTCGAGCGGTTTTTTCAAAAAAACCAAGGTAAACTAACTGACCAAGATTGTTGAAATGCGGAGCGCTTGTCAGCCCCCGTTTCAAACCGAAATTCGGCTCATTCAGGGTATAGGCAGCAAGCTCATAGAGCATCACACCCTTGGCATATGAATAGATTCCGTCAACTATTCTTAGCAATTCAGGATCAAGCCCTACTTCCTCCATGAGCGGTTCCAGCTTACCGCCAAGCGAAGCGACAAATTCCGGTAACCCAGTTAGCGCGGTTACCCGCATGAATGGTGATTTCATTGTTCAAACTCTTCGAAGCGCTATTTTCCTGCCATGTCCTGTAATAGTAACAAAATTGTCACCAGAAATAAACTCCGCATGGAGCAATTAATAACATAAAAAAAATCAGAAGAAATAGCTAAATATTTGATATTTATCAATAAATTTTACTTGATAGAATTGCTCAACTGGACTAGTAGAATTCCCTACTGGCTTTTCTGACACCATGAAATCCAATTTTGGGGGCAAAATTAATGGATGGAAATACAACAACTAGGGCCACAATCGCGGATGTGGTCCACTATGAAATAGGCTTATCAAGAACCGAATCTGCAAAAATGGTAGACCTTGTTATCGAGGAAATCTGCGCAGCATTGGAAAAGGGCGAAAACGTCAAACTCTCCGGTTTCGGCACCTTTAATCTTCGCGACAAAAATCCTCGGGTTGGGAGAAACCCAAAAACCCTCGAAGAAGTTATGATTGCACCCAGACGGGTGATGACGTTTACGGCGTCAGCCAGTTTGAAAAATTCCATTGATATGGGAATTAACAAAAAGCTGGCGAATACAAAGATCAGAAAAACAGCATAGTAAAATTAATAGACAGGTGAGCGGTGTAGTTTCCAATCAACTCGCCAAGATATTGATAAATTGCCAAGGGTCCGTTTCATCGGTTTGTTCTTTGAACCGATCCCAACGGGCCGTCAGCGGCGTCCAATCTGTATAGTGTCCCTCGACAGGTCCCAGATATTGGCTTTGTACTTCCAAGCAACGCACATGGTCCATCTCGTCAGTTTCAACGATGCCAGCCTCTGGATTTTCTAACGCCCATACCATTCCAGCAAGCACTGCTGACGTGACCTGTAATCCTGTGGCATTTTGATAAGGCGCCAAAGTCCGTGTTTCTTTCATGGATAAACGCGAGCCATACCAATAGGCGTTCTTCTTATGCCCAAAGAGCAACACACCCAATTCATCAATGCCTTCAATAATCTCGGTCTCATCCAAAATCTTGTGCTCAGCTTGTGGCTTTGATGCGCCGAAGCATTCATGCAGGGATAACACCGCCATGTTTGAGGGATGATACGCATAGTGACATGTCGGACGAAATTCCGGCGATGCGCCCTCACCCACCGTATAATAATCAGAAATCGAGATGGCTTCATTATGGGTGACCAAAAATCCATATTGCGGCCCGGGAGTCGGACACCAGCTGTGAACCTTTGTCAGCGCACCTGGATGGTTGATATAAATCCCTGCCTGACAGCCTTTCTCATGGGTTCCCGCATTTTCAGGGATCCATTTTTCATGGGTTCCCCATCCAAGCTCTGCCGGTTGAAAACCTTCAGACAAAAAGCCCTCAACAGACCATGTGTTGACGAACACCCCCATGGGCTTGGGATAACTCGGCGCTTGGGTATCACGCTCGGCAATATGGATGCCCTTGACACCAAGATCACGCATCAGCTCAGCCCAGTCTAGTCGTGTCTTCGGCGGGTTGAAATCATGCCCTGTGTCTTTTGCAATATTGAGCAAAGCTTCTTTCACAAACCAAGACACCATGCCGGGATTTGCCCCACAGCACGAAACTGCCGTTGTCCCGCCCGGGTTTTCACGTTTTTCTTCACGAACCGGTTCACGCAAGGCATAATTCGTTTGTTCACTGGGATGAGCATCATCATTGCCATAAAATCCCGGCCAAGGCTCAACAACCGTATCAATGTACAAAACGCCTAATTCGCGGCAGTGTTTCATCATGTCCAAAGAACCCGTATCAACGGACAAATTGACACAAAACCCGCCTTGTGTTCCTTCAAATAGCTCGTTCAAAATCTGTTTGTAATTTTCGCGCGTCAGCTTCTTTTGATGAAAATGCACCCCGCGCTGCTTCAAGAAATTCGCAGGTTCATCAGACGGCTCAACCACATGAAGCATATGGGCATCATATTCAAAATGGCGTTCTATCAATGGAAGGGTGCCACGCCCGATTGAGCCAAATCCAATGATAACGATTGGCCCATCGATGCGTCCATAAACTTGATGAGTCATTCAAATCCCTACCTAAAATTACTCAATAAAAAGATGCTTCCTGTGTCGTTAAACTAGGGAACCTCAACCCAACACGTCAAGGAACATTTCACATAGATCAGCAAGTCTGACTGATGGTTTTGAAGCCGGAAGAAAAACTAAATACTACCCGCTTCAACCATATAATCATTTGCCGTGCACATGGCCGCATCATCAGAGGCAAGAAAAAACACCATCCGCGCCACAAAATGCGGTTCGATCAAATCTGGCAGACACTGGTTTTGGCGATGTTTTTCCAGTGCCTCTGGTGTTGCCCATAGCTGCTTCTGCCGCTCGGTCATAATCCAGCCTGGGACAACCGTATTAACTCGAATTCTATGCGGCCCCAAATCTCGAGCCATCCCACGCGTAAGGCCGTGAACCGCTGCTTTGGCAGTCGTGTAAACAGGCATCCCGCCAACCGCTTCCCACCAGGAATTGGAACCCATATTGATAATCGACCCGCCTTTGCCTTTGGCAATCATGCCAGGAGCAACAGCTTGTATGGCAAAGAAGAAATGTTTGAGATTGGTGGCTATACGCTCATCGTAATAGTCAGAGGTTACTTCCTGCCAACCATGACGGTCATCACGGGCCGCATTATTGACCAGCACATCACATGTACCAAGACGAGTCTCAAGAGCAGCAAATGCCCGCTTCAAAGCCTCAATATCGCGCAAATCACAATGTTCATAGGTAACATTCTCGCCCAACATATCGCACAGCTTTTTGCTGTTTTCCCTATCGAAATCCACAAAGCCAACGCTAGCGCCTTGTTTCGCAAATCCACGAACGATTTCCTCACCAATGCCTGAAGCGCCGCCTGTGATAAATACTGTCTTGCCTTTAAGGCTTGGATAAATGGCGTAATGATCAGACATAAAAATTCCTACTTAAGTTCATTCACGGTTATTTCGATCATCACTGGGGTTTGATCGGTCTGGGCTTTGGCCAAAGCAGAGGAAACCAATTTGCCAAGCCCGTCCAAATCATGGGTTTTGTGAGTCGCCCAGCCATAAGCTTTTGCCATCATCTGAAAGTCCGGGTTTTTTGGAAAAACCGCAATCGGCTCAATGCCATGATCGACAAATCCTTCATGGATTTCAAGCAGTAAATCATTGTTCCATAAAATCAAAACAATTGGCAGGTTCTCTTCTTTGGCCGTTGCCATTTCCTGCAATGTATATTGCAATCCCCCATCACCCACAAAAGCCACAACGGCTTTTTGAGGCGATGCCAATTGCGCGCCGAGCGCAGCTGGCAATCCATAGCCAAGGGTTCCATATCCTGTAGGATTGAAAAACCGTCCTGCAAATTCGGTCTTAAAAACCGAATGCCCTGTATAACCGATTTGGGTCATGTCGGCGGTTATCAATGCATCCTTTGGCAAAGCATCAACAACAGCATTAAAAACCTTCTGACGCAGTTTTTCATCGGAATTGAGGCCATCATAAAATGCATCAACAGCAAAAGAAACTTGCCTAGCCTTCTCTACGATTTTCGTTTCTTGCCTTGTCGCTGAGATAGCCTTTGCAATAGAAGCAAGCGCTGTTGGAGCGTCCCCTAGAATTTCCAAGTCAGCCTTGTAAGAATTTTCAAACTGCTTGGGATCAATATCAATGCGGATCATCTTGCCATTAAATTCAAAAGGAATTCCCCAAGTGTCCGTTGTCGCAAGTTCCGTTCCAGCAACCAGCACCACATCCGATTTTGCAATCACATTATGAACCGATTGCGCTACCAGCGTCGAACCCAAACAAAGCGGATGACTGGAAGGCAATAACCCTGCCCCAGCAACAGACATGGCAACAGGCGCGGCCAGTCTTTCAGCCAGATCAAGGACAAGAGCTTCACTTCCAAGCGCGCCACCCCCTAGAATTAGAGCAGGCACATTTGCCCCATTGAGCCATTCAGCAGCCTGCTCAATATCCTGTTCCCTAGCCTGGGGCTTTTCTGCCTTCGCCATAGGAACCCAGTCTTCATTCACAGGCTTTTCGAAAATATCAATCGGCACTTCAATATGCACAGGACGGGGACGCTCGGAGTTAAAAACATCAAACGCCTTAGCCAGCAAAGCGGGAAACTGATCCGGCGAATCTGCCCGCGCAGAAAAGGCTGTGAATGCTGACATCATCTTTTGCTGGTCCGGCATTTCGTGTAACTCGCCGCGCCCTTTACCAAGCAAATTGCTCTGATTGACAGACGATATCACCAATATGGGAACACTATCGGAATAGGCTTGGGCAATTGCCGTAGAAGCATTGGTTAGCCCCGGGCCCGTGATCAGGAAACACACGCCCGGCTTACCACTTGCTCGCGCGTAACCATCAGCTATAAACCCAGCGCCTTGCTCATGGCGAGGCAATACATGCCTGATGCGACTTCCCACAAGTCCGCGATACAATTCAAGCGTATGAACGCCGGGAATCCCGAAAACCGTATCTACGTCATATTGTTCCAGCAAAGCAACAATCGCCTCACCGCAGGTTTTGGTGTTACGCATCAAAGACAACCTTTTGAAGAATTACATCCCCTCTTTGCCGCGGTTCATCGCAGCAACGCCAGTGCGGCAAACTTCAACCAATCCAAGCGGCTCCATGATCGAGATGAATTGCTCGATCTTGGAAATACGACCTGTAATTTCGAAAGTGAAATGCTCGGTTGATGCGTCGATAACTTGGGCGCGGAAAGCGTCAGCGATACGCATGGATTCAAGGCGCGCTTCGCCTTTGCCCGCCACTTTAACCAAAGCCAATTCACGTTCCAATGGCTTATCCTGGCCATTTTGCTCGGCGACAAGGGTCAAATCCACAACGCGATGCACGGGAACCGCGCGGTCTAAAAGCTTCTTGATCTGCTCAATAACATGGCTGGTGCCGCTGGAAACAATCGTGATCCGTGACAGATGTTTTTCGTGCATGGTTTCAGAAACCGTCAGGCTTTCGATATTGTAACCACGTCCTGAAAACAGCCCGATCACCCGCGCCAAAACACCCGGTTCATTATTGACCAAGATCGACAACACATGCTGACGCGGTGTCTCTTTGTCTTTGGTAATGAAATAGGCCGAGCCTGATTGTTTTTTTGGACTCATGACAAGTTTCCTAATGGTTAGATTTGACCGGATTTATATCCGCTTTTGGGTTGAGTTCCAGCGACGCGATACCGCGACACCGGAAAGAATAATGGCAAGGGCAGCCCAGGCATTCCAACTAAGCCGTTCGCCCAAAAATATCAGCCCCATAAAGACGCCACTGATAGGGACGAGAAAATTGATCTGGCTGAAGAACCCTGCCCCTTGGCGACCGATGACTTCATACATCAAGAAAGCCGCAACCAAGGTCGGGAAAACAGCAAGGACAACTATGGCCGCTGATACTTCAATGCCGGGCATGGTCCATGTCTGGTTTTCAAACATCAGCGCTGCTGGGACCAAAATGACAACAGACCACAAAACAATTATTGCCATAACAATCGGCGCTTCAAGATGGATGATCTTCTTGGTTATTATTGAATTTACCGCATAGCAAATCGCTGCCAACATGACCAAAGCCTGCGCCATCACATTATCCGTTACACCTAAAATCAGCGATGGCCAAAACAGAACGATGAGCCCGAAGATACCGATCCCAACAGCAAATAATTTGGTCAGATTTAACGCCTCATCATTTGACGTGAAATGAGCCAGAACGATGGTTACCAATGGCATGGCCCCCATCAGAATTGCAGCCAAGCCACTATCAATCTGAGTAACCCCATAAGAGATCAGGGAGAACGGCAAAGCAGTTCCAAGGATCGCGGACATGAACAATAAGAAATGCTCATAAGCCGTTGCTTTGACTTGCATTTTCGCAAACAAAAGAATGAGCACAAACAACACTGCGGCAATCATCTGTCGCCAAGCCGTCATGGTGATAGGCGCAACTTCTGACACCGCAATTTTCTGCATCATAAAGCTGGAACCCCAAATCAACGCGAGCAGGAACAGCAAGAAATAATCATAGCTGGATACAATGTTCTGGCGCTCACCTCGGGAAAATTTGGACTTGGCGATTGGGCTTTTGATCTCGCTCATGCTGCCCCACTTGTTACTATTCGTTTTGCACCAAAGCGGGCAATCGCCATACCAATCAGGATCATGGCAAGGGACACATAAGCAGTAATCGGTGGGACTTCCGACAAGATAATAAATGCCCAAAACAATGCGAAAAACGGAACAAAATAATTTAACTGACTGAGGAAGGATGCACCCTGTCGCTCAACAATTTTAAACCTCAGGAGATTGCCGCCAGCGCTTGCAAAAACACCAAGCAGCACGATGGCCACAATCGAAACAGTCGAGATATTTCCAGAATTGATAAGGGCTATGGGCCCATCCAAAATCAGACTGAAAGGCACCATCACCAAAAACGCAACGAACAAGACTGCTGCAACGGTGCCATAGCGCGGCAAGCCTGTGAGCTGTTTTACAATTAGAGCATTAACCGCATAACAAAACGCAGCGCCAACGATCGCATATTGCCGCAAAGCCTCATCACCCAATGAAAGCAGTTTATCAAACCCGAAAAGATTGATGATCCCGGCGAAGCCAAACAGAACGCCAATCAGTTTGTAACGGTCCAGTTTCTCATCGAGCGTCAGCCAATGGGCAAGCAAGAGCGTTAGCAATGGCGATATCGACGTTAAGATCGCGGCCAATCCAGCATCAACACTTTGCTGTCCCCAGGTTATCAAGAAGAATGGCAAGGCATTCCCCATAACCGCTGAAGCGAAAATAAACAGCCACAAGCGCCCTGCCCCTACACCGCGGACAGACGGCATTTTTTTGCCTGCCATCTTTGCAACGAAATACAAAAACAACGCAGCCAGACCAAGACGCACACAAACAGCCGTCAGTGGCGGCACAGTTTGTACCGCCAATCCATTCAGCATAAATGCCGCGCCAAAGATTGCTGATAATCCAATCAGCAAGCCGTAGTCGGCAAAGGCAGGTGGTGATGATTGCATAGCGCGATCAAGCTATTGGAAAAAGGCGTGCCCTAGACCAGAGCTTTACCTTTCTCATCAATGGCAGAACCAACTGCTTCATCCGTGGCCTCATCCGGCAATAGCATTTCATTATGAGCTTTGCCTGACGGGATCATCGGGAAACAGTTTGCCAAATTTGCAACGCGGCAATCAAAGATAACCGGAACCGGCGTATCGATCATTGTCATGATTGCTTCATCAAGATCTTGTGGCTTGTCACATCGAATACCCATGCCGCCATATGCTTCCGCCAGTTTAACAAAATCTGGCATGGCTTCACTATAAGAGTTCGACAAGCGGTTACCGTGCAGCAATTGCTGCCATTGGCGGACCATACCCATATACTGGTTGTTCAAGATAAATATCTTGATGGGCGCGTTATGCTGAATAGCGGCAGACATTTCCTGGATACACATTTGAATGGATGCATCCCCTGCAATATCAATCACCAAAGCATCAGGATGGGCAATCTGCACACCAAGAGCCGCAGGCAATCCGTAGCCCATGGTACCAAGCCCGCCCGATGTCATCCAGCGGTTGGGTTCCTCAAAACCGTAATATTGTGCGGCCCACATCTGGTGTTGGCCAACTTCAGTAGTGATATAGGTTTTGCGATCCTTGGTGAGTTCATACAAACGTTCAATCGCATATTGCGGCATAATAACGTCTTTAGATGGCTTATAACCAAGTGACTGGCGCGCACGCCATTGATCAATTTCGCTCCACCATTTTTGAAGATCACTTTGCGCTGGCTTCTTTTCGGATGCATGCCAAAGGCGCAACATATCTTCCAGCACATTGGCAACATCGCCAATAATAGGAACATGAACACGAACATTCTTGTTGATCGATGAGGGATCAATATCGATATGGATCTTTTTCGAGTGGGGCGCAAACGCGTCCAAACGCCCAGTGATACGGTCGTCGAAGCGCGCACCGATACACACCATGACATCACAATCATGCATGGCCATATTGGCCTCATAGGTTCCATGCATACCAAGCATTCCCAGCCAGCTTTCACCACTGGCAGGATAAGCACCAAGTCCCATCAGAGTTGATGTAATTGGAAATCCTGTTTGAGCAACCAGCTCTCGTAACAAACGGGATGCTTCTGGCCCAGAATTGATAACGCCGCCGCCGGAATAAATGAGAGGCTTTTTGGCAGATGCCATCAAACGAACAGCTTCTTCAATCTGCTCTGCATCACCCTCCATTTTCGGGCGGTAACTCGTCACTTCAAAATGCTCAGGCGGATAATACATACCGGTTGCAAACTGAACATCCTTGGGAATATCAACCAGAACAGGGCCGGGCCGGCCTGTCGTGGCAACATAGAATGCTTCGTGCAAAATGCGCGCCAGATCATCGACCGATGAAACCAACCAGTTATGCTTTGTACATGGCCGTGTGATGCCAACCGTATCGGCTTCCTGAAAAGCATCGGAGCCAATCAGTCCGGTAGGTACCTGACCTGTGATGCAAAGCAGCGGGATAGAATCCATCAACGCATCTTGCAAAGGGGTCACAGCATTTGTTGCACCTGGGCCCGATGTCACAAGCATGACGCCGATTTTACCGGTTGATCTTGCATAGCCTTCAGCCGCATGTCCTGCGCCCTGTTCATGACGAACAAGAATATGCTTGACTGCTTCCTGTTGGAAAATCTCATCATAAATCGGAAGGACTGCGCCTCCTGGATATCCAAACACTGTGTCAGCACCATTGTCCTTCATTGCTTGAAGAACCATTTCAGCGCCCGTCATTTTTCTAGGGCCAGTTTGCGAAAGAGTCTTTTTGCTGTTTTTCGTCATTTTCCCGGTTTCTTTAGTCTTTGGCCGCCAGGTTTTACCATTGGCCGTTTCAGTTTCTGCGGTTTTGGTAATCCCTATTTCCGCATTTTGATAGTCCGCTTTTAGTTTCAGGCTCCAATTGAGAGCCATCCATAAATTTAGGCAATAAAAAAGGCCCCGTTTGGAGCCTTGTTACGCATACGCTGCCGAAGCGACAGGTTTATCAACCCGTCACGCGTATGCGCATCCCACCACCACAAGAATTTTCTTAAACATAGAAGTTTCCTTACAATTACGCCAGAATTAATAGCCATGGTTTGAACAATCGTCAACCATCAAAAACATTCTTGGAGATTTCATGAATAAGCAATTATTGAAAAACCTGTTCCAATTGCCATAAAGAATGTTGGTTTACCTGCTTCTTTTCTCTCCTAAGAAACGAATCCACCCATAGCGCCAATAAAACGCCTGCAAATTGCGCACACATAAATATCACAACACTGGAAGGCGCTATTCCTGCAAAGGTATTTGAAAATTGCCGGGCGATCGTAACGGCAGGATTTGCAAACGAAGTAGACGCCGTAAACCAGTATGCCACTGTGATATAAAGCCCCACAACCGCTGGTACTGCATCAGGCTTTGATCGGATCGTTGTAAAAATTGCCAATAACAAGCCAAATGTAGCAACGGTCTCCGATATCCATTGCCCTTGGGATGAACGGATTTTTTCACTAATCTGAATACCATCAAGATCGAACATGAGGTTGGCCAGGATAACGCCGCAAATACCACCAGCCACTTGCAAAGCAATATATATCCCTGCGTTCCCAGAGCTAATTTCCCGTTTGAATAAAAAGGCAAGCGTAACCGCAGGATTGAAATGCGCGCCCGATATGGGGCCAAACATCGTTATTAAAACAAACAGAATGGCACCTGTGGGTATTGTGTTGCCCAACAGAGCTATCGCAGTATTTCCGTTCGCTAATGCCTCCCCCATAATGCCTGAGCCGATAACCGTTGCTAGCAACAACAAAGTTCCAAGGAATTCAGCCAAATATTTGGAGGTATTTGTGTAGGCCATCAGGAAATCTTTCCAGCAAGGTCTGTAGCGCCGATGCCAGTCCTGCCGATTGCATCAAGCGCATGCTTTAATTCATCCAATGCCATCGTTTCAAAATCCAGCTTCAGAAATGCTGCGATACGCTCCTCCATCTGCTGGTAAGCTTGCGCGAAAGCATCGGCTTGGGCGTCACCTTCAATAGCAGCAGGATCTTTTATGCCCCAATGGGCTTTTACCGGAGCACCTGGCCAAAGCGGGCAAGTTTCACCAGCCGCGGAATCGCAAACCGTAAAAACCATGTCCATTTGAGGCGCATCAGGCAAGGAAAACTCATCCCAGCTTTTTGATCGAAACAAATCTGTTTCAAAGCCTTTGGACGACAGGAGTTGGAGGGCTGCTGGATGAGGTTCATCTTTGGGTTTTGAGCCCGCAGAATAAGCAATTACTCTGCCATTCCCCAGTTTGTTGAAAAGCGCCTAAGCCAAAATCGAACGCGCCGAATTACCAATGCATAGAACAAGAATATTTTTCATCGCCAACCTTTAAGACCATCGTTTCAAAACGAAATAACAAGGTTTCATGACAGTTTGACTACACTGGCAAAGCCATGACGGCGGAATTTAGTGAATTAAAGATACAATTGACTTAAGCAGCAACGCGGTTACGACCGCTATGCTTAGCTTCATACAGTTTTTGGTCTGCAGCTTTAAATAGATCATCAACATTCATCACGCCGCCATCATTGGTAGAAACACCAATAGAAACCGTTGGACGGATGATAACATTTCCAGTTTTGATCGCCAAAGCTTCAACCATTTGACGGTAACGCTCGGCAACGGCCAAAAGCTGTTCCATATTCGCATAGCGCGTAATGACTGCAAATTCCTCACCGCCCAAACGAGCAACCACATCATGTTCACGGCAGATCGCGCGCATTCTAAGTGCCACTTCCCGCAGCACCATATCACCCACATCGTGGCCGTAATTGTCATTGACGTTTTTGAAATGATCCAAATCAAGGATCAAAAGACCAAGCGTTGCGCCAATCTTGTTGAACTCGGAAAGATAGCCCTGCAAGGCTTCTTCAAAATACCGACGATTATGCATGCCAGTCAGAGGATCGGTTGTCGCTTGCTTTTGAAGGTTTTCAGCGCGGCGGTCCATCTGGAAGCGTTCTTGACGATTGCGCTTCATCACTGGAGAAACCACAAGAACAGAGAACAACAGGCCAGCGACCAATGAGCAAAGCGCCCAAATCAGAAGTTTTGTTCCGATAGCAAAGCTGCCACCCGTTTTCAGTGTAAAGGCTTCATAGTCATAAACAGAATAATACAGACTCGCTCCTACGAGCATAGCGGACACCAGATTTAGTGCGGTGTTTAGAAGGGCCAAATTGCCTTCTATTTTTGATTTTGCATTTTCTTCCATCGACTGCTTTCCTGCCTTCGGGGCGAACTGAAGGTCGGTATCATTCAGGAGAAGATAGTAAAAAGAGATAAAAACCACCTTAAGGCGTGTGGTTAACAAAAGGTAAATCCAATGGTTTGCTATGCAGAAAATAACGCGTTTGGATCAGAAATATGCGTCCAGCTTTCATCAAATTGATGGCGAAACCAGGTGCTTTGCCGCTTGGCATATTGTCTGGTCGCGATTACCGACAATTCTATCGCTTCATCCAGACTGGTTTTGCCTTCAACATAATCTTGGAGTTGAGAAACGCCGATAGCGCGCATTGCTGGCATTTCGCGATCAAAACCAAGCTCAAGCAGGGTTTTAACTTCCTCGACAGCCCCATTATCAACCATATTCCCGAAACGATGTGCAATACGTTCATGCAAGAGCGGCCTTGGCGGTGATAAAACGATTTTTTTGCAATGTTCTGCCCTTAAAATCGAAGGTCCAGGTTTCTGATTTTGCCAATGAGTGAGTGATTTCCCTGTACTTTTAACGACTTCTAGTGCGCGAACAATGCGCTGGCTGTCGCCTGCTTCCAGTTTTGCAGCACCAACAGGGTCTAGCAACTGCAACTCGCGAAACAGCGCTTCGAGGTCAACAAGCGATGCGTCACGAAGTTTCCGGCGTAAATCAGGGTCGATCAGCGGAACCTCAGAAAGCCCCTCAAGCATTGCTTTGAAATACAATCCTGTACCCCCAACAAAAATCGGAGTTTTATTTCTGGTGGTTATATTCCCAAGAAAGCACCTCACCTCGTTTAGCCATCCAGCCACAGAATAAGTTTGAGATGGGTGAATATGCCCAAACAAATGATGGTCAACACCATCCATTTCATCTTCATCTGGCCGGGCTGTGAGCTGATGTAAAACGCTGTAAACTTGCATCGAATCTGTATTGATCACTATGCCATCGTATTTTTTTGCAAGTTTAATCGCCAAAGCGGACTTGCCGCTTGCCGTTGGGCCAGCTATCAAAATCGCCTTAGATTGATTACTTTCAAATCGCACTTAAAGCCTCTCCAAAGTTCTCAGCTTCACCATAAAACCATTTAGATACATCATGCCAGTTTCAATCATAGCCACATTGATATCGAGCCACGAGCGCCAAGTTCTTTCAGATACGCTTATCCGCAAATTGGAAGCCGCATTGGGAAGCAAAAAAACCAATATGCTGGCTAAAAACATAGCCTGTGACTTGCACCTCCCAAATGACTTATCGATAGAAGATGCAAAAAGCATCTTGTCTAATGCACTGGATGATCTCCCCATTGACGTTGCTATCCATGAAGAAAAAAATCGCAAAAAGAAAGCCCTGATTGCGGACATGGATTCAACCATGATTGATCAGGAATGCATTGATGAATTGGCTGCAGAAATCGGCGTAAAAGAAAAAGTAGCCGAAATCACTGCCAAAGCCATGAATGGAGAGATCGCATTTGAACCAGCATTGCGTGAGCGGGTCGCGTTACTAAAGGGCCTCCCCTCTTCAATTTCCAATCAAGTTATCAAGAACCGGATCACACTGGCAAAAGGCGGACAAACACTTGTTGCAACCATGAAAAAAAATGGTGCTTGGTGTGCATTGGTATCAGGCGGCTTTACGCTGTTCACAGGTCCAATTGCCGACATGATCGGTTTTGACGAAAATCACGCTAATATTTTGGAAGTTGATGACCAGCTACTTACCGGAAAAGTCCGCGAACCCATTTTGGGGGCTGAAGCAAAAGTATCAGCCTTGAGGAAAATTGCACGGGAACGTAATTTGACGGCCGATGACTTCATTGCTGTTGGCGACGGAGCAAATGATCTGCCCATGTTGCAAACGGCTGGAACTGGCGTGGCACTGCATGCCAAACCAAGCGTCGCGACCAAAGCAAAAATCAGAATTGACCATGGCGACTTAACAGCGCTTTTATATCTTCAAGGTTATCGACAGGACGAATTTGCTTACCATGAAACTGCTTGAAACGGATCGACTGATTTTACGGAATTGGCGCGAAACAGATCGCGAGTTATTTCATGAAATAAACAGCGATGAGCAGGTCATGCAATTTTTCCCCATGCGCCGTAACCGCTATCAATCAGACCAGATGATGGACCACGTGCGCGATGGCATATCCAGAAACGGATTTGGTTTTACGCCCGTTGAATTAAAGAAAACCGGAGAATGCCTCGGGTTTTGCGGAATTCACTATTGCGGCGAAGAACTCAATCTACCAGCCGGAACCGTAGAAATTGGTTGGCGGTTATCACCCCGTCATTGGGGCAAAGGCTATGCAAGCGAAGCAGCCAAAAAATGGCTTGAATTCGCTTTTACAAAATTAGATCTGAAAGAAATTGTCTCTTTCGCCGTTCGCGACAATCTTGCATCCATTGCCGTGATGAAGCGCATCGGAATGATTGCAGACCCAAAGCGGGATTATGATCATCAGAGCGTTCCGAAGCATATGCCGGAATTAAGACCACATGTTTTTTATGCACTGACCAAACAGCAATGGGTAAGCCGAATAGGTGAGTAGAAGTCAATAAAAAAGGGCGACACTCACCTGTGCCGCCCGATTTCAATCAATTATCTCAATTATTTAGCTGTCGATACGAACAACAACAAAGCGAATATCGCCTTCTTTGCTGGAAATCATCAGCAATGCGTTTTTACGACCATCTTTCTTAAGATCAGCAACGCGGTCAGCAACGTCTTGTGAGGTTGATACAGATTCTTGATTGACCTCAACGATGACTTCGCCCACCTTGATGCCCTTGTCAGCGGCACTTGAACCAACCTCCACTTCGCTGATCATTACACCTTTAACGTCGGCCGCAACGCCTTCGCTATCGCGCAATTCATCACTCAGTTCATCAAGGATCATGCCAAGAACAGGCGCACTTTCTTCCGGTGCGTCCGCAGGCTCTTCTTTGGTCGCGTCAGCATTGATCGTTTTCTCGCCATCTTCCAAACGCCCAACGGTTACCTTAACGGTTTCCTCTTTGCCTTTTCTAAAGACGACAACGTCCACTTCTTTATCAACTGGGGTGTCTGCAACGATCTTTGGCAAATCCCGCATGGTCTCAACGGGCTTTCCATCAAAGGTCAAAACAATGTCGCCAGACTGAATATCAGCCTTGGCCGCCGGTCCGTCTTTGAACACATCGCCAATCAACGCCCCGCGAGCTTTTCCTAGACCCAGACTTTCGGCGATCTCATCGCTCACAGACTGAATTTGAACACCAAGCCAACCACGGCGTGTTTCACCAAATTCGGTCAACTGGTCAATAACGGGTTTGGCAAGCGAACTCGGGATAGAAAAACCAATGCCGATTGACCCGCCAGATGGGGAGATAATCGCAGTGTTAATACCGACTACTTCGCCATCCATATTGAACAATGGACCGCCAGAATTACCACGGTTGATTGCAGCATCTGTTTGAATAAAGTTGTCATAAGGGCCTGAATTGATATCGCGTCCAATGGCCGAAACGATACCGATAGAAACGGATCCACCCAAGCCGAACGGATTACCAATCGCCATTACCCAGTCGCCAATTCTGGAATTGTTTGAATCGCCCAATGGCACAAAAGTCAGTTTTTTGTCTGATTTCACCCGCAAAACTGCAAGGTCAGTTTTGGGATCTGTACCAATCAGCTCCGCTACCAATTTCGAACCATCAGCAAAATTTGCCACGATCTCGTCTGCATCAGCAATAACATGATTGTTTGTCACAATCAGACCATCTTCACTGATCACAAATCCTGAACCCAATGACTGAACATTGCGTGATGGGCCTTGTTCATTCCCGCCCTCAGGGAACAGATCATCAAAGAACTCCTGGAACGGGCTGCCTTCTGGCATCCTTGGAACAGGGACACGCGGTCTTTTCTGTTCAACCTTTTGAGATGTAGAAATGTTCACAACCGCATCCATCAAGCCTTCAGCAAGATCCGCAACGGACGCTGGCCCTGAAGCATAAGCTGGCGCCGGCGTGAAAACACCAGCAGACAGCGGCATGGCAAACGCAGCAGTTAAGGCAAGCACCGCGAACCTTTTGGCAATACCCGATTTTCCATTCCGACTTGATTTCATAAAGACCATAAGAGTCTTCCTTTCGATTTTAATACGATATGGCTCAGCGCCATTCCTCATCCCTTAACGAACCAGACCACCATAACGCCTATTGCGACCACGATTGCGCCAAATGTCCGCAAACTTTGATCAGGTATCAAGGGCAGTTGTTTCGCCATCTTCTTTACGCCACTTGGAAACAAAGCGTAAATCAAACCTTCGAGAACAATAAATAAACCTAGTGCTATGATTAATTCTTGCAACCGCTTGATCCTGTTCTGCAGGTAAAAAAAGGCACAAAAAAGCCGGGAAACCAAATGGCGCCCGGCTTTTTCAATTTAGTTATTATTTCCGGTTGATTGGCCGCTTGAGCCACCGAAATATCTAAAGAAGTCAGAATTGGGTGACAAAACCATTGTCGTACCGGAATTCTCAAGTGCTTCACGATAAGCATTCATCGAGCGATAGAACTCGAAGAATTCCGCATCGCGTGTGTATGCGTCGGCAAATATCGCATTACGCTCACCCTCGCCTTCACCGCGAAGGATTTCACCATCACGCTGGGCAGCAGCTTCGATCTCAACGACTTCACGATCTGATCTGGCCTTGATGCGCCGCGCTGCTTCTGAACCACGGGCACGTAAGCGCTCTGCTTCAGCAAGACGCTCAGCGGACATTCGGTTATAAGTCTGTTCTGAGACTTCCTGTGTCAAATCTGTACGACGAATACGAACATCATTGATTTGAATACCCAACTCATTTGCCGCTGGACGCAGTTCATCACGTACTTCACGCATCATAGCCGCGCGTTCTTCTGACAAAGCGTCTTCAAAACCGCGAAGACCATAGGATTTACGCAAAGCCGCGTTCAATCGTGTACGCAGGCGATCTTCAGCCAAGGTGATTTGACCAGAAACCTGGCCACGGAAACGAGCAGCATCAGCGATTTTGTACGTTACGAAAGCATTCACCTCGTAAAACTTACCGCCAGAAACCTGGACTGTGATGTTGTCCAGATCAAACCGAAGCAAACGGTCATCAATTACCTGAACATTCTCAAGGTCGAACATCGTAAAGGGAAGTTTGAAATAAAGACCAGGCGCAGTTTCAACACGCTTGATTTCACCAAACCGCAAAACGATAGCCTGTTCGCGTTCATTCACGACGAAAAAGGAATTAAGTCCAAGAAATGCCAATACGGCGATCAGGACAAGTACAATTGGACCACGGCTCATTGGGCTGCTCCTGTATTGGTTTTAGACTCGGTCGCCCGTTTTTGGATTTCAGGAAGCGGTAAATACGGAACTACCCCTGCTCCGCCATTAGCGCCTTGCTCAATGATCACTTTGTCCGATCCACCCAGTACTTTTTCCATGGTTTCAAGGAACAAACGCTTGCGGGTCACATCAGGCGCTTTTGCATATTCGTTGTAAACGGAGATAAAGCGCTGCGCTTCACCCTTCGCTTCTTCAACAACACGGTTTTTATAACCGGCCGCATCTTCAAGAATTTGCGCCGCTTGTCCACGAGCAGCACCCAAAATTCGGTTTGAATACCGGTTCGCTTCTTCGATGAAACGATCCTCATCCTGTTCAGCACGCTGCACTTCGTCAAACGCATCAGCCACAGGCCCAGGAGGAGCAACATCCTCGATATTGATGGAGTTAACAGTCATACCAGCGTCGTAGCCGTCTAGCGTAGACTGGACAATTGAACGAACCTGTTCTGCAACACCCGCACGGTCATCGCGGAACACGTCTTGGGCAGGTCTGCGGCCCACTGCTTCGCGCATCGCACTTTCTGCAACCTGGCGAACAAGATCGTCTGGCTCGCGAGTGTTAAACAGATAGGCTTCGGGATCCGTAACCTGATAAAGTACAGAAAATGCAAGATCAACAATGTTTTGATCACCCGAAAGCATCAAACCGCTGGACTGGCCACTGCCACCCACATTACCGATATTGATCTGGTTCTCACGGATATTGGCAACTTCATAAGTCTCAACCGGCCACCAATGGAAGTGAAGACCGGGACCTGAAACATCTTGTTTTGGCTTGCCGAAGCGCAGCTCTATGCCTAATTGGTCCGGCTGGATCGTATAAACTGATTTGAAACCGTAAAGCGCCACGCCTGCGAGCAATAACATGCCCAACAAAGCGGGGCTAAAACCGCCCCCAGAACCACTTGCTCCGCCACGGCCACCGCCGCCGGGGAACATGTTTTTCAGCTGCTCTTGGCCTTTTCTGATAATGTCTTCCAAATCCGGCGGCTGATTTCCACCACCATTTGGACCTCTTGGGCCTTTTGGACCTTGGCCCCAAGGGCCACCGTTATTTCCGTTATTATTGTCGCCGCCACCCCAAGGGCCGCCGCCTCCACCATTTTGATTGTTCCAGGGCATTCAATGTCCTTTGTGAAAAATGCTATTCATCTTCTTGTTATAGGTATGCTGAAGCAGGCTTTCAACGGCTTCCATGACGATCATCCATTTTATTATCATATATGGTTGATCACATTGCGATTTACCCTGCAATTTACTGCTTTATCCGGTTATAAACCACATAAAGCGTATCAGCGCTGTCCTTTTCTCCCGCTGGATAAGATTCGCGCAATATCGGTTCCCATTCGCCAGCACTAATTTCGGGAAAGAACGTATCTCCCTCCGGCTCTGCCATGACATGGGTCACATATAGCTTATCGGCAAATTCCAGCCCTTCATTGTAAAGTTGCCCTCCGCCGATTAGGCATATCTCGTCAACATTTGCGCAACGCGCTTTCACATCAGCCAAAGTGAACGCATTTTCCAAAGAATGAACAACAGCCACTCCTTCTGCCTTGAAGGTTTTATCCCGTGTGACGACTATATTTGGTCTGCCTGGCAAAGGTCTGCCAATAGATTCAAATGTTTTGCGACCCATAATGATCGGCTTGCCCATTGTATCACGTTTAAATCGTTGCAAATCAGACGATAATTTCCAAGGTAATCCACCTTTGGCGCCAATTACGCCATTTTGAGCAATAGCTACAATGATTGAGATCGTGGCGTTCATACTGCCACCGGCGCCTTGATATGGGCGTCAGGCGCATACCCGATCAGTTCAAAATCTTCAAATTTGAAACCAAAAAGATCGGTTACATCAGGATTGATTTTCATTACCGGCAGAGCTTTGGGCTTGCGCTCCAATTGCAATTTAGCTTGGTCAAAATGATTATGATAAATATGGGCATCCCCAAAGGTATGGACAAATTCGCCGGGTTTTAAGCCAGTAACCTGCGCCATCATCATGGTGAGCAAAGCATATGACGCAATATTAAAAGGCACACCCAAAAAGATGTCAGCAGACCGTTGATACAATTGGCAAGACAATTTCCCATCAGATACATAAAACTGAAAAAGGCAATGACAGGGCGGCAAAGCCATTTCATCCACCAATGCAGGGTTCCAGGCAGAAACAATTAACCGGCGCGAATTTGGATTGGTTTTGATCTGCTCAACCAAATTGACAATCTGATCGACAGATCCACCCTTTGGATTTGGCCAGGAGCGCCACTGATAGCCATAGACTGGCCCCAACTCCCCATGCGCATCAGCCCATTCATCCCAGATTGAAACCCCATTTTCCTTAAGCCAGGCGATATTGGTTTCGCCGCGAAGGAACCACAACAATTCAATGACAATGGAGCGCAAATGAAGTTTCTTAGTAGTTAGAACCGGAAACCCTTTAGACAAATCAAAGCGCATTTGATGTCCGAATACAGAACGGGTGCCAGTACCTGTCCTGTCACCACGGTCACTACCCTCTCGCATTACTTTGTCTAGAAGTTCAAGATATTGCTGCATTCAATTCACCAATCTTAGAATCGTCATTGATCACTTTGATACTCGTTTGCCAGTTAAACAAGAACAGTATCAGAAATTTTAACACCTGAACTCTTCATTGAGCATGCATCTAGAAACTCGGCATACTCCAGAAAATGTGATCATCTTCAGATTATTGTGAGATTTTGGCGGTTTACGACCCACAAACAAGATGCAACCATGTGGACATAAAAGTGTTTGGATCAAACCAGCTCAGACATAAATCCAAAATCGGAGCGTAAAATGAAAAATATACTGCTCATCGCGGCCCTTGCCTTCGCCGTATCGGGTACCAGCGCCTATGCTCAACGTGTTTCCAATCCCTTGGGTATGGCACCTGTTATTGCCAGTGATCCGATTGAGGAAAACCTTGTACAGGTCCACAGGAAGCACAAGAAATACAAGCGCTATTCGAAAAAACATTCCAGGAAACACCATAGAAATGACGTTATCTATTTCGAATTGTTTTTCGGACCACGCTACAACAGCGACAGAAGCCATCATCGTTATTACCGCGACAGGAATCGTAACCGAAATTACAACATGAAGCGTTCGTTTGAAGACCAGTTATATCGGCTACAAAAAAAGAGACTGCTAAACCAACGTTAGTATAAGAAAACAGACGCGCCATAAAATCGATAGCCGATGGCACTTTTACCAAACGTGGATTCCGAAAGTGACTGTTGAAACCTACAAAACGAGTTTTAATTTGCGCTCTAGCGCTTCATATTCCTTTTGCTTTTCAACAATGTAGTCGCGTTCCAAAGGCACAGCATCGCGTTGACGGGAAAGCTGTAAATGGAATACCATTTGCGCACCCGTCCGAAACATCATTTCCGCACTAATGAGATAAAACTCCCACATTCGAGCAAATCGTTCATCAAACATTTCAACCACTTGGGGACGGTTTTTTGCAAACCGTTCAGCCCAGTGTTGCAGCGTAGTAGCGTAGTGAGTGCGCAATATCTCACAATCCAAGGCCCACAAATTATTCTGCTCCAACACTGGAAAAACTTCCGACAGTGAAGGGGAATAAGCGCCCGGAAAAATATATTTTCTGAGCCAAGGACTTGCCGTTCCAGGAGGGCTCATATGGCCGATTGAGTGCAGCGCCATAACGCCATCATCTGGCATAAGCTCATTCACCTTTTTGAAAAACTCATCATAGTGATGAACGCCAACATGTTCGAACATGCCGATTGAAACAATACGATCAAATTTCTGGTCTAGATTTCGATAGTCTTTAAGCTCAAAATGCACACGATGACTAAGGCCCATATCCTTAGCCCGCTGGTTAGCAAGATCACATTGTTCCTTGGACAGCGTAACGCCCGTAACATCGACATCTTCAAGGCGGGCAAGATACAGGGCCATATCGCCCCAACCGCATCCAATATCGAGTACCTTTTGGCCTTTTTTCAGATCAAGCTTTGCTGCTAGCAGACGTAATTTATTGCGTTGAGCAACTTCCAAACTGTCATCTTCATTTCGAAAATATGCGCAAGAATACAGCATATTTTTGTCTAGGAAGAGTTTGTAAGAATCATTGCTGATATCATAGTGGTGCGAAACATGATTTTGCGCTTCACCAACTTTGTTAGACTGTTGAAAGCGCTTTAATTTTTTTGAAATATTAGAAAGTGTTTTAACAATTTGGTTCTTACCAACGCTTTGACGGTTGATGTTATACAAGGTCAATAGATCTTGAAGGGTTGTCCCCTCTTCCATGGTCAGCTTGCCGTCCATATAGCCTTCGCCAACTGCCATCTCCGTTTTGAAAACCATGTCATTGTATAACTTAGCGTCTTTCAGGTGCATAACCGCCTTAGAG
>JAFMHL010000074.1 GCA_017854535.1 Nitratireductor sp.
GCCTGGTGTAGGGCCGATCAGCGCCTTTGCTGTGGAGGTTTTTGCTCCTGAGATGTCTGAGTTTCGGCGGGGTCGAGATTTTTCTGCCTGGCTGGGACTTGTGCCCAAACAGCATTCTACAGGAGGAAAGCAAAAAATGGGACGCACATCAAAAATGGGGCAACGCGATATCCGACGGCTCCTGATCATTGGCGCAATGTCTGTCATTCGCTGGGCCGCCCGGCGGGGCGCAGAAAAGGGATCCTGGCTGGAGCGTATGATGGCCCGCAAACCCCGGATGGTAGTAGCGATTGCGCTCGCCAACAAAATGGCGCGTGGTCTCTGGGCCATGTTGGTGAAGGAAGAAAACTACAAGAAATTGGTGCTGGCAGCTCAATAACGTAAAAGCTGATCAGAACCGGTAAACTGAGATTGTGAGGTGCTTGTGAACTGAATGGAAAAATGATCGATTAGATCGGGATCAGGAAAACCAGTAATGTCCAGCGGCGCAACAGCCCGTTTTAGTGATTTGGACCAGATCCGCGCATCGCCATACCGGCCCGCGGCAATTGAAAGGCCGCACCTATGAGGCCTGACACATGACCGCACTCGATCACAATCTTATCAGTTCAAAAAAAGCCTTGCAAAACCGGGGGTATCCACACATGGACATTAGGGATTTTAGTATGGCGGGTCGAAAGCGGCGTTCGTGGAGTGAAGAAGATAAGCGCGTGATTTGTCAGCAAACGATAGCACCGGGCGTTTCGGTTGCTCAGGTTGCTCGACGTTATGCGTTGAATGCGAACCAGATATTCAACTGGCTTAAAGACCCACGTTTCCAGCCTAACGAGCTTGAGATCAAAGGATCGGCGTTTCTGCCTGTTGAGGTTTGTGCTGCAGACACGCCGTTGTCCCATTCCGCAACCAACAAATACCCGCCAAGCCAACCTGGTGGTAGCATAAAGATTGAACTGGCCGATGGCCACCATCTGACAGTTGAGGGCGAATTTGATGGAGATGCACTTGCCCGTCTGTTGAAGGGATTGGTTTCGTGATCCCGGTACCGAGCAATACGCGTGTCTGGCTTGCTGCAGGAGTAACAGACATGCGGCGCGGGTTTAATTCACTCGCGGCCCAGGCTGAGAAGACGCTTGCCGCCGATCCATTCTCCGGTCATCTGTTTGTATTCCGTGGTCGTCGCGGTGATCTACTCAAGATCATCTGGTGGGATAGTCAGGGAGCTTGTCTGTTTAGCAAACGGCTGGAACGTGGCCGTTTTGTCTGGCCTGCTGCCAGGGATGGCAAGGTAAGTTTGACGGTGGCACAATTAGCGATGCTGCTTGAAGGCATAGATTGGCGCATACCGCAATGCACATGGCGGCCACTGAAGACAGGTTGAACAGGCGGAATTAGAGCTATATTTTTTCTCAACAAACACGAGTATTTATATGGGATTTGGATTCCTTTACGGGGGCTTTTCTGGTAGAGAATATACCATGCTTAATGACCTTGAATCGCTGCCCGAAGACCCTGTTGAACTTCAGGGTATAGTGACGCTTCTGGCAAAGGAAGTAAAATCACAGGCACTGTTTATCGAGAAGCTTCAGTACCAATTGCATGGGGCTAACCGCCATCGTTTTGGCAGCAAATCAGAAACCCTTGATCAACTTCAACTGTTTGTTGAGAACGAAGAGATAGCAACAGCTGCCGATGAGACTGACACTCAGGAACCTGAATTTAGCGAACCGAAGAACAAGCCACGTCGCAAACCTTTGCCCGAACATCTGGAACGCAAGGAACAGGTCTTGTCGCCGGGTGAAGATTGCAGCAAGTGCGGAGGAAGCCTGAAGACACTTGGTGAGGATGTCACAGAAGAGCTGGAATACGTACCGGGCCGGTTTATTGTGAACAGGATTATCCGCCCTCGCCTGGCCTGTTCTTGCTGTGAGGCCATATTGCAGGCCCCAATGCCATCGCGACCGATTGAACGGGGTCGTCCTGGGCCTGGATTGCTGGCTCATGTGCTGGTCTCGAAGTTCGCTGATCATTTGCCTTTGTATCGCCAATCACAGATTTACCAACGTGAAGGTATTGATCTGGATCGCTCGACCATGGCCGATTGGGTCGGTAAATCAACGGCACTGCTGGAACCGCTGGCTGATGCGATTGGCAAACATGTCCGCAAAGGTCAGACACTGTTTGCTGACGATACTCCAATCAAGATGCTGGCACCGGGCAACAAACGCACGAAGACAGCGCGTGTGTGGGCTTATGTTCGTGATGAGCGGCCATGGGATGGTCCTGCACCACCCGGTGCATGGTACCAGTTCACGATTGATCGCAAGGGCGACCACCCCGTGCGCCATTTATCAAACTACAAAGGCTGGGTACATGCAGACGGATATGCTGGCTTCAATGGTCTGTTTGGTAAGGACAAAGCTTCAGAGGTTGCCTGTATGGCTCATATCCGGCGCAAGTTCGTGGATGTTCAGCAATCCCAGGGGTCAGCTATTGCTGAAGAGGCAATCAAACGAATTGCGAGACTTTATGGCATCGAGAAAGAAGCGCGTGGCTGTTCCCCCACAGAACGGGTCGCTATTCGCCAGAATAAAGCCAAACCGAACTTTGGCGATCTGGAAGTCTGGCTTCATGTGCAACTGCCCAAAATCTCCGGCAAATCGCCGCTGGCCAAGGCCATCCGGTATGCGCTGAGCCGGATGCCAAAGACACGGCCCTATCTCGATAATGGCTTCTTGGAATTGGACAACAATACTTGCGAGCGCGCAGTCAAGCCAGTAACTCTGGGCAGAAAAAATTGGATGTTTGCCGGTTCTGAGCGTGGTGGGAAAGCCATGGCAATTGCCTTCACCCTGATTGAAACTGCCAAGCTAAATGGCATTGATCCCCAAGCTTGGCTCACTGACATTCTCAGCCGTATTGCAGATCACAAGATTAACAGGATTGACGAGCTACTACCCTGGAATTACCTTGTAAATGAATGACCAGGTGGGCGCTTGCCATTGAGGTGTAAAATTGTCACAGTGACTTGGTTTAGGTGAATCAGTAGTTTATAACATTGACTATTATACCTGATACGCCGAATGTGAATCGAGTTCCTAATAAATTAAGTAAGTGTCGTATGCCTAAATTTCAAAATACAGTTTTTGGGATGCTAGTGACGACAGCGTCCTGGTTAGCTATTGGCACGGTTGCGAACGCCCAGCAGGTTCAAGGCAATGTGGTCGGTAGCTTGTTGCCCGATGGCGTCACTGCTGACCTTGTTGTTTCAGAACAATACAACGACAACATATTCTCCACCCGTAACGACAAAATTAGCGACACAATATCCATATTGGCGCCATCAATCGGATTTACCCACGACGGCGATGTTTTTGATATGAGTTTGGGAGCGAGTGCTGAAATCGGCCGGTATAATCATAGATCGACTGAAGACTATGAAGATTACCGTCTCTACCTTGATACGCGGTTGCGCCCGATGACTGGCATGGATATCCTGGCGGGAGCCAGTTACGCCCGGGACCATGAAGAGCGAAACTCACCGGATGATGTCAATGGCATCACACCTACCATCTATAAACACACTCGCGCTTACACTGCCTGGCAAAATCGGTTTGGATCAAATTCGTTGAAGGTTGGCGCGACTTTTGATCATTTTGACTTTGATGATAATGGGCCAATCAACAATGACGACCGTGACCGGCATATGGCAAGTGTGGGAGCGCGTCTTGATCATCGGTTGAACAGCACGACAAGGCTATATGTCGAGGGCACGTGGGATGGTCGTGGCTATATCGGTGAGATGGATGATTCCGGTTTTGACCGGGATTCTAACGGCGTGCGCGTCGCAGCAGGTGTTATTCATAAATTCAGTCCTGGCCTGCTTGCTGAGATCTATGGTGGCTGGATATACCAGGATTACGATGATATTGCTTTGCGTGACGTTTCAACGGTAGATTATGGTGGCCGATTAAAATGGGATCCCACCGCTGATTCGCGCCTTACCTTATCGCTCGGACGGACTGTGGAGGAAACCACGCTTGCAAATGCTTCCAGTTATGTTCAAACCAAGTTGGCGGCCAATTTCCGGCAGGACATTGATGAGCGCAGGAGCTTCAGTCTTCGCTCGCGTTATACTGATAACCAATATTGGGGTGTATCGCGGAGGGACAGAATATTTTCTATAGTGGCCGAGGGACGTCATTACCTTTCACCGCATCTTTATTTTGGGCTGAGTTACGAATATGAAAATCTCGACTCAAGTGCTATTTCAAATAATTACGATCAGTCGCGGATAATGGCCAAGCTCGGCATTGACTCCGATAAAGCATATACTGTCGGATCTGCTCAAAACAAAATAAGCGGAAGCACACCCGAGTTTGATTTTTATCTTGGTGGTAAATCCGGCCTTGCCACTACTGGTACTGATCTGCTTGGCCCCCGCGGTAATAACGGTACTCTACAGGCTGATTTTGCCGACCATGGCGGCATTGTTTCTGTTTACGGCGGCATTGGAACCATTAGAAATCGTTGGTACTCAGGATTTGAGGCTGACATGACTTTTTCCCACTCTGACTGGGATCATGCACGTCTGCCCGGAGGGCGTGTATTCGGGGTAGAAAATGATTTATCATATGGGCTTTCAACCATTTTTGGGCGAACCTTTTCCAAAGGCGGTATGCTTTATGGGCGCGCTGGCTTTAAAGTAGCGAAATTTGCAACTTCATATTTCACTTCTGCCGGTACTCCATTTCCTCAGGACGACAAGCAATTGGGCCTGCGATTTGGCACAGGGCTGCAGGCACCAATCAGCTCTAATCTGTCATTACGGATGGAATATGAATATACTGCGTATAGTGACTACGATGTTGTTATCCCTTCCGGCACAGACAATTTTGCCAACACTGAAAGTATTATTTCAGCGGGAATTGCCTACCATTTCAACTCACCAAATTTGGAACTTGGGGCACCAGATTCAAGTGAGAGATCAAATTCGCTGTATGATGGTTTTTATACTGGTTTCCAAGTTGGAGTCGGTGCCCTTGTTTCAACCGCCACGGGGCCAAGGGATGTTGGAAGCACTCTAAATGCTGATTTTGGGGATGTGGGCCTGTCAGGAGGAATATTCTCCGGTTATTCAACCCAGTTCTCAAACTTTGTTCTGGGCGCCGAGCTTGATGCGGAAATTGGCGATACCGGTTGGGATCATACTCGTGATCCTACCGGCCGCACTTACTCGATAGACAAACAGTACTCTGTTGGCGCATCACTATTGGCAGGCTTGGTTGTTGGTAACGGAACACTTGTATATGGACGGGCAGGCGTAGTTGGTTCGGACTTCAGGTACCGTTTTAAACGCGGAAACCAAGACATTGACAAACATGAACTTGTTACCGGCTATCGTATAGGTGTCGGTATGGAAGTGCCTGTATCAGAAAAACTCTCGATACGAACCGATGTCACATATTCCGACTACGGCAACACCAGCTTGCTGGTTCCTGGTGCAAATAACGGAACGGAGAAATACAAATCCTCCGAAAGCCTGTTCCGTCTCGGCGCAATTGTCCGCTTCTGACGGGCTTATTTCTTGTCCAATTGCGTCCTTGCCAATATATTCACGATATTAAATATAATATGGGTTGTTTGATTTGTATCAAACGGAAAAAAACTACCATGCAGTAAAGCTACAAGGGAGGATAATTAGCAAAGGAACAATTAAAATGTTTACAGCTTCATATTTAAAAAAGGGCCTGTCGAATTTATTGGCCAGCACCGCTATCGCCGCTTTTGCATTTGCTGTGTCTCCAGACATTACATATGCAAAAAGCCACAAGGCAAGTTCTCACGATAGTGGTGAGAGCCATGATGATGGGCATGACTCAGGAAGATCCGGCAAAAAGAAAGGTCAAAAAGGGAAGAAAAGTGATTCAATACGTGGCTCGGGCAACAAGTCATTACGGGATATATTCCACGAAATGGAAGATGATGAAGGGCATGATACCGGCCATGAAGCCGATGATCAGGGTCATTCCGATGACACCAAGAAAAAGCAGACTGGTAAGAAAACAGTAAAATCTCCTGCCAGTGACGTTACCAAGGGCAAGAAATCTGACAAGGGTGGTCACGAAGAAACTGAAGTTGGTGAGGATGAAGATTCTGATCGTCCAGAATGGGCGGGAGTTCCAGGCAAAGACGGCAAGCCAGGGCGTCCTAATCAGTTAACTGGCGTCAAAAAAGGTGATCTTTATGGTGACATGTATGTGCTTCTGCGTGATGAGAACGGCGTTCCGATCTACACGCAATTGCCTGACGGAACCTGGGTAGTTCAGCCTGTTGATGCCGATGGTGTTCCCATTCCTCTTGATGAAGACGGCCATCCAACCGTTGAAGGAGTCGCGGTTGAAGTTGAGCTTGGGCGTTCAAACGTCGCGAGGGCGCCTCTTAATGTTCTGGAGAAACGGTATGATGAAGTCTTGAAACTCATTGCCGATGCGACCGCAGTTACATTGGACGCCGCCGGCCGATTAGTCTTCACTATTGATGGAGAAGAAAAAACCATTGATTCTCCTTTGGAAAACCTCGCAATCTACGTGGAGCTAATGAACCAAGGCACACTTACGGATGTTGCGAATCCTTCCATATTTACCGGAGACCTGGCCAATCTGGTGGACGGCACTTATACCATTGCCGATTTGGTTGAAGCCAAATCATTCTTGGCTGCGGCCGTAGACAAAACCGGTAGTGTCGGTATCGACAACGTCGAGTATCTGGGTCAGATTCTTGGAATCGATGGCACGCTGACAGATAAAGTGGGCTCGCAGTATGTCGACTATTCAGCCTTCACATATGATCGGGAGGCCACATACATTGGTGTTACAGCTGATGTGCTTGTCCAGCAAAGTGATGGCAGCTGGGTTGCAACCACGGTTAATATTTACGATGCTGTTTTCTCAAATGTGAATTATGATGGGTCCAATGTTGAGGCGTTTGCCCAGGCGTCTGATGATGCGCGCGCCGTGATCGAGTTCATCCACGAGTATGCTCTCCCGGCAGATCCTTCAACCCCATAGGGTAGCTGTTGATGAACCAGAAAAGAAAGGTCGCGAAACATTCCGTTCCGCGGCCTTTTCAGTCTTTGCCTTTTACTCATAATCAGTAAGCATCCAGTGAACCCCATCTAACGCAGGAAGGGCCATCCCATTAGGTGGGGTTCCCCGGACGAACACGATTCACTTATCCTCTGGCGGTGATATCTCCAGTGCTTGCCGTTCGGTCGGCATC
>JAFMHL010000075.1 GCA_017854535.1 Nitratireductor sp.
TTCTGCATCAGGTATGTTGACGAGATCCTTTGCCAATTCGCCATAAACCGCTTTCGATTTTCTTATACATCCATCCAACCGTTTTCGGTTTTTAGTCTGTGTTTGATCTTGTTGGCTTGCCCAAGGGTTTGCTCTAGAAAACAACCTTTTTTTGCCGCTTCAACCAAGGCAGTGATTTTATCCAATTCATCATCGCTGTCGATCAGTACATCAATCTCAAATGAATGGGGCGCGGTTTCATATATTCTTCCTTTCGCTTCCCAATCCCAGATAACGCGGGTTTCGACATCCAAGTCGTTTATCCTAATATCCAACCGTTTCGCGAAGGCTCTTAATTGGGTCATAATGCATCCAGTCAAGCCAGCGACAAACAACGCAAGTGGCGGAGGGGCGCTGGCATCGCCACCATGAAACGGCCCTTCGTCGGTTGCCATAACAAAGGGACCTTCATCGAAAGGCTGTTTCATGGTCACTTCAAGTTCATTACGCATTTTGCCGGTCGCACGACCTTTGCAATCAAACTGCACCTGCGCTTTTGCTGGTAATCCTGAATTCTGGTTCATTTAGTAGTTCCTAATCGATTTCATCCATTCCAATGCACCATCGGGAGTCCGGAAACGGGAACCTTGAAAAAGGGTATCATTGTTCCACGTAAGCTACCTATATACAAAGTGCGAAGGTCAACTCCTCCAAAAGTCACGCTTGCCATCCAAGGGGCAATTTTGCCGCCGCAAGCAAGTGTCATCTCAGGCGTGACTTCATCGCGCTCAAAAGCTGCAAGTAAAGCCTTTCCTTCCGGCGAGCCATTGTCGTCATCAAGAATGATGCGCAGATCACCATCGGGTGTAATAGCAAAAATCCGGTCGATCATTACATGCGTCCCCCAAAGATTGCCAAAAGCATCAAAGGCAATGCCATCAATGAAAGCACCATGATCAAAGGGTCCAAAGGTTTCGCGATGAGAGACACTGGTGTCATCCTCGATTTTCAGCCTAGTAATTCGCTTTGCGGTGGTCTCCACAACATAAAGCCATTCCTCTGCCGCATCGAAACGGATTTCATTGGTAAAGGCAAAGCCATCGGCAACAATGCGAAGGCCTTTTTCATCAGCAACAGCGATAAAACCGTCCCTTATATTGGGACTGATGGCGTTCATCCAATTGGGAATGGTTGTGGAGACAGTCAGCCAAACCCGATTACGTTTGTCGCGTAATACGAAATTGACCTTGCCAATCGGTTTTCCATCGAGCGTGTCATACAAGACCTCGCTTTCACCATTGCGTTTCATCAGCTCCAGACGATCCGTACCAAAATTCGAGATTAGAATGTCGCCATTTTTTGCAAAAGCCAGACCGTTGGGTAATGTTCCGGTGGTAAAACGGCTTGCGTCATTGCTGGCGTCAGCGAAGCTGTCCTGCTTTTGTCCGATAAATGCCTGGCTTCCGTCTGGCCTGATGTGAACAACTCCACCGCGAGCGTCAGCGGACCATAGGGATCCATCACGCTCTGCAAGAATACACTCAGGTCGTTGCAAGTCTTTGCCGATGGTGTGGATCGCATGAGGGTCTACCTCAAAACCATCAATAGGATTGACAATTGGCATGATGCACCTTTCTAAAATTTCACCATATCGCCGCCTTTGAGCTGCAGGATTTCCCGGGCCTCAACAGGTGTAGCAATCCCCAGACCAAGCTCTTCGAGAATATGCCGGATTTTGGCTACTTGTTGGGCATTGGATTGAGCCAATTGCCCTTTGCCAATGTAAAGTGAATCTTCTAGCCCAACGCGCACATTGCCACCCATCATGGCAGCTTGAGTAATGAATGGCATTTGGAAACGTCCTGCCGCCAGAACCGACCAGACATAGTCATCTCCAAACAGACGGTCTGCTGTCTGTTTCATAAACATGACGTTTTCCATATCTGCGCCAATACCCCCAAGAATACCAAAAATCGACTGCACCATGAAAGGTGGCTTGACGAGACCGGCATCGACGAAATGGGCTAGATTATAGAGATGGCCGATATCGTAGCATTCATGCTCAAACTTTGTACCACAACCTTCACCCAGATGTTTAAGAATATAGCTAATATCTCGAAACGTGTTGCGAAAAATAAAGTCATCCGTGCCTTCCAGATAAGGCTTTTCCCAATCGTGTTTCCAATCCTTATATTTGTTAGCCAGCGGATGCAGCGCAAAATTCATCGAGCCCATATTGAGCGAAGTCATTTCAGGTTCCGCGCGCAGAGCCGCGGCTAATCGCTCCTGCACTGTCATCCCAAGTCCACCCCCAGTGGTGATGTTCACAACAGCATCAGTGGATTGTTTGATCCTTGGCAAGAACTTCATGAAAACATCGGGATCACCCGTTGGTGCGCCTGTCTTTGGATCGCGCGCATGCAAGTGAATGATAGAGGCGCCAGCCTCGGCTGCATCGATCGATTGTGTTGCAATCTCGTCCGGCGTGATTGGCAATGCATCCGACATGGTAGGGGTATGAATACCGCCCGTGATAGCGCAAGTAATGATTACCTTGTTATTTTTCTTAGCCATGACAATATCTCCCAGTGAGGCTTAATTTGGTTTTTGAATCAATCGTTGAAGATCGCGACGGCTCGAGTGAAGCCTGCCGATGCTCCTTTAATCTTCCAGGGGAAGCAGGAAATCTCAAAGCCGTTTGGCGGCAAGCCTTCCAGATTGGAAAGTTTTTCAATGTGGCAATATCCAATGTCCATACCAGCGCGATGACCTTCCCAAATGATTGAAGGATCGCCCGTTCTGGCAAACTCTTGCGCTGTAAAAGCAAATGGAGCATCCCACGACCACGCATCAGTGCCCGTCACTCGGACACCGCGCTCCAGCAGATAGAGCGTTGCTTCACGACCCATGCCGCAGCCCTTCAAAAGATAGTCATCTTTGCCATAGTGCTGTCCGGCGGAGGTATTGACGACGACAATATCGAAGGGCTGGAGCTCATGGCCAATTCGTTTCAACTCTGCCTCAATATCGCCGGCAGTGCAGACATATCCATCTTCCATGTGTCGAAAATCGAGTTTTACGCCTGGATTAAAACACCATTCCAGAGGCACTTCATCAATGGTGATTGCGCGTTCACCATTGTTCATGGTCGAGTGAAAATGATAGGGCGCGTCTAAATGGGTTCCGTTATGGGTGGAGATTTGGAGCATTTCTACGGCCCATCCTTCCCCACCTGGCAATTCATCTGTTTTCAGTCCAGGAAAAAACGCAGTCATTTGCTCGGCCGATTGCTTGTGATCAACATAGTCAATTTTCGGCAGCATCGGTGGAGGGTCTGACGCGATCTCGGCCTCAAGGGGAACAGATAAATCTACAATTCGGCGGGGCATGAAGAACTCCTATAGTAATGCGGTTGTGAGTTGTGGAAAGATGAGAACCAGGCCAAGCACGGCCAGCATGATAAGGGCAAACGGGGCTGCACCAGTAAAAATATCGGTAAGGCTAACCTCTGGATCATCAATGACCGACTTGATGACATAGACAGATATGCCGAAAGGGGGCGTGAGCAATCCAATCTCAACGGCAATAATAGTGACAATGCCAAACCAGATTAAGTCGACGTTGAAAGGAGCCATCACAGGCAACATCAAAGGCACGAGAATGAGAAGGATTGATGAAGAATCCAGTATCATGCCCATGACGATGATCACCGCTACATAAAGCAACAACACGCCCCATAATCCGATATCAGCTGAGGCAACTAATCCTCCAAATCCGGCAGGTACGCCTGAAAAGGCAAGCATTCGCGAATACATTTGTGCTGCAATAATGAGGAAACAAACTGACGCTGTAACAAGCCCAGTTTCCATTAGTACGCGCCAAAGGGATTTCCAGTCCAGTGTGCCCTTAATGAGACCCAATATGAGTGCACCTATTGCGCCTATTGCGCCGGCCTCCACTGGAGTGAATAGACCGCCATAAATACCCCCCAACACCAGCAAGATAAGCAAAGCTATAGGCAAGGCTTTTGCGAGTATGACGCTGGCAGGCAAGGCTGGGGAATTATCCGCTTCCGGGCTGCCAGTAAATTTTGGAGCAAAGGTCGCCATGGCAACAACACCCAAAGCGAAAAGCGCTGCCATCAACAGACCAGGTAGAATTCCTGCCAGAAAAAGATCACCTATGGATTGCTCCGTCAAAACTCCATATAGGATCAACAAAAGCGATGGCGGAATAAGCATGCCAAGAACTGAAGAACCAGCAACAATCCCTGCTGCGAAGCGTTTGGTGTAACCGTGACGAACCATCTCGGGCACGGCAATCTTGGTGAAGATGGCAGCCGATGCGATAGAGATACCTGTGATGGCAGCAAAGATGGCATTGGCACCAACCGTGCCAACTCCTAGCCCTCCCTTAAGTTTTTTAAAGGCCGCGTTTGCGACATCAAAAGCATCCCGTCCTATTCCGGATTCTGCAACGAGAAAACCCATCAGCACAAACAGTGGCACTACGCCAAAATAATAAGAAGCAATGGTATTGGAGGCAGCCAGTCCAAGCAGTTTAGAAGCAAGGATTGGCGAGCCCTTTATTGCCCAAACGCCTACGAAAGAACAAGCCATCAGCGCTATCGGAACGTAGAGTCCGGCAATGACCAAAACTACCATGGCAAGAAGTGAAACAATACCGATATCAAAAGAGGTCATTCCGCTTCGCCTTTTCTTCGAGCGGTGACGAGCTTGAATATGCGTGCGAGAAACTGCGCAATCAAAAGAGTTGTTCCAATGACCATTATCAATTTGACAGGCCAAACCGGTGCGGTGAAATCCCCCACCGCGCCAACAAATGTATTATTCGTCCAGCTTTTGGCAAACAGAGGCCATGCTGCATAAAGCAGGGCAAAGAGCGTCAAGATTGCGATTGTATCAAAGATCAGCTCCATGGCCAGAGCCGCGCGTGGTTTGGACCGCCAAACCCATTTCAAAAGGGCGTCTGATCTCGTGAATCGTCCGGAGCGCAAAGCTTGAGGCACTTGCAGAAAAACGATTGCTACGATGGACAAAGAGACCAATTCCGGTACGCCGGAAATCGGAGTGTTGAACGCTGTACGCCCAAATACATCGGTGCCGATCAATACCATCAAGGCAACAATCAATGCAGTTCCTATGACATTAAAAACCGCCGTCGTTTTGTCCAGCAGGTCAAGCGCCGATTCCCAGCCATTTTGACGATGGCTGGGAACAGGCATGTTCTTGTTATCGGACATTTTCGATAAACCGAAACGTTACCGGATCACTCTTTATCCCAGTCCCGCAACGGGGTAGCGCCAGCTTTGCGCATTTCTTCCATGTACAGAGACAAGACTTCAGAACCTTTTATGCCCTTACTATCAAGGTCAGCGGCCCAAGTTTTAGCTGTATTATCCATACCTTTTGCCCAAGCCATCCGCATTTCAGGCGAGGCTTCCACCACCGTAGCTCCATTAGCGGCCATGATTTCTAAAGCTTTGGCAGCGAATGCCGTAAGATCATTATTGTACCAGTCTTTCGCGGCATCAGCGCCCTTGTGTAAAGCGGCCTTTACCTCATCTGGTTGCTTATCATACCAATCTTTGTTGGCCCCAAGAACGCCGGCAAATTGAGCGCCAAGGCCCATACGGGTAACGTTTGGAGCAACTTCGTATAACTTTCCGGGAACAGCGGCTGAGGCAAAAACGATTACCCCGTCATAAACCCCAGTTTTCAACTCATTGTAATAAGTGGTCAGATTACCTGACACACCAACAGCGCCGGTGCCAGATAGCCAGTTGATCGCTGCGCCCGGTGCTGCGATTTTTTTCCCCTCAAGGTCGGCAAGCGAGTTGATGGGGAACTTTGTCATCAAAAGGTAATCATCAATGCCAATTGGAGCCCCGAGATAGACGATATTGTTGGCAGTGTAAGCCTCTTGCAAGCGTGGATCTTCTTTGTGCAATCGATCCATCATATTGGATATCTGATTCACATCTGAAGAAACAAAGGGTGTATAATAGGTGACATTTTGAACCGCCAGTTTGGCCGGATCAAACAACGCCTGAACTGTGCCGATTTCAGCAAGGCCTTCGCCGATGGTTTCAAGTTCTTCGCCAACTTTCGCTATCGCGCCACCCGCCTGAAGATCAACAGCAAAACTGTGACTGGAACCTTCGAGTTCCTTTTGTACTGTTGGCACAAAAACTTCAGGAATCATTTTGACCCAGCGAAATACCGGCGGATGCCCCGCGACCGCTGTCACTTTGATATCATCTGCTAGTGCCATTTTGACTGGAATGGCTAACGACATAATTGACAATCCCAGCGTTAGTGTCACGCCAGATAAAGTGAGCCTCTTGATAAATTTCTTCATGGTTTCCTCCCGTTTGAAGTAGATTCAGTTTGCTTAGTGGGTCTTTAAACTCTTCCCTTGCTCGTTTATGACCATGGCCCTTATGCCGCCACAGACATAAATGATAATCTCTGACAGCATCGCCTCCACATCGCTGTCGTCGCATTGTCCTTGAGAAAGACGATAAGGTCTTCCAGTGCGCGCCATCATTGTCATTCCGACGCCAATCGAAAACATATAGGCCCAAGTTGCGCTCCTTTGGGAAAGGCATGGCTCAATTTGGCAAAACGCATCTATGAAACGTTTTGCTATTGGGTCATAATACTCTTCAGTAAGGTTTTGATCTCGCGGGTCACTGGAATTGGCGATAGAAACCAGAATTCTGGAAAAGCTGCCGCCATCTTCAGCCAACTTATGACCAGTTTCGATCGTCGGTCTAAACAGTGCTTCGACCAACATCTCAAGTGTCAAATCATCTTCTAAACTTAATAGTTCGTCCAGCAGTTCGCCACGCTTGGTATTGATTTGAACAGCGCGCCTTGCGGTCGTTGCTTCAAAGAGTTTCTCTTTTGTGTCGAAGTGGTAGTGAATTAGAGCTTGGGCGACACCTGCCTTCTGGGCAATTTCACGAATACTTGCTCCATCAAATCCACTAGACGCAAAGATCCGTTCTGCTGAATCTAAAATGGCCTTGTGCCGATTTCCCGAGAATCCAACGCCAGTTTTCATGGATGGGTCTTTAGGCGAATCTGACTTTTCCGATGTCATTGAACTGGTCATTCATCCTCCAGGTTTGATTTAATTATAATCCTGACTGATCGTTCAGTCAGGAAAACAGATATCTGAAAGATCGTCAAGATTGCGTTTGGGAACAAAGCCAATTTGTCCTTCCCCCTTATAACTGAGCCGGTTATTTTGACTTTCTGTAATAAGAATT
>JAFMHL010000076.1 GCA_017854535.1 Nitratireductor sp.
ACAAGTTGTCGCTAGAAGAACAATCTCCAACAGCAATCATTATCACAATGTCCGCTAAGCCGACCTTGAAGCTTTTAACAGCAAACGTCTGAAGTAAGCCTAAAACATCCAGTCTTTATGCTAATTCCATAAGGTATGAGCGGCTTCAATGAAGGAGGTCGGCACTGCCGACAGACAAGAAACGGGCCACTGGCTGGCTTTGTCGCCTTAACTCGGCAATCTGACCTCTGCGGCTGACCAAAGAGTGATGGGGGTTTCTAGGAAAACCCATTTCGAAGTTCAGCGAGGCAATCTGCCAATTCGTCTGGGCAACCCCATCCCATCTTTCCATCAATACGATGAAATTCAGCTTCAAGCTTCGGTAGGAATTCAGCGATAAGATCTTGGTTTTTTTGACCCAGCAACACTTCTACAATTTTCGAGAACATTGAGCTCAAACTATCATAGAAACTCTCGTCGATATCGCCAAACTCAAGCGTAAAATCATTGCCACATTTAACGTAGTAAACCATAAGGGTCAGCGTATCACTGATGTTGCCATTGGCTTTCTTAAAATCACTTATGGCTCTGCGTCCCTCAGCCAAGCGCACACCTTTCTTCCAGGGCTGTTTCGGGTTGATAGCTTGTTGAATGCGTTTTTTGTAAACAGCCAGATGATCGCCTTGTGAATGGTCACTCAAGAAACGCGTATGCATAAATGACGCATTCTGTTCGCTAAAGCGGTAAAGATCCTGCACAAGCCCAAGCAATTGGGTCGAAGAAAAACCCGACAGCACCGGTTTTATATCTTTCCATGATGTCTTTGGGCCACTCATAAGCACCAACTCCGGCAGCTACGGTAGGTTTGATTTTGCAGCGACATTAGCGGCCATCTCACCTATTGCAAGATAACTAAACGAACGACATTGTAAAACACTCGAATGCGAAACACCCGCCGAGCGTTTTAAAGCATGTGTTGCATCGATCAGTAGAAACCGCACCGCAATGCTGCCGTTCACAGCCGAGCAGATCAACGGGATCAGAGTGTTTCGAGTAAACCCAGATAGATGGATTGGATTGTTCGAAATTATTTTCTGAAATGCTGAATGATATAATTTTGAAGCAGCTTTTGATGACCCATTGGATTGGTTTCTTAAGAAACTGATTATTGCTTTCATGATATTCTAAAACAGATGTGACTTGTTTGGAGTAAAAAATGCCCATCCTTCCTCTCGATTATCCAATGCCAATGACTGCGGTTGGAAATATTATGCTGCGCCCTTTTAAAAACGCTGATGGCAACGTCTCGGGGTTGGGACATGCAGCAGACGTTTTGCGCAGTAGTATAAAAGAAGATCTGAACGATGGTTGGGTGTTGCAGGATCAAAAACTGATCGCTTCTATGACAGAGCAGCGCGATCTCAATGACAATGAGAAGAAATATTGGCAGGACGGATTATCAATGGGATTGATGTATTGCCTGCTTATTGCACTGACACAGAAACACCCGGAATATGCATCATGGGAAAGTGCAAAGAAGCTTGTTGGACACATTCGTTCCGACCAATACCTGAAGGCTAACTTCCCAGACGAGAGACGAATTGTCTTGCCCCACTCTGCGGATTATCTGGACAAGGTGAAAAACCAATTATCTTTCTGTTGCCCATTTGTGGGCAGCCAACATGCTACAGAACCGGTTTGCACAGGTTGATGGTGAGCATTTTGATGAACAAGCCGCCTTCAACTGCTTCCTAATGGATGCGGAACGACTAAGGCAAATAGGCAGAAAATTCACACCCAGTTATAAGACAGCGAAACCGTTGTTAGACGGGGATGAGTGGCGGGTTCCTGACGATTGGGCTTATCCCACTCAACAACCCAATTGGCCTGACATCCACCGAATTCCTATTCAACCACTTCCCGAAGGGATTGAGAATCTGCTGAACAAGCGTGGAAGACCAAAAAAGTAACGTTTAAATCTCCCTGCATATGCGACGGGTAAATTTTAAAGTCGATTTGAAGCCTTTATTTCTGTGTTCCTAAATTCACAGAAAGGTATTCAAATGACGAATTTTCCTACCCCTACCCTAATTGAAAAGATCGCAATTGCCGATCTTATCCCCTACTTGAATAACGCAAGAGTTCATCCAGACGAGCAAGTCGCGCAGGTAACCAGGTCAATCGAGATCTTCGGCTTTACGCTACCGATATTGATTGATGACAAGAATGAAGTGATTGCAGGCCATGCCAGATTATTGGCGGCCAAAAAGCTTGGGCTTTTATATGTGCCGGTCATTCGTCTCAAAGGTTTGAGCAAAGCTCAGGTAAAAGCTTATCGCATTGCCGATAATAAACTCGCAGAAAACTCAACCTGGAACAATGAATTACTGGGCGCTGAGCTGCTTGAGTTGCACTGTGAAGAGCTTGATTTTGAGCTGACAGACATCGGTTTTGACATGCCCGAGATCAACATGTTGATGGGTGATCACGAGGTTGGCGCCTCAGCCACGGATGAGGCCGATGCTGCTTCACATCAGGACATTCCAGATATTCCAGCAAGTAAACCTGGAGATATATTCCTGCTCGGCAAGCATCACCTGATGTGTGGCAGTGCACTTGATAAATGCGATATGAGTACTCTAATGGCCGGAGAACTGGCCAGTTATGCCATCACAGATCCGCCTTACAATGTTAAGATCGCCAACAACGTTTCCAGGCAAAGGAAGATTGGCGAAAAAGGCAAAAATCATGGCGAGTTTGTCATGGCGTCCGGTGAGATGAGCCGGGAGGAGTTTGTTGGGTTCCTCACTACTTCCTTTGAGCAGGTAGCAAAGCATACCGAGGATGGCGCTATTGTCGTTGTATTTATGGACTGGCGCCACGTCGATGAAACCATCGAGGCAGGCTCGTCAGCATTTACCGAGCTGAAAAACATCTGTGTCTGGGCTAAAACAAATGGCGGCATGGGATCGCTTTATCGTTCTGCCCATGAGTTTGCGCTGATCTTCAAATCAGGCACGGCAAAACACATCAACAATATCCAGTTAGGCGCCCATGGCCGCTATAGAACCAATGTGTGGAACTATGCAGGTGGAAACAGTTTTGGTGCAGATCGGGATCAAGCACTGGACATGCATCCAACCGTTAAACCGGTTGGCATGATTGCTGACGCCATCCTTGATTGCTCCAATCGCGGCGACATTGTTCTCGATCCCTTTGCCGGTTCCGGTTCAACGATTATCGCTGCAGAGCGGTCTGGACGCATGGCAAGAGCAATGGAACTTGATCCTATCTATGTGGACGTATGTTTGCGGCGCTTTCAGCGCGTAACCGGTATTGAGCCGATCCATCAAGAGACCGGACTGACATTTGACGCTTTGAAACTTGCGCGTTCGCAGGCCTTTGAGGCCGACAATCACAGCAATTATTCATCTCATATCGAAGGAGCAACATCATGACTGGCTTAAACTCAGACAACAACAATCACCGTGGCAATGAAGATGGCACCGAACCGGACGATGACGGGAAGATTGGCTATGGCAGACCTCCTAAAGGTCATCGTTTCCAAAAAGGTCAATCCGGCAATCCGAAAGGGCGGAAAAAGGGAACGAAAAACCTGAAAACCGATCTTGAGGAAGAACTCACAGGGCTGATTCCGGTGACCATAGACGGGAAGAAACGAAAGGTCACGAAGCAGCGGGCGATGGTAATGGCTACTTTAGCAAAAGCTATTAAGGGTGAAGTGAAGGCAACCAACACCATTTTAAAACTTGTTGCTGACACTTTTGGCTATGACCCGAATACTGATCAGACGAAAGCATTGTCAGTGGACGACCAGGGTATTTTGAATAGTTTCCTCCAGCAAAATAAAGATGAGGATGTTACTGGAGTTGAATCTTCTGGGGGAAACCAAGAAAAACCGCATATCAAACCTAAGGCACGCAACAACGCTAAGGGCAGTCGCAAAAACAAAGACAACGAAGACAATGACACGAACAAAGGGGATGGACAATGAACGAGATGATCCATCCAAGAGATGCATTGAAGGCTTTACTGCGCAAAGATCTTCGAAGCTTTCTGCATAAAACCTTTAATACCGTTTCTGCCGCTGATAGTTATCATCATAACTGGCACATTGATGCGATTTTGCATGAGTTAAATCTCATTGTGAGCGGTGAGAACCGTAAACTAGTGATCAATCAACCGCCGCGTTCGCTAAAGTCAATTTGTGTATCAGTGGCTCTGGTAGCCTGGTGGTTAGGACATGATCCGAGCAAGCGGTTTGCGGTGGTGTCCTACTCCAACGAATTGGCAGCTACGTTCCAACGGCAATTTCGCAAGGTTGTCGAGAGTGATTGGTATAAAGACCTCTTTCCAGCGGTTAAGTTTGACAAGTTTACAGAAACAGAATGTGAAACAACCAAGGGTGGAGGCAGGTTTGTCGCCTCCATTGATGGCACATTTACGGGCAAAGGCGCTGATGTGATAATCATCGACGATCCGATGAAGGCTTCAGATGCCAACTCTGAGACTGCCCTGCGCCGCGTCAATGAGGTTTACAGCTCGACCTTGCTTTCGCGTTTTAATAACAAACAATCCGGTGCTTTGATACTCGTCATGCAACGCCTGCATGAGGATGATTTATCCGCAAAGGTCCTAAAGGAAGAAGGCTGCCGACATCTGGTTCTCTCGGCAATTGCCGAAGAAGACATGCGCATTCAAACCGGCCCAAACAGATTTTATGAACGTAAGAAAGACGAAGTTCTCAACCAAGCCCATGAGCCTCTGCCTGTTTACGAGCGTCTAAAAGCAGAAATGGGCTCTTTGAGCTTTTCCACCCAATATCAGCAAAATCCAATTCCGCTTGAGGGTAACCTTATCAAACGCGAATGGTTCAAGTTCTATGATAACGCGCCGGTCAAAGGTGATGGCGTACAAATCATTCAAAGCTGGGATATTGCAACAGCTATAGGCTCAAACAATGACTATTCAGTCTGCACCACCTGGGCAAAGGTGAACCGAGATTACTACCTGTTGGATGTTTGGCGGGGCAGACTTGAGTTCCCCAAACTTCGTCGCAAAGTCGTAGATTTGGCGCAAACCCATATCCCCAATACCATCCTGATTGAAAAGTCAGGTCCAGGGTTACAGATGATCCAGGAATTGATCGCAAACCCGGTTATTGGTGTACCACGTCCAATCGGTATTCAGCCTCATGCCGATAAAATCACAAGGATGTCAGGGCAATCATCACGCTTTGAAGCAGGTCAGGTCTATTTCCCAAAAGATGCACTTTGGTTGGCTGATTTACAACGTGAACTGCTAGGTTTTCCCAATACCAAACATGACGATCAGGTAGATAGCATCTCACAGTTCCTAAACTGGGTCGAGAAAAGACGGCGCAGTTCAAACACTTATGGAGCGCCGGAAATCATAAGAGGATAATTTGCAAATTACGAATATGCCACCCTTCTTTTTTTATCGGCAAGCAAATATCTCGTTTAGACGGAACATTCTCGATAATCTGCCAATTCAGGGAAGGAAGCGACAAACGCAAGGAAATCGATCACACCGCAACTTCCTCTTATGTTGATGTATCGTGATAGACGGGACCCAGAACTGTTTTTTGAGGCATGGATCATTCCTTTTTGTCAGAGAAATTCTAGCCTAATCCTTCAAAGTCAGTTGAAATTGCGATAAGTCAATTTTTGCAAAAGCAAATTCATCTTTATCTATTTTATTTCCTGACAATGATGCGGCTTTCGCGCATTCCTACTTTTCGAACGAGATCAAACAAAATTCTTGCATTGTCAGGATGCAGGCGCACACATCCGTGGGAGGCTGGCCGGCCCAAGTTTTTCAAATCCGTTGTGCCGTGAATTGCATAACCACCATGAAAAAAGATCGAATATGGCATCGGCGAATTTTCGTATTTTGTCGAATACCAAATGCGCTCCAGTCTTTTGGGGCTGAAAGTGCCTATCGGTGTACGATATCCTTTACGCGCAGTTGACGTATTCCAGACATATAACCGATTACCATCGAGCCGAACCGAAAGCGTTTGGGACGATAGGTCGATCACAGCATTTAATCTTGCAGCGAGCGCAATGGAATTGCCCGACAAGACCAACACGATCGCAAAACAAAGATGCAATTTCAGGTTAAATCTGTTTGTCATGACCCACATCTAATTCACCGACCAAATCTTCTGCATCGCTGCATTAAGATTATCGCGCACATCATTCAATTCACCGGCAGATATTTTGCTGTTAAGAAGAGTAAACACAGCACTGACGGCTTTCTCCGGCGATCCAATCTTTTCGTTAGCGACACCTGAAACTACACGTGCCAGAAAAGCTTGTTTGTCATGAGACTTCGCTGTTGCCTTGGACGGATTCCATTCTTCAAAGAACAGACCCCGTATGAACAAAGGCATTTGCGCACTCAGTTGGGCCGCTTCATCCACGAGAAGCATATCGCGCAATTCGTGCAGCACTGCACGCATCACTCTGAAAGATCGGTTTTTATCCTCCCAGCCGAATGCTTCATCCAGTTCATTTACCCATTCATTGGTGACCTCAACAGAGTGTTTAAGCGTATTTTGAAATGCGTAAGTCATGGCTCCCCTTTCAACCGGCATCTTGCCGGATGGCTTTGAATATTCTCGTCAGTCTATCCGGTTGTGCAGTGACCGATTTGATGAATGTCAAAAATAATCTCCAAAACTGTGATTGGATGGAGTTACACAACCATTCAAAAATGAGGATTTAGGGATGAAGCCAATTACCACATGGATTTTATTTGCTGACCAAGGTAGTTCAAAAGTGATGGAAAGCTCCAGCAAGGATAGCCGATTGCGAAAAGTTCCCGGGATGGAAATGAAAGGACCTGAAAAAAGAAAATTCAATAAGGACAAAGGTCGATCCTTCAACTCTGTCGGTGCCGGTCGACATACCCATGAAGCACATCATCATGAGGAAACAGCATTTGCTGAGAGTATTTCTTCCATGTTGGAGGACGCAAAAAGTGGCCAGCGTTTTGATAGACTGATCCTTTGCGCATCACCTGAAATGCTCGGCAATCTCCGTAAATCCCTTTCCCCTATGGTCGAGAAAGCGGTTTATGGCGAATTGGCAAAGGATCTCGTCAACATACCTGATGCAGAA
>JAFMHL010000077.1 GCA_017854535.1 Nitratireductor sp.
TGAGAAATGATTTTCATTGGCAAAAAGCGCCGATGTAATCGCAAAAGGAAATACATCTTCCATTCTTGTTCCGCCGCTATAAGAAAGTTGAATGACACTGATGACAAGATTGATGGATAGCCCAAGAAACACAAAGCGGATCAACCGTTTTTGCAAGGCTTCTGATAAGGATGCCACAAATAATCCGAAGCCGAGCAAAGCTGCCAAAAATGCTGCCGATGCCAGGCTTCTATAGGGCGACAGGGTCCAAAATTCCAAAACCGGAATATCATCTGGAGACTTGATCAACTCACTTTGTGGAGAAAAGGGTAGAAACTGCAAACCAATCAAAACCAGAATTCCGATTGCAAGAACCATTGCACCTCTGCCAAGTCGGTTCCCCATCAAGGCGGAAAACCCCAAAAATAGTGCGGGGATCATGGCTATTTGAATCAGGTGATCCGTCCATAACCCCTGAGGCGTCCCTCCCCCAAGAATGCACGCCAAGAGAATGAGTGCACCTGCATAGTTCACCTTCATAAAATCTGTATCGCTTTTAATCCTCTTAACTCCCACTTGGCTGAAGCCTCAACGCATGTAAAGCGATTGATCCAGAATACCGGTTCTGCCAGCTTGCTGCCACCTTACCGTTGGTTAGTACGATCTGCTGCAAATCACAATCAGAAGCGGGAATAGACACATCAACCTCAATCGTGCGGATCGCATCATCACTGGCAGTCAGATCGACTGTTTCTATGACCCTGCCATTATTGCGACATTTAAGCTGAAGCTGAAGGGGTTTTGGGCCTCCGAATTGATCCGTTGAATAGGTGATCGACCAGGTAAAATTCGAACCAGGCAATCGAACCGTTTGCAAGATGCTGGCTATCCGCACCGGCGTATTTTGGAATTTAATCTCCAAATGCCGACGTAGAACAGACGGGGATTCGGATTTACCTGTCTCGCTACCACTTCTGGTGTTAACCACCTGCGCGCTAATCCCAGGCACACGGGGTAAAGACCAATCAAAAAGATTGCCATTGGGATCAAGGGCAAAACCCGGATTAAAAACAAATCCAGCTTCACTGGTCTCTGAAGAGTTTAAGGTCAAACCGAACAACAAGAATGCCTGCAGGGGTTGGCCAGCCTGAACCAAACGAGACGTAATCACATTGATGGCCGGACGAAGATCCTCCACGCCCTTATTGTGCCAATCAATCAGTAGTCTTTTAGCAATAGCAAGACCTGCATTGCTTTTTGAAAGCGAGATCAACATGGATCTTGGACCACCAGATAGCGTCAAGAACCGTTCATAGGCCTGCTGATAACCGGCCTCATCCGCCAAAAGCGCCGGTAAAGACGCTTCAATCAAATCCCAGGACTGTGGCCAGGCCCTGAAAATCAACTCTGCTTGATCCAGCGCGGCTTGTATCCTGCCATTCGATACATTGTAAACATAACGGCGTAGCAGCGCACGCAAATCCGTAGGATCAAGGGTCAGAGCATGGATATAAAGGCTCTGAACCGTATTCGTATCTTCCCCTGCCAGTTCTTCTATGGTTCCCAGCAGGCTGTAAAGCCGCGCATCATTGGGCTCGAAACGGATACCGGTTTTTACAATTGATCTTTGCTCATCAATATTCGGTCGGTTTTTTTCGTCAGCAAATGCAAGTTCAACCAAACGAATTCTTGCATCGGGATTAGACGGATTGATGCCAATGGCTAAGTCAGGCACATTACTTGAATAAAAATGGCTGGAAGCATTAACCAGAACGATTGGTAAAACGGTTAAAGAAACCAGCAACCCCAATGCCTGCCTTAGTCTTGATACCAGATGCATCTTGGCTCCCATGTTTGTCTTGCAGTCTCAGCTCCCCAGACTGCTCGCCGTCATAGGCATAATAATTACTCTTCATGTATCGATAAGCATAGTTGTAATCAAGATTATCAATTGAGAACTTTGTCATTGCCGCACCCACAACATTCGCGCCTGCTGCCTTCAACCTTTTTAAAGCATTCGCCGCAGACTTACGTGTGGCCTGTTTCGTTGCAATGACCAACAGGGTTGCATCAGCCTGTCTTGCAAGGATAGGCGCATCCGATAATCCAATGACGGGAGGTGAATCTATGATGATCATATCATAGCGTTTTTTGCATAACTGCAACATAACTCCCATTCTGGGCGACATAAGAATATCGGCTGGGTTCGGCGGAACAGTGCCTGATGACATAAAGGTCAAATTTGGATTACCTGTCGGTTGGAAAACAGATTCAACGCCACCGGCTAGAACAACATTTGTGAGCAAATTACTAAGTCCGGTGGCGTTATCGGTTTTTAACACGCGATGCAATTTTGGTTTGCGTAAATCGCCATCAATCAACAATACTCTCTTACCAAGATTAGCGAAGTTTTCTGCAATCGCGAGACTGGTCGTTGTTTTACCTTCTGAAGGCTCCGGGCTGGTTACGACAATCGTTTTTAACCCCGCATCCGTACCTGTAAATTGCATCGAGGTTCGAAGGGTTCGATAGCTTTCAGACAAACCCGATTGAGGATTGTTAAACTCGTCCGAAACGGAGGCTTCAGGCACCTTAGGCACGATACCAAGCACCGACAGTTTAAGATCATTCTCGATCTGATCGGGTGTTGAAAACGTATTATTCATCAATTCCAGCAAGAGGATAATGCCGGCTGCGAGCATCGCAAAAAAGGCAAAGGCAATTGCCATATTGATAGAAAGTCTGGGTGTATAAGGATTATTAGGACGGACGGCCAGATCGATAATCGAAGCATTGGATGACCGCAATTCCGAGCCAACCCCAACCTCGTTCAATTTGCCAATCAGGGACTCGTATTGAGACCGGTTAGAATCAACCTCGCGTTTCAAAATGGTGTACTGAATATTCTTTTGCTGAAACTCGGACTGGCGCCGCTCCAAATCTGCCAATTCCACCTTGAGAGCCGCCTCCTTGTCAACACTTTGCTCATAAAGAACTTTTGTTGAACGAGCAATCGCGCCAATTTCCAAATTCACCTGATTTTGCAATTCGTTAAATTGCGCCCTCAAGCGAACCATTTCTGGAAAACCGGGCTTCAGGGTCGACAATTTTTCCTGATAAGTTGCTTTTAGTTCCGCAATTTTTTGTTTGTTCGATTGAATAGATTCACTTTTAAAAACTTCCGGTAGAGTTGTTGAATCGCCATCTTCAATTTGTTTAACAAGGCGCGCAATATCAAGGCGCTCCTGCACCGCGTCAGATATCGCTTTGTTAATCTCATTGATATTTTCAGATACTAGGGATGTGTCATTACCAGTTAGGGTAATGCCTTCTTTTTGAGCATAGGCAACCAGGGCTTTTTCTGACTGTTGTAGTTTTTCCTTGGTTTCCACAACCTGTTGCTCAATGAATTCGCGGGCCAAGCCGGAAGTTTCGCTTCGTTTATCCACATTTTGATCAATATAGCTGCGTACAAATTGATTGGTCACGCTTTCCGCATATTGCGGCAAAGGATGGGAAAAACTGACTTCCAACAGGCTGGTGTTCCGTTTCAATTCAACGGTTAAACTCTCCCTAAGAATACTACTTGCTATACCAGCCCTTTGATCCGGACTTATGTCGTCAAATTCTAATTGAGGGGTTGAACCGGTAATGCGCCTTAGAATATTGCCGAGAGAAAATGTTGGCGCGGGCGCAAGAAAATCCGGTTTGTTAGCCAAGTCCAGCTCGTAAGCTACTCTATTTGCCAAATCGCGCGATCGCATTTTTTCGCGCGTCGTTTCAAACATGCGAAAATCAGTCGAGGTCGCGACGACTTCCAAATCCTCGATAACCTTGGCGCCTGCTGTCTGAATTTCCATTTGGGCCGTGGCACGATATTTTGGTGTTTGGATAAGCGTAAAAAAAACACCACATACCAGTCCGGTGACCAGGCAAGCGGCAATGAGCCAGCGGTAATGAACAACAAACCAAAGAATCTTTAGCAGATCGATGCTATCATTATCATCCTCTGGATTAAATCGATCACCATAGCCCAACTGACTATGAGCATAGGGATGGCTAGGGAATTGACTACCTTGAGCATCAATCTGCATAGGCATTTGGTTATGATTCATTGTCTCTACCTGTCATGAACAACATACTTGCTGGGATCAATGGCTGTCGATTTCTATATTGGGGCAGCCAGTCTTGTTGCACTTGTTGCAATCCCAAGGGCTTGCCTCAAGTTCTCTGCAGCTATTTTAGCGCTAGAATCGAACGAAATCACGACGTCACTACCATAAATACGCGGATCCGACTTTTTGCCAGACCTAATATCTGCTACGCTATAATTGGCAACATATTTTAACTCGCCAACCTGCCGATATACAAAGAGCTTTTTTTCATCCGCTAATCGCGTCAAACCTCCAGCCAGCGCAACAGCCTGCAAAAGGGTGGTGTTGCTGCTGGAAGCATAAATACCTGGTTTAACAAATGCGCCATCCATTGTTATGCGTTGACCTGCAGATTCTTTCATAAACACGGATACTTCGGGATTCTGCAAATACTTGACGCCATATTGACGTTCAATTTCTTTTTCGAGTTGTTGAATTGTTTTGCCCGCCGCATTAACAGGCCCAATCAAAGCAAGCGATATCTTCCCACTTGGATCAACACGAACCTCTTTGTCCAATTCATCAACCTGAAACACATCGACTTCCAAAAGATCGTTTTCAGAAATAAGAACATCCGTTCCGTTATTCGTGTTCGCTGGAGGAGGCAGAACTTCGACAACTCGCAGGTCTCCAGCTTCTTTGCTAGAAGACGTTGAAATACCTGCCGCTAAATCTGGTGAACTGGAAGAACTCGTACAGCCAGTCATAAATAGGCCGTAAGAACACACGAACGCAACACAGATGTTGCGGAGATAATCTCTCATGTCCAGTTTACCCCTATGATATCTCGTTGTGTAAAAGACCGTTATTCTAGTTACTCAGCGGCCAGACTTGTTTAGCACGTCGCAATTCTTCCGCGTCGTATAATTTCTTGAATTTTAATGATACTGTTAATTCACATACAGTTGGTTAATTTGACTTATTCAAAAAAGACCAAAACTTTTTACCTTTATTTTGTCTTATCGTAGTTTTCGTTCTTGGCGATTTTGCGACCAATGGTTTATCTTGTAAAACAAGCGATGGATTAGTATCGACCATCTTGCAAGCTGCTTCACTTCCCAAGCGCTTTTCTACACATTCATATGCTTTAGATAGGCCAGGCGGACGAGAAGAGATGTTATGTGCATCACTTGCAATAAAATCTACCCTGCCTTCCTCGAGCATTCTATCAGACCAATATTTGGGCCTTTTTCCAAATGCACCAGTTACCGATTTTGCCGTAAGCTGCAGAGGCACGCCAATTTCATCAAGCTCGCAAATTAAATCGTAATGATTTTCAATCCACGTTAATCGCTCAGGGTGCGTTAAAATTGGAATGAACCCTGCACCCAACAAACGCTCACAATATTTGGCTAGATTCGGAGGCGCAACATGATGGGGTGGCTCAAACAAAAAGTACCTCGAATTGGCAATTGTTGGAACTGCCTGACGATTTAATTGAGCTTCCAGCTCTGCAGCGATATGTAAATCTCCGCCAACAACCAATTTAAGAGGAATTTGCTGCTCTGCCAAAACGTCTGTCAATTCAGCGACAGCATGATTGAGAATATCAATTGTATTGTCATAGACCCCTGGCATGAAATGCGATGTGCAGGCGAGGACACGAGTTCCATCGGCGACGGCTAATTTTGCCATGGCCACGGACATGTCCATGTCCACAGCCCCATCATCTATACCGTGTAAAATATGGCTATGAAGATCAATCATTACGCCCCAATACCCCGAAAATGCACTCCCTATCGGTACGATAAAGCAGCCTATCGGATCAAAATTAGGGCAAATCTCGAATTAGTTGCTAGCCGGAGGGCGGCCCTTAGGATCACTGCCGAATGGCGTTATTGCAACTCCCACCGCTCCAACACCGATCGTAATAAGTCCAGCTATCGGATTTACACCACCACCCTGCAATGCAGGGGAGACTGGGTCAATGGATGAAACCCTTACACACAGATCAGAACCAGGACCAGCAGGCTGAGAGATTGAAACAATTGTGTTAGCCCCGACAGCATTGGAGCAGCCAGCTCCTATGTTATAACTAGCGGACCCTTCACCGACGATGATCTCAGACGGCGATGCCAAAACTTGACCAGAAGAAGCGCCTGCATTGTTAACAAGCACATCACCATTTGAAAGCACAATCTGTCCAACGCCACCAGAATAAGAAACAGGCGCAGAAATGCAGGTACAGCCACTGTAGGCGTCCTGAGCATAGGCTCCAGTCGAATAGGACGACAGGCCCATGACTAGCGCCGAAGCAACCAAACCAAATTCTTTACCAAATACCTTCATCGTACAGCCCTTACCTAAAACTGCTTCGCACTACAAACTTCCCACTTACCTCTTCCTCTAATGCGTTTTCAGAGTCAAGTCACGAGTGGACAGCTACAGCAATTTAAACTTATAGAGACCGATTAAAAATCATAAAAGTTGTATTTTAACAACACATACATCAAAATATAGTACAAAGATGCTGAGCGCCGGTTCTATTCTAACTTGTTTTAGTGCGTAAAAACACGCTCCGCGCGTTGCGCCAAGTTTATTCTTACGCATAACATCATAAACCTGATTCAGGCAAATTTTAGGCGCCAGCTAAAACGACCCGAATTTTTAACATACAACCAACAAGAAAAAGGAAATTGTGATCTACGCTGCCTTAGCCATCCGTGTTCGGCGTTAATTCCTGAACAATTACGTTAAAAATGGAAATAACTGCCACGTTAAGCTCAGAGCACCAAGGTTTCGCCACACCTTTTCATTTGCTCCCGAACAAATATATTCGCCACTTCTC
>JAFMHL010000007.1 GCA_017854535.1 Nitratireductor sp.
TATGACCAGATGCCAGAGCCGCGTTATGTGATTTCCATGGGCTCTTGCGCCAATGGCGGCGGCTACTACCACTATTCCTATTCGGTCGTTCGCGGTTGCGACCGCGTTGTGCCTGTAGATATTTATGTGCCCGGTTGCCCACCAACAGCGGAAGCTTTGTTGTATGGTGTGATGTTGCTGCAAAAGAAAATTCGCCGTACCGGCACAATTGAGCGATAGGGGCTTTATAATGGCTTTGCCAAAAATCGCAGATGAAACGCTAAGCGAACTTGCTGATGCTGTTGAAGCAGGGCTTTCAGGCTCGCTTCTAAACGCTCAGTTCGCATTCGGTGAACTCACTATTGTTGTCAAACGCGAAGATATTGTTTCTGTGTTGCGGTTTCTCCGTGACGACAGCCAGACGCAATTCTGGAATATCATCGATATTTGCGGCGTGGACTTCCCAGAGCGCAAAGAGCGTTTTGAATTGGTTTATCATCTCCTATCACCGCGTTTGAATGCGCGTATCCGCGTGAAGATATCGACTGACGAACAAACACCGGTTGCCAGTGTGACTGGAATTTATCCTGGTGCAAACTGGTTCGAGCGTGAAGCTTGGGACATGTATGGCATTTTGTTTACTGGCCATCCTGATTTGCGCCGCTTGTTGACAGATTATGGCTTTGAAGGCCATCCGCTTCGCAAAGACTTTCCGCTGACTGGTTATGTTGAAGTGCGTTATGACGACGAAGTTAAACGTGTTGTTTATGAGCCTGTGACGCTTCGTCAGGAATTCCGCGATTTTGATTTTGAATCGCCTTGGGAAGGGCCAGACTACAATCTGCCGAATATCGATGTAGGTGCAGATAAGAAAAGTGGTTAGTAGGTAGAGATTAGCAGGTAGAAATTAGCAGGTAGAGGTTAGCAGTATTATTTGGCTATAAAGTCATATCGAGATTTGATTGTTTGGCAAAAGTTTATTGATTTTTCTGTAGGCATTTACAAGCTTTAAAATTAGTTTCCTACGGAAGAGAAATATGGACTGACTTCTCAAATCAGACGCAGTAGCGTATCTGTTGGTGCAAATATAGCCGAAGAGTTTGGAAGAGATAGTGACGGAGATTTTATTCGTTTTCTCAGAATTTCCCAGGGTTCGTTAAAAGAAACTGAAACCCATCTGATATTGGCCGAAAGGTTGGAATTTGTGGGTAAAAAAGATATTGAATCTGGCTTACAGTTGGCAGATGAAATAGGAAAAATGTTGCGATCTTTGATCGCTAAAATCGGACAAGAACAGTGATGTATACTAATGACCAACAACTAATAGCTACTCACTTTGCGAGCAAAGCGAGCGTGTCATGAACGAACATTCCGTCCGTAACTTTAACATTAACTTTGGCCCGCAACACCCTGCAGCACATGGTGTTTTGCGTTTGGTGCTTGAGCTTGACGGCGAGGTTGTTGAGCGGGTCGATCCCCATATCGGCCTCCTGCATCGTGGCACTGAAAAGCTGATCGAATATAAGACTTATCTTCAGGCTGTGCCATATTTTGACCGTTTGGACTATGTTGCGCCGATGAACCAGGAGCATGCCTATGCTCTTGCTGTCGAGCGACTTCTTGGCATCGATGTGCCGCGTCGTGGTCAATTGATCCGCGTTCTGTACTCTGAAATCGGCCGTATTCTCTCGCATCTTTTGAACGTGACAACGCAGGCCTTGGACGTTGGCGCTTTCACGCCATCCCTTTGGGGCTTTGAAGAGCGCGAAAAGCTGATGGTGTTTTATGAGCGGGCCTGTGGCGCGCGATTGCACTCGGCCTATATTCGCCCGGGTGGCGTCCATCAGGATCTACCGCAAAAACTGATCGACGATATTGCCCAGTGGTGTGATGATTTCGCTCAGCCATTGGCAGATATTGATGTGTTGTTGACTGGGAACCGGATTTTCAAACAGCGTAATGTTGATATTGGTCTGATCAGCCTTGAAGATGCTTGGGCTTATGGCATGTCAGGTGTCATGGTTCGCGGCTCAGGCGCATCTTGGGATTTGCGTAAGTCGCAGCCTTATGAATGCTATGAGGAAATGGATTTTGATATTCCTGTCGGCAAAAACGGCGATAATTACGACCGCTATTTGATCCGCATGGAAGAAATGCGTCAGTCCGTGAAAATCATGCGCCAATGCGTTGAGAAATTGAACGCACCAGAAGGCAAGGGTCCGATTTCCAATCTGGATGGCAAGATCGTCCCGCCAAAACGCGGCGAGATGAAACAGTCCATGGAAGCCCTGATCCATCACTTTAAACTCTATACTGAGGGCTACAAAGTTCCTGCTGGTGAAGTTTACGCCGCTGTGGAAGCGCCAAAGGGTGAATTCGGCGTTTATATTGTGTCGGATGGCTCAAACCGTCCTTATCGCTGTAAAATCCGCGCGCCGGGTTATTCGCATTTGGCCGCCCTAGACTATATGGGCAAGGGCCACTTGCTGGCTGACTTTTCAGCAATCATTGGTTCACTTGATATCGTTTTTGGTGAGGTGGATCGCTAATGCTCCCCATAGCCATGCATATAGCAAGCATACTATTGGCAACGGTTTTGCTGGTGATTGGTGTATTGTTTGTTGTTCGACCACAAATGGCCTTCAAGGTTTCCGGTCACGAGGAAGCAGCTGCGGCCAGTGTATTAGGTGGACGCAATGCAGGTTTGGCAATTTTCATTCTCGGCTTGCTTGCCATGGGCGATTTCAAGACATTGGCGCTTGCATTCGCTATTGGTGCCGGGTTTGGGTTTTTTGATGCGGTCGTTACGGTGAAAGCGGGTGGTTCGCCGCGCAATCATCTGGTGGCAGGCTCTATCGCAGCAGTGCTCGCAGTTTATTATTTTGCCGGTGTTCCGGCTCTTGAAGGTTAAGGTTTGAAATGTCCGTTCGTCGTTTAGCAGAAGAAAAAGTACAGCCGAAGGATTTTGCCTTCAACCGTGCCAATGGCGCGGTAGCAAAAGGCTGGATAAAGAAATACCCAAAAGATCGTGCCGCCTCTGCGGTGATCCCACTATTGATGATTGCTCAAGAGCAAGAAGGCTGGGTTACGAAAGCAAGCATCGAGCATGTGGCCGTCATGTTGGATATGCCTTACATCCGCGTTCTCGAAGTGGCGACATTCTACACCCAATTCATGCTTCAGCCTGTGGGCACAAAAGCCCATATTCAGGTTTGCGGAACTACACCTTGTATGTTGCGCGGCTCCGAGGCGTTGATGGAAGTCTGCAAAAGCAAAATTCACCACGACCAATTCCATACCAATGATGAAGGCACATTGTCTTGGGAAGAAGTTGAGTGCCAGGGTGCTTGCGTGAACGCACCTATGGTGATGATTTTCAAAGATACTTACGAAGACCTAACGCCTGAGCATTTGGCCGAAATCATTGACGAATTCGAAGCAGGACGCGGCGAACGCGTGACCGCTGGCCCGCAGGTAGACCGGATTTATTCAGGCCCAGAAGGTGGATTGACCACACTGAAGTCAGAGATTTTGGTCAAGGCTGGGGGATCCAAAAAATCGTCAACCTCCAAAAAGGCATCAACTAAAGACACCCCGATGGTGCCGCCAGCCGAGGCTGCAAGACCTAAGACAGAAGCGCCTGAAACCAATCCTAGTTTGAAGGCGCCAACTAAAAAGGTTGATACGGGAAACACAAAAACAAAATCCAAAGGCCCGCTTCGCCTGAAGAAAGCTGAAGGCAAGGCCGATGATCTTAAATTGATCTCTGGCGTTGGGCCAAAACTGGAAAAGACATTGAACGGTCTTGGTTTCTGGCATTTCAGCCAGATCGCTAATTGGACCAAGACTGATGTTGCAATTGTAGATAATGAGCTGACGTTCAAAGGCCGCATCGAGCGCGATGATTGGATTAAACAAGCTAAAGTTCTCGCGAAGGGGGCTAAATAATGCTTCAGGATAAAGACCGCATTTTCACCAATATTTATGGCCAGTACGACAAGTCGCTCAAAGGGGCGATGGCGCGTGGCCATTGGGATGGAACAAAGGGTTTCATCGACAAAGGTCAGGATTGGATCATCGGCCAGATGAAGGCTTCCGGGCTTCGCGGGCGCGGCGGGGCAGGATTCCCGACCGGTCTTAAATGGTCGTTCATGCCGAAAAAGTCAGATGGTCGCCCATCTTATCTCGTCATCAATGCCGACGAGTCCGAGCCAGGTACTTGCAAAGACCGCGATATCATGCGCCACGATCCACACACGCTGATCGAGGGTTGCCTGATTGCCGGTTTCGCCATGGGTGCGCATACTTGTTACATCTATGTGCGCGGCGAATATATCCGTGAGCGCGAAGCCCTGCAGGCTGCGATTGACGAATGCTATGACGCTAAACTGCTCGGCAAGAACAACAAGAACGGCTGGGACTATGATATTCATGTCCATCACGGCGCTGGCGCTTATATCTGCGGTGAAGAAACCGCGTTGCTAGAAAGCTTGGAAGGCAAAAAAGGCCAGCCACGCCTGAAACCGCCATTCCCTGCAAATGTAGGTCTCTATGGCTGCCCGACCACTGTGAACAATGTGGAATCGATTGCAGTTGCGCCAACCATTTTGCGCCGTGGACCAGAATGGTTCTCAAGCTTTGGCGCGGAAAACAACAAAGGCACAAAGCTGTTTTGTATTTCAGGTCATGTGAACAAGCCTTGCACGGTTGAAGAAGCGATGAGCATTCCGTTCAAGGAACTGATCGACAAGCATTGCGGCGGTATTCGTGGCGGCTGGGATAATCTGAAAGCGGTCATTCCGGGCGGCTCATCTGTTCCTTGTGTTCCTGCTGAACAGATCATCAACGCACCGATGGATTTTGATACGCTGCGAGGATTGCAATCCGGACTTGGTACAGCAGCGGTTATCGTGATGGATAATTCCACCGACATGATCAAGGCGATTGGTCGTTTGGCTTATTTCTATAAGCATGAAAGCTGTGGCCAGTGTACGCCATGCCGCGAAGGCACAGGCTGGATGTGGCGCGTCTTGACCCGCATGGTCGAAGGCCGCGCGCAAAAATCTGAGATCGATATGCTGCTGGATGTTTCCAAACAGGTTGAAGGTCACACGATCTGCGCACTTGGCGACGCTGCAGCTTGGCCTGTTCAGGGCCTTATCCGCCATTTCCGCCATGAGATCGAAACGCGTATTGACCAGTATACACACAATGCTGACAGCCATGGCGCTGTAACCGAGAAACAGGTTTTAGCAGCAGCTAAATAAGCAAGATTTACAATGCAGCTTTGGCTGCACCGATAAAGAAAACTGAAGGCAAGAAGATGACGAAGCTGATCATCGACGACAATGAAGTAGAAGTTCCGGATACTTACACGCTGTTACAGGCGTGTGAGGTCGCTGGCGCTGAGGTGCCGCGTTTCTGCTTCCATGAACGCTTGTCCATCGCTGGCAATTGCCGCATGTGCCTTGTTGAAGTCAAAGGCGGCCCGCCAAAGCCGCAGGCGTCGTGTGCCCTCGGCGTTCGCGATCTGCGTCCCGGCCCGAACGGCGAACCACCAGTGGTGTCAACCAAATCGCCGATGGTCAAAAAAGCCCGTGAAGGCGTGATGGAATTTTTACTGATCAACCACCCACTTGATTGCCCTATTTGCGATCAGGGCGGCGAGTGCGATCTGCAAGATCAGGCCATGGCCTATGGTATCGACAAGAATCGTTACGCAGAAAACAAACGCGCGGTGGAAGACAAATATATCGGGCCATTGGTTCGCACCAAAATGACCCGTTGCATTCATTGCACGCGTTGCGTTCGGTTCACCGCAGAAGTTGCTGGTATTTCCGAGCTTGGGCTTATTGGCCGCGGTGAAGACGCAGAAATCACCACCTATCTTGAAAATGCGATGACATCTGAATTGCAGGGCAATGTGATCGACCTTTGCCCTGTTGGCGCGCTGACATCGCGTCCTTATCAAGATACGGCCCGTCCGTGGGAGCTTGGGAAAACAGAGACTATCGACGTGATGGACGCCGTTGGTTCCAACATCCGTGTTGATACCCGTTCGCGCGAAGTCATGCGCATTATGCCTGTGATCAATGAAGCGGTGAACGAAGAATGGATTTCAGACAAAACACGTTTTGTGTTCGACGGTTTGAAAACCCAGCGTTTGGACCAGCCATATATTCGCAAATCTGGCAAATTGCAGCCTGCAACCTGGACTGAGGCATTGGCTGCTGTCGCCAGTAAAGTGAAAGCCGCCAAAGCCAATAAAGTTGGCGCTATCGCTGGCGATCTGGCTTCAGTGGAAGATATTTACGCGCTGAAAAAGCTGATGGAACAAATCGGTTCACCAAATATGGATTGCCGCCCTGAAGGCAGTGCGCTTGATCCGGCGAAGGGCCGTGCATCTTATATCTTCAACACAACGATTGATGGCATCGAAGATGCTGATGCGATTATGCTGATCGGCACTAATCCGCGCAAAGAAGCGCCAATCCTGAATGCCCGTATTCGTAAGCGCTATACACAGGGCGATCTGTTGGTTGGCGTTGTCGGCGAACAGATGGACCTTACCTATGAGTATACAGCCCTTGGCGAAGGCCCCGAGTCGCTGAAACAGTTCGCAAACTACGGTAAGATTAAAAAGAAAAATCCGATGTTCATCATCGGGCAGGGTGCCTTGAACCGCTCTGACAGCGCGTCTGTATTGGCAATGGTAGCAAGCGCAGCTGAAAGCATGGGCGCTGTTCGCGATGACTGGAACGGCTTTAATATTCTTCATACGGGTGCGGCTCAAGTTGGCGGTTTGGATCTTGGTTTTGTTCCAGCCAAAGGCGGCAAAGCAACCGGCGATATGCTCGGCTCAATGGATGTTCTCTTCCTGCTTGGCGCAGATGAACTGGACATGAGCAAGGTCAAAGGCACCGTTGTCTATATCGGTTCTCACGGCGATGCAGGCGCACATCGCGCTGACGTGATTCTACCTGCTGCGACTTATACTGAAAAATCCGGCACGTGGGTTAACACCGAAGGTCGCGTTCAAATGGGTAATCGTGCGAATTTCGCACCGGGCGATGCCAAAGAAGAATGGGCGATTCTCCGCGCATTATCGGCTCATATGGGTGATGCGCTTCCATTTGACAGTCTGTCACAGCTTCGTAGCCAGCTTTATTCCGAGTTTCCCCATTTTGCAGCCCTTGATGAGGTTGCAACAGGGGACATTGGTGATGTAAAGGCTCTGGCTAAGGGCAAATCGGGCAAAGTGCTGAAAAGCGGGTTTGCTTCGCCGATTAAAGATTTCTATCTGACCAATCCGATTGCGCGTGCATCAAAGGTCATGGCGGAATGTTCACAACTGGCATCTGGCACTGTTCGCCAGGCTGCAGAATAGGCAACGACTTATGGATATGTTCATCACAACCTATCTCGTTCCAGGCTTATGGATTGTTTTCCAGAGCGTGTTGATGCTTGTCTGCTTGCTTTTGGTAACTGCCTATATTCTCTATGCAGACCGTAAAATTTTTGCTGCTGTTCAAATGCGCCGTGGTCCGAATGTAGTTGGGCCTTGGGGACTGCTTCAGTCTTTCGCGGATTTGCTCAAATTTGTGCTCAAAGAACCTATTATTCCTGCTACTTCATCCAAAGCAGTGTTCATCGTTGCGCCGATTATTTCTGCTGTGATGGCAATGTCCACATTTGCGGTGCTTCCAGTGGCTGAAGGCTGGGTGGTTGCCGATGTTAATCTAGGCATACTGTTCATCTTTGCGGTTTCTTCGCTGGAAGTTTACGGCATCATCATGGGCGGCTGGGCATCCAACTCCAAATATGCGTTTCTGGCATCATTGCGTTCTGCCGCTCAGATGGTTTCCTACGAAGTTTCCATGGGCTTTATCATCATCGTTGTGTTGCTGTGTGCAGGCACATTGAACATGACAGGTATCGTGAATTCTCAGGCCAATGGCCTTGGAACCATGATGGGCTTGCCGCCATCGTTCTTGGACTGGTATTGGCTGCCATTGTTCCCGGCTTTCATCATGTTCTTTATCTCAGCAATTGCAGAGACAAACCGCCCACCATTCGATTTGCCGGAAGCTGAATCCGAATTGGTTGCGGGCCATATGGTTGAATACTCTTCCACGATGTTCCTGCTGTTCTTCCTTGGTGAATTCGTCGCCATCATTTTGATGAGCTGCTTAGTGACGATTTTGTTCTTGGGTGGTTGGTTACCATTGATCGATGTGCCGGTACTTAACTGGGTTCCAGACATCGTATGGTTCACCCTGAAAGCATTCTTCGTCTTCTTCTGCATGGCAATGGTTCGCGCCTTTGTCCCGCGCTACCGTTATGACCAATTGATGCGCCTTGGCTGGAAAGTGTTCCTACCATTGTCGCTTGCAATGGTCGTTATCGTTGCTGCAGTTCTCCAATACACAGGATGGGCATCATGATAGCACAAGCTGCCAAGTCTTTATTGCTGCTGGAATTTGTGAAAGCATTCGGCATTTCACTGCGTTATATGTTCGGCAAGAAAGTCACAATCAATTATCCGTTTGAAAAAGGCCCAGTATCGCCACGCTTTCGCGGTGAACATGCGTTGCGTCGCTATCCTAACGGCGAAGAGCGTTGCATCGCTTGCAAGTTATGTGAAGCCATTTGCCCTGCACAGGCTATCACCATTGAAGCTGGTCCGCGCCGCAATGATGGCACACGCCGCACGGTTCGCTATGACATTGATATGGTGAAGTGCATCTATTGCGGTTTCTGTCAGGAAGCCTGTCCGGTAGATGCTATTGTTGAAGGGCCGAATTTCGAATTCGCGACTGAAACCCGCGAAGAACTTTATTACGACAAAGAAAAGCTGTTGGAAAACGGCGCCCGTTGGGAGAGAGAACTCGCCCAAAACATCAAGATTGACTCGCCTTACCGTTAAAATCGGTGATGTGAATTAGGCTGGAGCGGTTTTTATTTACTGCTGAAGGCTTGGGGAAACAGGAAACGACAGAATTATGACAGCGATATTTTTCTATCTCTTCGCGACCATAACAGTAGCTTCTGCCTTCATGGTTATTTCAGCAAGAAATCCTGTGCATGCTGTGCTGTTTCTGATTTTGGCTTTCGTAAATTCTGCTGGCTTGTTCATGCTGAACGGGGCCGAGTTTCTCGCGCTGTTGCTTATCGTCGTTTATGTGGGCGCGGTGGCGGTGTTATTCTTATTCGTTGTGATGATGCTGGATGTAGACTTTGTGGAACTGCGGGAAGGGTTCCTGCAATATCTTCCTGTTGGCGCGCTTGTCGGCTTTATTGTTATGGCAGAACTCTTGATGGTGCTCGGCACTTGGGTGTTCGCACCGGGCGCAATAGGCGGCATTGCCGCTGAGCCGATCCCCAATATGGCGGATGTTTCAAACATCGAGGCTATTGGCAATATTCTCTACACTAAATATATCTTCTTCTTCCAGGTTGCGGGTCTGATCCTTCTGGTCGCAATGATTGGCGCAATTGTTTTGACATTGCACCATCGTCCAAATGTTCGTCGTCAAAACATCAATGATCAGATCGCCCGTAACCCTGAAACTGCAATTGAAATCAAAAAGGTCGAATCCGGTAAAGGCGTTTAGCCAATCCGGTTTGAGGTAACGCATATGGAAATTGGTATTTCCCACTATCTGGCAGTGAGCGCGATGCTCTTTACAATTGGAATGCTTGGCATTTTCCTGAATAGGAAAAACGTCATCATCATTTTGATGTCTATCGAGCTAATCCTGCTTTCGGTGAATTTGAATTTTGTCGCGTTCTCAAATCACCTTGGTGATTTGATGGGACAGATTTTCGCGCTTTTCGTCCTTACCGTTGCTGCTGCTGAAGCGGCTATCGGCCTTGCAATTCTCGTCGTCTTCTTCCGTAACCGCGGTTCTATCGCGGTTGAAGACGTAAATATGATGAAAGGCTAAGGCAGATGTATCACGCTATTGTTTTCCTGCCGCTGTTAGGTTTTCTCGTTGCTGGTCTTTTCCCAAAAACCTTGGGCGCAAAAGGCTGCGAATATATCACTACTGGCTTCATGATTATTGCTGCTGTCCTGTCCTGGGTGGCGTTTATTTCTGTCGGTATCAATGGCCACGCAACTGAAGTCGTTGAAGTGTTGCGCTGGGTAAATACAGGCGACTTTACTGCAAATTGGAATTTCCGCATTGATACATTGACCGTGGTCATGTTGGTTGTGGTCAACACTGTATCGTCACTCGTGCATCTTTATTCCATTGGTTACATGCACCACGATCCTCATCGCCCGCGTTTCTTTGCTTATCTATCGCTCTTTACCTTCGCAATGTTGATGCTGGTGACATCCGACAACTTGTTGCAAATGTTCTTCGGTTGGGAAGGCGTTGGCCTTGCATCATATCTTTTGATCGGCTTTTGGTTCAAAAAACCGTCAGCAAATGCAGCCGCAATGAAAGCCTTTATCGTCAATCGCGTCGGCGATTTCGGTTTTGCTCTCGGAATTTTTGGAATTTATCTACTGTTTGGGAGCATCGAGTTTTCAACCATTTTTGCGAGCGTCCAGGGTTTTGCTTCTGCCGATGGCGGCGAGGTTGTTATGAACTTCCTTGGCTATCAATTGGATAATCACTCAGCCCTAACGATTGTTTGTCTGCTCTTGTTCATGGGCGCCATGGGTAAGTCTGCGCAGTTTCTGCTGCACACTTGGTTACCGGATGCGATGGAAGGTCCGACCCCCGTGTCGGCACTTATTCACGCTGCAACCATGGTAACAGCTGGTGTGTTCTTGGTAGCGCGTATGTCACCTGTATTTGAGTATTCAACCACAGCGCTGACTGTTGTGACTGCCATCGGTGCGATCACTGCGTTTTTTGCGGCAACGGTTGGTCTGGTTCAAAATGATATCAAGCGCGTGATTGCCTATTCAACCTGTTCTCAGCTTGGCTATATGTTTGTGGCTTTGGGGGTAGGGGCTTATGGCGCTGCTGTGTTCCATCTGTTCACACACGCATTCTTTAAGGCGCTTTTGTTCCTTGGTGCAGGATCTGTAATTCATGCTGTGTCAGACGAGCAGGATATGCGCCGTATGGGCGGCTTGCGTAAACACATTCCAAAAACCTATTGGATGATGATCATCGGTACGGTTGCTTTGACTGGTCTTGGTATCCCTGGAACCTATTTGGGCACAGCTGGCTTCTTCTCTAAAGATGCTATCATTGAGAGCGCCTACGTAGGTCAAAATGCGATGGCGGGCTTTGGCTTTACGCTTTTGGTCGTTGCAGCGCTCTTTACCAGTTTCTATTCATGGCGCCTGATATTCATGACTTTCTTTGGCAAGCCTCGCGCATCTGCCGATGTCATGGGTCATATTCATGAGTCGCCAAATGTTATGTTGGTTCCGCTCTATGTTTTGGCTATTGGCGCAATCTTTGCCGGTTTTGCTTTTTACGGATTGTTCATGGGTCACGAAACAGGCGGAGATCATGAGACCTTCTATAATAATTTCTGGCGTGAGGCATTGTTTGCCGGACCGGATAACCATGTTTTGCACGAATATTCGAAAGTGCCATTGTGGGTGAAATGGTCTCCATTCGCAGCAATGTTGTTTGGTTTCATTCTTGCTTATATTTTCTATATTCGCAGCCCGCATCTTCCAAAAGAATTGGCACGTCAGCATCCTGGCCTTTACCAGTTCCTGCTCAACAAATGGTATTTCGACGAGCTGTACGACTTCCTGTTTGTGCGTCCTGCAAAATGGCTCGGTAAATTCCTTTGGAAGCGCGGCGATGGATGGGTGATTGATCGCCTTGGTCCTGACGGCATTGCAGCGCGTGTCAACGATGTCACAGATCGTGTTGTGAAACTTCAATCCGGTTATCTTTATCATTATGCATTCGCAATGCTCATCGGCATTGCTGCGCTCATCACCTGGGCCATGTTCGGCGGGGCTGGTTAATTAGTATGTTCGATTTTAATATTCTAACCATCACAACTTTCTTGCCATTGGTTGGCGCGCTGATGATTGCGCCGATCACCATGGATGGTGATGTTTCCAAACGTAACGTACGAAATGTTGCGCTTATAACTACGGTAGCGACCTTCTTTTTCTCTTTGATCATCTGGTATAATTTCGACAATTCACAGTCAGGCTTCCAGATGGTCGAGAAATCTGAATGGATTCCAGGCTTTATGAGCTATCACATGGGCGTGGACGGCATTTCTATGCTGTTTGTGATTCTAACAACATTCCTGATGCCGTTTTGTATTTTGGCGAGTTGGGAGTCGGTCGATACACGCGTCAAAGAATATATGATCGCATTCTTGCTGCTCGAAACCTTCATGATCGGCGTGTTCTGCGCGTTGGACATGGTCTTGTTCTATATCTTCTTTGAAGCAGGCTTGATCCCAATGTATCTGATTATCGGAATTTGGGGCGGTAAGCGCCGTGTTTACGCTAGCTACAAATTCTTCCTCTATACCTTGCTCGGCTCTGTCTTGATGCTGTTAGCCATGATGGCAATGTACTGGGAAGCTGGTACGACAGACATTCCAAGCCTATTGGCGTACTCATTCCCACCAGAAATGCAGACTTGGCTGTGGCTGGCATTCTTCGCTTCTTTCGCGGTGAAAATGCCTATGTGGCCGGTGCACACTTGGTTGCCTGACGCTCACGTTGAAGCGCCGACAGCGGGATCTGTGGTTCTAGCTGCCATCTTGTTGAAAATGGGCGGTTATGGCTTCCTTCGTTTTTCTTTGCCAATGTTTCCGCTGGCCAGTGCAGACTTCGCACCTTTTGTCTTTACGCTTTCAATCATTGCTATCATCTACACCTCGCTTGTTGCGTTGATGCAGGAAGATATCAAGAAGCTGATTGCTTACTCATCTGTCGCCCATATGGGCTATGTGACCTTGGGTATTTTCACCGCCAATATTTACGGCATCCAGGGCGGCATTTATCAAATGCTTTCCCACGGCCTTGTGTCTGGCGCACTGTTCTTATGCGTTGGCGTTATCTATGACCGGATGCATACCCGCGAGATCGCGGCCTATGGTGGTCTGGTCAATCGTATGCCGAAATACGCTGTCGTATTCCTGATTTTCACAATGGCCAATGTAGGCCTGCCGGGTACATCAGGTTTTGTCGGCGAGTTTTTGGTATTGCTTGGGGCGTTCAAAGTGAACACCTGGTTGGCATTCTTTGCTACAACGGGAGTTATTTTGTCGGCAGCCTATGCCCTATGGCTATATCGCCGTGTGGTGTTTGGTTCTTTGGAAAAAGAAAGCCTCAAATCAATCCTCGATCTTTCAGGCCGTGAAAAGCTGATCATTTTCCCATTGGTCATTCTGGTTATCTTTTTCGGCGTATATCCATCACCTGTATTCGATGTCACAGAGGCATCGGTTCAGGCTTTGATCAATAATTATCAGGCAGCGCTAGAAGCTGCTGGACAAGGATCGACAGCTGCAGCCCATTAATCTGCTTTTGTTGTAAATAGAATTCGGAGCAAAGACGCACATGTTGAGCGCAATCGATCTACCAAATCTAGCGATGGCTGCCCCAGAAATCTGGCTGGCCCTAGGCTCCATGGCTTTACTAATGGTTGGCGTGTTTTCAGGCCGAAACGCAACAACTTTGGTCACCGGTCTATCGCTTGCTTTGCTCGTTATTGCTGGCATTTCTGTCTATCAGATCGAAGACAATGGCTATGCTCTGCAAAGCGCATTTATCATGGATCCGTTTGCGCGCTTTATGAAGATATTGGCGCTTATTGGTTCTGCTTTGACCATTGCAATGTCCATCAACTATATGCGCCGCGAGCAGTTTGAGAAATTCGAATATCCTATTCTCGTTCTGCTTTCGACTACTGGTATGATGTTGATGATTTCGTCAGCCAGTATGTTGACGCTTTATCTTGGTCTCGAGCTTCAATCATTAGCACTGTATGTTTGTGCCGCGATCAATCGCGATTCTACCAAAGCTTCAGAAGCTGGTCTAAAATACTTTGTGCTTGGCGCGCTTTCTTCCGGTATGTTGCTATACGGAATTACACTGGTTTACGGCTACACGGGCCACACGACTTTTGTGGGCATTGCCGAAGCTTTGTCAGGGTCTGATCGTTCGGTAGGTTTGATTTTCGGCCTTGCTTTTATTCTTGCGGGTATCGCATTCAAGATTTCAGCGGTTCCATTCCATATGTGGACCCCAGATGTGTATGAAGGCGCTCCAACGCCGATCACAGCATTCTTTGCTGCAGCTCCTAAAGTGGCGGCAATGGCATTGATGGTTCGCGTCACCATGGGCGCTTTCGAGCCAGTAACCCATGATTGGCAACAGATCATCGTGTTCATTTCCATTGCATCTATGATGCTTGGCGCTTTTGCTGCGATTGGTCAGACTAATATCAAACGCCTGATGGCGTATTCATCCATTGGGCATATGGGCTACGCTTTGGTTGGTTTGGCTGCAGGTACACAAGCTGGCATCAACGGTGTCATCATGTATATGACCATTTATATGGTGATGACCCTTGGTACGTTTGCGCTCATCATCGGGATGCGCAAAAAGGATGGAATGGTCGAAGATATCGATGATTTGAAAGGTCTTGCAACCCGTCATCCTATGCTGGCAGTTTTGATGACCTTGCTCATGTTCTCGCTCGCAGGCATTCCCCCTCTGGCAGGCTTCTTTGCGAAGTATTTCGTATTTGTCGCAGCCATTGAAGCAAACTTGTTTGCATTGGCAGTAATCGGCGTTCTATCGAGTGTGGTTGGCGCATATTACTATATCCGCATCATAAAAATGATCTGGTTTGATGAAACCGCTAATACTGAAAAATACGTACCTATGGCAACAGAGCTGAAACTGGTGCTGGGTGTCAGCGTCCTTTTCATTAGCCTGTTTTATATCTTTGCTGGTCCAGTTTTCGATCGTACTAGCGCCGCCGCCGCCAGCTTCTTTTAATTGTTGCCTATGGCGCTTTCGCACGGCTTTCGTCATTTGGCTTTTGAGGACGTAGGTTCCACCAATTCTCTTTGTGTAGAAGAAGCTGAAAAGGGAGATCCCGGGCAATTGTGGATTACTGGTACTAGACAGCTACAAGGACGCGGAAGCAGAGGCCGGCACTGGGTGTCAGAATCAGGAAACCTATATGCGTCGCTTTTATTGTGCGAGGCAGGTCATCTTGAAAAGCTACATACACTTACCTTCGTTGCCAGTCTGGCAATTAGAGATGCCATTCTTTGTCTGCCAAATGCGGGACTTACAAAAGTCGACTTAAAATGGCCAAATGACGTATTGTTAAATGGAAAGAAGACGTCGGGCATTCTGCTTGAAAGTCATCTTATTAGAAACCAGCGCTATGTGGTTATCGGGATTGGTGTGAATATTGAACATTTCCCTGTTGAAACACTTCATCCTGCGACTAGTTTAATAAACGAGGGATTAAACACCAAGCCAGCAGATTTTATTCAAATCTTGAGTGACGCGATGGCAAATCGGTTGATCCAGTGGAACCAGGGAAATGGGTTCGCTTCTATCAGGACAGATTTTTTACAAGCTGCATCCAATCTTGGCAAAACGATTGAGGTAAGAATGCCCTCAAAAACGCAAGAACCAACACGCATTGGAAAATTTACCGGAATTGATGAACAAGGCCTACTGCTTTTAGAAGGCTCAAATGGAAAGATAGAGCGTATATCTGTCGCGGATATATTCTTTGCATGAACAAGCTGGAAACGGCATAAGGGAATTATGGATAAATCAGCAGAATTACTTTTCGTACCGCTAGGCGGCGTTGGCGAAATCGGAATGAATTTGGCGCTTTATGGTTTCGGGCCGAAAAACAAGCGTGAATGGATCATGGTTGACTGCGGCGTCACATTTCCAGGGCCATCTTTACCCGGGGTTGATCTGGTTTTGCCAGACATCAGCTTTGTTCAAGAGCTGGGCGATGCGCTGAAAGCAATTGTTATCACCCACGCCCATGAGGACCATTATGGTGCGCTGATCGCACTATGGCCGCTCATTCGCAAACCGGTTTGGTGTACGCCATTTACCGCTGGCATGTTGGAAGCCAAACTTCAATCGGACCCAATTGGCGAGAACATCCCTGTCAAGGTGTATAAAGCTGGCCAGAAATTCAATATAGGACCGTTTGAAATCGAAGCGGTGCATGTAACCCATTCAATTCCAGAGCCTGTTTCCTTGGCGATTAAGTCGCCGCTTGGCACGCTTATTCATACGGGCGATTGGAAGATCGATCACGCACCAACGCTTGGTGCGCCAACCGATGAAGCCACCTTCCGTCGTTTGGGCAAAGAGGGTGTGCTGGCGATGATTTGCGATTCTACCAATGCAATGCGTGAAGGCGAGTCGCCAACCGAAACAACGGTCTCAGCTTCTATTGCTGATGTTATTCAACGCGCCAAAGGCAGGGTGGCCATTACGACATTCTCCTCCAATGTCGGGCGAATCCGTTCTATCGCGAAAGCTGCTGAAAGCGTTGGCAGACGTGTCATGGTTATGGGCCGGTCTATGAAGCGCATATGCGAAGTTTCCGAAGAATTGGGTTATTTGCAGGGGCTTGAACCGTTTATCGACGAGAATGAATTTGAGTCGATTGACCGCAAGAAGATTGTCATTATTTGTACGGGCAGCCAGGGTGAGGATCGCGCGGCTGTTGCGAAGCTATCGCGCGATGAACATCCAAGAGTTCACCTTGCGCCGGGAGATACAGTTGTTTTCTCTTCGCGTGTGATCCCGGGCAATTTGAAACATATTCTGGATATTCAAAACAGGCTCGCTGATCGCGGTATCGATATCATCAATGATGGGGAAGAGCTTGTTCATGTATCAGGCCATCCACGCATTGGTGAATTGAAACAAATGTATGATTGGGTAAAACCTCAGATTTCAGTGCCGGTACATGGCGAGGCTCTGCATTTGAACGCCCATGCCCGATTGGCTGCAGATTTTGGCGTTCCTGAAGTGGCACCGGTTCGCAATGGGAATCTATTGCGTTTGGCCCCTGGTCCTGCAGAAATTATTGATACGATCCACCATGGCCGTATTTATAAAGATGGCAAAGTAATCGGCAGCGAAGAAGATGTTGGCGTCACGGAACGCAGAAAGCTTTCTTATGCTGGGCTTGTGGCCTGTTCGATCGTTCTTGACCGCAATGGAAAGCTAGCCGATGAAATCGATATCTCTTTACATGGGTTGCCGGAATTGACTGCTAATGGAGAATCCTTTGACGATATCGTTTTTGACGCTGCAAGCGCTGCTGTAGAAAGCATGCCGCCCAAACGGCGCAAAGACGTATCTGTCGTCGAGGGTGCGGTCTTCAAGTCCATTCGCGCAGTTGTCAGAAATAACTGGGGTAAAAAACCAGCCGTAACTGTATTTGTTGCAAAGGTCTAAACCATGATTGGTCGTTTAAATCATGTCGCTATCGTAGTGCCTGATCTTGAAGCAGGTGCAGCTCTATATCGTGATACCCTTGGCGCAACTGTTAGTCCGCCGCAAGGCTTGCCGGAACACGGAGTGACGGTTGTATTTGTTGAATTGCCGAATACCAAAATCGAATTGCTGGAAGTGCTGGGCGAGGACTCAGCCATTGCATCTTTTCTGGAGCGCAATCCAAATGGCGGCATTCACCACATTTGTTATGAGGTGGATGATATTTTGAAGGCGAGAGACAAGCTGATCGAAAAAGGCGCGAGGGTGCTGGGCAGCGGTGAACCTAAAATCGGGGCTCATGGTAAGCCGGTACTGTTCTTGCACCCCAAGGATTTTGTTGGAACATTGGTTGAGTTGGAGCAAGTATAATGGGAACCTTAACTGCAATCGCATATTACGTTTTGTTCTGGTGGGTATGCTTGTTTGCCGTATTGTCGATAGGTCTGAAAACCCAAGACGAAGCCGGCGAAATAGTTCCAGGAACCGAGCCAAGCGCTCCGGCCAAATTACAAATTGGCCAGAGCTTGTTGATCAACACGGTAATATCTGGTGTGTTATTTCTGGCTTGGTATTACGCCACACAAGTTCTGGGAATGGGGCTTCATTCGTTTCCAAGCATTTATCCGGAAAACTTTTGATTAGGTTATCCGGCTAACTGAAGTTTACAGCTTGCCTTCAAAGGCACCCAGTCGCTAACAATTTTACCTTCTGCATTGGCAACAAGGATCTGATATTCGCTATCCGTTGCCTGCTGAATTTGAAAGCTGTTTGAGAAACTGGCCATTCCACCGCCACTAACGCTTTTTACCGCATCAATGAAATATGGACCGGAAACTTCAGCTCCTTTTTTCGCAATCATATAGCTAACTTTACCCGGCTTGTTGGTATGTATCCAACCAGCCATTTTTGCCTGCGCCGGACAAACATTCATATTTGGCGACTCGATAGCCAATTGAACGCTCTTGGTTTGAAGAGGTCCTGATTCAGGTGCGTTTTTATATTGAGAAGAGGCAATAGCTGCACTTGCAATGCATCCGGTTACCACGATAACCGTTGCAAAAGTGTATTTGCCTAATTCAATGAACAGATTTGCATAAGAAGCTTTCATTTTCATATCTCCTTGTTTTGCCCTTGAGATATAAAATAGCCAATTTCGCCATGAGGACTGTGTATCTTGACACATTTCAATTGCAAAACGGCCAAGGCTTGTATGTCGCCACGAATACAGGTTTAAGGTGATACAGTGTTTTTCAATTGATTCCCGGAATTATCATGCGTTTATCCCAGTTTTTTCTGCCACTGCTAAAAGAAACCCCTAAAGAAGCGGAAATCGTTTCTCACCGCTTGATGCTGCGTTCTGGCATGGTGCGCCAACAGTCGGCGGGCATTTATTCTTGGCTGCCTCTTGGCAAACGCGTGTTGGACAAAGTCTGCAACATTATTCGCGAAGAACAGAACCGTGCGGGGGCCAATGAAATATTGATGCCAACAATCCAGTCTGCTGATCTATGGCGTGAAAGTGGACGCTATGAGGATTACGGAAAAGAGATGCTCCGTATTGAAGATCGCCATAAGCGCGAAATGCTCTTTGGGCCAACCAATGAGGAAATGGTGACGGAAATATTCCGCTCCTACGTCAATTCTTATAAAGCCCTGCCGCTAAACCTTTATCACATTCAGTGGAAGTTCCGCGATGAAGTGCGCCCGCGCTTTGGCGTAATGCGTTCGCGTGAATTCTTGATGAAAGATGCTTATTCTTTTGATCTCGATGAGGCTGGCGCACGGGCTTCTTACAACAGAATGTTTGTCAGTTATTTGCGTACCTTCGAGCGCATGGGTTTAAAGGCAATTCCAATGCGTGCTGACACAGGCCCCATTGGTGGTGATCTGTCTCATGAATTTATCATTTTGGCTGATACGGGCGAAAGTCAGGTTTTCTGTGACAAGTCATATCTTGAAATGACAGCGCCTTCAGCTGATCTGAATTATAGAGATGATGCCGCCATGGCTGCCATCGTACAGGATTTTACAACACCCTATGCCGCAACTGATGAGATGCATGATGAAGATGCATGGAACAAAGTAGGCAGCAGCTCTCAGCTATCTGCTCGTGGCATTGAAGTGGGTCACATCTTCTATTTTGGCACGAAATATTCTGAGGCCATGAAGGCCAAAGTGATGGGACCTGATGGCAAAGAACATTTTGTTCATTCGGGATCCTACGGCATCGGGCCATCACGTCTGGTTGCTGCAATCATTGAAGCTTCCCATGATGATGACGGCATTCGGTGGCCAAAAGGCATTGCACCGTTTGATATCGGCTTGGTCAATATGAAGCCGGGCGATGCAGCAGTTGATGCCGCTTGTGAAAAAATCTATGCAGCCCTGGAAGGCGCAGGCAAAGAAGTGCTTTACGACGAGACAGACAATCGGGCTGGGGCAAAATTTGCTACGATGGATTTGATTGGATTGCCGATGCAGATTATTGCCGGGCCAAGATCAATTGCAGAGGGTCAGGTCGAGCTTAAGAACCGCCTTGATGGTTCACGGGTTACTGTAACCATTGATGAAGCAATCAATCAGCTGAGTGCCAGCTAATCACAAGGGACGGGCGCATAGTGGATAAGCAATTAGGCAGTACACGGGCTTTTTCTGGTCTCGAATGGATGTTGGCAGGGCGTTATCTGCGCTCGAAGCGCCGTGAGACATTTATTTCTGTGATTTCTGGCTTTTCCTTCGCCGGCATCATGTTGGGCGTTGCTACGCTAATCATCGTTATGGCTGTTATGAACGGCTTTCGTGCTGAATTGCTAGACCGCATTTTAGGTCTAAATGGTCATTTGATTGTATCCCCAATTGATGGAGAATTGACCGACTATGCGGATGTCGCTGCGCGCATCAATGGTTTAGAGGGTGTAAAACTGGCTATTCCATTGATTGAGGGCCAGGCATTGGTCTCCAGCGGCTCAGGCGGCTCAGGAGCGCTTGTCAGAGGCGTTCGTGAAGAAGATATCAAACGCATTGAATCGGTTGCCGGAACCATCAAGGGTGGAACGCTTGAAGGCTTTGACACCAATGAAGGTGTCGCCATCGGCATTCGCATGGCCAATAGCATGGCGCTCAGAGTTGGCGATGATATTACGCTTATTTCGCCTGAAGGCGATGTGACGCCATTTGGGACAACGCCGCGGGTGAAAGCCTATCCTGTGGTGGCCATTTTCGAAGTTGGCATGAGCGAATATGACTCCACCTTTGTCTTCATGCCGCTTGCCGAGTCGCAGCTCTATTTTAATCAGGAAAACAAAGCGAATATTATTGAGATTTTCGTTGATGACCCGGACAAAGTTCAGGAAATGCGAATTCCCGTTGAGGACGCGTCGCAGCGGCCAATTTTCTTGACCGACTGGACCCAGCGCAACGCCACGTTCTTTTCCGCGCTTCAAGTTGAGCGCAATGTGATGTTCTTTATCTTGACGCTAATTGTATTAGTTGCTGCACTCAATATCATCTCTGGTCTGTTCATGTTGGTGAAAGACAAGGGCAGGGACATCGCCATTCTTAGAACCATGGGCGCAACGCGTGGCGCTATCATGCGGATATTCTTCTTAACGGGCGCCGCCATTGGTGTGTTTGGAACGATAGCCGGCGTTATTCTTGGCGTGGTTGTGTGTCTCAACGTTGAAAGCATTCGCCAGTTCTTTTCGTGGCTTTCAGGAACTACCTTGTTCAATCCCGAACTTTACTTTTTGAGCCAATTGCCAGCCAAAATGGATGTAGGCGAAACCGTGATGGTTGTGGGAATGGCATTGGTTTTGTCATTCTTGGCAACCCTGTTTCCCGCTTGGCGGGCGGCGCGCCTCGATCCTGTTGAAGCCCTGAGATATGAGTAGGTTGAAAATACGATGACACAACCTGTTTTACATCTTGATGGCGTAAGCCGGATTTACAGCGAAGCCCATGGAAAAAAGGTGACAGTTCTAGACGGAGCATCCTTTGAAATAGGCCAAGGGGAAATGGTCTCCTTGGTAGCGCCCTCTGGTGCGGGCAAGTCCACATTGCTTCATCTGGCGGGTCTGTTGGAAAAGCCTGATGCAGGTGAGGTTTATGTAGGTGGTGTGCCGACAGTTGGCTTGGCCGAAGACCAAAGAACTGGCCTTCGCCGCAATGATATTGGCTTCATCTATCAATTTCACCATTTGCTGCCTGAGTTCACCGCACGCGAAAATCTGATGATCCCTCAATTGTTGCGGGGCATATCAAAGAGTGAGGCTTCTTCCCGCGCAATGGAATTGCTCACTTATATGGGCATTGAAGCCCGCGAGGATCATCGCCCGTCTGAACTATCCGGCGGAGAGCAGCAACGGGTGGCGATAGCCCGAGCTGTTGCCAATGGTCCAAAGTTGCTTTTGGCCGATGAACCGACAGGTAATCTTGATCCTGAAACATCTGATCGCGTGTTTAAGATGCTTGAGAGTCTGGTAAGAAGTACTGGCTTGTCGGCTTTGATCGCGACCCATAACCACGAACTTGCCAAACGCATGGACAAAACCGTCACGCTTAAAGGCGGTAAAGTGGTCGAGATGAAATTCTAACTTCGCTTGCCATAAGCAATTTGGTTGAATTCAACCGCGCCCAAACTTGTTTGCCCAGTGCTACGGATCGCCATTGAGCAGCTGCCGTTGCTGGAAAACATTCTTAAACAAAACTGATGAAAAAGGTGCAAATGGATTGCATCGCATTTTTCCTGTTGACTTAATTAAGATGAGAACATATAAAGAACAATATAAATACATAACAAGAATTAGCTTGCCAATTTGTATCCGCAAGCTTTCAGAGGAGTTCTACCATGTATGTTTCTTTCCGCGATATTGCATCTCTTGGAACCATCAGTCTTTTCCTGACTACCATCTTTACATGGGCAGACATTTTACAAGCTGTTACCTGATTTAACTTTGTTCCTTGTTGGTCCGGAATTCACATTGGAGTGAGACATGAGACCGTATTTGAGACAAAAGGCGATCGATGTTTGTAATCGTAAAATCAGAAAGAGTGGGGAAGGCGTTGGATTGTCATTCTACGCTTTCTTCTCGAATAAAAATGGCGATCCTGAATTGCTTTTGAATGCAGCTGTCTGGTGGATTGGTGCCCATCAATTGGACCATTTTGAAAAAGCGGTGGAAATTCGTAACATGATTGAAGCTGGGCAATGATGGCTTGCTCGAGATAGTTAGGGAAAATCCTGTCTCTTTTTTAAATTTGCTGCTTATACCCTTGTGTGTTCGCTGTTTGCGATGCAAATCTGTTCCTGTGAACGGGAGCAAAGACCTTTGGGTAAAAAAGACGATCTTCATCAACAATTACAGGGCGAAGTTTCTTCGCCATCAGATGCGGCTGCAAGAGTTGCGTCTGGTCAAAAGCCGTTCGTACACTTGCATGTGCAATCTGCTTTTTCTTTGCTTGAATCGGCACTACCCCTAGCCAAGATAATTGATCTGGCTGTTGGAGATGATCAGCCTGCATTGGCGGTGACAGATCGAAACAGTCTTTTTGGTGCATTGGAATTTTCTGAAAAAGCTGCCTCAAAGGGCCTGCAACCCATAATGGGCTTAAAACTGGCCATTCATTTTGATGATGGTGAAGCAAAAACTTCTGGCTCCCGCAAAAATGTGATGGAAACATTACCCACGATAATTCTGCTCGCCATGAACGAGGTAGGTTATGGCAATTTGATGAAACTTGCCAGCATTGCCCATATCGGTTCGCCTGAAGACGTGAACGACAAGGAGGCGGTTGTTGAAATTGACGCCAGCGAGGATGTCGTCGTTCTTGGGTCTAACAATAACAAGAATTCTGGCTTTGATCGCACCACCCATTTAGGCCCGCATGTTTCGCCTGCAAATCTCGAAAAATACGCTGAGGATATTATTTGCCTTACGGGCGGCGGCGAGGGGCCAGTTAATATCCCACTGAAAACGGGAGATGCGGCCCAGGCAACGTCACGCCTCCTTCATTTGAAAGCGATCTTTAAGGATCGCCTCTATGTGGAAATTCAACGCCACGGCTCCAGAGAGGAGCCACGTGAAGAAGTAATAGAAAACGCACTCTTGGAATTAGCCTATCAAAACGAATTGCCGATTGTTGCTACCAACCAGGCTCTCTTTCCAGCGCGCTCTGATTTCATGGCCCATGACGCATTGGTTTGTATAGCTGAAGGCGTCGTAGTTGGTGCGGAAGATCGTAAGACTTACACGGACGAGTATTACTTCAAGACAGCAGCCGAAATGAATGTGCTGTTTTATGATCTGCCTGAAGCCATCGATAACACCTCAGAAATTGCACAACGCTGCTCTTACCGTTCGCCTATGCGCGCGCCGATTTTACCACGCTTTGCTGCAGAACCGGGCGAAGACCCGGAAAAGGCGCTAAAAGCTGAAGCCAATGTGTTGCGCCAACAAGCTATTGCGGGTCTTGAAGAACGGATGGCTGCCTTTGAGCCAGCCAGCGGTTTTACCCGAGAGGACTATGACAAACGACTGGATTATGAACTGGGTATCATCGAACAGATGGGGTTCCCTGGATACTTTCTGATTGTTGCTGACTTTATCAAATGGGCAAAAAATCATGGTATTCCGGTCGGTCCAGGCAGGGGTTCTGGTGCCGGGTCTCTTGTTGCTTGGGTTTTGACGATTACCGACATTGATCCCATGCGGTTTTCCCTTCTATTCGAGCGTTTTTTGAACCCTGAACGTGTTTCTATGCCAGATTTCGACATCGATTTCTGTCAGGATCGGCGCGAGGAAGTCATCCACTATGTTCAGGACAAATATGGACGCGAACAGGTAGCCCAGATCATTACATTTGGAACACTTCAAGCTCGCGCGGTAATCCGCGATGTCGGCCGTGTGTTGCAAATGCCTTATGGGCAGGTGGACCGGATTGCGAAAATGATCCCTGCCAATCCTGCTAATCCCGTTACGCTAAAACAAGCAATGGAGCAGGAGCCGCGCTTAAAGGAAGCAAGAGACAGTGAGGAGATTGTCACCAAGCTTTTTGATATCTCTATTCGCCTCGAAGGGCTGTATCGGCACGCATCCACCCACGCTGCGGGTATCGTGATCGGAGATCGGCGCCTGGATGAATTGGTGCCGCTTTACCGCGATCCGCGATCAGAAATGCCAGTCACCCAGTTCAACATGAAATGGGTTGAGCCAGCCGGTCTCGTCAAATTCGATTTTCTGGGATTGAAGACTTTGACAGTTCTCGAAAAAGCCGTCGAGTTTGTTGCCAATCGCGCCGAAGATCCTCAAAAGATTGATCTTCTGGCAGTTCCTTTGGATGATGCATCAACTTTCGAGATGCTTACACGCGGCGAAACAGTTGGCGTTTTCCAGTTGGAAAGCATGGGCATGCGCAAAGCCCTGATCGGCATGAAACCAGATCAGTTCGAAGACATTATTGCTTTGGTGGCGTTGTACCGACCCGGTCCAATGGAGAATATTCCGGTTTATAACGCTCGTAAAAACGGCGAAGAAGAAATCGAATCCATCCATCCCATGATCGATCATCTGGTGAAGGAAACCCAGGGCGTTATCGTTTATCAGGAACAGGTGATGCAGATCGCCCAAGAATTGGCCGGATATTCCCTTGGTGCTGCGGACCTCTTGCGCCGCGCTATGGGTAAGAAAATCCGTTCTGAAATGGATAAACAGCGCGGCATCTTTGTCAAAGGTGCCATGGCAAATGGCCTCAAAGAAAACCGCGCTAACTCTATCTTCGATCTTTTGGCAAAATTTGCAGACTATGGTTTCAACAAATCCCACGCCGCAGCTTATGCGCTGGTTTCCTATCATACTGCCTATATGAAGGCGAATTTCCCCGTAGAGTTTTTGGCTGCCTCAATGCAGCTGGATATGGGCAATACAGACAAATTGGCGATTTTCCGTCAGGAAGCCAAGAGCCTCGATATTGATCTTGTGCCACCGTCCGTTCAAACCTCTCATGCACATTTTACAGTTCGCAAGGCGAAAATCTACTATGCTCTGGCGGCGATCAAAGGCGTAGGTGAAAGTGCTGTTCGCCAGATCATCTCCGAGCGTGAGCAAAATGGAGAATACAAAGACCTATCTGAGTTTTTCTCTCGCATAGACATCCGTCAAGTAAACAAGCGGACCATTGAAAGCTTGATCTGCGCTGGAGCATTGGATTGCTTTGGTCACACCCGCGAGCAGCTATTGGCTGGAATGGAACGCTTGATGGGCTTTGCCAGCCGAATGGCGAGTGATCGCGAGTCTGGCCAAAACGACATGTTTGGCGCAGCAACGGGTGTGGTTGAAAAAATCGAACTGCCTGACATCAAACCGTGGACGCCATCAGAGCGGCTCCAGCGAGAATTTGGCGCTATGGGCTTTTATCTCTCTGCCCATCCGCTTGATGAATATCGTGATTTGATGACGAGAACCCGCGTTCAAATGTTCGCCGAGTTTGAACAGTCGGTTCGCGCAGGGGCAACCGCAGGCCGCTTGGCGGGAACCGTTACGGGAAGGCAGGAGCGTAAGACACGCACGGGCAAACGCATGGGCATCATCACGTTGTCTGATCCATCTGGTCAATATGAAGCTGTGATATTTGAAGAGGGCTTAAACCGTTTTCGCGACGCGTTGGAACCCGGACAATCAGTGATATTATTGGCAGGCGCTGAGCAACGGGAAGAGGGCGTTTCCGTGCGCATTCAAAGTGTAGAATCGCTGGAAGCAGAGGCAGCGCGTGTAACACAAAATCTGCGTATTTTCCTTCGCGACGAAAAACCCATCGCAGGCATATCAGCAATGCTGACGGGTAAATCCAGCCCAAGGCGCGGGGAAAGTCGCGTATCTGTCATTGTCATTGACGGCAATGGTGAGATGGAAGTGGAGGTCACTTTGCGGGAGAAGTTCAAAATGACTCCACAATTTGCCAATGCAATCAAAGCAGTACCTGGTATTCTTCAAGTGGAACTTGTGTAATTCCCTACTAAAAGAACTTTGCTCTTATCCTCTATTTTTTGCTTTTAGGATGAATTGTCTTTCCTAGAATATGTGCATCTGTTCCAATAACATGCGCCGATGAACCGACAATCAGAGGGTCCGGTTTCCCAACCAGCTTGGTGTTCTTGCCAGGATATGGAAGACTGGAAAGAAAATGTAGCATGCAATTCAGCCGGGCTCGTTTCTTGTCATCAGATTTAATGATGGTCCAAGGAGCGTCTGCCGTATCGGTGTAAAAAAACATCGCTTCTTTGGCTTCGGTATAATCATCCCACTTGTCCAATGATTGGCGGTCAATTGGGGATAGCTTCCACTGTTTTAGCGGTTCTTTTTCCCGGCTTTTAAAACGGCGAAGTTGCTCATCGCGCGTTACTGAAAACCAATATTTATAGAGCCTGATGCCACTGCGTGTCAGCATACGTTCAAATTCTGGCGTCTGGCGCATGAATTCCAAATATTCCTGTGGCGAGCAAAAACCCATCACGCGCTCTACGCCAGCACGATTATACCATGATCGGTCAAACATCACGATTTCACCGCCAGCGGGTAGATGTTGAACATAGCGTTGATAAAACCATTGTGTTCGTTCGCGGTCAGTCGGCTTATCCAACGCCACCACACGGGCACCACGTGGATTAAGGTGCTCCATAAACCGTTTGATAGTCCCACCTTTACCAGCTGCATCCCTTCCTTCGAAAACCATAGCAATGCGTTCGCCGGAGTTTCGTACCCATTCTTGAACCTTTAAAAGCTCTACCTGCAAATCAGCCTTTTTCTTTTCATAGGCTTGGCGGCTAATTTTCTTGGAATATGGATATTCGCCAGATTCAAACACCGAGCGAACCGGATCGGTTTTGTCCAATTTACGTACAACCGTTGCGGTCTGTTTAGCAATTGGTGGATTCGGGCTTTGTAGATCAGGTTTTGCTACCTTAGCACCTTCACTTATACGAACGTCAGACAATAGCTGGCTCCTTCCCATTATTCTATGAACTTATAAAAGCTATGAGAAGGAGGGAGGCATTGCATTGACGCAGATCAAGAAAGGCACCTAAGCAGCAGAGACGATATCTATGTCTTTCAATATACCGATCGAGTTTTGTTTGCTTTCGTCATCAATCCAGGTTTGATTATTTTTTCCGCCAATTTTGATACGCAAATCATCAGCTATCGACTGCTCAATCGTTTGACGTAACGCGCTGCCTTCTGGAGCTATTTTTCTCAGGGTTTCTATGTCTATCCGAAACAGTTCTGCACTAGAAGTAACTTTCACTGTGCCAGTTGCAGGCTCGCCGGAAAAGCAGGTGATTTCGCCGACAAACTCATTTGCATTACACTTGGCAACTTTCATCTTTGATCTGGAAACAGAAGCCGAGCCAGACCGAATATAATAGAAATAATCGATGGCTTGGTTTTCATTGATCAAAATAGCGCCAGCTTTCTCATTCACCCATTCGCCTGATTTGAAAAACTGTCGCGCCAATTCCTTGGGCAAGTGCGGTAGTTTGTTTGCAATCGTGTCACTTTCTCTTTCATCGAATTTGATGGCATGATGCACATAGTAGATCCGAGCCAATCCGATGACTGAAATAATAATCCATCAAAGCTGGATGATTGCAGAGGAAACATTGAAGTCTTTCATCAAACTCACCAATACCAGTACCGCTGCCGAACCATTTGCGATTGCATAATAGGGGCTGCTGCCTCTAAGGACGCCCACTTGAAGAGCTCCATAGGAACCAAGATACAGCGCAACACCCGCAAGGCCAGCGATTTCAAAGTGTCCACAGCCAAAGATTTCCATGTCTAACAATCCAATCGGTAACGCCCACCATCGGGCTAATTGTTTTGAACATGTCCTCAGTTCCAAAGATGTGCTTTTTGTCACACTTTGAATTTAGCGTTCCTTCCCAAAGTCGGACTTTCAGCTAAGATGAAGCTCTGAAAAGAAGGATATATTGCCATGAAATTTTCTAAGGCCGCGATGCTCTTTCTCCTCATTCTTGGATCGATAGGGCTGGGACTTGCCAATCACTCTTATGCCGAGACGAAAACCGACTGGAAACCAGAACCAGCAAACCTGGTCGGCTTGGACGGCGTCGGAATTCGCTGTGTAGTGTCCAGCGATCGTAAATTTGTACACCAAATGTGCAAAACCTTGATCAAGGCAGCCTCTGAAAAAGCAGCGGCTAAAGGATTGAAATCTGCCAGTGTCGGCATCAGCTGGGAGCGCAATCCGGATGATGCCTATACATCAGCCATTGCAGCGGCAGAAATCTCCAGCCCCATGCTACTCGAGTTCTTCATTCGCGGGACAGATGGCAGTCCAGTATCGGGCGCAATCCATATCCTTGCATCCGTTGAATATAAAGCGGCTATAGAGGAGGGCGCTGATAGCTCTCAGCCTCGCAAAGGTCGGCTGGTCATTTGGGAAAATGCTGGAACCGCCAGCGGTGAAGCAAATAAACTGGCCAGTGTTTTGGCAAATCACATGGCTAAGAAACTAGATTTGTTGTTTGGGGAGTAGGCGCATTTGAATTTGCCGCAAAGGCGCTTTCATAGGCAATGTGATCTTCGTCATACCGCCAAATTGCTCAATCTCATAATGCGCCTGTAGCCTAGTTTCCAATCCCCCCTTGCATTCCAATCTGTTTTCGCTTAATGCCACGCTCATTCCACACGCGGGATTGCGCGACTGGCCTCAGCCTCCAGCTTACACAAGCATGGCACCTGCCAGACTTCAGAAATGAAATAGCGTTCCGGTGACTTGCTTTTTGGCAGTTCATTCCCCGCGGAGGTTAAACCGGTAAAAGGAGAATATTACCATGGCGCTGCCTGATTTCAGCCTACGCCAGCTATTGGAAGCTGGTGCCCACTTTGGACACAACACCCATCGCTGGAACCCGAAAATGGAACGTTACATTTTCGGCAAACGCAATTCCGTTCACATTATGGATCTTGCTCAAACAGTTCCATTGCTTCACCAAGCACTAAAAACAGTATCTGATACTGTTGCCAATGGCGGCCGCGTGCTTTTCGTTGGCACCAAGCGTCAGGCTTCAGAGATCATTGCTGATTCTGCTAAAAAATCTGCTCAATATTATGTAAACCACCGTTGGCTCGGCGGCACATTAACAAACTGGAACACCATTTCAGCGTCAATCAAGCGCCTTCGCAAACTCGAACAAATGCTCAGCGGTTCCGGCGCTGAAAGCTTCACGAAGAAAGAGCGTTTGATGCTTTCCCGTGAGCATGACAAGCTTGAACTTGCCCTTGGCGGCATTAAAGACATGGGCGGCGTGCCTGATCTGATGTTTGTGATAGATACCAACAAAGAGAAAAACGCGGTTGATGAAGCTCGCCGTTTGAAAATACCTGTTGTTGCGATCCTTGATTCGAACTGTAATCCTGATCTTATCGATCACCCGATTCCCGGTAATGATGATGCATCGCGCGCTATTTCGCTTTATTGCGACCTGATTGCTAAAGCTGCCCTTGATGGTATTGCCCGTCAGCAAGGCCGCGCAGGCGTTGATATTGGCGCAATGGCAGAAGCCCCTTTGGAAGAAGTCTTGGCCGCGGAACCAGTTGCCGCTGCTCCAGCGCCAGCACCAGCCGTTGAAGCTGAAGCAGCTCCAGCACCTGTAGCTGAAGCACCTGCCGCAGTTGCAGCTCCGTTGTTCACAGCGCCTGCTGGTGAGCCGGACGATCTAACAACGATCAAAGGCATTGGCCCAGTTGCAAAAGGTCAGCTTTATGACCAAGGCATCACAACATTTGCTCAGGTTGCAGCGCTTAGCGATGCAGATGTAGCACGTATCGATGAAAACATGCCTTTCAGTGCAGAGCAGATTTCTGACTGGCGCGCACAGGCAATTGAGATGGCAAAAGCCTAATCAGGAAAAACAGTAACCATTGCCGGATTTGGTTTTCGGCAATGGCTTCTTATATAAACGATGAAGCCGGGCAGGGTGGTGCATGAAGCATCGCAATTGATGGTACCGGTAAGCAATTCTATCAAAGCAAAATAGATTTCGGTTGGTGTGGCTGGCTGAGCATTGTGCAGTTGAAGATTTGCCAGGAAGGATGATGAAATGACAATTACCGCAGGAATGGTAAAAGAACTTCGCGAAAAATCAGGCGCAGGCATGATGGATTGCAAAAACGCTTTGACTGAAAACAATGGTGACATTGATGCAGCGATGGACTGGCTACGTTCAAAAGGCATCGCAAAAGCTGAGAAAAAATCTGGCCGTGTGGCTGCTGAAGGCCTAATCGGTATCGAACAAGGCACAACCAGCGCCGTTGTGGTTGAAGTGAACTCCGAGACAGATTTCGTTGCGAAAAACGAACAGTTCCAGTCGATTGTTCGCAATGTTTCAATAACAGCTTTGAACACAGACGGCACTGTTGAAGCACTATCAGCAGCAACCATCAGCGGTGGCAGCAAATCAGTAGCTGACACTTTAACAGCAGCAATTGCGACAATCGGCGAAAACATGTCTCTGCGCCGCGTTTCCAAAATGGAAGTGCCACACGGTGTTGTTGCCAGCTATATGCACAATGGTGTTAGCGATGGTCTTGGTAAATTGGGTGTTTTGGTTGCTTTGGAATCAAACGGCGACAGCGCTGTATTGAATTCAATCGGCAAACAGATTGCTATGCATGTTGCAGCGCTTAACCCGCTTGCAGCAACCAAAGACGAAATTCCAGCCGATGTTGCTGAACGTGAACGCGCAATCTTTGCAGAAAGTGCCCGCGAATCTGGCAAGCCGGAAGAAATCGTCAACAAAATGGTCGAAGGCCGTATGCGCAAATTTTACGAAGAAAGCGTATTGCTATCCCAAACTTTCGTAATTGATGGCGAAAACACCGTTGAGCAGGCATTGAAAAATGCTGAAAAAGAAGCTGGCGCTCCAATCAAACTGGTTGGCTTTGTGCGCATGGCGCTTGGCGAAGGCATCGAAAAAGAAGAAAACGATTTCGCAGCTGAAGTCGCTTCTATGAACAAGCAATAAAATTCGTTTTCCGGACCGATCAATTTCGTTGATCTAATGATAGGGCGCTTCGTGACAACGGGGCGCCCTTCGTGTATCTCGACTACGAATATTAATTCATGCGATTCACAACATTGAAAGCGCCGTTTTGACAAAAGATAAATCTGCTGCAAACACCAAATATAAAACCATATTGTTCAAAGTGTCTGGCGAAGCCTTAATGGGCAAACAGGAGTTTGGCATTGATCCAGACACCACAGCCCGCATTGCCGCTGACATCGCCGAAGCTCAAAAATTGGGTGTTCGTATTGCTTTGATGGTTGGCGGCGGCAATATTTTTCGCGGAGTCTCTTTGGCAACCAAAGGCATTGACCGTGTAAGCGCTGATCATATGGGCATGCTCGCAACGGTAATGAATGCGATTGCCATGAAAATGGCGCTTAATGCGTCTGGCGTTGAGGCCGTCGTCTTGTCAGCAATCGAATTGACGACATTTTGTGAGACGTTCACCCAACGTGGTCTGGATGAACACATGAAAGCAGGGCGCGTTGTTGTATTTGCTGGCGGATCAGGGCATCCGTTTTTCACGTCTGACACGCCTGCAGCTTTGCGCGCTTGCGAAATGAAGGCAGACGCGATTGTAAAAGGCACACAGGTTGATGGCATTTATACCGCCGATCCAAAGACAGACCCAAGCGCAACCAGATTTGACACCATTACATATTCGGACTTTTTATCTCGTGGGCTGAAGGTGATGGACACGTCTGCAGTGGCATTGGCTAGGGATCAGGAAATCGACATCGTAGTGTTTTCATTGAAAGAAAAGGGTGGTTTGGCCAAAGTGTTGCAAGGCAATGCCACATGCACGACGGTAACTGTTTAGGGGCTTGAGCCGCTGGACATAACGGGCAAACCGATTTAACTGCTAAGCTATGGTTTTAATAACAAGGGTAAGAATTTATGTCTGACGATGCTGTTAATTTTAGTGATTTGACCAAACGCATGGAGGGCGCGCTGACGTCGCTCAAAAATGACCTGGCTGGATTGCGCACCGGTCGGGCTTCTGCAAGTCTCTTGGATCCGGTTGTTGTTGAAGCATATGGTCAAAAAATGCCAATTTCCCAGGTAGGAACAGTAAACGTTCCTGAAGCGCGTATGGTTTCCGTGCAGGTATGGGACAAGTCTATGGTTGGCGCGGTTGAAAAAGCCATCCGCGAAAGTGGATTGGGTTTGAACCCTGTTACCGACGGTCAGAACCTTCGTATTCCTCTGCCAGAGTTGAACGAACAACGCCGTAAGGAACTCGTCAAGATCGCCCACCAATATGCTGAGGGTGCCAAAGTGGCTATTCGCCATGTGCGCAGAGATGGCATGGAAGAAGCCAAAAAAGCTGAGAAAGATGGCACATTGGGCAAAGATGATGCCCGGGTTGCTTCTGACAAGGTTCAGAAAATGACCGACGACATGGTAACCAATGTAGATGCGATATTGGCTCAGAAAGAAACAGAAATTCTTCAGGTATAGTTTACATCTTTTATGGTATTGGGGTTTGACCTCCTAATTAGGTCTATACCCTAAATCCATCGTGGTTGAGGAGCGCACCCGGGAATGTCCGAAATGGAAACAACCAAGCCTAACAGAAAGACACCACGTCATCTTGCTATCATCATGGATGGCAACGGGCGTTGGGCTTCTGAGCGCGGCTTACTTCGTCATTTTGGACATCGAAAAGGGGTCGATACGGTTAAATCAATCGTAAAGGCAGCGCGAGAGCAGGGAATAGAATATCTAACTCTTTATTCGTTTTCGACCGAAAACTGGGCGAGACCCAAAGATGAGGTCAATGAGCTTTTCAAACTTTTGAAATTATTCATTCGCCGTGATTTGGCCGAGTTACATCAAAATCAGGTTAGAGTGAAAATCATCGGACATCGGGACAATCTACCCGCCGATATCTTGGCGTTGCTCGATGAAGCAGAAAACTTGACCAAAGATAACCGCGCGCAAACGCTGGTCGTTGCTTTTAATTACGGCTCGCGGCAGGAAATTGTTTCCGCAGTCAAATCAATCGCTGCAAAGGTTGCTGCTGGCAGTATAGCGCCTGAATCCATTACAGAAAAAATGCTGTCTGATGAGTTGGATACTGGCGGTATTCCCGATCCAGATTTGATCCTTAGAACAGCTGGAGAATATCGCTTGTCAAATTTTTTGATGTGGCAAGCATCGTATTCAGAATTTGCATTCGTTGAAAAATATTGGCCGGATTTCACGCCATCTGATCTTGAAGAAGTTCTTGAAGACTATTCGATGCGTCAAAGAAAGTTCGGCGGATTGGCCACAACACAATCAAAAGAGAAAATCATCAGGGAAGCTGGTAGCTAAGTTATCGTGGCTTAGATTAGTTGGATTCTTTGACTGGGGGGGAGAATGTCAAAAGTGGCTGAAATTAAAAGCGGAAAGTATTCTGAACTGCCTCTGCGCATTGCTTCGGCAGCGGTGCTTGCAGCTTTTGCGCTATTTTGCACCTGGGTTGGCGGCAGAACGTTTGAGCTCTTGGCTCTCGTACTATCAGCGCTCATTTTCTATGAATTCCAGTCTATGGTAAAGGCTCATTTGCCCGGCAAATTTCTTATTGCAGCGCTCGGGTTCTTGGTTCTGATTTTTACGTTTTACATATTAGGCGATCATCGTTCGGGATTAATTCTCCTTGCTGTTGGGTGCGTCGCGTTAGCTCTTTGGCATTGGATAACTCAAAAGCGAATATGGGCTGCTGTTTTGCTGCTTTATGCCGCCGCCCCGTTCATGGCTTTGGTGGATATGCGCGCTGGCCCAAGCGGATTTTTCATCATTCTGTTTGTATTTGCATGCGTTTGGGGCGCTGATACATTCGCCTATTTTAGCGGAAAAACATTTGGTGGACCGAAGCTAGCTCCCAAAATATCGCCTAATAAAACGTGGTCTGGTTTTATTGGTGGAATTATAGGTGCAATTATAATTTCTGCGCTTCTTGAACTGGCATTTGGATATTCAATCAGCCTGCGCGCGATTGTTTTGGCAATTTTGCTGGCGCTATTTTCCCAACTTGGCGATCTATTCGAATCTTGGATCAAACGACGTTTTGGTTTGAAAGATTCCGGAAAAATAATTCCTGGCCATGGCGGCATACTGGATAGAATTGACGGTTTGATTTTCGCTATCGCTGCCGCATGGATCATCAGTTATGCTGTGTCCAGCGACACTATCCCAAATACATTATTACCAGACTTCTTGATGCAGGCGTTCTTTATTTAGACAAAGTTTTTGTGCTAGGGATCAAGCTCGAATTTGAGCTGTAACGCTGGTGTTTGAGACGAACATTGAACCAGCATGTCCGCAGACTTGCATGGTCAGGCGAAACACCCTAGACCCTTTGTTTCAAATCAAAAACTAGTAACATATGAATGGATTCCTCCCAGTGCCTTCAATTTCCTTTTTTGGTTATATTTTGCCGTTTCTGGCTGTTCTTACTGTGGTTGTCTTTTTCCATGAGCTAGGACATTTTTTAGTAGCGCGCTGGAACAAGGTAAAGGTCGATGCGTTTTCAGTTGGGTTTGGACCAGAACTATTTGGACGTACTGACAAGCACGGAACACGATGGAAGTTTTGTGCGATTCCATTGGGAGGCTATGTAAAGTTTCGCGGAGACGCCGATGGCGCTTCAACCCCTGATTTCGAGAAAGCCGCAGAAATGACCGCGGAAGAGCGCGAAGGTAGCTTCATTCATAAACGGGTAGGGCAGAGGGCTGCCGTTGTCGTTGCCGGGCCCGTTGCCAATTTCATTCTGGCAATCGTTATTTTTTCTATGAGCTTCATGATTTTGGGCCGCTACACATCAGATCCGGTAGTGTCTGATGTAGTTGCCGATAGCGCCGCCAGCGATGCTGGCTTCTTAAAGGGTGATTTGATTCTTGCCGTTGACGGCACCACCATCGCTGCTTTTTCTGACATCGCCAGAATCGTTGCACCTAATCCAGAGCGTGAGTTAAACATCACCATCAAACGAAATGGCGAAGTCAAAGACCTTCGCGTAACGCCACGTCGACAAGATCGTACCGATCGTTTTGGAAATACCAATGCTATTGGCGTTATTGGTATTATGAATGATCCAGCGCTAGCCGATGGACGCGTTGTTAAAAGCGGTCCTGTTGAGGCCGTGGGGCAAGCAGTTGGCGAGACATGGTTTATTATTTCCAATACGATGCTGTATTTGAAAGATATTATCATCGGCCATCAGCCTGCCGATCAGTTAGGCGGACCAATCCGCATTGCAAAAGTATCCGGTGAGGTAGCAACGCTCGGTTTTGCGGCTTTGGTAAACCTGGCAGCGATATTATCTGTCAGTATTGGTCTGTTAAATCTCTTTCCCGTTCCAATGCTTGATGGCGGCCATTTGGTTTTTTATGCAATAGAAGCCATTCGCGGTCGTCCGTTGGGTGAAAAAGCGCAGGAAATTGGCTTCAAAATTGGCTTTGGAATGGTGCTGATGTTAATGCTTTTTGCGACTTGGAACGATATATCGTCAATTTTCTTCAAATAAACAGATGTGGACGGGCGTCAGATGCGGAATTGCGCGCTCAAATTTATTGCAATAAATGTCATGGTTTGCAGCAAAATTATTACAAAAAATCGCATTTTTCGGACGATTTAGTCGGTTTATCGGTGTCTTCCTGCTTGTAAGGAAAAGTTGGGTACGTTTTGTTAACCAATCGAACGAATATCCATGGCGAATATGCAACATGTTGAGAGAATTACAATTTTCTTTTGATTAGAGTGGTTGCACAGGACGGGAATCCCTGTAAAAGATTTGTTAACTAAGCCGGATTCTGTCCGGTCTTTGGTGTATGAGATTGAGTGTTAGGCAGACAGATTGGCCAGCAGGTCGAACCGATAGCGAAATAGGTTGGTCAAAATGTTGAATGAAAAGAATGAGGCTTTTGTGCTGAAAATGATGAAAATCAAATTATTTGCCAGAAATTTTGCAAGAAACATGGCTATTGCCGTCCTTTTCTTGTCTTTGGCGCCAGTTTCAGTCGCCACTCTTTCGGTTCTTGGAGCAAGCCAAGCTTCTGCTGCAGTTGTAAGCACAGTAACAGTTCGCGGAAATACAAGAATGAGCGCAGATACGGTGCGTTCGTTTGTTACCGTTGAACCAGGAAAAAGCTTTAGCAATGGCGATATTGACGATTCGGTGAAGGCGCTTTTTGCCACTGGGTTGTTCGCTGATGTGAGCATTTACCAGTCGGGATCTGCGTTGATTGTTGAAGTCGATGAGAACGCAACCATCAATCAGATATTTTTTGAGGGTAACAAGCGCCTGAAAGATGGCCCGCTGTCAGGCATGGTTCGCTCACAAGCGCGTGGTATTTTTTCACCGGATACAATTTCTACCGATGTAGATGCAATTCGTGAGGCTTATTCACGCGTAGGTCGCGCTGACGTTGTTGTTTCTTCTGAAGTTGTTCCTCTATCAAACAACCGTGTGAACATCGTTTATCGCGTGGATGAGGGTGGTAAAACAAAAATCAGATCGCTTACTTTCGTTGGCAATACAGCAATCGGCACTCAGCGATTGAAAGAAGTTATCTCAACCAAGCAGAGCAACTTGCTCAGCTGGTTGAAAAATGACGATATTTATGACCCGGGAAAACTATCTTCTGACGAAGAGAAGCTCCGCCGTTATTATTTCAACAATGGTTATGCTGATTTCCAAATCCTTTCATCCTCAGCTGTGCTGGATGAAGTCGCAAATGAGTACAACATCACCATTACAGTTGATGAAGGCAATAAATACGTATTTGGTAATGTGAGCATTGAATCCACTTTGCCAGGCGTTGAATCTGACAGCTTGTACAATAAACTGGAGACAGTTTCTGGTAAAACATACAGTGCTGGGAAAGTTGAAAACTCCATTATTGCTTTGACTGAGGAAGTTGCAACCAGAGGCTTTGCCTTTGTTGAGGTTGTTCCACGTGGTGACCGTAATTTTGAAACCGGTACGATCGATATTATTTATTTGGTTGATCAGGGTTCACGTGTCTACGTGGAGAAAATCAACATTCTTGGTAATGATATGACCCGCGATTATGTTATTCGTCGTGAGTTTGATATGTCTGAAGGCGATGCGTTCAATCAGGTGTTCATTCAGCGTACAAAGAAACGCCTCGAGGCATTAGATTTGTTTGAATCAGTTGATATTACGACACGTGGTGGTCAATCATCTGATCGTGTTGTTGTGAATGTTCGTGTTGTAGAAAAAGCCAGCGGTGAGTTTTCAATCGGTGGCGGATATAGTTCATCCAGCGGCGCATTGGCTCAAGTTTCCTTCACTGAAAAGAACTTCATGGGCCGTGGTCAATTGCTACGTATTTCGGGCAACTTTGGCTCTGAGGAACAAACCTATCGTTTCTCATTCACAGAACCTTATTTCTTGGGTTATCGCATGTCGGCAGGTTTTGACCTAGCGCAAACTACCAACAACTCGAATGACACAACCAGTTACGGTACAGAATCAACTACTGGCATTATTCGCTTTGGTATTCCTTTGAAGGAAAACACAGGGATTTCCCTGTTCTATTCTTATGCTGATACCTCCACGAATATTTCAGACAGTTTGCTGGATCCCGCGGATCCGTTGGTACCGGTTCCTGTTCCGTCATTGACTATGGCAGATACAATTCAAGGTAACAGAGCAAACGAATTGTCTGCTGCGCTGGCCCCACCGAATTCCCCAACAGATTGGATGCGTTCTGGGTTTGGGTATGCGCTGAACTACACCACAATCGATAGCAGATTGGTTCCAAGAGAAGGTGTTGGCTTTGAAATTACGCAAACGGCATTTGGCGCTGGCGGTGATGCGACCTATCTGAAGACGGAAGCCAAGGCAATTGCGTATGCGACATTGTCTGAAGAAGCAGATTTTGTTGGTATGGTTCGTGCCCGCGCCGGAGCTTTGACAACCTTTGGAGATGATGGTTTCCGTACATTGGACAACTTCTTCCAGGGCAGCAAACAGATCCGTGGTTTCGACAATAATGGCTTTGGCCCGCGTGATCCGATCACAGGCGATGCACTTGGTGGCCAATATTATTGGAATGCAACAGCGGAAATTAACTTTCCAGCGCCGTTCTTGCCTGAGTCTTTCGGTATCCGTGGCGCTGTATTCGCTGATGCAGGTTCTTTGTGGGGCGTAGATGACAATGGTGTGAATGCTATCAAAACAGCGAATGCTGCTGCCAACGCTGGAGCTGGTTTGAATTCATCACAGATGGATCAGATTTTAGGCAATGACATTCGTGCTTCTGTCGGTGCCTCTATCATCTGGAACTCGCCATTTGGTCCGTTGCGCTTTGACTATGCTGAGCCTATTATTCAGCAGAAACAGGACGAGATCAGACAGTTTAACTTTGGTATTAGTTCGACTTTCTAATACGACACATTGTTAAGATTGACAGGATGGGGCAGTTATGCCCCATTTTGTTATGAGAAATACCTTTTAAAGAGTATTACATGAGTAACCATCTATTCTTCCAACCAAGTCCAATGACTCTATCTGCACTTGCCGAAAAAACGGGGGCACGACTTTTTGGTGTCGGCGATCTAATAGTAGATAAGTCTAGCCCTTTGGAAGATGCAATCCCTGGTAGTTTGTCTTTCATTGATAATCCGCGATACATCAAATATCTCGCTGATACGAAGGCTGCAGCCGTTTTCTGCACTGAAAAACTGCTAGACAAAGTTCCAGATGGCACCGCTGCATTGGTTCATGAAACGCCCTACAAAGCCTATGCTGTTGCGCTTTCCTTGCTTTATCCCACAGCAGCCAGACCGCAATCAATCACCGGTGAAACTGGTATTAGTTCTGCAGCCCATATTGGTGAAGATGTGGAGTTAGAAGACGATATCATCGTCGAAGCAGGTGCAATTATCGGGAAGGGTGCTGCAATCGGCAGAGGTTCGATGATTATGGCAAATGCAATAGTCGGCCAATATGTACAGATAGGTCGCAATTCAGTTATTGGCCCTGCTGCAACAGTCACAAATGCCTATATTGGCGACAATGTAATACTGCATTCGGGTGTTCGAATTGGCCAGGATGGCTTTGGCTTTGCCATGGGCCCAGGCGGTCACCTGAAGGTCGCACAAATTGGACGTGTCATCATTCAAGACAAAGTCGAGATAGGCGCAAACTCAACGATTGATCGCGGCTCAAATCGCGACACGGTGATCGGAGAGGGTACCAAGATTGATAACCTTGTTCAGATTGGTCACAACGTCGTCATTGGACGCCATTGTGTAGTCGTTGGCTTGGCCGGGATTGCAGGTAGTGCAACTTTGGGTGATTATGTTGTTGTCGCCGGCCAAGTTGGTGTTGGCGGTCACACAAATGTGGGGCAAGGTGCCCAACTAGGTGGCGGTTCTGGTACCCATAGTGATATACCTGCAGGCGCTAAAGTCATTGGATATCCGGCCGTTCCTATTAAAGACTGGGTTAAAATGAACATGAAATTGAAGGCTTTGATTCAATCAAAAAAGGGCGAGTGACGATGAGTGCAAACACCGGAATTGATCGTATAGAAATCAGCGAGCTGTTCAAATTACTCCCGCATCGCTATCCTTTTTTGCTTATTGATCGCATCGAACAGATAAATGGCGATGATAGCGCCGTTGGCATCAAGAACGTTACTTTCAACGAACCTCATTTTAATGGACACTTTCCCGGCGAACCGATTATGCCAGGTGTCCTAATTGTAGAGGCTATGGCACAAACTGCTGGCGCGATTAGTGCAAGAATGCACTCAGAAGGCGCCCGTAAACTCGTATATTTTATGACAATTGATGATGCTCGTTTCAGAAAACCGGTTGTTCCGGGAGATCGTTTGGAATTGCATGTTAAGAAAACAAAGCAACGTGGGCAAATATTCAAATTTGATTGCCATGCAACGGTTGATGGGCAAAAGGTCGCCGAAGCAAAAATTGGCGCGATGATGGTTGAGCCGGAAGAAGAAGCTAGTAAATGACGACAAATATCCATCCTTCAGCCGTTGTAGAAGATGGCGCTGTTTTAGGCGCAGATGTAAAAATTGGCCCGTTTTGCCATGTAGGACCCAATGTGAATTTGGGGGACGGGGTTGAGTTGCTTTCTCACGCCGTCATTGCTGGCCATACGTCTATAGGCACGAAGACAAGGGTGTTTCCGTTTGCTTCTTTGGGCCATGAGCCACAGGATTTGAAATTTAAAGGCGAAGTTACAACGCTCGAAATCGGTTCCAATTGCACGATTCGCGAAGGGGTTACGATGAACCCGGGAACAGCTGGCGATGCGGGCAAAACGATCATCGGCAATAATTGCGTATTTCTTGCCAACGCCCATGTTGCCCATGATTGTGTATTGGGAAACAACATCATCTTCTCAAATGCCGTTATGGTTGCTGGTCACTGCAAGATCGGCGATAACGTGATTTTTGGCGGCGGTGCTGGGGTTCATCAGTTTTGCCGCATTGGCAATAATGCTTTTATCGGCGGTATGGCTGGGTTGGAAAACGACGTTATTCCTTATGGTGTTGCGCTTGGGAACCGAGCTTATCTCGGCGGTCTAAATGTAATTGGCATGAAGCGCGCCGGGCTGGAGCGTGAAGATATTCATGCGGCTAGAGCGGTCTATAAACATATCTTCTCTGGGGACGTTCCCATTGCCGAGGCGGTAAATGATATTCCTGACACAATGTCAGACAATCCTGTAGTAAAACGGATTTTAAATTTCATTAAGTCAGGCGAAAACCGTTCTTTGTGCACTCCGCGCAACAAAGATGATTTAGTCTGAGTTTGGCTTATAATCTGGGCATGGTTTTTGTTTGGCAATGTTTCTTAGGTTTTTCGCGAGTGGTGGTTAGCCGTGGCAGAGTTTGATCCTAGTCTATCGAGAGTGGCGATCATTGCTGGCAACGGTATTTTGCCCGGCGAGATTTATCGGGAAATGCAAAAAAACAAACAAAATCCGCTGCTGATTGGAATATCGGGTGAAGTCAGTGAAGATCTAAGGGATATTGCTGCGGAGGTCCTTTCCTATGGGCAGCTTTCAAAACTGTTTGAATTGTTAAGCAAGCAGGACATCAAGCACGCAATATTCGCTGGCGGCATTACCAAACGTCCTGATTTCACCAAACTCAAACTAGATCTAAATACTTTGAAAGAAGTGCCGACCCTCGTCAAAATAATGATGGGTGGCGATAACTCAATTCTTGCCAAAATTTCCGATTTTTTTGCCAAAAAAGGCATAACAATTGTAGGCGCACATCAAGTGGTGCCCAGTTTGTTAGCGCCGCATGGTATCATATGCGGAAAGCCTGCCAAAAAAGTGATAATGCCAGTTGTTGAAAAAGCCTTCAAAGCTGCAAAAGCGATCGGAGCCATCGATGTCGGGCAAGCAGCAATTGCCGAAGATAGCCGCGTTATCGCGCTGGAAGCTGCTGAGGGTACCGATGCGATGATCCATCGCGTAGCGCAACTTCGAAACAGCGGTCGTCTTTCTCTAACGCCAAAAATAGGGGTGCTTGCCAAAGCTATGAAGCCAAAGCAGGATATGCGCGCAGACCTTCCTGCTATTGGACCTGATACAATTGATAGCGTTGTGGGCGCAGGGCTAAGCGGCATCGCGATTGAAGCTGGACGATCTTTGATACTAGACCGCGTTGAAACCATAAAACGTGCGAATGCCAAAAAGATATTCATAATCGGAGTTACCCTTGAGGACTTTCCATCGTGAATGATTCGGTAAAATTATATTTTGTAGTCGGTGAGGTCTCGGGTGATGCCCTGGGGGCGGATTTGCTAGAGCAATTCGCAAAACTAAAAATTGCTGTGCAACCCATGGGGTTAGGGGGGCTCAAGATGCAAAGTCTTGGATTAAGCCCGCTTTTCAATTCTTCGGATATTGCCATCATGGGAGTTTCTGGTGTGGTTAGCAAACTACCCACACTTCTCGCCCGTGTTCGAGCTGTTGCAAATGATATCCTCAGCAAAGAACCTGATGTAGTTCTACTGATTGATTCCCCAGATTTCGCAAAGCAGGTGGCAAAGCGTGTGAAAGCCAAGCGGCCTGATTTGCCGATAATCAAATATGTTTGCCCTACGGTTTGGTCTTGGCGATCGTGGAGGGCGAAAAAAATGAACTCTTATATTGATCATGTGTTCGCCATACTGCCTTTTGAACCGCAAGTGATGAAGGATCTGCAAGGCCCGCCAACCACTTATGTGGGCCATCCGTTGGTTCGCCTTGCCGGAAAAACCAACTTTGTAAAGAAACAGGTGCCCGCAAGTCCGCCAACTGTTTTGTTGTTACCAGGATCAAGAAAGAGCGAAATCAGCAGATTGCTGCCTATTATCAAGGCCAGTTTGGATGAACTGATTGCGCGAGGAAGCACTGCCAAATTCGTTCTGCCTGCCGTTCCACATATGGAGCAATATATCCGACAAGTCATTGCTGATTGGCCGAACCAACCTGAAATACTAAGCGGCGAAGAAGCGAAATGGAACGCGATGCAGACCGCAGACGCTGCAATTGCTGCCTCTGGCACTGTGCTGCTTGAATTAGCTTTATATGGCATTCCAACAGTCTCGATCTACAAGCTGGATCCTTTGGTGAATGCGTTGCGCTTCTTGATGACCGCTTGGACAGCAGCATTGCCAAACTTAATTGCTGACAAAGTTATTGTGCCTGAACAGATTAATGACCATGCCCGTCCCGGAGTTATCGCGCGTTTGATTGAGGATTTGGTGATTGAAGGCCCACGCCGTCAAGCACAGCTGGATGGGTTCAAATTGGTAAACTCAAAAATGAAGCAAAAAGAAGCGCCCGGCGCGATATGTGCTCAGATTATCTTGGACTTTGTAAAACAGAAAAAATCCTAGTTTAGGTTTGGTGTGCCATTGTCTGAATGGTTCGGTTCAATGTCATCCAGCGCATCTTCATCATCAAACCCGAATGCTACAAGCATTTCCAAAGCAGCCTGAGCACTTTGAGCGCGAACTTCATCACGCCCAATATCGCCAAGTCGCAATTCTTCCACGAACAAACCCATGGGACCAGCAACGGCAATAAATACCAATCCTACTGGTTTTTCTTCTGATCCACCTCCAGGGCCAGCAATGCCTGTAATGGAAACGCTGACAGTGGCGTTCGATTTTTCAAGGGCACCTTGAGCCATTGCCATTGCCACTTCTGCCGACACAGCGCCGAATTCTTCGAGCAGAAGTTCAGGAACACCAATCAACTCATGCTTAGCGGCATTCGAATAGGTCACGAACCCTCGGTCAAATACATCTGATGAGCCGGCAATGCTCGTTAAAAGCGCTGATATCATACCACCAGTGCAAGACTCTGCGGTCGTAATTTTAGCACTCTTTTCCCGAAATACACCCAGCACATAACGCGCTGTTTCCACCAATTCTTCTGAAATCTTCATGTCTGTATCACCACTGTTGCAGTTGCTATGACGGCTATGCCTTCACCACGTCCAATTGAGCCAATTGTTTCATTGGTTGTCGCTTTAACAGAAATTCTATCGATTTCTACATCGCAAATTTGAGCGATTTGGGCACGCATTTTTTCACGATGTGGACCAATTTTGGGCATTTCACAAATCAATGTTACATCCATATGCGTGATAATGCCATGGCGAGCCCTCACCAACTTACAGGCATGAGCCAAGAATTGATCAGATGCCGCACCGCGCCATTCAGGATCACTGGGGGGGAAGTGACTGCCAATATCCCCATCGCCGATAGCACCCAAAAGAGCGTCGGTAAGTGCGTGTAGGCCTACATCTGCATCGGAATGCCCATCCAGTTTTTTGTTAAAAGGGATTTCTACGCCGCAAAGGATAACGGCCTTTCCTTCGACCAGTCTATGAACATCATAGCCATTCCCGGTTCGTATATCTGGAACTTTAAGTATATGATTTAAGTCGTTCATATTATTTGCAAAATCCAAATCTTCAGATGTGGTAATTTTGATGTTTTCCCTTGTACCCTGAACCAGTTTTACACTCATATCTGAAAACTCGCCAATTGCGGCATCATCGGTAAATTCGTGCTTGTCATGACTTGCCGCGTATTCATGCGCCGCCATGATCTCCTTGAAAACAAACCCTTGTGGTGTTTGCGCCAGATAGAGATTATCACGCGAAACAGTATCAGTAACCCAAGTTGTATTGGCATCAGCCTTTGCCTTTTTAACTGTCTCTGAAACGGCAATTGCTGGCAGCACACATATTGATGGTTCAATTGCTTCAAGGACATTCGATATGAGCTTCGGGCTAACAAAAGGACGCGCTGCATCATGTATCAGAACATTTTCCGGCTTTACGTCGTTTAACGCCTGCAGTCCCAAGTATACGCTTTGTTGGCGTGTTGCTCCACCGAAAACAGGCATTGCTAGCTTAGAATGCTCAAAAACGAATTCGTTATATAGATCAAGATCATCGCGATGGATGACGACCTGAACCAAATCGATAAGCGGCGAAGTGTTAAATGCACTTAAGGTTTGTTGCAAAACACAATGTGAGCCGATGGAACGATATTGCTTTGGTCCATCGTCACTGGTACCCATCCGCGAACCCCGACCAGCGGCGACAATAACGACAGCATTTTTCGTAGCGGGCAATTGGTCAGGTTTCATGAAGCTCTCACAATAGGCCAAGAAGAGGGGCTTCAATATCCCTATTCGTCCTTTTGCGACAATTCAACACTTGTCTCAAGCATTTCATTTGTCTATAAAATGCACATTGGAAATAGTTGATTAAATATTAGGCATATATGACATCTGCTGCACTTAAAGAACAGCCCGAACCTTCTATTGAGCCAGCAAAACTCTTGGCGCAACCTTTGTCCGTGGGTTCTGTAGTATACCGAAATCGCGCCTTGTTGGCCCCGATGTCGGGTGTCAGCGATGTGCCATTTCGCCGTGCTGCTTGGCGCGCTGGCGCGGGAATGGTCGTGTCGGAAATGGTGGCGAGCGAAGCGCTCGTAACAGGCCATGTTGAAATGCAGATGAAAGCAGAAGGCGCAGGACTTCCTGTTCATGTTGTTCAACTTGCGGGACGACAGGCTGAATGGATGGATCATGCAGCGCGCATTGCCGAAGCCAATGGTGCTGATGTGATCGACATCAACATGGGCTGCCCGGCACGTAGGGTTACTCAGGGCTATTCAGGATCTGCATTGATGCGCGATCTGGATCATGCATTGACACTAATTCATGCTGTGGTGAAAGCTGTCAAAGTTCCGGTCACTCTCAAAATGCGCCTTGGTTGGGATCATGATACGATCAATGCACCAGAACTCGCCAAACGGGCGGAAGACGCAGGTATTCAGTTGCTAACCGTTCATGGCCGGACCCGGTGCCAGTTTTATAAAGGTGCAGCGGATTGGAGTGCTGTGCGCCAGGTAAAACAGGCTACTTCATTACCGATGCTTGTAAATGGCGATATAGCCAATCTTCAAAATGCAAAAGACGCGTTAATTGCATCTGGCGCTGACGGAATCATGATTGGAAGGGCAAGCTATGGCCAACCTGATTTGCCCGGCAGAATAATCAGTGAGGCGCAAAATGTAGTTCCTCACGATTCCTACGATATCGTCGAACATTATGTGGATATGATTGATTTTTATGGTGAAGCCCTCGGCACAAAATGCTCGCGAAAACACATAGGCTGGTGGATGGAACGCCAAACATTCAACATTGAAGCCAAGTTGAAGATGGAAATGATGACGGCTTCAGCGTCAAGCAAAGTCATAGTGCATCTGGAAGCCTTGCAGGCTCAGGCCCAAGCTATCCTTAGAAGCTCAAGGAACGCTGCTTGATGGATGCGCCCGCAAGTCAATCAAAACCTGTACCATCTGCAATCTTGGATGCCTTGGTTCATCCTGTATTGGTTGTGGATGAAAACAACAACATCGTTTATGCGAACCAGTCTTGCGAAGTATTTTTCAAATCCTCAGTAGGATATATCTGCCGCCAACACGTCGGCTATTTCCTGCCTTTTGCCAGTCCGATTCTATCTTTGATAGATCAAGTGCGTCAGTACAACGCTTCTATCAATGAGTACAAAATTGACATTTCCTCTCCGCGTATCGGCAGGGAAAAAATCATTGATGTATTTGGTGCTTCCCATGGGGAGTTGCCCGGCCATGTCATATTGCAATTCATTCCTCAGTCAGCAGCAGAAAAACTAGATAGGCAAATGACACACCGAAATGCCGCCCGCTCTGTTACGGGATTGGCGTCGATGTTGGCCCACGAAATCAAAAATCCTTTGTCAGGCATCAGAGGCGCAGCCCAGTTACTTGAAATGTCGGGTAGCGATGATGACCGTGAACTTACCCAATTGATTAAAGATGAAACGGACCGGATCGTAAAACTTGTCGATCGAATGGAAGTTTTTTCAGACGAACGACCTTTGGAAAAATCTCCTGTTAACATTCATGCTGTTTTGGAGCATGTTCGAAAATTGGCTGAGACCGGTTTTGGCAGCAATGTGCGATTTTCAGAATTGTATGACCCATCATTGCCGCCAGTGATTGGTAACCGGGATCAGTTGGTTCAAGTATTTTTAAACCTTATCAAAAACGCAGTTGAGAGCACCAAAAATACTAAAAACCCCGAGGTGACGCTCTCCACTGGTTTCAGGCCAGGGGTCCATTTGTCTATTCCAGGTGCAGGCGGACGCATCGCATTGCCGATTGAATTGATTGTCCGAGATAACGGCTCTGGCATTCCCGAAGATATCAAAGAACACATTTTCGACCCGTTCGTAACAACCAAAACAAACGGCTCTGGTCTGGGCCTTGCCCTCGTTGCCAAAATCGTTGGTGACCATGGGGGCATGTTGGAATGCGAATCTGACAATCGGGGAACAAGCTTCCGTATCCTTCTACCCGTCTATAAAAACCGTGAAAAAGAAACACCTTTGTCTGTCGATGAATGGGAAAATCAGGAATGAGTAAAGGTACCGTATTAATTGCCGATGACGACGCTGCAATCAGAACCGTATTAAATCAGGCAATGACACGCGCTGGATTTGAAGTTCGGGTCACTTCGAATATTTCTACTTTATGGAAATGGGTTTCAGAAGGCGGCGGCGATGTGGTTATCACAGATGTTTCCATGCCCGATGGAAACGCGTTTGATTTCCTGCCCAAAATGAAGCGCGCCAGACCTGATCTTCCGGTAATTGTTATCAGCGCCCAAAATACTTTTATGACTGCGATCAAAGCGTCTGAACGCGGCGCCTATGAGTATTTGCCCAAACCATTTGATTTACCCGAATTGATTGCAATAACCGATAGGGCAGTTTCTCAGCCCAAACGCTCGCCAGAAACCAGTTCATCACCAAAGCAATTCCAAGATATGCCCTTGGTTGGACGCTCTCCTGCTATGCAAGATGTTTACAGGGTCTTGGCGCGGCTCATGCAAACGGACTTAACCCTTTTGATCAATGGTGAATCTGGAACCGGCAAGGAATTGGTCGCGCGTGCTTTGCACGAATATGGAAAGCGGAAAAACGGCCCCTTTGTAGCGATAAACATGGCAGCCATTCCAAAAGACCTTATCGAAAGTGAGCTGTTTGGGCACGAAAGAGGGGCGTTCACGGGCGCCCATTCAAGATCAGCAGGGCGATTTGAGCAGGCAGAAGGTGGCACGCTATTTCTTGACGAGATTGGTGACATGCCGATGGAAGCACAAACTCGATTGCTGCGTGTTCTTCAGCAAGGTGAATACACAACAGTCGGTGGACGTACGCCCATAAAAAGCGATGTGCGAATTGTTGCTGCAACGAATAAGGATTTGAAGTCCTCAATCAATCAGGGTCTCTTCCGTGAGGATTTATTTTTCAGATTGAACGTTGTTCCGCTGCGCCTTCCGCCATTGCGTGAGCGTAGCGAAGATATATCCGATCTTGTCGATCACTTCTTAGCGATCAATGCCAAAAACGGTATGAGTTCAAAAACTATTGATATTTCCGGTATAGATGCCATGCAGCGCTATTCGTGGCCAGGTAATGTCCGTGAATTGGAAAATCTTATTTTACGTCTGGCGGCACTGTATCCGCAGGATCATATTAGCGGAGAAATTGTCAGACAGGAATTATCATCTGGTGAGTTCCAGCAAAATTCCACTCCGGAAAATACAATTCAGGCTGATATATCCATTGCCACGGAAAACTGGCTCGGTGAACATTTCAGAAAATTCCCCGATGGTCAGGCTCCCCACGGCTTATACCGTGAAGTTCTAAAACGAATGGAAATACCGCTGATCCTTGCAAGCCTGGCTTATACAAAAGGCAATCAAATCAAAGCCGCTGACTTGTTAGGACTCAATCGAAACACACTACGCAAGAAGATTAAAGAGTTGGACATTCGGTTCAATCGAATGAACTAATTTATCTCCAATGAACCAATTGACGAAGTGTTTCATTTTTGCCACATTGCAGTGGCATCGTTGCAACATATTGTTCGTATCAGTTGCATTGATTCAAGCAAATTTATCGATGTTAAATATAGACACAGCCCTTGCAGAGTTTGCATAGGCGCAAACGTATTTCGGGGATGTTTTTGGCGCAGTCAGGCAATGCTATTGCATCGAATTCAGGAAGTGATATCGCCCATATCGCTGACACGAATTTGAAAAATGTGCCGCAAAATGCTCAACCAAGTTCCAACTATATTCCAAGAGAATCCAATAATCTTACAAGAAAACTAGGCTTTGCAACTGTCATCGCGCTTTTGATGACTGGCGTGCTTACCTTTTTCATTTTGTTTGGCCTCACACCGCTTGAGCCGGATGAAAATGTTGTCAGGGCCGCACTTATAGCCAACTCTTTATTGGCCTTGGTTCTTGTTGCCTTGATTGTCATGGAGGTTCTCAGGTTACTGCGTTCCAGACGCAGAGGGCGTGCTGCAGCCCGTTTGCATATTCGTATCGTTGGCCTATTTGCTTTGGTAGCTGCCTTGCCCGCGATCATGGTGGCTATCGTAGCAAGTGTCACCCTCGATCTTGGTCTCGATCGCTGGTTTGAAATACGCACCAAGGAAATTGTTCAAGGTTCAGTGAGCGTTGCCCAAGCCTATGTGGATGAAAGCGCGCGCGTGCATATCAACGCGACAGTATCGATGGCCAGCGAGTTGGACCGCGCAAGGCGCTTATATAGCTTGGATAGAACTGGCTTTGTTGAATTGATGAACTTGCAGACGAGGGGCAGGGGAATGGTCGCGGCTGAGTTGGTTCGCGAAGACGGTGAAGTTGTTATCTCTTCCAAGGTCAACGAAGAATTAGAACTTCCATCTGTTCCTGAAGAATCGTTAGAAGCGGCGAAAACCGGCGATGTCATTTTCATTCCTCGTGGACGTACGAATATCATTGGTTCCGTATTAAAAATGCGCGCTATCCCTGATCTTTATTTGTACACCATACGGCCAATGCGCGAAGATGTGTTGCTATCGCTCCGGCTAATGGAGGAAAACACAAACGAATATACGGCACTGGAAAACAGCAGACTACCTGTTCAGTTAACATTCGCTGTTCTCTATTTGGCAATGGCCTTGATGATTTTGCTCGCGGCTATCTGGATGGGCATTAGCGTTGCAGATAGATTTGTCCGGCCAATTCGGCGGCTGATTGATGCGGCGGATCAAGTCTCGTCAGGCAATCTCGATGTAAATGTCGATACGCAGCACACCGAGGGGGACTTCAAGAACCTTGGAGACACATTTAACACCATGACAACGCAGTTGAAACAACAGCGCGGAGCATTGTTGAAAGCCAACAAAGATATCGATGATCGGGCCCGTTTTACAGAGGCTGTTTTATCAGGTGTAAGTGCAGCGGTTATTGGGGTTGATGAAACAGGCAATGTCAAAATCGCCAATTTGTCCACGAAGTCGCTTTTTGGTCTGTCAGAGTCCGCGACTGGAAATATAGGCACCATATTACCAGAATTGGCTGTTGTTCTTGAAAATGCCAGGCAGTCAGGAAAAGCTGAATATCGAGAACAGATCAGCGCGATGATCGAAGGTCAGTCACGAAATTTGAATGTGCAGGTAACTCAAGAACGTGATGCAACGTCTGACAATTCATTCGTAATTACCATTGATGACATCACCGATTTGGTTGTCGCTCAAAGGAGCACTGCCTGGTCAGATATTGCCCGCCGCATTGCCCACGAAATCAAAAACCCGTTAACACCAATCCAGCTTTCCGCAGAGCGAATTCGCAAACGCTACCGCAAATACATTACCGAAGATACGGAAGTATTTGACCGCTGCACCGAAACTATTATCAGGCAGGTTGGAGATATTGGTCGTATGGTGGATGAATTTTCGTCTTTTGCCCGAATGCCAAAACCTGAAATGTCCAAAGGCGATATTTCGAAAACCATACAAGAAGCACTCTTTACCCAAAAAGTGGCCAATTCTCACATCAACTATTCTTTAGACTTGGGTGACGAAAAGCACATCGTCAGGTTTGATGATCGTTTAATGTCACAGGCGCTAATCAATTTGATCAAAAATGCCGGTGAGGCGATTGATGCGGTTGCAGCAACAGAGTTACCGAAAGGTGAGGGGAAAGTAGATATCCATGCATGGCATGACAAAGGTTCAGTGGTGATTGATATCATTGATAATGGCAAAGGACTGCCTGAAGAGGATCGTCAAAAGCTCCTGGAACCCTATATGACCACACGGCAAAAAGGGACTGGTCTTGGATTGGCAATTGTCCGAAAGATTCTAGAAGACCATGGAGGAAGCATCGAGTTGATGGATGCACCAAGTGTTTCAACTGGTGGCCGCGGTGCGATGATGCGCCTAAGAATTCCACTGTTTGAAAATGAAGAAACAGCAGTGCTCGAAGAGCAAGGTAGTGAAGTTGAAAATGGGGCGAAAAGTTCAACGAAAGGGGATGGAAGCAGTTTGCATACCCCTGATCCGATAACAGAAAACATGACAACAAAAGAGGCAACGTCCTAATGGCTTCCGATATTTTAGTTATTGATGACGAGAAAGACATTCGTGATCTTGTGGCAGGAATTCTCGAGGACGAGGGATACGATACCCGAATGGCGGGTGACAGTGACTCGGCTCTTGCAGCAATTGGTGAGCGAAAACCAAGCATGGTATTTCTTGATATCTGGTTGCAGGGCTCAAAACTCGACGGATTGGAACTGCTGGAAGTTATCAAAAAAACCCATGCTGATCTTCCGGTTGTTGTGATTTCCGGTCACGGGAATATCGAAACGGCTGTCGCAGCTATTCGAAATGGCGCTTATGACTATTTGGAAAAGCCGTTTAAAGTTGACCGTCTATTGCTTGTCGCTGAACGTGCTCTTGAAACCTCCAAGTTGAAAAAACAGGTTCAGGAGCTCCAAGACAAAAGCACTGACATGACAGATCTGATTGGCACATCCCAGGCGATGGCAAATTTACGTCAGACACTAGATCGTATTTCTCCAACAAACAGCCGCATCATGATCCTTGGCGGCTCAGGATCAGGCAAAGAACTAGTTGCCAGAACCATACACAAAATGTCGAACCGGGACAAAGGACCGTTTGTCGTACTGAACGCTGCTCAAATCACGCCCGAGGGAATGGAGCTCGAATTATTCGGTAGCGAAGAAACGGGTGAAGGCGGACGCAAAGTAGGTGTGCTGGAAGAAGCCCATGGCGGCACGCTTTATATCGACGAAGTGGCTGATATGCCCCGCGACACACAGAGTAAGATTTTGCGGGTCTTGGTAGAACAACAATTCCAGCGCGTTGGGGGGAACACCAAAGTCAAAGTGGATGTACGGGTACTCTCCTCTACCGCTCAAAATCTCGAGCAGCTCATAAAGGACGGAAGTTTTCGTGAAGACCTTTTTCACCGTCTTGCAGTGGTGCCCCTTGTCGTGCCGCCATTGTCCGAGCGACGTGAAGATGTTCCCGCATTGATTGAGGCATTTATGGCCCAAATCTCACGCCAATCCGGCATTGCAAAGTGCGAAATGGGCGCTGATGCCATGGCTGTTTTGCAGGCCCATAACTGGCCTGGTAATGTCCGCCAACTACGCAACAACATAGAACGTTTGATGATCTTGTCGCGTGTTGGCGAAGGTGAAGTGATAACGGCCGATATGCTTCCTAGCGAGATTGGCGAAATGTTACCGTCTTTTGGTGGAGATGAAACTGAGCATTTGCTCTCGCTGCCTTTGAAAGATGCCCGCGAGCGTTTTGAAAAAGACTATCTTGCGGCACAAGTTGGCCGATTTGGCGGAAATATCTCGCGTACAGCCGAATTCGTTGGTATGGAGCGTTCTGCACTGCATCGTAAATTAAAAAGTCTGGGCTTATTCGAGAAAAGCGTGAAACAGACACTGCCGATGAAGAAGCTGTGACTGCGGACTAGATATAGGCGGCATTGCCACCTCAAAAGCATAAGAGACTTGATATGAAGATCATTATTTGCGGTGCTGGCCAAGTGGGATACGGTATTGCCGAACGCTTGGCAAAAGAAGGCAATGATGTTTCGGTCATCGATAACTCCGCTGAACTTGTTCAAAACATTCAGGATAAATTGGATGTTCGCGGCTACCACGGCCATGGATCGCATCCTGATGTTTTGTCCGCTGCAGGCGCTGATCAAGCAGATATGATCATCGCCGTGACTTTGTATGATGAAGTCAACATGGTTGCCTGTCAGGTCGCCCATTCGCTTTTCAATGTGCCTACCAAAATAGCAAGAATTAGAGCGCAGAGTTATCGCCAGCCCCATTGGCAAAATCTGTTTGCACGCCAGCACATGCCGATTGATGTGATCATCTCACCGGAGACTGAAGTTGCCAATGTTATCCTGCGGCGCATTTCTCTTCCCGGCGCCCGAGATATCGTACCTTTTGCCGATGATCAGGTTTCCATGCTGGCAATTGATTGTGATGAAGATTGCCCGGTAATCGACACCCCGCTTTCGCAGTTGAGTGAGCTGTTTCCAGATTTGAACGCGACTGTTGTTGGTATTTGGCGTGATGGCGAGATGATCGCTCCCAAATCCGGTGATCAGATTTTATTGGGTGATTTGGCCTATGTCATAACAGATAAAAAACAGGCGCGCCGCACACTGGGAATTTTCGGAAAAGAGAAGCCTGAGTTAAGTCGTTTGATCATCGCAGGTGGCGGTAATATCGGACTTTACTTGGCTAAGCAGATGGAAGAGTTGATGCCCTCAACCAAAGTTCGTGTGATTGAAAGATCGCGCGATGTGGCGGTTAAAATGGCAGATGGTTTGGATAAGACTGTAATTCTTCATGGCAGCGCATTGGACGAACAATTGTTGATCGAAGCTGGCATCGCAAATGCCGACTTGATGGTGTCGATCACCAATGATGATCAGGTGAATATTCTATCCAGCGTCCTTGCCAAGAAACTGGGTTGCGCAGGAAATCTGGCGCTACTTAACAATGCTGGATATCATGGCTTTACCAAGTCACTTGGCATTGATGACTACATCAATCCGCGATCAGTGACGATTTCAAGCGTTTTACAACACGTCAGACGTGGCCGCATCCGCGGCGTTTATTCAATTCAGAACGGACAGGCGGAAATTATCGAGGCTGAAGCGCTTTCAACTTCGCCATTGGTTGGAAAGCCCTTGCGTGAACTCGATTTACCGCCGGGCATTCGAATTGGAGCGGTGATCCATGAAGGGGTCGTCTCTCAACCAACTGGAGAAACTATAATCAAGCCAACAGACCGTATCATCATGTTGGCATTGTCAGAACGTGTCCGACAGGTGGAACAAATGTTCAGGGTCAGTCTTGAGTATTTCTAGGATCATAGGGAGCAAGAGGCTCTCATGATTGCACTACTCAACTATGTGGCGGTCATAGGTGCTTTTTTAAGTGCTTCATTGGTCTTGCCTGCGTTTGTCGGTTTCGGCACTTCGGATTTTGACAGCGGTTTTACATTGCTCATTTATGCAGTAATTGGCGCATTTTTCTCTTCAGCTATTTTGATGGCAACGCGCGGCAGAAAGATTAACCTCGATCGTGTCAATTCCGTCTACCTTGCAGTACTTTCGTGGATAATCTTTCCCCTAGTCTTGGCGTTTCCCTTAGCGGATCTTTTCCAAATCTCCTATCTCCATGCGGTTTTTGAAGCGGTATCAGCTTTCACCACAACCGCTGCCGATAGCATTGACAGTCTTGAAGCGGCTTCTCCCGCCGCAATTTTCTTGAGATCAAATTTGCAATGGACTGGCGGTCTGGCAGCCATCCTTACTTTTATTCTGTTCTTAGGACCCATTAGAGCAGGGGGCTTACCAAAGCCTCGCAGCAGCGCGGGCGAAGCATCAGGACGCACCACGTCAGCTGTCAATCGCATAGCTTGGCGAATGTTTTTATATTTCTTTCTCGCGACCATTATCTGTTTCGTGCTTCTAATGTTGTCTGGCGTGGACGCGTTTTCAAGTCTGATCTTGACCAGTACGGCCATGACAGCAGGAGGTTATACGCCTGCCGGTAAAACACTGGTGGACATCGCGCCACCATTCGCGCTGATTGTCATGGCTGTATTTTTCATCATCGCTTCAACCAATGTTTATTGGCATCGTATGGTAATAAAATGGCAAATCAACAATTTGAAAAACCACAGGGAAAGCTATTACCTGATAGGCCTCACTGGATTGCTGTCATTTGTATTCTTGATAGCAATTTTTAGAGCGTCAGGCAGCACGGTCGTAGGTCCGGTTCAAACAGTTAGTGAGGCAATTTTCAATGCCAGCTCCCTGATATCAACATCAGGCCTTCAATCACGCCCTGGAATTTTTCTGCTGATCACACCGAGTGTTGTGTTTTTGATTCTTCTCATTGGCGGCGGCTGCTTTTCTATGGCTGGAGGAATAAAGCTTTATCGATTGGGAGCCATGTTGTTCCACTCAGAAAATGAATTAACGAAATTGATCTATCCAAATGTTGTGACTAAATCTCATTTTGGCGCCGAGATCTATAATCTGCGTTTGATGAAATCTATATGGACCATGGCTGCAGCTCTAATTGGAACAATGGTGCTTGGTGCGCTGGCTTTGGCATTTTCAGGAATGAGCTTTCAGGCAAGCATTACCGCGTCTATTGCGGCAATAACCAATGCAGGCCCGGCATATTCTGTTGATTGGGTGCCAAGGGGAACTGAAGGCTGGCCAAGTTACAATGAAATGATCATCCCCCAAAAAATGATACTAAGTATCATCATGCTCCTCGGAAGACTTGAAGTCATTGCCGTTCTAGTTGCTATCAATCCGACCTATTGGATCAAGCGTTAAGATGCGTTTTTCACGAAAACATGCAGCATGACGATGAATGAAATAAAACTTTTACTTGAACCAGACCGCTCCTGCCCTTTATATGAATGAGCAAGGCGGATGAACTGCTGGTGGCATGTACTGACCAACATAATAATAATAGAACATCGCAAGGTCGACTGGTGCAAAGCGAAGTTCACATTAGGCGGATGCGGATAAAAGATGGCGGAAAGACCTCAAAACCTTCAGGATGCGTTTCTGAATCAGGTTAGAAAACAGAAAATCCCACTGACAATATTTTTGGTGAATGGTGTAAAATTAAATGGAATCGTCGGCTGGTTCGACAATTTCTGTGTTTTGCTAAAACGTGATGGCATTGCCCAATTGGTATATAAGCACGCGATCTCCACGATTATGCCAGCAGGACCAGTAAATCTTGGTCCCGATGATGACAGCGAGGACGACGCTTGACCACATCTGATGACGGCGGCAAAAGCCGTTTTCAATGGTCGGAAGCCGAGGACCAAAAGCCGGAACGGGCAATCGTTTTAATTCCTGATTTTCAGCGACGCTCGGATCAGGCGGACGTTTATCGTTCTATCGATGCCCGACTTGAAGAAGCCGTTGGCTTAACAGCGGCCATCAATCTGGAAGTTGCGAGAACAGCGATTGTCCCCCTAAAAGCCATGCGCCCAGCTACATTGATGGGCACGGGCAAAGTTGATGAAATTACAAAGATCATCTATGAAGACCATATTGGTTTGGCAATCGTGGATCACACATTGTCCCCGGTACAACAACGCAATCTTGAAAAGGCTTGGAACTGTAAGGTTCTTGATCGGACGGGATTGATTCTGGAAATATTTGGTGATCGGGCCCAGACGAAAGAAGGACGACTTCAGGTCGATCTGGCTCAGTTAAATTATCAAAAAGGTCGCTTGGTTCGCCAATGGACACACCTTGAACGCCAAAGAGGCGGGGCAGGGTTTATGGGGGGTCCCGGTGAAACACAGATCGAGGCCGATAGACGAGAAATTCAAGCCAAGATTTTGCGCCTTGAAAGTGATTTGGAGAAAGTTCGCAAGACCCGCCAGCTTCACCGATCACAGCGCAAAAAAGTTCCCCATCCAATTATCGCTTTGGTGGGCTATACCAATGCTGGCAAATCAACGCTTTTCAACAAACTGACCGGTGCAGAAGTGCTTGCCAAGGATATGCTTTTTGCAACACTGGATCCAACTCTGCGTCAGTTGGTTTTGCCCAAAGGCACGAAAACAATCTTGTCAGATACTGTGGGCTTTGTTTCCAATCTTCCAACAGATTTGGTGGCGGCCTTTAGAGCTACCTTGGAAGAGGTGATTGAAGCTGATTTGATCTTGCACATTCGTGATATTGCTGACCCTGATACAAGCGCACAGGCAGAAGATGTCTATGCCATTTTATCCCAACTGGGCATAGAAAACGATGGCCACAAGGGCGTAGTCGAAGTCTGGAATAAAATCGACCTGCTGGACAAGGAGGCTCTGGAAGCTATTCGAGCAACCAAGAATGCAGATATACAGCCTCTCATGGTATCGGCCGTAACAGGCGAGGGCGTTGACGCATTGCTCGCAATTGCAGAGCAGCACATCGCAGGTTCTGAAAGCTTTCAGGAACTGGTTCTTACCCCAGACCAAATGGACCGCATATCCTGGATTTATCAAAACACCACGGTCATTGAACGCGAAGATCGCGAAAACGGTGATGTTTGGCTAAAGGTAAAAGCTGCTCCGGCCATTCGGGAAAAACTGAGCGGAAATAACCTTATCAATTAGGGGGATCGATATGCTTTTTGGACGTAATGGAAATCTTGATTCGCAAAGAGCAAATTTAACACCAAGGCAGCAAATTTCAGGTGAGCTGTCTCCGTCTGAAAAACTGATCTGGGTAGACCGGCCAGCATCCGCGAGCCATCACGCTTTTTCCTCTATTGGCTCCTTTCTATTTGGCATCCCGTTTTTCGCCTTTGCAGTTTTTTGGACCTGGATGGCAAGTGAGCCTTTAAGGCGAGGCGGTATCGACGGTCCGCCTGGATTTTCTTATTTCTTCCCTATGTTTGGAATCCCTTTTCTTTTGATCGGGCTCGCCATGTTGCTGACACCCTTATGGTCTGCCTTTGCGGCCAAGCATACGATCTATGCTCTGACCAACAAACGGTTGATAATCTTGACCAGATATCCAGTGCGAAATTTTCAGTTCTGGCCCTTGGAAAATCTGGATGACATCACTCGAACAGGAACAGCCGACGGTCCAGGGAACTTATACTTCGCTAAAAAAGCTCACTATAATTCGAAAACAAGAAGAACGACATTAAAGGCGATTGGCTTTATCGGCATCGACCAACCTCTCAAATTAGAACAGGCAATTCTCGAAGCGCAGCAATCTCTGAAATCAAGTGCCAAGGACTAGCGCCGACCATAAACCTCGTCATTGCGAACAACCAAATTGTAAAACGCATTTGAAGTTCGCACGTTATCAGCTACGTCTTTTGGCATGCCACGAGCGATCATCCGTTGATACAATAGTGTAGCATAGCGGCTATCCAGCTGCTTTGGTGGGTTTATTGGAGCAATATCAGCAGTTTTTGGGCCGCTCTCGGCACATCCTTCGGACATATTGCCATTTGCGCTTCTGCCTTCGCTTGCAAGTTTTGCCTCAACGGAAAAATATATCGAACATTCTGCAGCAACCAATTCGCTCTTGCGCACATCATCAACATTCAATGCGTCTGTTCCAGTTTGACAGGACGAGACCAAGATCAAACCAAGTATAGCCAGAATTTTTCTCATTAATCGTTCCCCAAATCGCTCTTTTTTGCAGCCTGCCACAGTGCTTCCATTTCTTCCAGACTAGCGGCTTCCAGCGTTTTCCCTGTTGAGCCGATATTCTGTTCAATGTAGGAAAATCTGTTTTTGAACTTTTGGTTGGTGCCTCTTACGGCAGCTTCTGGATCAACATCCAAATGTCGTGCTAAGTTTGCAATGGCAAACAAAATATCACCAATTTCGTCTTTCAGTCGAGCGGTGTGTGCGCTGCTTAACTCATCTTCCAACTCCCCCAATTCCTCGCGAATTTTTTCCAATACCGCCTTTGGATCATTCCAATCAAATCCAACTTTGGATGCCTTTTGTTGAAGTTTAACAGCAACGGTTAGCCCGGGCAGAGTGTTTGGCACTTCACTTAACAATGACATGCTTGCTTGCTTTGGAGGAAGGCCTTTGGCAGCCCGTTTAGCAGCGGCCTCAACCTTTTCTTCAGCTTTAATTTTCTCCCATGTGCCTTTGGCCATCCCTGAAGCAGAAAAGCGTTCAGCTGTTACATCTTCCGTTCCAAAAACATGGGGATGACGCCGGATCATCTTGGCTGAGATCCCTTCAACCACATCACCAAAGTCAAAATCTCCTGACTCAGAAGCCATCTGTGCGTGGTAAACCGATTGCAGCAGCAAATCCCCAAGTTCAAGTCGAAGATCTTCCATGTCTTTGCGCTCAATGGCATCAGCGACTTCGTAGGCCTCTTCGATTGTGTATGGCGCTATGGTTGCAAAATCTTGCTCGAGGTCCCAGGGGCAGCCTGTCTTCGGCGTACGAAGGGCAGCCATGATTTCGATCAAACGGTTTATGTCACGTGAAGGTTTCATGCTCTGGATATAACAGAGCACGGGCCACGGACACATTGCTTGTACAGGTCTATCCACAGCCGAATATATGACCATCCAAATTTCTTAGTCACGATTATACAGTCACCAGATGTAGCGCGATAAATTCTGAAACGAAAAATCCTACTGACATATGGGTGTCAGTAGGGGGGTGCTATAGCGTGGTTCAAATGATCAAAACGGAGCTTGAACATGCTAATTCTTGAAACTTTCAGACCTGCATTTGGAATACGTTGCCCTAGTCCACCTTGCTTGAAAACTGAGGCATTGCTGGCCCTTAGCGGCGTTGAATACGAATTAAAATATGGCGATGTGACCAAAGCACCTAGAGGAAAGTTTCCTGTCTTGCATGATGGTGAAACAGTCATCCCGGACTCCGCGAATATTTATGCCCACCTTGTGGCAAATCACGGCTTCGACATTGATGCTGATCTTAGCGAGCAGGAAAGGGTGGTGTCACACGCATTCCAGCAAATGTTGGAAAAACGTCAATATTTTATTTCTGCATATCTGCGCTGGCGAGATAACCCAGACTTAGTACGCAATGGACTTCTGGGCGATGTTCCTGCTTTTATCAGACATATAGTGTTCGCCATCGTGAAGAAAAAAATTCTTAAAACATCACATTTGCAAGGAACCAGTCGTCATACAAATGAAGAACTGGTTGCCATGGTCCGCGCCAATCTAACAGCAATCGATTCTATGATTGGAGATAAAACATGGTTCTTTGGAGAGAAATTACACTCCATCGACGCAGTTTTGTTTGGGCAACTTGAAGAAATCTTCTTTGCCGAAATACCCACACCAACCCGCATCATGGCATCAGAGTTTCCAAGGCTAACAGACTATGTTGTCAGGTTCCGCAAAGAGGTTTTCGGAGAATAGAAAGTAAAATGGTTTCCTGATATGAAGAAGAAATGAAACATACTTTTTTCCTGATAACTCTCATTGTTTCTTTTTCTTTTTGGTCCACTATTTCCGCCGCAACGGAAATTGTGGAGAGAGTAGATTTACAACGCTTTTTCGATGATGAGGGCGTGGAGGGGACTTTTGTGGTCCTCTCGACTGTTCCTGACCGGCTAATCTTGGTCAACGAAGACCGGGCAGAAACTCGCTTCAATCCTGCGTCGACTTTTAAAATCGCCAATAGCCTAATCGCCTTGGAAACTGCAGTTGTTGCCGATGAAAATAAAGTGATCCCGTATGGCGGAAAACCACAAATCATAACTGCTTGGGAAAAAGATATGTCTATGCGCGATGCAATAGAAATTTCTAACGTTCCGGTGTTCCAAGAGTTGGCAAGGCGAATTGGCTTGATGCGTTATAGCAAATGGTTGAAAATATTTGACTATGGAAACATGTCCACCGGCAACAACGTAGAAACCTTCTGGCTTGATGGTCTCCTGAAGATTAGTGCAATTGAGCAAGTCTATTTTCTGAGGAAACTGGCGACAAGGGCATTGGAGGCTGCTAACAAAAACCAAGCAATTGTTGCAGACATAATAAAGTTGAATACGGCCAACGGTAAAACTCTTTACGGAAAGACGGGTTGGACGTCCGCGCCGGACCCTGACATTGGCTGGTTTGTGGGGTGGGTTTCTGATGGCGATACAATCCATACATTCGCGGTAAACATCGACATCACTAAAAGGTCTGATGCAAAACATCGAAGGTCCATTGCTGGAACAATTCTCGGTGAACTTGGTATCTACTGATGACCGAAACCGAATGAACCAACGCTCAAATACGTCAAATTTGCTTGATCCAAATCAAGGGACGTAGATGCATTTCCAACTAAGAAAAATACAAACATTGTTGGGAAAGCAAAATGGCATATACAGAAATTCTTGTTCACCTTGACTATACCAAGGCCTGCGAAGATCGTGTCAAAGCAGCATTGTCGTTGGCTGCTAGAAGCGGAGGAAGGGTGAGGGGCGTTGCTTTTGCACTAGAGTCGACAATATCGTCCTATTTAGGCATCCAAATATCTGCTGGCCTCGATAAAAAGCAAAAGAAAATCATTGAAAAAGCAGCGGCTAAACTAATCAAGAGCTTTGAGGCAATGGCAGCAAAGGCTGACGTGCCTTCTTCAAGTGAGATTATAAGCTGTTATGCCACCAAGGCAGCAGCACGTTTGGCTTTCTATGCGAGACATTCTGATATTGCGGTTATGGGTCAACCTGATCCTGATGCAGAGAGTGCATCCTTTATCGAATCTTTATATGAAGGTGTTCTTTTCGGTTCAGGCCGTTCGGTTTATCTGGTTCCTTACTATGGACAGTTTAAGACAAAGTTTCGAAAAGCTGTGATTGCGTGGGATGGTAGTAAAAAAGCGGCTAGGGCGGTTCGCGATGCCATACCAATGCTCAAAGGCCGCGGTAAAACGATAATCTTGATTTTGAACCCTGATAAACGCAAAAGCGCCCACGGCGCAGCACCTGGCGCTGATTTGGCAGAATACCTCACGAACCATGGTGTTGATTGCAAGGTTGAGATTATCAAGAATACGGACTTGAGCACTGATACGCTTATCCTCAATCACCTGACCGATATCGGCGCTGATCTTTTGGTGATGGGCGCTTATGGACACTCACGGCTTCGCGAAAAAGCATTTGGCGGCGTAACCAGCTCGATCGTGCATCAGATGACCACGCCAGTCATGATGTCTGAGTGATAGGCCTTAAGGCGTGAAATGGTAACAGCTTGCGTGTTAGTTTACGTTGGTGCTCAATAGGGAATGTTGGCTGGATAAATTCAATCAAAGACACGTGTGCTACCATACACATCTTAGTCGCATAAGATATATTATGGAACTAAAACATATAACAATTGTTGGTAATCACTAACCATAAAGCTGAAATATTACTTTAGAATAATCCGCTATCCCTTTGTTTTATTGTAATTAGTAAACCTACTGTACCGAGGTAATTGATTCGCGATCACATTCTGTGACATGATACACATCCTTAACATTAGAACTGTATTTTAATGAAAGTAAGAAATACCTGTCGCCAATGTAATGAGTGTGCGTATGTCAAAATCTTTCAAACTTGCAATCCCGATAGCCAGTTTATTGGTATCGGTTCATGGTACGGCAGCTTATGCTGAAAATGGTATTGTCGAGCTTCGAATGGCAACGTCGCTTACATCCAATACTGACAAACATGGTTTGGACCGTGTCACAACCAGCACCACACAAAACAGAAATCTTGACGTCCTGACGAAAAAGCCTTCTAGCGAAACGATGCCGCGTTGGATAGCCGTGTCGTTGAAAGATCAAAGCCTCAAGCTGTATCAGGGTTTGGAAGTGATTGAGCATTCAAACATTTCGAGTGGAAAATCTGGTCACGCTACGCCGACAGGAATATTTTCCATCTTAGGCAAAAAAAAATTCCACAAATCCAATATTTACAGCAATGCTCCTATGCCCTTTATGCAGCGTCTAACTTGGTCTGGCATTGCGTTGCATGAATCAAATAGCGTTCCATCTTATCCTGCATCTCATGGATGTGTCAGATTGCCGAACGGCTTTGCCAAGAAGCTTTATGGACAAACAAAGCACGGTATCCATGTAATTATTAGTCCGGAGGAGGTGGTTCCAAAATGGGTAAGCCACCCTTCCCTGTTTCAATCCAACAAGTCCGATATCAACCTTGCTGCTCTGCGCACAAGCATTGCGGATTACGATGGCGATGCTGATGATAAACTTAAAACGAGCAAAGCCAAGCCGTTGCGGATCTATGTGACCCGCGCCACCAAGTGGGACGAAGTTTTCTACGTACAATCGCAACTTTATGACCTTGGTTACACCTTCAGTGAACCTGATGGCCTATATGGAAAGATGAGCATTGCCGCCGTAAAACGCTTTCAATCTGCTAACAGCTTGAAAAGAACCGGCACCATCACAGATGAGCTGTTGGATACACTGAAAGTTCAATCAGGTAGCAAAATTGTACCAAAAGCCAAGCTTTTTATTCGCCGAGATAAGCAGCCGATTTATGAAACACAGATTACTTTGAGCGATCCGCAAAAACCTTTGGGATCGCATTTGCTGATGATGTCAGAAAATAGCAGCGGTGAATCCAATTGGTTTTCGATCTCAATGTCATCCAAAATCCCAAATCATATCATTAGAGACCATGGTTTGGAAAAAGCCTATAGAAACACCCGTGTTTTCGCGAATGTGAACGAGACACTTGATAGGATTGTATTGCCGGATGATGCTCGAACTTTCATAGAAGCGCGGCTCGAAGGCGGAGCAAGCTTTGCTATTTCTGACAATGGTATTGGCACTGAAACGGGAGACGGGACAGACTTTATCGTCCAAACCCATTAGAGCCTTTTGCGTTTCATATGTTCGATAATGGCATCCGCTGTTTCTTCGTTGAGTGCCAGTGCGGTGTCGTAAAGAACCGCCAAGCGCGTCAGTGATTTTACATCAACATCGTGCGGTTGTGACGATAGAGGATCGATAAAAAAGATCAAACAGTCTAGCTTTTCTTCTGAAATCATGGCCCCAAGTTGAGCATCTCCGCCCAACGGACCTGACTTTAAGGTCTTGATGGAAAGTCCCAATTCTTTTTTCAGCATGCCACCGGTTGTACCAGTGCCAAACAACTTGAATTTATTCAGGGTCTTCGCGTTTTGCTTCGCCCATTTTAACATGTCTGGTTTCTTACCATCATGGGCGACCAATGCCAGACGATAAATGTCATCCCCATTTCGCTTTTTTATTCCGAACACTCCATCTCAATCACCAATCCATCATAGGCAGGCTCCACATGATCAGGCGTTTCAGCCTTCACTGTCTCATAGTCCAGCGGAATATGCATATGGGTTAAATAGGCCTTTTGTGGCGCTAGACGCACTATCCATTCTAGCGCCTGAGTCACAGAAAAATGGCTGACATGTTCGCGATATTGCAATGCGTCAATAATCCAAACATCCAAGTCTTTCAGCAGACTCGCACTATTGTCTGATAGGCCAGACACATCAGAAGAATATGCAAACTTGTCAAATCTGAAGGCAAGCGAATGAATGGAGCCGTGCAGCTGTTTGATAGGCATTGCAGTGATAGGTCCGCCCTGCCCGTTAATCGTCACCAATTCTTCGGCGAAGATTTCATTAGCTTCGCAAATCGGTGGATACATCGATCCTTCAGCCGTTTTAAAACAATAGCTGAAGCTCTGTTTTAAATGCGCTAATGTAGGAGCATCGCCATAGACAGGCATTCTTTTTTTCTGAAACAATGCATATTGGCGAAGATCATCAATGCCGTGAATGTGATCTGCATGGGGATGCGTATATAAGACGGCATCAAGCTGCTTCACGTTAGCCGCCAACATTTGTTGACGAAAATCCGGACTGGTATCAATAACGACAGTCGTCGTTCCTGTTGGGCCAATTTTCTCGACAAGCAGTGAACATCTCAACCGACGGTTTTTTGGATTTTTCGGGTCACAAGCGCCCCATTCACCATTGATACGCGGCACACCTGGCGATGAGCCACAGCCTAAAATGGTAAACCGCATTTTGGCTTTAGCGCTCATCCTTCCGCCTTATGAAGGTCAGGCTGCGGCACCTTGGAAAACAAACGGAAGAAATTTTCTGTTGTGATCGCTCGCATTTCAGCGTCGCTAACACCTTTTACCTCAGCCAGCACAGCACAAGTATGCGCCACATAGGAAGGCTCATTGCGCTTTCCTCTAAAGGGCAATGGCGCAAGATAAGGAGCATCGGTCTCAACCAATAATCGGTCCATCGGCGTCTGTCTCGCAATCTCGCGCAACTCTTCGGAGCGCTTGAATGTCAGGATGCCGGAAAAGGAAACATAAAGGCCGAGGGCAACGCCTCGCTTCATCAGATCAACACCAGATGAGAAACAATGCAATAAAGCCGGATAGGCGCCCTTCTCCGCTTCATCTTCCAATATGGAAGCCATATCCTCATCAGCATCGCGTGAGTGGATCACGAGCGGTAAACCGGTTTGGCGAGCAGCCTCAATATGAACTCTCAGGCTTTGGGCTTGCGCAGCTGCATGGTCTTTTTGATAAAAGTAGTCGAGACCCGCCTCGCCTATGGCAACCACTCTTGGATGAGACGCCAGTGAGACCAATTGATCAGCCGTAACATCAAGCTCTTCGTGAGAATTGTGCGGATGTGTCCCCACAGAGCAATAAACATTTTCGAAGCGTTCTGCGACTGCCAACACCTGCGGAAATTTGGCAACGCGGGTGCAAATCGTGACCATGCGGCCTATGCCAACACCCTCAGCCCGCGCGACGATTTCCGGCAGCTCATCAGCAAAGTCTGGAAAGTCCAAATGGCAATGGGAATCGACTAGCATAAATCTCTATGCCTCCGGTTCTACATATCTTGGAAATACGCCACTTGGTGCAGGCAAATCTGTGCCAGGTACCAAAGCAGCCTGCTTGACCCGAAACTGTCGGTTTTCCTGAGACACAGACAGGTAATCCAACAATTTCGCCGTGCTGTCAGGCATAAAGGCTTGCGCTGAAATTGTGATGACACGGACAACTTCCGCAACGACATAAAGCACCGTCTTCATGCGTTCGGGATCGGTTTTCTTCAATCCCCAAGGCGCTTGTCCATCGATGTAGCGATCTGCTTCGCTGACAACTTGCCAAATAGCCTCCAGAGCTTTGTGAATGCGCATATTCTCCATTTCAGGACGCACGACATCTAACAAACCATAAGCCATATCAAACAGCGACTGGTCTTCATCTGTCAGCTCACCATATTCAGGCACTTTGCCTTCACAGTTCTTTGCAATCATAGAAAGGCTGCGCTGTGCAAGATTGCCAAGCCCATTGGCAAGGTCCGCGTTGGTGCGCGCAACAATTGCTTCATGGCTATAGGATCCATCGCTACCAAAAGGCACCTCACGCATAAAAAAATAGCGAACAGCGTCCAGACCATATTGTTCGACCAGATTAAACGGGTCGACAACATTGCCGACCGACTTCGACATCTTCTCACCTTTGTTGTTGAGAAACCCATGGGCAAAGACACGTTTCGGCAAAGGCAGACCAGCAGACATCAAGAACGCTGGCCAATAGACCGCGTGAAAACGGATGATATCCTTGCCGATCATATGAACATCAGCGGGCCAAAAGTCAGAGCGCGGACCGCCATTTGGCCAATCTGTGGCCGTGATATAATTGGTCAAGGCATCAACCCAAACATACATCACATGCTTGTCATTGCCCGGGACTGGAACTCCCCAGTCAAAGGTTGTGCGGGATATGGATAGATCGCGAAGACCACCCTTCACGAAACTCAAAACTTCATTACGGCGTTCATTGGGCCCAATAAAATCTGAATTAGTTTCATAGTGAGAAAGAAGCTTATCTCCATAAGCTGAAAGCTTGAAAAAATAGCTCTCCTCTTCAACCCATTCAACTTCTGAGCCCAGCGGTTCGCGGCGTTTGCCATCTTCGCCAACGACCGTTTCTTTTTCATCGAAATAAGCTTCTTGGCGCACCGAATACCATCCACCATAAGTATCTAGGTAAATGTCACCATTGGCTTCCATCCGCTTCCAGATTTCCTGACAGGCAATCGTGTGGCGTTCTTCAGTGGTTCGAATAAAATCATCGTTTGAGCAATTGAGCATTTCCACCATTTTGCGAAAAACAGCAGAATTTTTATCAGCAAGTTCCAGCGGTGTTATGCCCTCTTTTTCAGCCGTTTGCTGCATCTTTTGGCCATGCTCATCAGTTCCTGAAAGAAACATCACATTCTTGCCATCCAGCCGTTGGAAGCGCGCCAATACATCTGTGGCTATCGCTGTATAGGCATGTCCGATATGCGGCACACCGTTAGGATAAAAAATGGGGGTTGTGATGTAGAAATTTTCTTGGCTCATGGGGAATGCAATTCTCGTAAGTTTTTACTTGTGAAATAGGCAATAAGGCGCGGTTAGGCGTTTGTCGACAAATTTTGGCATCTTTTGAAGGAAATCAGGCGGCACGCAGATCATTGAAAAGATCAAGAATAACCTGCTTTTTATCCATATTCCAAGTTTCAGCTCGCATATTGGCTTCGCGTGTCTTATCCCAAATCACCGCCCATTTGGAAATTCGATCCATGGAAATCTGATCATTGACAGCCATAGTACGTGCGTTGTCAGCCATGTGATCGTAAACCAGATCCAAAAACAACGCATATTCACCAGACCTTGATGCTGGAGCCAATTGCCCAGCTAGGAAATGTAATTGCCCAATATCTGCCTGCTTCTGTGAAACAATTTTCAGGAAATTGGCAAAGGTTTCCAAAACGCCGCTCTGAGCAAGAAGAAACGCCCGTTTCGGCGAACCTTTTGCATGATGAATGAGATTTTGTATTTCAGCTTCAGGTAAGTCGCTGGTCAAAGCCTGACGCTTCAACACAGAAACCATATCTGTATGTTCCAATGGTTTTATCGGCAACACCTGACAGCGTGATCGGATGGTTGGTAATAGTCCACGCGGTGAATGAGCCAGAACGAAAAATATCGTGCGTGCTGGCGGCTCTTCTAAAACCTTCAAAAGGGCATTGGCCGCACTATTGTTCATATCATCAGCTGGATCTACAATGACTATCCGCCATGCATTCGCCCCGCTCGCCGTCTGCAGGAAAGATGCGGTCTTGCGAATTTCATCTACGGTAATTTGAGTTTTGAATTTCTTGGATTTTTGATCCCATGGTTTGCGCAATATCAATACATTGGGATGAGCGCCTTTTGAAACCTGTGAATGGACGGTATCATCAAGCATTTCCATGTTTTCGCTGGAATGAGCCGGATCAGGATTGCGCAACAAAAACTCTGCAAAACGAAGAGCCAGCGTGGCCTTGCCGATGCCCTTGGGGCCAGATAGAAGCCAGGCGTGATGAAGACGGTTGTTGCGATAGTTTCGCACAAGAGTGTCCAAAGCATTCTCATGACCGAATATCTCAAGCGTTTCAGATGGTGGAGCAACCCCTTCAATGTCATCCCAAGCAAGAGGTGTATAATCGTGATCCATGATTAATCTTGCTCTAATTGGGCTGAGACTTTTTTGGTAGTTAAATCCTTATGCGATAGCATTTTTAGTTTCTTGCTCTTTGTCTTTGCAACCATTTTCGCTGGGCCACCCCCGTTCGTTTTTTTACCAACGGTTTTGGTAAATGAAGCGCTTTCCATACGTTGGTTGACTACACGCCATAATCTCTCGAAGACTTCCTCGCGCGCTCCGTTACCATCGATAACGACGCATCGCTCCGGTTCTTCCTCAGCAATTTTTAAATAGGCTTTTTGGCGCATTTTTTGGAGTTTCAGAGACTCTTTCTCAAATCGGTCGGGAACTTCATCTAAATTTCGACGAGAATTAGCGCGTTTCAACCCTTCTTCTGGATCAAGATCAATAATAACTGTCAAATCAGGCCAGACATTATCACAGGCAATATGTTCCAATCGTCGAACAAATGCATCGTCCACTTTTCCGCTGACACCCTGATAGACCCGTGTCGAATCAAAGAAACGGTCACTAATGACAACAGAGCCATTTTTAAGGGCTGGCTTGATCACAGTTTCCACATGGTCTGACCGTGCAGCAGAAAACAGTATTGCTTCCATTTCTGCGCCAAACGGTTCAGCTGCTCCAGACAGCAGTACATGTCGAACTGCTTCTGCACCGCAAGAGCCGCCGGGCTCTCTGCTTGTTAAAACCGTTTTTCCCGCTTCTTCCAGACGTGTCTTCAAAAGCGTCATTTGGCTGCTTTTGCCAGCACCCTCACCGCCTTCAAGTGTTATGAAGAAACCGGGCAATCCATGACGAGGATGTACAGCAGGCGAGCTCACCCGAGAAGTATTCTTTGTTTTAGATTTTGCCATACTACCTGTGATCCGACGTTTTCAGAGACCTAAATTTAATTTGGAATCCAAGCGGTCAACAATTCTTTCATGGCATCCATCGCGCGTCGTTTGATGTCACCTTTTTCCACATCACTCATGGCATATAAAGGTGTTTCCTGGCTAAGGGTATCACCAATCCAAATTTTCAATTTTGCTATCTCTTGGCCCTTCTCAATCGCAGGCATCATTGGATAATTATAGGCGATACGCGCCACTAGTTTATCGCGACTTCCAACTGGAAGATAAATCTCGATCGGGCCATTGCCCGTAACATCAACCGACGAGACGGCACCGCCATATACAGGCACACTGCCAACAACTTGTTTGTCATCGAAGAGATTAAGTCGCTCGAATGCTCTAAAGCCCCAATCGAGTATTTTTCGAGCTTCTTCGGCACGTTCCTTTGTAGAGGTCATGCCGCTCAAAACCGTGATCAATCGTTGACCGTCGCGTGTGGAAGAACCAACGATAGCGTAGCCGGATGCTTCTGTGTAACCAGTTTTCATGCCATCAGCGTCGATATTCATAGAAAGCAATGGGTTACGGTTTCGCTGATTAATATTGTTCCACTCAAATTCAGGCTCTGAATAATAGGAATAATATTCAGGATAGGTGTTAATGATGTGTTTTGCCAGCTTCGCGAGATCTGAAATCGTTACATACTGATTGTCATCGGGAAGTCCTGTCGAGTTTGTAAACCGAGAATTATCCAAGCCAATGGCACGGGCTCGTTCATTCATCAAATCAGCAAAAGTACTTTCAGTGCCTGCAAGTCCCTCTGCAATGACAATGCAACCATCATTGGCCGACTGAATAATAACGCCTCGAATGAGATTTTCCAAAGTAATGCTGGTATTCACTTTGGCGAACATGGTTGAGCCACCAGAGTTAGCGCCGCCATTACGCCAAGCATTTTCACTAACGAAAAATTCGTCAGTAAGTTTCAGCGTACCCTGCTTGAGCCTGTCAAAAACGACTTCCATCGTCATCAATTTGGCAAGTGATGCCGGAGGTATCTGTGTCTCTGCTTCTTTTGCATAAAGGATAGTGCCAGTATCGGCATCCAGCAAAACTGCTTGCGGCGCACCGCTGTCAAAGTTTTGGGAGTGTGCCATTTGCGGAAAAACAAGCACCGTTAAAAACAACAACAAATATGGTAACATCCAACTTCCATATTCCGCAGAAATTGGGTTCACCAAAAAGGTGTTGCGCATTGCAAACATATTCAATCCTTGACACATTTAGTTTCAAAACCCCGAAAGACACTTTAAAGCGCTGAATAAAGCGAAACAAGACCTATCGTAAGGAGTTTGCCCGGGAAAAGCCAAATCAGAATAAATATAACTGAATTAACGGATCTTGGCGTCTAACAAACCAATTGAACGAGCGTAAATAAGTATCTGATTTGCATGGCGTTCTTGAGTGTCTAAAATCGCCCTTTGAGAAGAATTTGCAAAACTGATTTTACCTGCTTCAGCGAAAAGTTTTTCAAGAATTGATAGACTAGAAACATCGGCAAAGCGGCCCAATTCAATTTGGATTGCCGTTGAGCCGAAAGGCCGCGCCACGTCTTCTTCCTGTTGAGTAAATTTGTACTCTAAAGAATTGGTATCATTGCTATCATCCCAATAGGCCATTGGACGGGGCGCTTTGCCTACAACACTGGAAGTGGTTGGGCGATAAACGACCCGCTCCACATCATTGATCAAGCTGCCATCATTTTGATTTTGTGCAAGCGGAATGCCTTCAAACAACGTTGGCCGCCCGATCGGAACGGGAACACCGCCAGATAAACTTGCAACGGTTGGGGCAAAGCTCTGATCAATCGCAGCAACCGGCCCTGTTGGAATGACCTGCTCATTCATAGCAATCATCGTTCCACTACCAGCAGCATTGTTGCCGTTAAAGTCATTAAAGCCTGGTCCTTGATAGGATGCCAGCAACATCTCTTCATCAAGACCATCCATTGCGGCAAGACCGGCATATTCTACTTTGACCTTAACCACGCCTTGCTTCTCATAGCCCAGCAATTTTGCTGCTTTTGCGGAAAGATCAATAACTCTGCCATGAGCGTAAGGTCCGCGATCGTTTACGCGAACTTTTATTTTACGACCATTTTCCAGGTTAGTCACCATGGCATAGCTTGGCAAAGGCAGTGTCGGATGGGCGGCTGATATTCCGTATTGATCGTAAATCTCGCCGTTGGCAGTCAAACGACCATGAAAATTGGGACCATACCATGACGCCAGTCCAACCTGATTGAGGGTCGGATCATCTTTTGGCGTGTACCACTTGCCACGAATTTTATAAGGCTTTCCAATCTGAAAACGCCCCCCGCCCTTGCGGGTTCTTTTTTCTGTAGTCACACGCGGGCTGCTCGCAACGCCATATTCCTTTTGAGAAAACTTAGTTTCCTTATTGATATGCTCGGATTTCGCAACCGGTGTTTTAGACGGCGCCTTTGGAAGAGGCTTTAAGCATCCAGACAATGACACCAAAGCAAGTCCCAAAGGAAACAACAAAATGAGTTTCCTGTTTTTCTTGTTCATGCTTGAAAATGTCAACGTGTCTTGGCGCTTATGCATTAGAATCTCTGTAAAAAGCCATCCATCGAAAACAGTTATACGACAACTGGCAGCATTTGGAATGAGCATACAAACGGAATACGGTAGGAATTAGGCCCACCCGCATTTTTCGGCACTAATCAGATCCGTAACATATCAGAGTTGCCGATTGGTTAAGCAATAGTCGCTACGGACCTAAAAATCTTACAGGTTCTATTAATACTCCTCACATACTAGTGATCAACTGTGACAAAATTTGCCATGTAATATCCAGATTCAATACCTATCTCACAGACAGGCTGGGACGAACCCAATACAACCTCGGAGTTACAGATGTTTCTAACAATTTTGGCAATCACAGGTGCTGTGGCTGCTGTTGCAACCAAATATGGACTGGAAGATGAGCAAAGAAGCGAGTGCTTTTCGGCTTATGTGCATGCGCGCAGGCCAAACATCAGAAACTAGGCTTGAAATTAACCTGGTTCGATCTGCTGTCTTTACCTCATCGGTCATATCACATAAATACACGTTATCTGAGTTTGGGATAACGCCGGTCGTTGTTCGCGCATGATTGGGGCATTGTAGTGAAACAGATTGGCCGAATTTCAGACTGGTTCAAGTCTTGGCAAAAGCCTGTGTTGCCCGAACTCGTGAAAGATCTTGAAAATGCATCTAAGGCTGCAGGTGCGCGATTTGAAAACACATTACCTCACTCTTACGAATTGCTGATTGGTCGAAAAATTGTCGCGATTTCCAACCCGGCAGTTGGTATAATACACAAATGGAAAAATAGGCTTTCCTCTATCATTCAGGGGAAGCCTGTATCCATACTTTTATATCAGAATGACGTTAGCGGCTTTCTCGGTCCCTTTGCAAAATCACGGAAAGCTCAAAGAGCAAGCGGTTCGATCAAAGAAAACGCTATCATATTCTGGCCGTCACCTAATGGGAAAATTAGCCCCAAACAAACCCGCTACGTATTGAAAGTTGCAGTTGGATCTAAAAACCATGCGCGTGAGATCAGAATGCTGAGGATGGTAGCTGACCGAACTGGTCTGACACCTGCTATCCATTCATATGATCCACGACTAAAGTGGCTGGTCTTGGATTTTATCGGAAATGCGAAGAAAGGTTCTGAGGCAGAACAATCAGCGCTTTATCTCAATCATATTGCCAAAAGATACTTCGCAGGTTGGGGAACTAAATCACGCAGCGTGCGCAAGTTGTTGAAGAATAACAGTGTCTCTGAAGCTAGTTTTCTGAAGCACGCGGAAAAGCTAGGCATTAAAAACGCATCCAAGTTTCTGGTTGGCCAATTGACGTATTCAGTCACCCATGGCGGCGGTATCTGCGAAGAATGTTTGCTTACCGATGATGGTAAAGCCTACTTACTCGATTGGGAAAAAGCAGGCTTGGGACCGGTCGGTGATGATTTGTTGCAAGTCTTCACCCATGAGCCTTCAAGAACAGTGGCGTTTTACAATACACTCATTCAAAATGGCGAACTTCCGGCGCGAGATCAATTGAGCATTGCTCTTATTCACCGGTTCATGAAAAATACTGACAAACGCTATCCAAGCGCTGAAAAAATTAAACGTGACTATCAAGATGCAAAACTATTGGAAGACTTCTGATAGGATAAACTAGGCTCTTTTCAACAAAGCCATCCAAATACCACCTGCAACAAGCAATCCACCGCTACATCGTTCAACCAATTTGACACGATTTTGAGTGAGGGCTGCCCCTGCCCGTCCTGCTAGTAGCGCATAAATAGTATCAAAAATTGTCGCGATTGCCATGAAGGTGAAGCCACAGATAAGCGACTGAGCAAAGGTATTGCCTGCAGGATCAACAAATTGCGGAATAAATGCACCGAAGAATAGTAACGCTTTTGGATTGGACAAAATCACCAAAAAGCCTTGCCAAAAATAACCAATTTTTGGTTTCTTGCTCTTGCCGGGTCTTTCCAAGTCTCCATCTGAGCGCAGCATATTGTAACCGATCCAGATGAGATAGGCTGCTCCAGCAAGCTTGATCCAGAAAAACCATTCCGCCATGACTGAAACAACGGCTTCAAGGCCAAATGCAACGATGAGGATCATCGGTAATAGTCCGAGCTGAGTTCCCGCAACATTGAGCAACCCAGCTTTAGGACCATCCCGCAAGGAGTTTGCAATAATAACAGTTACCGTCGGTCCAGGAACGATGATAATTGCAAAACAAGCAAAGGCGAAAAGCAGGTAATTTGTTAAATCCATATGATGCGTCCCTTGTCAGTTGGCCTTATTTCACTAACGTTTACTTTGAACCGATATGCAAACAGTTTTTAGATCACTACAGTTTTCTTGAGACTGTCCTTGCCCAAAAACAACTTTGCGATCAAAGTCGGCGCGATAAAATTGTACGAACTGACCAGGTGACAATATGACGATGGAACAACTCACAAGTCCGACCCTATATTTAGGATTAGCGCTGATTTTGATTATCCTCGGGCTGGCCATGAAAAACATGCTGCCCCTTAGAATTTTCACCCTTTCATCTACCCTATTGTTTTTGGCTTATGCGTTTTTGCAGACCAATACAGTTCTGATCATTGCAGGTTTATTTGCGCTGATTGTCGGCGGTTATCGTTTGTTTGAAGTCCAAAATACATCTCGTAAAATTCGCCGCGTAAGACATTACGGGTATGAAATTGAAAAACTGCTGCCGATAATGGCCGAAATCGAATTACCCGCCGGACAGGTTATCTTTACCAAGGGAGATCCAGCTGACCGTTTATTTGTTCCCACGGAAGGAACTGTAGAAATCGTTGAAAACGGAGCGCATATCAAGGCTGGAGAATTGCTTGGAGAAATTGGCTTGTTCACCGGAATGGGAACACGAACAATGACTGCAAGGTGCCTAACCGAGTGCAAAATCCGAACCATGACGGCTTATGAAGTCGACAATCTCTATTTCACCCAGCCCGAATTCGCTTTGGCGCTTGTAAAAATTATGGCGACCCGTATGACAGAAAATGTTCAACGCTTGGAACAAAAGCTAGCTGAAAAGTAATTGGCCACAGATCCGTATAAGAACTGCGGCCAATTGATATTATTACTCTAGCTTCGCACTATGCCTCTGTCGGCTCATCGCCAGCTGCATCTGATGCATTGGCATCTGAACTAGCATCATCAGGCGTTACGTTTGTTTCAGCAATATCATCCACATCACCCAATTCTTCGTCTTCTTCAGGCTCGCTAATATGCTCGACTGAAACAACCTTCTCGCCTTTGCCGGTTTTAAAGACTGTAACACCTTGGGTTGATCTGCCAGCTTGACGAATTCCTGAAACAGGGCAACGAATTAATTGCCCGCCATCGGTCACCAGCATAATCTGATCATCATTCTCAACCGGGAAGGCCGAAATCAGATTACCATTACGATCATTGACTGCCATGGCAGCTATGCCTTTGCCGCCCCGACCCGAAACACGGTATTCGTGGCTAGATGAACGTTTGCCAAAACCCTTTGTCGACAGCGTCAGGATCATCTGTTCACTGGCAGAAAGTTCCTCATAACGCTCGTCTGAAAGTACCAGGCTTTCATCAACTTCTTCTGCCTCAACGACAACTTCAGCCGCTTCATCACCCTGCTCTAACATTAAAGCTGCACGTCGGCGTTTGAGATATGCAGTCCGCTCCCAAGCTTCCGCTTGCGATGGGTTCAAGATACACATGGAGATGACCTCGTCTCCCGATGCAAGATTAATACCGCGCACCCCAACAGAGTTTCTTCCAGTGAACACACGGATATCTGTAACCTGGAACCGTATCGCCTGCCCTTTGGCGCTCGTCAGCAGAACAGTTGCATCTTCCTGACAGGTATCCACTCCGACAATACCATCGCCCTCGTCAAGTTTCATAGCAATTTTACCATTGCGGTTTACCTGTACGAAATCTGACAGTTTATTGCGCCTCACGGTACCGCGCGTTGTCGCGAACATGATGTCCAACTCGTTCCAGCTTTCCTCGTCTTCAGGAAGCGGCATAATCGTTGTTATGCGTTCGCCCTGCTCAAGGGGTAGGATGTTGATCAGCGCCTTGCCTTTTGCCTGTGGCGCAGAAAGCGGAAGCTTCCAGACCTTCAATTTATAGACAATACCGCGCGATGAGAAAAACAGGATCGGCGTATGAGTATTGGCAACGAAGAGCCGGGTAACGAAATCCTCGTCTTTGGTAGACATGCCAGAGCGCCCTTTGCCGCCCCTGCGTTGTGCACGATATGTATCAAGCGGGACGCGTTTGATGTAGCCTGCATGCGATACGGTAACAACCATATCTTCGCGAGCAATCAGGTCTTCATCTTCCATATCGAAACCGCCCTCGGCGATTTCTGTGCGACGCGGTGTGGCGAATTCATCACGAACAGCAACAAGTTCGTCTTTGATAATCGTCATCACGCGTTCACGGGAAGACAGGATATCAAGATAGTCTTTGATCTCTTCACCAATCTTGTGCAGCTCGTCAGAGATTTCATCCCGGCCGAGCGCTGTTAGGCGCTGCAAACGCAAATCAAGAATAGCGCGTGCCTGCTCTTCTGAAAGATTATAGGTGCCGTCTTCATTCAACTTGTGTCGCGGGTCGTCAATTAATTGAACCAAAGGAGCAACATCTTTTGCGTCCCAGCGTCTCTCCATCAATTGCATTCGTGCGGTAGCTGGATCAGGAGCTGCGCGAATTAGCTTAATGACCTCATCAATATTGGCAACCGCTATGGCCAAACCAACCAACACATGAGCCCGCACACGTGCCTTATTCAGCAAGAACTTTGTGCGGCGGGTGATTACTTCTTCACGGAAAGCAACAAAACAACGAAGCAGATCCAGAAGGTTCAACTGCTCAGGCTTGCCACCGTTAAGAGCAACCATATTGCAGCCAAATGATGTTTGCAGCGGCGTATACCTATAAAGCTGGTTCAGCACCACATCCGGAACCGCATCGCGTTTCAATTCGACGACTACACGATAACCGGATCGATCTGACTCGTCTCTGATATCTGAAATACCTTCAAGGCGCTTGTCGCGAACCAGTTCGGCAATCTTCTCGATCATTGAAGCCTTATTTACCTGATAAGGAACTTCAGTAACGATGATCGCCTGACGGTCTCCGCGAATGGTCTCAAAATCGACCTTACCGCGCATCAGCACCGAACCCCTGCCCGTTTCATAGGCTGAGCGAATACCGCTACGGCCCATGATTAATCCGCCTGTAGGGAAATCAGGCCCAGGAATAATCTTGATCATTTCCTCAAGATCAATAGCCGGATTTTCAATCATGGCTATCGAGCCATCGATCACTTCGCCCAGATTATGCGGCGGAATATTGGTAGCCATACCAACGGCAATACCCCCAGCACCATTGACCAGGAGGTTGGGGAATTTGGCAGGGATAACAGAAGGTTCGCGCTCGGAGCCATCATAGTTATCTCTAAAATCAACAGTGTCCTTGTCGATATCAGTCAGCAATTCATGGGCAACTTTTGCCAAGCGCGACTCGGTGTAGCGCATGGCAGCTGCTTTATCGCCATCGATCGAACCAAAGTTACCCTGACCATCAACCAATGGCACGCGCAACGAAAAGTCCTGCGCCATACGAACCATTGAATCATAGATCGCGGTATCACCATGAGGGTGATATTTACCGATAACATCACCGACAATGCGGGCTGACTTGCGGTATGGTTTGTTCCAGTCATAACCGTTTTCGTGCATTGAATACAAAATTCGGCGATGCACTGGCTTCAGGCCGTCACGGGCATCAGGCAGTGCCCGGCTCACGATAACACTCATCGCATAATCAAGGTAAGATCGGCTCATTTCCTCGATAATGGAAATTGGCTTGATTAAAGAACGACCACCGCCACCATTTTCAGGTTCATCGGGCATATTTGTTTCGTCTGACAAGAGTAGTCCCCATCCATTTTGATTTCGGAAACCTTATCAGATTCGGCCATCAAAACCAAATATCAGGCAGTCGGAAATAGAATATTTACGTAATGATTTCAGTGAGTTAAAAACAAATTTGGATTAATACGCCCAATAATCAAACAATCCGCAGCTATTTACCAATTTCCAAGAGAATCGCAGAAGAATCATCGCTCTGCTTATAGCGCGGAAATTGAACGGCCGTTGGATCAATCAACCGTTCAACGCGTCTGATCTCTGCTTGAATTTGGGCGATGCCTTTTGTTCTGATGGCCTCAATAAGCCCATCCTGATTATATAAATTATAGCTTTCAGATACAGCAGAAAACCCATCTGACATGAGCAGAACAGTCTTGATTTCAGGCAACGGCAAAGCCACTGTAAGAACATGATCCGCAGCTTCTGGAACTAGACCTAGCGTCCACACGCCACTTGCTGGCGTATTGCTAAGGTTCCTTTTCTGCCGCAGTTTTGCAATAATCTCAGGACTGCGAATGACCTCTTTATGTTGAGCGTTATGGGATACATCACCCTGAGCCGAGATGCGCTCACGCTCGCGATTATTAGGAAGCGCTGAAAATCGCTCGATATAGCCGTCCGACATCTCTATATAAGCAACACAATCACCTAGCCCTGATATCTCCAGCAAATCATTTTGCAGTCTCGCCATAATAAAACTTGCCGTTGGCCAAGCATATCTCGGCGCATCAATCTTGTTTGTCCCCAAACTTACATGAGCCAATGCATGGGTATTAACTTCACGAACCAGTTCTCTAACAGGATCATCAGCACGTCCGTTTAGAAAATGCTCAACGCCAAATTTTGCAATCCATTGGGCATCACTATCCGTTTCATTGACCAGACGCTCATCAGCAAGGCCCGTAGCGCCGTCTGCAACAACTGCAACACGATCATCAAATCCTATCCAATCATCATTGGGCTTGGTGTTGTCAGCGCTTCCAGCTTCCCGTATGTGATCAATAATATTAAATTTCATCAGTTAGATGTATCCCGCTTGCAAATCGTAAGGTTGACCTAGCCATGCCAAGTTATGACGCAATCCTCAATGCTTTTATTACATTGTTTGTAACCGTTGACCCGATTGGCAATGCTCCATTATTTTTAGGTCTTACGGCTGGAATGGTGGCCGCGGACCGGCGAGCAGTAGCATTTCGCGGTGTCCTGATCGCATTTTTTATCCTGACCTTGTTTGCAATAACAGGAACGAAAATTCTTGATGCTATGGGAATTACCATCGGGGCATTTCGAATGGCGGGTGGTCTGCTGTTATTCTATACGGCTTTTGAGATGATTTATGCCAAACGTCAGGAACGCAAGGAAGAAACCTCCCAATCCGCAATCAAGGATAAAATCGCGAACATTGCTGTATTCCCATTGGCAATACCATTGATTTCAGGCCCGGGAACAATTTCTGCAACCATTCTCTTATCATCTGAAATGTCGGTGGTTGGCGGGACGCAGGCTTGGACAGGAACTTTGGTCCTAATCGGGGTTATTGGCGCACTGATGATTTTAACGGGTGCCGTTCTGTTCGCAGCCGAAGTATTTGACAAATATTTGGGTAATACAGGCCGAATGGTTTTAACGCGCCTTTTGGGTGTGCTGTTAGCCGCCCTCTCGGTTCAATATGTGGCTGATGGTGCAAAGGCCTTATTCGGCTAAGGCTTATTGTGGCAGGTCAACAACCATTTCCTTGCCGCCATATTCATGCACACTGTCATGGGCGCGAATAGTCACCTGTGATACCGACTCTGGAATTTCTATATTGGATATAGAACGCGTAAATGGCTGCTCATCGTCATGGGGATGGGCTAAAACGCGGGTACCAAGAATATTGCCATCTGGCCCAATGATATCCCATTTATCTGCATAATGATCCCAACCCGCATCCGCGTGAAGCACTGTCACATTGAAAGACCAGCCGTTTCCGCTTTTTCTTGCTTCAACACCAACCACGTCTGCCTCACCTGCATAGACAGGCGACCAATTGGGCAGTGCCAAAAATGAAATCATTAAAAATGAAAGTCCTATCTTTTTCATCTGATCGAATTTCACGGGTAGATCCTTTCATGTTCATAAATTAAGGCGGGTTCCCCTATTCGGGTTATACGGCTAAAAGACTGTAACAAAGAATAACAGGGGTTTGAATTCACAAGATGGCGAGCGGTTCGAAAAAAGTAATTTATGCGGCGATGATAGGAAACGGCCTTATCGCCATAACCAAATTCTTTGCAGCAAGTGTGACAGGTTCGTCCGCGATGCTCTCAGAAGGTATCCACTCTTTGGTGGATACGGGTAATCAAGGCCTATTGCTGTATGGCATGCATAAAGCAAGGCGTCCAGCCGATGACAAACACCCCTTTGGCTATGGCACGGAATTATATTTTTGGGCCTTTGTGGTCGCAATCCTGATTTTTGCGATTGGATCCGGTATTTCAATTTATGAAGGCATCAGCAAGGTACTGGAACCCCATCCAGTTACTGACCCTACGATCAATTATGTCGTCCTTGGATTGGCGATGATTTTTGAAGGTGTTGCCTGGTGGATTGCGTTTAAAGAATTTTCAGCGATCAAAGGCAAACGCAGCTTGGTGGAGGCGGTCAGAGATTCAAAAGATCCGACGATATTCACAGTGCTTTTCGAAGACTCAGCTGCAATGCTTGGCTTAGTCGTCGCGTTTGTCGGCATTTGGTTGGCACAATATTTGGACATTCCTGAATTGGATGGCGTTGCTTCCATCGTAATTGGTGTGATCTTGGCAATAACGGCGATGCTCTTGGCTTATGAAACCAAAGGGCTATTGATCGGTGAATCCGCAGCGCCAGAAATTGTTGCTGCAATTACAGAATTGGCAAACGAAGCTGAGGGAGTTGATAAGCTCAACGAAATCAGAACGCTTCATCTTGGCCCGACAGAAGTATTATTAGCCTTGTCTATTGACTTCAAAAACAATATTCGCGTCGGCAAATTGGAAAACACAATTTACAAACTTGAACTCGCTATCAAGGAAAAATACCCTGAAGTCCGGCGTCTTTACATCGAAGTGCAGAACAAAAAGCATCATGATGATGAAGTTGCAAAGGCAATAGCTGCCCGCGCAAAAGAAGCCAAGGAATAACGAAAAAGGCTGCCCTATTGAGACAGCCTTTTTCAAATTATTTTTTTAACTTTCCCGATTAAATCTGATTGATCACCCGGCTATGCATTCTAGGGTGATTGCCGCTATCGATGTGACCAGTATCTAAGCTGATTGTCTGAAACGATGTGGATGAGTTCCCACCGCCTGGACGAAGCGGTTTCCCGCTGCAGCCGGAATTTGTGCAAACGAAATTATCAGCTTTGCGTACATTGGAATAGACAGGGCTCATGGAGCCGCCTTCGATTGTAGCTAGATAGTGCACAGCAACCCCGTTTTTGTTCAACTCAGCTGCAATGCGGGAAACCGCATTTGCACCCTGACTGATACCAATCAGTGAAATCTGTGTGGTTGGATCTTTTTGATAGGCTTTCGTCGCATCAGCAATGATTGCATTGATAGCAGCATTGGTAACCGCGCCTGCGAATTTAAAGTGTCGCGCATAGGGAATTTTCTTACTCAAATTGGTAAGCCCATATCCCAGTGCTTTGCTCAAAAGCCCGTTGACCAAATAGACTTTTTTAGGTCCGGCAAATGCGTTCGAAGAAAACACTATCGTTGCCATCAAAAATACAGCAATTTTCAAAAATCTCATCAACAATTCTCCTGAATCGGTTTATCGCCCCGATATATTCATCGTTTAGATTTGCTGAAATGTAACGAATCCAAACATTTGCCCCAACTTGACGCGCTTGCGCCATAATATCAAGGAGCAGCAGATCAAACAAAAAGACATCAAATCAAATTACTAGTCGTCTGCCTTTGATTTCTTTTTGCCCTTGGTCAGCATCCAATACAAAAGCGGCAAGAACAGGACGCCGCATACAATCATCACCCAAAGGGGTAATTCCTGAGCAGGGAAATACAAAAATGCACCTAAAGCAAACGATCCAGGAATTGCCAGTAAAGCGAGATATGGACTAACCAAATGATCTCGAAGACGTCTTACCAGAATTGAGAAAAATGGGATGATCAGCAGCACAGAGGCAATCTTATCGAGCGTGATGCCCTCGCGCACTTCACCTGGCAGATAGCAAAACCATTCCTCATTGATAAGGCACAAATTAGGCGCAAGAAATGTTTCGTCGACATATGCAGCCGCAAGCCAGAACACTAAAGCAAACAATACAAATTGCCAAAACTTTGCGCGCTTTGCATCACCGCTAAAAGAAAACATCTTCGTCAATTTCTTCATCATAGTTTCCGTTTGGTGTTTCGCGATCACAGAATCATGCTGCGGTATTTCCATCCACAACTAACGTAAATAAATAGGTCAGACCATTCCCGCAGGATGTCAAATCAAATACCAGCAATCCGTTATTTTTTACCAAGTATTTCCGCCACTTTTTCTGCCATTTCCTTTTCCCATTTGGCGCCACTTTCGCGGGCTTTCGCCACATAGACATCATTCTCCAGTGTTGGGATATCAGGATTATAATGCTCGGCCATGGCTGCAATCGACTTTTTGTCCATGACATCAAATGCAAGTTTTAACTGCTCGGATTGATCGTCAGTATACCCTAAAGCTTGAAACGCAGAGCGCCCCATTCGCAGCGAACTGTCATAGGTCTCTCGAACGATATCCCGGCATCCAGCAGCATAAAGATCGTAAACATGGTCGCGCGCAACGGCTCGGGCAATGATGTGAACTTCTGGATAGTGCTTGGATACATATTTCACCAGTTCAGTGATTTGTTCACGCCCATCGATCACAATTACAAAAAGTTTTGCTTCAGCCATTCCCGCAGAATGCAAAAGGTCCGGCCGTGTTGCATCGCCGTAATAGGCTTTGACGCCGAAACGGCTCAACATTTCCAGCTGCTTTGAACTGAAATCAATCACGGTTGAGGGATGCCCAGCGCCGCTAAGCATGCGTCTGATAATGCCACCCATCCGGCCATTGCCAGCAATGATGATTTTATTGCTTTCTTCAATCGCATCGGCTTCTCGATCATCAGTGATATTGAATCGAGGGGCGATAATACGATCATAGAGAATGAAAAGCAGTGGGGTTAGTAGCATCGATATCGCAACGACAAGCAATAACTGATCTGCAATGGGCTTTGGAATAACGCCGCTTGCAACAGTAAAAGACAAGAGCACAAATCCGAACTCACCTGCTTGAGCCAAGCCCAATGCAAAGAGCCACTTATCTGCGCCTTCAATCTTGAATACCAAAGCAAGGGCCCACAACACGGCAACCTTCAACACGATAAGCCCAAGCGTAAGGCCCAAAATTAAAGCCAAATTGTCCATCAAGAGGATGAAATTGATGCCAGCTCCCACGGACATGAAAAATACGCCAAGAAGCAAGCCCTTAAAAGGGTCGATATCTGATTCCAGTTCATGTCGATATTCACTATTGGCCAGAACCACGCCAGCCAGAAAAGTGCCCAATGCGGGAGATAGCCCTACGAGTGACATCAGCAAGGCGATACCAATTACCATCATCAAAGCAGTGGCAGTGAAGAGTTCACGCAGATTGGCTGCTGAAATAAATCTGAAAATGGGACCTGTTAAAAAGTTCCCACCCAGGACGACAGCACCCACAGCGCCAATCGTTAGCAATGCCGTTTGCCAACCGTTCAATCCGTCGACCAAACTCATCGCCAGACCGTGGTCCCCACCGTCGGTTCCATGGCCGGCCACCGCTACCAGTTCGGGCAAGGCCAATAAAGGGATCAACGCCAACATCGGAATGACGGCAATATCCTGAAACAAAAGAACCGAAAAACTGGATTGACCTCCATCGCTTTTCATCAGGCCTTTTTCATTCAGCGTTTGTAAAACGATGGCCGTTGAAGAAAGTGCTAGTACCAATCCGATAGCAAGTGCTACCGACCAAACTTGCCCCAAGATCATGGCAATCACCATCACCAGCAATGTCGTTAAAACAACCTGGCCGCCACCAAGGCCTAAAAGCCTCGCTCGCATGGACCAAAGTATTTTTGGCTCGAGTTCCAAACCAACCAGAAACAACATCATAACTACGCCGAATTCTGCAAAATGCTGAATTGAAATCACATCCACATGAAGAAGCGAGAGCACGGGGCTGATCAATATGCCCGCTATCAGATATCCCAAGACGGATCCAAGTCCGAGCCGGGTTGCGATTGGAACTGCAATAACGCCTGCGATGAGAAAGATGAATGCGAGCAGTAGGAAGTCTGTCATGTAATAAATCCGAATCTAAATGCCAAAAGAACCTGGCCTCTGTCTACCAGACTTTGCCATATAGTTCGATGATCTCATCTTTGGTCGGCACTATAGGATTGTTTTGAGGGGATCCTGATGAGAGAGCCTGATCGGCCATGAGTGGCCAAAGCTTGGCTGCTTCATCGCGATTGTGACCCACTTCAGAAGGTTTTGGAACTTTCAAATCAGCGTTTAGCTGACGAAGTCCGGCAACCAGTTTCTCACAGGCTGTTTCATCACTATCAGTACTGTTCGACCAACCCATTACCCGCGCACAATGTCCATACCGCTCGGTCGATGCACTGACTGAAAACGCAGTTATCTCTGGCAGTAGCATGGCATTTGATAATCCATGAGCTACGTGAAAATGTGCGCCGATGGGCCTACTCATGCCATGCACCAGTGCAACAGACGCATTCGAAAACGCCATTCCAGCTTGCGAGGCGGCTAACATTAAAGCTTCCCGCGCTTCGCCGTTTTGAGGATCAGCGCAAGCGGCGCGAACATGTTTTGCAATTAAAGGCATCGCCGAGAGTGCAAACGCATCCGTATAGGCAAATGACTTTCGGCTGACATAAGCCTCCATAGCGTGGGTAAGACTATCAACAGCCGTATCTGCCGTAATGCGCCACGGTTTGGTCACGGTAAATTGCCAGTCAATAATGGCGGCTGTAGCAACACAGGCTAGACCGGACAAATTATATTTCTCAACCAGCTGCGTATCTGTAATGACACACCAGCGCGTCAATTCTGAACCGGTTCCACCTGTGGTCGGTATAAGAATTGTTGGAAGGCCACATTTGTCAATTTGATATGGCGCTTTGTAATCGCGAACATGCCCGCCATTAACCGCCATGAAGGAAATCGCTTTGGCTGAATCCATAGGGCTGCCGCCGCCAAACCCGATGATACAATCATAGTCACCGGCTTTGAGAGCCGCTAAGCCCGCATCAACACAAATATCTGTCGGGTCCTCAACCACACCGTCAAAAATTCCAAATGACATCCCTGCCTTTTGCAAGATTGATGTAACGGTATCCACGTGACCTAGTTTGACCAGATTGGTGTCTGTTACGATTAGCGGATTTGAAAGACCGAGTTGCTCCAAAACCAAAGCTGTTTCACTAGCAACACCGCCGCCGATGCGGATAATTCTGGGAGATTGAACACGGCCGATCATTTTGATTTCCTTTGCCTGTAGTGTTTTGAACAACCCTAGACGATCTAATATATCAAGCCAATTGAACGCATCGGGCTTTTAGTCGGCTGCATCGAGCCCCATTTGCCAGAAGTCAGCCTCCAGGCGCGAGGCTGCCCCAAACAAATTCTTCAAACGGGGATATCGAGCATCTGATGACAATTCATCAGAGAGGAGATTGATGTGTTTGATCGTGTTTTGCGCTAATTCCTGATATTCATCCGATGCATATTCCAAAATCCATTCTGAATATGGATTGTCGGAAACCGCCTTATCTTTCAGAGCGGATCCAATTTCGCCATAGCCGATCATGCAAGGCGCAAGTGAAACATATAAATCCAATAGATCACCAGCATTGCCGACATCCAGAACGAAACGCGTATAGGCAATTGTTTCGCTGGCTTCTGGTTCGTTTTCCAGTTCGGATGCACTAATTCCCCAACCTTCACAAATGCGAACATGCAAATCCATTTCAACGTCAAGAATTGCTTTCAGCCCTTCAAGCCCATGACGCATTTCTTTTAAAGATCGAGACTTGTAGATCGATAAAGCATAAGCCCGGCTAAACTGAATCAGAAACAGATAATCCTGAACCAGATATTTCTTGAACGCAGCAGAAGGAAGAGTCCCTTCGCCCATTTGGCGCACAAACTCGTGCTTGGTATAGCTTTCCCAATCGTTGAGGCAGTCTGCTTTTAGCTGATCGAACAAATTCATTTTAAGTTATGCCTGCTAAGTTGACGTTCAAATTCAAAGGTCTTTGGTTTGGTGCATTGGATGCCCATCGGCAAATTCAATCAAATCCCAAAGTGTTCCATATAGGTCTTTGAAAACTGCAACGGTTCCATAGTCCATTACTTTGGGATCACGCTCAAACTCGATTCCTTGCGCTAACATCGCCTGATAATCACGGTGAAAATCATCAGTTTGTAGAAACAGGAATACACGGCCACCAGCCTGGTTGCCTATGAATTTTTCCTGCTTTACAGATGATGCTCTAGCCAAAAGCAGTGTAGTACCGCCATTCTTACGCCAGCCAGGTGGAGCGATCACAACCCATCTTTTGTCTTGTTCAGCTTGATCGGTGTCATCGACCAATTCGAATTTCAGCTTACTGCAATAAAACGCAATGGCTTCGTCATAGTCTCGAACAACTAGGGATATATGAGCGATGGATTGGATCATTGTCATATTAACCTGGCAGAAGTTTCATTAAATAACTGAAATGGGTTTTCAGGCTTTGGTAACCCCTGATGGTCAACATAGTCCTCTATAAAGGAGCACGACCATTGTCTTTCATCAAATCAATATTAAACGCTGTACTAAGTGTTTTTGCACCAGTTTTACTGGCATTTGCAGGCGCAGGAACTACTTCCTTTGGCCTGAATTATGACTACGAAATTGTCACTTGGACCGGGTTAATTGTGATCGGCGCGGGTATCTTATGGGGTATCGGCATATTTCTGTATTATGGAGGGGCCGATTAAACCGCATTTGATACAAGCAATCGGTCGACCGAATCCATAGTCCTAGAACGGAATTTCGTCATCCAGATCGCCGCCGCCGCCGCCAAAGCTAGGGCCGGACTGACCAAAATCAGAACCACCTCCTGATTTTCCGCCACCAGATTGCCCGCCGCCAACGCGGCTATACTCGCTCTGTCCACCGCCCTCGCCGCGACCATCCAGCATTGTCAAATTGCCGTTAAAGCCTTGAAGAACAACTTCAGTTGAATACTGGTCATTGCCTTCTTTGTTGGTCCATTTGCGTGTTTGAAGCTGGCCCTCAAGATATACCTTGGAGCCTTTCTTCAAATATTGTTCGGCAATTTTGCAAAGGCCTTCATTGAAGATCACAACACGATGCCATTCAGTCTTTTCCCGACGTTCACCGCTGTTCTTGTCCCGCCATGACTCGGAAGTAGCAACAGATAAATTAGCAATCGGTCGGCCATCCTGCGTACGCCGAATGTCCGGGTCCGCGCCCAAATTACCAATTAGAATTACCTTATTAACACTTCCGGCCATGTTCTCGTCCTTAAACTTTTCACCATGCAGCAATTTGACAGCTGCTCAACTTACTATTTCCATATCTATATCCCAATAAGAGGCGTCTATCGCCCCATCACTGACAACAAGCTTACCCTGTCCACATGTATTTTGTTCTACTTTTGTTCTCATTGCAAGTTTATTTTGGCAACTCACTTTTAACCATACGGCCAATCTATACAGATACATTTGCCAAACCAGCCACTTTTTAAACCTATCGTAACGGCATCCAGTTAAACCAATTTCGGGGAATTCTAACGGGGAACGAAAAGGGATTGATATGACGAGCGGAAGCCAACTCGCACATCTTGATAATTTTGAGAATGCAAACAAGATCGGCCCAAGTAAATCTTTTGGCGCTAAATTCTTAGCGTCCACATTTGGTTGGTTATTTGGTGAATTCAAAAGATTTCAGGTTTTTTGGATTGTTTTCGGCTTTTGGGTTGTTGCAACCATTGCAGTTTCAACAGCCATCGGCGACCCGATGCTGCCCGCTGTGATGAAATATGCACTCCGCATAGTTCGCGCCCTCATATTACTGGCATCTGTATTGTCTCTTAGCGTTGCGATTTCATTTCTTTATATGAAGGATGACAGCCTGAGCATAACCATCGCCAGGTTCCGCAGTTACCTTGGTAAAAACACTGCGTTTTTCCGAATTCTTGTCGCAACGGTTTCATTCGCATTGTTTATGGGGTGCTTCCTGTTTTGGAAAATGCGCATCCCATTAATTCAACCATTTGTTTGGGACAACACTTTTGCAAACTGGGATGAAGCACTGCTGAGTGGCAGAGCCGCCTATGAGGTTTTCCTACCATTGATGTTTCGTCCATTGGTGACCCAAGCAATTGATTTCATCTATGGATTTTGGGCGGTCATCTGCGCTTTGTTCTGGATCGGACTATACGCTTGGAAAAGCGGCAGCACCCATCTTCGTGATACCTATTGGTTGGCAACACTATTTGCATGGCTAATCATCGGACTATTCGCTGCCACAGCCTTTTCATCGGTTGGCCCTGTATATTATCAGCATTTCAACCCTGATATAGAACGCTTCCAGCCCTTGTTAGCACATCTGGCAACGTACGATGTTGGTCATATTCCACAAGAAACGCTTTGGGGTGAAACCCGCGGACTTGCGGCTACAACTGCCCATGAATATTTGTGGACAATCTACCAAGGCAACGCCGCCCTGCCCGGCGGTATTTCTGCCATGCCGAGCATGCACAACGCCCAGGCGATGATTTTCGTGCTTGCCGCTTTCAAAATTAATCGCAAACTTGGCTATGTGATGTTGGCATTCCTTGCTGTAACCTTCGTTGGTTCAGTCGTGCTTGCCTGGCATTATATGGTGGATGCGTTCATAGCCTATGCGCTTGTAGTTCCGCTTTGGTATCTTGCCTCATGGATGGCGCCATCAAATCCGGCAAAAGCAATGCAATAACTCAAAGACAGTTGATGTCAGTAGGCTAAGCCTCGGAAATTTTCCGGGGCTTTTCTTTTATTCCAGTTTATGTGAACTACATACAAGCATTGGATCGCATTGCCGCTCCTAAAACCAATCTCTGGAAATATCAGAAATCCCATGGCCGAACATAAATTCATCACCGTTCGCGGTGCGCGTGAGCACAATCTGAAAAATGTAGACGTTGATCTGCCGCGCGATAAGCTGATTGTAATCACTGGCTTGTCAGGCTCGGGCAAATCATCATTGGCGTTTGATACAATTTACGCTGAAGGACAGCGCCGCTATGTGGAAAGCCTTTCAGCCTATGCGCGTCAGTTCTTGGAAATGATGCAGAAGCCGGATGTTGACCAAATCGACGGACTTTCGCCCGCTATTTCCATCGAACAGAAAACCACTAGCCGCAATCCGCGCTCCACTGTTGGTACAGTGACGGAAATTTATGATTATATGCGTCTGCTGTTTGCCCGTGTTGGTATTCCCTATTCTCCTGCAACGGGCCTCCCAATTGAAAGCCAAACGATCTCTCAAATGGTGGATCGCGTGCTGAACCTTGAAGAAGGAACGCGTCTTTATATTCTTGCGCCAATCGTGCGTGGCCGAAAAGGTGAGTACAAAAAAGACTTGGCCGAGCTGATGAAAAAAGGCTTTCAACGCGTTAAAGTCGACGGCGTATTATACGAAATAGCCGATGTCCCTGATCTCGATAAAAAATATAAGCACGACATTGATGTAGTCGTGGACCGTGTTGTGGTGCGCGATGATATTGCTGCGCGTTTGGCAGATTCGCTTGAAACAAGCCTCAAGCTTGCCGATGGATTGGCGGTTGCAGAATTTGCAGACAAACCACTGCCCCAATCAGAAATAGACAGTGCCAATCAATCTAAAAACGATACCCATGAACGCATGGTGTTTTCAGAAAAATTTGCATGCCCTGTCTCTGGTTTTACCATTGCCGAAATTGAACCGCGCATGTTTTCGTTCAACAACCCTTTTGGTGCTTGCCCCACTTGCGATGGCTTGGGCACAGAAAAAGGCGTCGACGCAGATATGGTTGTTCCAGACCATAATTTGACCTTGCGGGGCGGCGCAATTTTGCCTTGGTCAAAATCGTCAAATCCATCGCCTTATTACGCCCAGACATTGGAGGCTCTTGGCAAACATTTCAGTTTTAAGCTGGGTGACAAATGGTCAGACTTATCCAAAGAAGCGCAGCAAGCTGTCTTGTATGGAACCGGCAAAACCGAAATCAACTTCGCCTACGATGATGGCTTACGAACCTACAAAACCAAAAAGAGCTTTGAAGGGGTTGTCGGGAATCTTGAGCGCCGCTGGAAAGAAACCGATAGCGCCTGGATGCGTGAAGAAATTGAAAAGTTCATGTCGTCCACACCATGCCAGGCATGCGGTGGATATCGCTTGAAGCCTGAAACGCTGGCTATAAAAATTGATTCAAATCACATCGGAAAAATCTCGGAACTGTCTATTCGCCAGGCTAATAAATGGGCTGATGAACTTCCGGAGAAACTGACTGATAAACAAAATGAAATTGCCGGAAGAATACTAAAAGAAATTCGTGAGCGCCTGAAGTTTCTCAATGATGTTGGCTTGGACTATCTGACACTGTCACGAAACTCTGGAACATTATCCGGCGGTGAAAGCCAGCGCATTCGCTTGGCGTCCCAAATCGGCTCCGGCCTGACAGGTGTGCTGTATGTTCTGGATGAGCCATCAATCGGTTTGCATCAGCGTGACAACGCTCGGCTGCTTGATACTTTGCGCCATCTGCGCGATTTAGGAAATACGGTCATCGTCGTAGAGCATGACGAAGATGCGATCCAAACCGCTGACTATCTGTTGGACATTGGCCCAGCTGCAGGCATTCACGGTGGCGAGATTGTTGCGCGCGGCACACCTGCGGAAGTCATGGCCAATCCGAAATCATTAACGGGGCAATATCTCACAGGTGCTTTAGCAATCCCTTATCCTTCTGAGCGCCGTCAGGCCGCAAAGGGTAAACGCATCAAAGTCACAGGCGCAACAGGCAACAACCTGCAAGATGTCACGGCTGAAATTCCTCTCTCGTTGTTTACATGTGTTTCAGGCGTATCGGGCGGTGGAAAGTCCACCTTCCTGATCGAAACCCTATATAAAGCGGCAGCTCGAAAACTAAATGGTGCGCGCGAAGTCCCTGCCCCTCATAAAAGCATTGAAGGCTTGGAATTCCTCGACAAAGTCATTGATATCGATCAGTCACCAATCGGCCGCACTCCGCGCTCCAATCCGGCAACCTATACAGGTGCTTTCACGCCCATCCGAGACTGGTTCTCTGGCTTGCCAGAATCCAAAGCACGGGGATATCAGCCCGGCCGCTTCTCGTTCAACGTAAAAGGCGGACGCTGTGAAGCCTGTCAGGGCGATGGCGTGATCAAAATCGAAATGCACTTTTTGCCGGATGTCTACGTCACCTGCGATGTGTGTCACGGCAAACGCTATAACCGCGAAACCTTGGAAGTTGTTTTCAAAGGTAAGAGCATCGCAGATGTTTTGGACATGACCGTTGAAGAAGGCGCGCAGTTCTTTGCTGCAGTGCCATCTGTACGCGATAAACTGGTGACACTCGAGCGCGTTGGCCTCGGCTATATCAAAGTGGGTCAGCAGGCTAACACCCTGTCAGGCGGCGAAGCCCAACGTATCAAACTCGCCAAAGAACTATCAAAACGCGCCACAGGCCGCACGCTATACATTCTTGATGAACCTACAACCGGACTACATTTCCACGATGTGGCAAAACTACTGGAAGTGCTCCATGAATTGGTCGATCAGGGAAATACCGTTGTCGTCATTGAGCACAATCTGGAAGTCATCAAGACAGCCGATTATGTGCTGGATCTTGGCCCCGAAGGCGGCGATGGCGGCGGTGAATTGGTTGCGGCCGGAACGCCTGAAGAAATCTGTAAAGTCGAGCGCAGTTATACCGGTCAGTTCTTGAAAGAACTACTAGAGCGCCGTCCGCCTGCAGCTCTTAAGTCTTCAGCTGGCACCAAAAAGAAAGCTAAGAGCAAAAAACAGGCGGCGGAGTAGAATACGCCTATTTCGACAGTTGATGAACTTGGCTAAGTCCTCACCAAACAGGCTCATTATAAATCAGTTCACCTTCAACACTGATGCCTTTAATAGCAGCATTGCCTTTTTCGTCCAACGCAATGACGACGCCAAGATTGCGATCTCTGCGAACTTTTTCCAGATCTTTTGCGTGGGATTTTTCAGCAAAAAAACGATCGATTGGGAACCGGATTTGATGGTTCTGATTGCTACCGACTAAAACATTACGCGAATTATATTCGCCGCGTATGACGGGAGCGGAAATATCACTTGGGTATTCAGCATAAAGCGTATCTGCCTCCCAAAATTCATTCTCCCCTTTCTTGAGGCTAACATAGACTGGCTCTTTAAACTCAAACTCGCCGTCTACTTTTACATCTGTCGATGCTAGCCGCCCAATCGTCAGGTTCAACACTACATAATGCCCACGAAACAAATCGCGCGGATCAACCATACCGCTTTGCAAAACGACTTCAGTGCCGTTGCGGATGAGCTCTGCCCGATCGTATATGATCTTGCCCAACGCACCCGTTTGCAACACCGCAGCGATCAGCGCGCCTACTATGAACCATTTCAGCTTCATAATGCGCCCTCCTTTGCTGCTGCTTTGGTTTTGCGTGCAAAGCGTGGAATGAAATAGGCGCCGAGCAACATCAGTACGCCAACACCCAGATAAAACAGGCTTGTATCAAGCAAGTTGCCAAGGGTTTCGAAATAGATCAACAGCATCACAGCGCTGAAGCCCGCAAACCCAAGCGAGGTCAATTGCCTATACTCAATGCGCCAGCCCATTCGTATGGTCCAGATGCTCATGGCCAGCATGAAAGCTTCCATAATAAACGGCACGCGACTTGCCGAACCTGCCAAAGCTATTGATATGCCCGCAAAGACACCTGTAACCAGCACATCGTATCTATGGGTGTTATTCGATTGCTTGGCAAAATATGCCAATCCTGCACAAATTAACAAGCCAATGAAGCCCGGCAAATAATGTGCCGATACCATCCGCCAAGAACCGTTCCAGCGCATATCGGTCGCCATATACCACATGAAAACCAGGCCAGCGATGAGTATCATAAGATAGACCAAGGCCGGTGGTTCAAAACTTTTCAGATATTGCGGCCCGCCAAGCGATAGCAATGTGAGACACACGGCAACAAAGCTGCACGCCAGAATAATTTGCAGTGGTAACAAATTTTGTTGGCCGCCGGGTCCGTCAATTGAAAAGGCCACCACATATAAAAGCCAAAACACCAAGGCTGCGCTAAGCAATTGCGCTGTATAACGGCTGGAAAGCCACCATGCTCCCGCCGCACCAACCAACCAGTAGAAAATATAGCTATATTCCATGGTCTTGCGACTGCCGAACAATTCGAAGTCCATGACGGACCAAAGCGTAATGAGCACCACATAAAAAGCAAGCGCGGGAACAGAGCGTGTTGCCAATGCTGCAAAGCCTGTTCCAACTGCCCAAAGCCAAACAGCGTCTTTGGGCGATCCTTGTATATGATAGATTTGACCAATCAACATGATCGACGCCCCAAACATCGCACATGCCAGCATCACAAACAATTGTGCGGGCCATTCCTGTTTTCGAGATTTGAAGAAGACTGAAGCGCCCCAGCTGGCCCACAAAGCAGCAAATAAAAGACCAACACGTGCTAAAGAGCTCATCTTGTCCCAATTAGCGCCTACAAAGGTCATGACACCAAATGCAAGGCAGATGACACCAAGCAACATGGTGATCCAAGTGAAAGATCGTGCTTTCCCCGATGTTGAAACGTCATCACGCAGTGTTTTGGCAAGCGATGCTTCTATCAATCCACGTTGCTGCCAGCCTTCTAATGCCGATAATACAGCATTCTTTCGATTCCAAATCACTTTATCATCCCCAATTCAACATCATGGCACGTGTATGAGTCGTTTTTCGAAACAAGTTACATCCTAGAGATATTTTTAAGCTTAGCAATTTCCCTAAATTTGATCAGAATTTGTCTAGAGAGATTCGTTTTGGCCTGAAGCATTGCAAAAAACTCATTCCAGAAGATTGATTTTTAAGGAAAATGCCCCTTCGAATCGTTGTTTAGGGTTCGAAGAAGAGGTTATTTTTACGATTTTCGATAATTTTAGCTCTCAAAAGATCCCACAAAATGCCTCCAAAGGGTTGCCAAATCCCCGATTTTTAACCAACTGATAACGAATAAGGCAGGAAATGCCGCGTTGTGGCATTTCTTGTGGCAAGATTATGCCGCATTGCAGCAAACGCATAGCACCATTGCGCTTTTGGCACTGGTATTACGTATACGTCAAAGCTATATCTACCTCATCAAACAACGCAGAGAGTAGTTCGCCGAAACGAAAATGTTTCTCCAGACCAAATCGAGCACAACAAAAACCAGAAGAAGGAATATAAAGATGAACGTCATCGGAACATTCAAAAACTGGCGCTCTTACCGTCGCACTGTCACGGAACTTGGCGCTCTTTCAAACCGCGAATTGGACGATCTAGGCATCAACCGCTCAGAGATCCCATTCATAGCCAGACGCGCTCGCTAATAGCGAGTAATAATTTCCAGACCTTCTCCTCCTCCCATAGGTCTGGAATTAAGGTCCGCTAAAGCCTCCTCTCCTCCCAGGGAATGGCGTAGGACCAAATCAAAGCGCCCACTGCACCTCCTCCCGCAGTGGGCGTTTTTGTATCTGCAATCAAATGTAATGCGATGTTATCGAAATTTTTGAAACTCTGGGGACGTTCGGTTCGTTGGACCCAAACTCATTCAATTCAAAGGGCGCACTTCATGAAACTCAATACAATTCTTTTCTCAGCATTATTGTTAGCCACATCTGGATCAGGCGCATTCGCCGAACGGCTGGACCAAAAGGAAATCGTTGATTTCATTGGTGGTAAAAAGGTTCTTTTGGCAACTGGCTACGGCATTGAATTCCCGATGTATTATCGCGCCAACGGCTCTGTAACCGGCGATGGCGAAGGTACAACTCTAGGAAAGTTTTTCGCACCAAAGGAAACTGGCAGATGGTGGGTTGATGGCAGTCAAATGTGCCAGCAGTTTCCAACATGGTATGATGGAAAGCCCCTGTGTTTTGAATTGAAGCGCACCGGCGACACAACCATGATCTGGTATCGCGAAGACGGAAAAAAAGGAACTGCCCGCATTTCTGGCTAGTTACGATAAATCTTTGAACCAAAAAGCCGCATTTAATGCGGCTTTTTTTATGCGCTTCGGTTATTTCTTGAAGTTAGACCGCCTTCCCCCTATTCATAAACAAAAGCACTAATTTGAAACGGAAATTCATGACTCAAAAACTACATATCATTGGTGGCGGCCTAGCAGGCTCTGAGGCCGCTTGGCAGGCAGCGGAAATGGGCGTGAAGGTCGTCATGCATGAAATGCGGGGCGTAAGAGGCACCGATGCGCACCAAACGGATCACCTTGCTGAATTGGTATGTTCAAACTCCTTTCGCTCTGATGACGCGGAAACAAATGCTGTAGGCGTGTTACATGCGGAAATGCGCTTGGCGGATTCTCTGATCATGCGTTGCGGTGATAAGCACCAAGTGCCAGCAGGAAGCGCACTTGCTGTTGACCGCGATGGCTTTAGCGCTGCCGTTACACAGGAAATCCATAATCATCCTAATATCGAAGTGATCCGCGAAGAAGTCACAGGATTGCCGCCTAAGGAATGGGGCCCAACCATTATTGCAACTGGACCTTTAACAGCGCCTTCATTGGCAGAGGAAATCGCAAAAGCGACTGGTGCAGACTCATTGGCATTCTTCGATGCGATTGCGCCTATTGTTCATTTCGAATCCATCGACTTCAAAAAAGCATGGTTTCAATCCCGCTATGATAAAGTGGGTCCGGGCGGCACAGGCAAGGATTATATCAACTGCCCCATGAATGAAGAGCAGTATAATGCGTTCATGGATGCGCTTTTGGAAGGTGAAAAAGTAGAATTCAAGCAATGGGAAAATGTGCCCTATTTTGATGGCTGCCTTCCTATCGAAGTTATGGCCGAGCGCGGGCGTGAAACATTGCGTCACGGGCCGATGAAGCCAATGGGCTTAACCAATGAACATGATCCGGAAAACAAACCTTACGCAGTCGTGCAACTACGCCAGGACAATGCTCTTGGCACTTTGTATAATATGGTCGGTTTTCAAACCAAGTTGAAATATGGAGAGCAGACCAGGATCTTCAAAACCATTCCAGCACTGGAGAATGCCGAGTTCGCAAGACTAGGTGGCTTGCACCGGAATACTTATCTCAACTCACCTCAACTCTTAGATGAGAAATTGTCCTTAAAAGGTTATAATCATATACGTTTTGCCGGTCAAATTACCGGCTGCGAGGGATATATTGAAAGCGCATCTATAGGCATTCTGGCAGCCAGGTTTGCGGCTTCTGAAATACTAGGCAAGTCTATCGAAATTCCTCCTATTACGACGGCAATGGGCGCCCTGCTCCATCACATCACCACTGGCCATGTATCTTATGATGAAGATGGCACTAGCAATGAAAAGAACCGCCGATCATTCCAGCCTATGAATGTGAATTTTGGTCTGTTTCCGCCTATTGACAAAACCCAATTGAAAAAACCGGAAGGTCAAAAACGCTGGCGCGGCAAAGAAAAGCAGACTGCGAAGAAACGCGTATATTCAGCGCGCGCTTTGGAGCATTTCAAACAATGGCTCGACGGCCAAGAAACCCTTCAAGCTGCGGAGTAAGACCTTTTATGGAATCGACATTCTTCAAAATCGAGATAGACGGACCTGTTGGTATTCTAACCATGAACCGACCTGAAAAAGCCAACGGCATGTCTCCAGATTTTTGGAAGGATTTGCCACGTTTGGTTCGAGAATTGGACGCTGATCCAAAAATTCGCGCATTGGTTTTGGCTGGCGAAGGAAAACATTTTACCGGCGGAATGGACCTATCGAGTTTCAACGATATAGCCGAAGTGACAAAGGGAGAGCCGGCACGGGCGGCCTATGCCCTTCGCAAGGTTATTTTAAAACTTCAAGACAGCTTCAACGCACTTGAAGAAGCCAGATTCCCAGTGATTGCTGCTATTCAAGGCGCATGCCTTGGTGCTGGCATCGATATGACATCAGCTTGTGATATCCGCCTGTGCAGCAAAGATGCATATTTTGGCATTGAAGAGATACATATCGGTATGACCGCAGATGTTGGCACTCTTCAGCGCCTGCCCAAGCTAATTGCGCCGGGCATTGTTAAAGAACTCACCTATACAGGACGGCGCTTTTCCCCAGAAGAAGCCTTGTCTTGGGGCTTTGTGAACAGCATTCAAAGCGATCACGCATCAACATTAGCTGCAGCAAGGGAATTGGCGCACCTAATTGCTGTCAAGTCACCCATTGCTATTTCTGGCGCCAAAAAAGCCTTGGACTATGCCCGTGATCACTCAGTTACAGACGGCCTTGATCAGATAGCCACTTGGAACGCAGCTATGTTGCGTCCCGAGGAGCTTATGACAGCCCTTCAGGCCAAAATGGCCAAGAAGGAAGCTGTGTTTGCCGATCTAATAGCTGGATAATATCAAGACTTATCGCATAACCATGACATTGCATTTGGCATGGCGCACGACACGGGCCGCAGTTGACCCTATAAGATAATCCTGCCAACCAGGTTTGTGCGACGCAATGACAATGGCATCAACCTTTTGCTCTTCCGCAAGGTTGAGAATGGCAGATGCCGCATGGCCCTCACCGATTTCCGTTGTCACTTTGCCTGACAATCCCTTCGCGATTTCATCCAATTTGGTTCTTGATCGTTCAATCGTTTCGCCAACAAAATTAACCGGAATTTCTGCTTGGACGTAAGCCGGGATTGTTTCGACCGCGTTCATAAGGATTATCTCACCATCAGGTGATAGCATTCTCGCGGCTGCAACCATGGCATCGACGCGCTCAAGATGACTAATATCGATAGGCACCAAAACTTTCTTATACATCACAGTCCTCCTTGGGTTGAGACTGTCATGATAGAACCACGGTTTGTTGTTTGAAGCTTTGCGCTAGATCAAACGGTAACTCGAATTATTTAGAGGGCAACTCCGGCAAACCAGCCATGCCTGACGTGTCTGGGTTTAGAGCTACATATTCAGCCTTAAGCGCAGCAGAATCCTTCCGCGAGCCATCATGGCTCCACCCGGGCGGCATATAGATATATCTAAGACGATCCATGATTGACAAACCGGGCTTTAAAACGTCTTGCCAAAGCGCTATCCATTCATGAAACGCAACTTTGATGGGGTTAAACGTCCCAATATTCTTGACAATCCCGTAGCGTGGTTGGTCCTCAGGCAATTCCTCAACAAATGTTCCAAACATTCTATCCCAGATGATCAATGTTCCTGCATAATTAGCATCAAGGTAACGCGGATTAGTGGCATGGTGGACCCTATGATGGGACGGGGTGTTGAACAGAAATTCAATCGGCGCGGGCAATTTTCGAACAGT
>JAFMHL010000040.1 GCA_017854535.1 Nitratireductor sp.
ATGTTTCCTTTCTTTTCATCACTATGGCCTCAAACACATAAATTCTGACAGTCCCTGCCAATGTTGGTCACCGCGCCGCTGACTATCGAAACAAGATCAAGATTGAAGACTTCAATCTTGAGAGAGGACGAACCGGCGTTCAGAACAAGGATCATTTTGGCAGCGCACATTTGATTGCTGCTAATGCAACGGAGGCAAGCCGGGCTGCTGCGGGGTCCGCGCGTGAGGTCAAAAGGATTGGCACTTTAGCGCCAGTCACCAAACCTGCAGCACACCCACCCGTTAGATAGACAAAAGCTTTGAACAACGCATTACCCGAGACGATGTCAGGCACGATGATGGCATCTGCAAAACCAGCAACCGGGTCCCCGGTCATTTTCTTGGTAGCGACCGCTTCGGGCGAGATGATTAGGTCAAATGCTAGAGGGCCTGACACATCGGCTTCTGGCAATTCTGTCTTTGCCCACTCTGCCAGTTCCTTGCTTTCCAAAGATGACGGAATGGCAGGAATGGCGTTTTCCGTGGCTGACAGAATCGCGATTTTTGGACGTTTCGTTCCCAGGCGCATTAGTAGATCTGTAACTTCACGAATGCTGTCCTGCCGAGTTTCAAGGTTGGGCGCGACGTTGACAGCTGCATCAGAGATCAACATCGGTTTAGAACCGTCGGGTGGGCTGATGTGGAAAATGTGGACAAAGCGTCGACCAGTGCGCAGCCCAGCATCCCGACTTACAGCGGCTTTCATGAAAATATCAGTGTGCAGCTGACCTTTCATCAAAACATCTGCCTCACCACTGCCGCACAGATAGGCCGCTTTTGCGCCGGCCTCTGCTTCACCCGTGGTTTCATGCAAGGCGAAGCCTGAAATGTCCCAGTCTAATTTCGCAGCTTCCGCTTCGATCATGTCTCGCTCGCCGACGAAGACCGGGATCATAAGATCAGCTCTGGTCGCGTCTTTGGCAGCTTGCATGGGCAAAGGCGCACCGGCACGGGCAATGGCCACGCGCGGGCTCCCGAAATTCTTGCCCATTTTGATGAGCTTTTCTGGCGCTTGCGGTTCAAGGGGACTCAAAAACGATGATCTGCTCATTTCAATCTCTCTACCTAACGCCTAAATCATAGTTAAATTTGCAGGTTCCAAAGAGAATAATCACAAAGCGGTGAAAATATCCGACAAAGTTGACTGGAGCCTGCCACTTCCAGTGCAGCTGTTGAAGTTCAGTATCAGAAACTCGTCAGTCGTTCTATATAAGATGTCGATGAGGACCGTCTCATCGTGAAAACGGCCCAAACTTGACTTTCGGCCATTTGATCGCATTCGACCGTTTTTTCGAAAAAGACGACATTTCATTATGGGCGGCTATACATTTCATCTCATAAATACGCCCGTATGCAATTAACAACAGCGGTGTCAAACAGCCTGAAATCAACTGCGTTTTGTTCGCGCCTTATGTGTCAACTAAGGCCACCTAGATTGTCGCCGCAAAATCACATAAAATACAACTCTGCTGATTTTATAGGCAGTTTACTCACTTGACTCAATTATGGGCGACTCCTAACCTATCAAAATCAATCTTATTTGAAGGAACCTTTGATGACAAAAGATATTAATGTTTCAAGACGGCTTGTACTTGCCTCTGGAGCTGCGCTTGGCGCAAGCGCACTGATACCGCGAGCATTCGCAGCGGAGCCGTTAAAAGTTGCAGGTATTCACGGTTCTCCGGTCGAAAATGCTTGGAATTCTGTTCTTCACAAAGCACTTCAAGATGCGGCTGCCGAAGGTAAAATTGAATACGCGTTTTCTGAAGGTGTTGCCGGCACAGACTATCCACGCGTGATGAGCGAATATGCAGAACAGGGTGTAAAGTTGGTGATCGGCGAGACATTTCCTGTAGAAAAACAGGCGCGAACTGTCGCGGCCGACTATCCTGAGACAGCCTTTGTGATGGGCTCAAGCGGCCAGTTTTCAGGCGATAATTTTGGGACGTTCGGCACTTGGAATTATGACGGCGCATATCTGGCCGGTATGCTTGCTGGTAAAATGACTAAGACCAATGTGGTTGGCTCAGTTGGTGCTATCCCAATTCCAGAAATCAACCTTTTGATCAATGCATTCGCAGCAGGCGTCAAAGCAGTAAATCCTGAAGCTAAGCATTTAGTCGGTTTTATTGGCACGTTTTTTGATCCGCCTAAAGCGCGCGAAGCGGGCCTTGCGCAAATTGATGCAGGTGCTGACATCTTGTTTGGCGAACGTATCGGCACCGCTGATGCTGCAAAAGAGCGCGGTATTTTATCCATCGGTTCCTTGATTGATTATACGCCGCGCTACCCTGAAACAGTGTTTGCTAACGCTTTGTGGAATTTCCGCCCGATCCTTGATGCAGCTATCGCAGATGCTGCGGCGGGCAACCCTGTTGGTAAGGACTACACAGCCTTTGGTTTGATGAAAGAAGGCGGCAGCGACATCGCCTATACCAAAGGGATCGCGCCATCAGGCGCAGAAGCGGCGATGGAAGCCATTCGCGCTGACATTAAATCTGGTGCTTTTTCTGTGCCACAAGATTTTTCTGAGCCAACTTAATAGGCATATGAACAGCGACGCGACCGCCCTTGCGGGCGCAATTGCCGACAAGAAAGTGAGCGCAGGCGAGGCTATGCAAGCCTCGCTTGATGCTTGTAGCGGCGCTAAAGCTCTAGGCGCCATTGGTTATGTATCAGCGCAAATGGGCATGACGGAAGCGCGGGCTTTTGATGCTAAGCCAAGCGGCAAGTTATTACCATTTGGCGGAGTGCCGCTTCTTGTCAAAGATCTCGGCGGACCTTTTAAAGGATTGCCAGTCGCAGCAGGCTCGGCCTCACTTTCCCGCGACGACAAAACGCCCGATTCTGAATTGGCCTCGCGTTTCCGATCATCTGGATTTTGTCCGTTTGGAATGACGACAGTGCCGGAGTTCGGGCTATCACTAGCAACCGAGCCTTCTATTGGCCCGCTATGCCGTAATCCGCTGGCGCCGCATCTCAGCCCTGGTGGCTCCTCTGGCGGTTCTGCGGCTGCTGTGGCTGCAGGCATCGTCTCTATAGCCCATGCCACCGATGCAGGTGGATCAATACGTGTCCCGGCGGCATGCTGCGGGCTTGTGGGTTTAAAACCCAGCCGTGGCGCGATACCTGGCGGGCCTTCATTTTCAAACCATCTGGGCGGCATTGCAAGCGAATTTGGCATTTGCAGATCGGTACGGGATGCGGCCAAGCTCTTTGCTGCATTGAGCGGTGAGGCACATGGCCCAAGTTCGACGCCTGTGCCAGTGAACGAAATGCCCGCAAACTTGCGCATCGGCGTTTTGAAAACTACCGGCCAAACCTATCCAACATCCGAAAGTCATATTCAAACCGTGGAGAACGCTGCACAAGCGATCACTGCTGATGGCCACCAGCGAATTGATATTAGCTGGTCAAAAATAGAGCCCTTGGCAACTATAAGCGCGCAAGCCTTCGCCTCAATCGTCTGCGTAAATTTGGCTAACATATTCGATGCAACTGCACTTGATCCGACGCAGGTTGAGCCGATTTCGCAGGCAGCAATTGAAAGGGGTAGTGCGCAAGCTGCACCAGAATTATGGGCACATCTCAATTCAATGGTTCATGTTTCTTATGAGATGTGGCAGCTTTTCGAAAAGGTTGATTGTATCCTCATGCCGATGCTTTCTGAGCCGCCAAAACCTATTGGTTCGTTTCCAACCAATCATTCAAATATTGATGAGCACTTTGACCGTATGATTGCTTTTTCACCGACCGCTTGCATCGCAAATATATCAGGTTTTCCAGCAATTACGCTTGCCTTTGATAAAGACGAAAATAGCCTGCCCATTCCCGTGCAATTACTCGCACCAATTGGCTGTGAACCGCTGCTGTTTGCCTTGGCCGCGCGCCTTGAAGCTGAGCAACGATGGGTTCACAAATTCCCTGTTGCAGGACTTGATCGATGAGCGAGACAGCACTCGAACTCACCGGCGTCAGCAAAAAATTTGGTAACAATCTGGCCAATGATGACATTTCACTAACCTTGAAAAAGGGCGAGATAATTGCGCTATTGGGCGAGAATGGCGCGGGTAAAACCACGCTCATGAACATTTTGTTTGGCCATTATGTGCCGGACTCTGGTCACGTAACCGTTATGGGCAAGAAACTGCCCCCTGGCAAACCGCGCGCCGCCATCGCCGCCGGCATTGGGATGGTTCACCAGCATTTTTCTCTTGCACCAAATTTAACCGTTCTTGAAAACGTGATGACTGGCACGCAAAGCATCTGGTCTTTGTTTTCAAATATCACGGCTGCGCGTCAAAAGCTCATGACCATATCCAAACGCTTTGGCTTGCTTGTTGATCCCGATGCGAGACTTGGTGATCTTTCGGTTGGTGAACAACAGCGCGTTGAAATTCTCAAAGCCCTTTTCAATGATGCGCAAATATTGGTGCTGGATGAACCAACTGCGGTCCTAACAAACATCGAAGCTGAACGAATGTTTTCGACGCTCAAAGACATGGCGCGGCAAGGTCTTTCTCTTATTTTTATCTCTCACAAGCTTGATGAGGTTATGGCAACCGCTGACCGCATCATGGTTTTACGCGGCGGCAAATCAGTTGCTGAACGTGAAACCTCTGCCACCAACAAAGCAGAGCTTGCAGAGTTGATGGTTGGGCGCGAAGTAAAGCGGCCCGTGCGTGATGCTTCCATGCCTGGTAATTGTGTGTTGAACGCATCGGACTGGAGCATGCGTGCGGACGGTGTAGATAGGTTGAAATCAGTCAACTTTCATATGAACGAAGGTGAGGTTCTTGGCATCATTGGTGTTTCGGGAAATGGTCAATCCGCGCTTGCACAATTGTTAAGCGGGATATCAAAGCGATCAAGCGGAACGCTTGAACTGTTTGGCGAGCAAGTCGGCAATTTGACCGTTAGCGACACGGTTAAGGCAGGCATTGCGCGTATTCCCGAAGATCGAAACCATGAAGGTGTAATAGGCGATATGGCAATATGGGAAAACGCCATCCTTGAACGCCTTTCTGAATATTCTAAGAACGGCCTTGTAGACCGCAAGGCTGGCATGGCGTTTGCCGATGACATTATTGCAAATTTCGATGTTCGCGGCGCAACACCCACGCGCCGCATAGCGATGTTATCAGGTGGAAATATGCAAAAACTAATTTTGGGCCGAAACTTGATGAAACCAACAAAAATTCTGCTGGCGTCACAGCCCGCGCGCGGTCTGGATGAAGGCGCTGTCGCAGCTGTGCATGAACGCATTTTAGACGCGCGCCGCAACGGCGCCGCAGTGCTTTTGATTTCAGAAGATCTTGATGAGGTGATGGCTTTGGCCGATCGCATTCAAGCTATCGTCGGCGGCAGATTATCGCCGCCAGTCGACGTGAAAACCGCCAATGCGCGCATGCTTGGCCTTATGATGGCCGGCGAATGGAACACTCCGAACTCGGAGTCAAACTATGCGGTTTGAACGTCGTGAACAGCGCACTTTGTTTCTGGTAATTGCACCGCCAATTATTGCCATTTTTGCCGCACTCTTTTTGTCTGGTCTTCTGATTGCATTGGCTGGCGCGCCAATATTTGAGGCTTATGGCAACTTGATCAAGGGCGCATTTGGCTCACGGCTGGCCATTACCGAAACACTAACGCGCACGGTGCCGCTCATTTTGACCGGGCTGGCTGCCGCTACGGCTTTCCGCGCAAAACTGTGGAACATCGGCGGCGAAGGTCAGCTTTATATTGGGGCGATAGCCGTTGCTGCGATCAGCTCACAATTTTTAACAGGTGTCCCCGGCATCATTCAAATTCCGATTTTGCTCATTGGCGGTGCAGTTTCAGGCATGATGTTGCTCCTAATTCCTTTGTGGTTACGCTTACGTTTTTCCGTCGACGAGGTTGTCACAACCTTACTGCTGAATTTTGTTGCAATCTTATTTGTTTCGATGCTGATCGACACAGTTTTGAAAGATCCGCTGGCATTTGGCTGGCCACAATCTGTGCCTGTCGATGATGAGGCAATGCTGCCCAGATTGGTATCGCGCTCGCGGCTTCATATAGGTCTTATCATCGCGATCGTCTTGGCAGTTGTCACATATTTTATACAATCACGCACCGTGTTCGGCATCCGCTCGCGTGCAGTGGGCCTTAATGCAACGGCTGCTAATTTTGCAGGCGTTCCACTTGGCCGAACGTTGACAATAGTTGCCGTTGTCTCAGGTGGCTTTGCCGGCCTTGCAGGTGCAGTCGAAGTGATGGGCGTTCAAAGCTATGTGACTACAGAACTATCACCGGGTTATGGCTATTCGGGCATTGTTGTCGCGATGCTGGCAAATCTTAATCCAATCGGAGTCATATTTGCTGCGCTATTCATTGCCGCCATGTTTGTTGGTGCTGACAGCATGAGTCGAGCCATGGAAATTCCAACCTACATAGCCGATGTCACCGTTGCGCTTTCATTGCTGTGCATGCTGGTTGCTGTTTTTTTCACACAATATAGGATCCGCAAATGAGCGAACTGATTGACATACTCTCTTCAGCAGGGCTATGGGCCGCCGTTCTGCGTATTGCAACACCTTTGATTTTTGGCACATTGGGCGCACTGCTGTGTGAACGCTCAGGCGTCCTCAACCTAGGCATTGAAGGCATTATGACATTTGGCGCTATGGCTGGATGGCTTGCTGTTTTCAATGGGGCAGACCTTTGGACGGGGGTGTTAATCGCTGCCATCTGTGGCGGCATCTTTGGCGTTTTACATTCGGTGTTAACGGTCACATTGGGCCTTTCGCAACACGTCTCGGGGCTTGGGGTAACTTTGTTTGCAGCAAGTTTCAGTTATTATATTTTCAGGCTTCTAGTTCCCGTTGCCGGCACACCGCCAACTATTGAAGCATTTCAACCCATCGCAATTCCCGGCCTAAGCGATCTTCCTTTCTTAGGTGCCGCGTTTTTCACGCAGACGCCGCCCACATACCTTGCAATCATATTGGCGCTGGTAATGGCCTATATTCTTTTCAAAACGCCACTAGGCTTGGCCATTCGCATGACCGGAGAAAACCCCCATGCAGCAGAAGCGCAAGGCATCAACCCGATGGTCATCCGTTTTGGCTGTATCATCGTTGGCAGCGCTATGATGGCGATCGGCGGTGCATTCTTGACGCTCTCGGCGTTCAACAGTTTCTTTCCAACCATGGTGCAAGGGCGCGGATGGATATGCATCGCGCTGGTCGTTTTTGCAACATGGAAGCCATCGCGCGCGCTGCTGGGTGCGCTATTGTTTGCGTTTTTCGATGCGTTTCAATTTCGGCTGCAAACAGTTCTTAGCGGCGTTGTACCTTACCAGCTGTTTTTGATGATCCCATATATCCTATCCATAGCAGCCCTGGCCTTCATGGCGCGCCGTGCACGTGTACCACAAGCGCTGATGCAACCCTTTAGACGCGGTGAGCGCTAGCCTCAAATTTTGGAGTAACTACATGTTTGACATGATTATCCGCAATGCAAACCTGTCTTCCGGTGAAACGGGATTTGATATTGGTATTACCAAGGGCAAAATTACCGCTATTGAAAAAAATCTAACTAGCGAGTGTGGCCAAGAAATCGACGCGACTGGCCGTCTGGTATCGCCAGCTTTTTGTGATCCGCATTTTCACATGGATGCTACACTCTCGCTGGGCAAACCGCGCATGAATATGTCCGGCACATTGCTTGAGGGGATTACGCTTTGGGGTGAACTGCGCCCCATCGTAACAAAGGAAGAACTGGTTGAGCGCGCACTTCGATACTGCGATCTGGCTGTCAGCCAAGGCCTTTTGTTTATCCGCAGCCATGTTGACACTTCTGATCCGCGTCTGGTGACCGCAGAAGCGATGCTTGAAGTGCGCGAGCGCGTTGCGCCCTATATCGATTTGCAATTGGTCGCCTTTCCACAAGACGGATATTACCGCGCTCCAGATGGCGCAAAGGCGCTGGAAAAAGCACTCGATATGGGTATTGAGATTGTTGGGGGCATTCCTCATTTTGAGCGCACGATGGAAGACGGGCGTCGCTCGGTTGAAGCGCTTTGCCGGATCGCCGCCGACCGTGGTCTCATGGTGGATATGCATTGCGACGAGACAGACGATCCCATGTCACGCCATATTGAAACGCTTACTGCAGAGACAGTGCGGCATGGACTTCAAGGGCGTGTTTCGGGATCGCACTTAACTTCGATGCATTCGATGGATAATTATTATGTCTCGAAGCTGATCGCTTTGATGGCGGAGGCTGAAATCAATGCGATACCCAACCCGTTGATTAATATTATGTTGCAGGGGCGTCATGACACTTTCCCTAAGAGACGCGGCCTTACGCGCGTGCGGGAATTGATAGAGGCCGGCATCAACGTTTCGTTTGGACAAGATTGCACCATGGATCCGTGGTACTCCATGGGCTCAGCTGATATGCTTGAGGTTGCTCATATGGGCGTTCATGTTTCGCAAATGGGTGGCGTCGACGAGAAGAAAAAACTCTTCGATGCGATCACCATAAACTCTGCCAAAACCATGGGACTTGAAAACTATGGCCTAACGTTTGGCTCCAATGCTGATCTGGTTGTGTTGCAAGCGGCTGATGTGGTCGAAGCGATCCGATTAAAGCCCACACGACTTTACGTATTGAAGGCGGGGGAAATTGTCAGTTCCTCACCAGCGCGCATTGCGACTCTCACCTTGCCGGATCGGCCGGCTTCTATAGATATGGGGCGAGATTATATGCCGTGTGCAGAATAAAAACGGACCATCGCTGCCTATTTATTCCACACTTTCTAAACGCTTGCGAAAAAATTTTCGTCTCAAGCCCTTCTGATAGTCAAAACTAAAAGCACGTCTCTAATGTCCGCGTCTGGGAACTATTGCCCCTCGATGCCGCACTGAAACGAATGGCAACTTCCCGCCCAATTAAGGCATTGGCATTTTCGGCCCATTGCCGACCTTCGTCAACAACGGTGATTTTGGCCAATTGCTTCCAAAAGCGGACGTAAATAACAGCTCCTAATAATGAGCCAAAATCACACTCTATTTGAACTTTGAAGATCACAAACGAGCAGCCAATTAGCATCATTTTAGCAGTGCCAAATGGATTTTCCAATTGCGTTGTGCCAATCTGATTAGGTCCCAATTTTGCTTGCCTGTCTTCGCATCTCATCTGATATGATTTGTAGCACTTGGTAAAAAGGATGCGTATAAATGGGATGTAAAATAACGATAGATGGATCAAACGTCGGAGATTGAATAATGATTATGCGAATTTACCGTTGCACGGTCTTTCCAGGCAAGGAAGCTGAACACCGAGAATATGCGTTTAAATCAAGGCATCCTGCGCTCAGTCGAGAAAACGGTTTAATTGCGTTTTATGCCGGACGGCCACTACCAGGTGACGACGATCGAACTAGGTGTCTTGTGCAAATTTGGGAAAACCTTGACGCCATCAAGAAAGTCCGTGGGGAGTTTTGGGATCAGCCCATGAAATCAATGCCTGATGAGGTTCAAAACATTTACGAGACCGCAACAGTTGAACACTTTGAACTGGCAGATGAATATCAGGCAGGGGGACGGTAACTTTATAGTCAGTTTTGTTGGATGATCATCTAAGTAAGAATTTGGTATCAACCGATTTGAGCAGGATCAATAATTGCACTTCTTCACCATGTTAGTATCCAAGCATTGCAAATCCGATCAAATGTCGAAATATAACTAATACGCATGACATTTAAGACCACAGTTTATACAGAAAAAAATAGCAGATTGAAGAATGGCAAAATCCAATAAGACTATTCAACCAGCATTAAACCAAAATCCGCATAAAACCGAGGAAAGGCCGCGAGAAAAAAACCTCGAGGTTGCTATCGGTCGCGAAGTGCGGGCGTTTCGCCGTGCACATAATATTACAGTTGCAGAATTGGCTAAAACAACTGGCTTGTCGATTGGTATGTTATCAAAGATCGAGAATGGCGTGACGTCTCCTTCATTGACAACATTGCAAACTTTGGCCGACGCTTTGAGCGTACCGTTGACATCTTTGTTTCGTGGATTTGAAGAAAAGCGGGAGGCAGTTCACGTCAAAGCTGGAACTGGTGTTGATGCCAATCGGCGTGGCACTCGTGCAGGTCACCAATATAGTTTATTAGGCCATTTAGGCTCCAGCACTGCCGGAGTGGTTGTTGAACCATACTTGATTTCGCTTAATGAGGAGAGCGACATATTTCCTGATTTTCAGCACGATGGACTGGAATTTATATATATGATTGCTGGCGAAGTTGAATATCGTCATGGCGATAAGTCATTTCACTTATGCCCGGGAGATAGCCTGTTTTTTGATGCCGATGCACCCCATGGACCAAAAAAACATATCAAGTTACCAGCCAGATATCTTTCAATAATATCCTATCCACATAAAAATTGATATCTAGTCTTCTGGCCAAACGCCCGGACTGGTTTCAGCACCGTCGTCAAATTGTGCTAGATAATCTAAAATCATAGGCCGATTGTCGATAAAACCTTTATAAGTTGCCAGTTCCACGGGTAGATCTCGGATGACTCGATGAAAGCGACGCGCCCACTTTGGATAGGTAACAAGGTCTTCAAGCTTGATCAGATAACAGCGGATTGGAAACACCATTCCATTGGATCTTGGAAGGCGGAAAAAGGATTGAAGCTCAACACGAAGATACTGTTTGCTACCAACATTTTCAGGGGTCAACGTGGTCTTTTGAATACCCCATTTATGATAGTTTTCCGGACTTGTATCCAACAAAGGATTCACAGTCATTGTCCAGTTGAGCCTGCGTGCCGGAGCACCTTGTTGTATGTTCAACAGGAACTTTAAAGCTCGGATAAATATACCTTTTTCATGTGCGAGTGGTACGGGAGCATGCCACTCAAAAAAGTTCATTCCAATATCAAAATCCAGTGACCAATCGGCTTGGGTAGTGATCATACCAGCGTCCATCCACAGATTTTCTTCGCGCTGATCCAGAAGGCAAAAATCGCCTTGGGTTTGCCGTGTAATATATTCCATTGGTCCATAGGGAAGGGTAGATGCATCCATAAAAGTGAATGTTTCATCAATACCTAAAGGCTTGTTCACCCAATGCCATTTATCGCCATCGCAGGTTAGTTTGAAAAGATCAGGATAGTCTTTGGCTTTCGCCGCCATAATAAGTTCCAGCAAATCCCATCCGGCCAGTTCCATATGAGGAAGGGATTGGCAGCGCAAAGGATCTTCGTCCAATACCATTGCCCTGTCAGCCATTTCCGAAACATAATGCTCATCAACATCAAATGAGTTGTAGTAAACGCTACCTTCGCGAACGGGCGTATGAGGCTCCATATTAACAGCATACATGTAGCTGTCTTTATCAAACGGAAATGGAAACCGTTTTATCGCTGTTGGTGAATTGGTAAATGTATAATCACCGCGATAGGTCTCTTTGTTAAATTCAATGCCCATTTTTTTCTCCTATCGATCCAGAACCAATGACTTGCCGTCAAAACGGGAAACGCATGGCATAATTTTTTCACCGGAAGCGTGCTCTTCATCTGTTAGCCAGTGATCATTATGTATGAAATCACCCTCCGAACGGATCACCTGTGTTTCGCACATTCCGCAGGCTCCACCGCGGCACAAATAAGGTGCATCCACGCCAGCAGCTTCAATTGCTTCCAGAAGGCTTTGTTGCTCTTTTACGTGAATAGTCTTGCCAGTGACTGCCAACTCGACATCAAATGCTTTGCCAGGTTCTGGGGCTAAAAACTCTTCATAGTGAAGTGCCTGTTCTGGCCATCCCGCTTTGCGCGCTCCTGACAAAATCCAGTTGATCATACCTTTTGGGCCACAAACATAGATGTGCGTTCCCAGGGGTTGACCTTCAAGCAATTTATCAAGCGGAATTTGTTGATCTTTGTCATCATGATAAACGTCAACATTATTTGGAAAATGTTCAAGTAGTTCATCAGCATATGAACCAAGCGATGCGGTTCGAACGGCGTAATGCAATTCAAAATGACCGTTGTTAGCCGCTGAAAGTTGTTTGATCTGAGACAAGAATGGTGTGATGCCAATGCCGCCAGCAAAGAAGATATGTTTTCGGGCCCGCAAGTCCAGCGAGAACAAATTTACCGGATTTGAAATAGTCATTTCCATGCCCGGTTTGACGTGATTATGAAGATATAGTGAGCCACCACGACCTTCATCATCCCGCCGGACCGATATTGTGTAAGCTGAACGATCTGTCGGGCTGCTCATCAATGAATAAGGGTTCAACCGACGCGTGCCCTGATCATTCATTTCCACAACAGTGTGCGCACCGCCGGAAAAAGTTGGCATAAGTCCGCCATCGGTTCGCTCAAATTTAAAGCGTTTAACCAGTTCATTGACCTCAACGACATCGATAACTTTAACCGAGATTTTTGCAGCGCCTGCCATTATGTGATCTCCATCTTATCAGGAACATTGCCGGGATCTTCTGCATCAACACAAACACCTTGGAACGCTGCTAGGCGGCGTGAGTAATGATCGCGAACAAAAAGACTTAAACCACAATGGCTGCATTCGAATGGATCTGTTGAAACGTCCTCGGTAACCCCTTTGCAGTGTACGCACTGCATCCGCCGAGCTTTTGAGCCACGATGCTCTGTTTGTATTGCTTGATGAGGGAAACCTAATCCAATTGCCTCACGCATGGCTTGTCCGATCAACCCCTCGCTTCCGGCCAGGTAAATTTGTAGCCCATTGTGAGCATCTGACAGTACACGCTGGATGCGTTGCTGCGCTGCACCAAAACTGGGACCAACATAATGTTGCTTCGCGTTTAGTTTTTGTAATTTTGCAAGATATGTTTCGCCTGTATGGCGTGGAATATAGATGATATGTGCCTGATTAAAAAACCCAGTAGGTGCTTTTTTGGCAAGATCAAGGATTGCTTGTGCACCTTCTACATCGGCTATGAGCAGGTGAGATTTACCATTTTTAGGTTTCAACTCTCCATAAACCGGACGGCTAATGATCGATGGCTCGAATTTCGTTTTTGGCATTTATTAAATAGCTCCGAGATACGTGAGTGAGGAATGGCGATAATATGATACCGCCAAACCCAATATTGATCCTGCCTCTAACCTTTGGCTGTTCGTTTTTTCTTCTTCGGATCATCAAAGGGCAATGGTTCAGCAGTACAGGCCATTTCTTTTCCATCCAAGTTTCTGACAGTTAGTTTTGTTCCAGATTTTGCGCAATTCACGGGCATGCGTGCAATTCCAACATTGTGCTTGTTCAAAGTAGAATACATGCCGATTGTGACATGGCCAACCTGCTTGCCACTTTGCAAAAGTTCAGCGCCTTCGTCTGCTGGGGTTGTTCCTTCGAGCTTAACACCAAAGATCTTGAAGCGCTCTTTGCCTTTTAGTCGGTAGTGTTCGTCTGCTCCACGAAATCCAGTTTTTCCCGGAGAAACGGTAAAGTCGAGGCCCAACTCCCAGAGCGTATCCCCACATGGTTCATCAGGGAATGGATATGTCTCTGAGTTGTCAAAAGGATAAAACAGCAAATAGCTTTCAGTCCTCAACCAATCAAGCGTGGTGAACCTTGTTGGAATAATACCCATTGGCTTTCCAGCTTCAACAAGGTTGTCCCAAATATGAAGGGCATCTTGTCCTCGATTGAAAATTTCATAACCCCTCTCACCGGTATAACCCGTGCGGGATATCATCACTGGACGATCGAACAATGTCGTATGCATATGATTAAAATAGTTGAGGTTCCTGATCCCAGGTACAAATTTCTCCAAAAGATCAACAGCCATGGGGCCTTGAACCGAAATATCATGAAGGTTGTCATCAAACTGGATTGACACATCTTTCCCCATGGCAGCCATGGTCAGTTGCTCATGACCAGCACCGGTTCCATGAACTACCATCCAGCTATTTGGACCCATGCGATAAATTACGCAATCATCAACGAACTTGCCCCGATCATCGAGCATGCATGCATAGCGGCTTTTACCAGGGTCAATCTTCTCTACATTACGGGTAGTTGCTCTATCGATAACATGTGCAGCATGCGGACCATTTATGTGAACCTTTTTCAGGCCTGAAACGTCCATAATGCCGGCTTTGGTTCTAATTGCTAGATATTCTTCGTTCTGGTCTTTATCATAAGTCCATGCGGTTCCCATGCCGCCCCAGTCTTCCAATTTGGACCCCATTGCGCGGTGCCGTTCTCCAATTGCCGAAAATCTCCAAGATGCCGTCATTTTCTTATTCTCCCATAAGGTCAACGCTGATGGCTCAGCGCCTCAATCCACAAAAACAAATACATTAATCCTGCGACATCTTGACAGAAGTTATGTTTTGAAGGCAACCTCTAGAGTGAATTTTTTTTACTGTGAGGCAATTTTTTCACAGACTTCAAATTTGTTGCTTTCTGGGAGGAGAGGAAAATGGGAAACAATTTAGACGCACTTACCACCGTTTTTACCGAGTTTTATTACTGGGTTACGGTGGTTTTTATGTTTTTAATCCATGTCGGATTTTGCATGTATGAAGTTGGTGCAAGTCGCCGTAGAAACCATATGCATACGTTGATGAAAAATACGATGGTGATTCCTTTGGTCACAATCACTTTCTACTTCTTCGGTTGGTGGATTTACTGGGCATTGCCAAATGGCCCCGGAATTACAGGCGGGCTAGTTGATGCTTCAGCAAACGCGGCCAACTCACCAACAATGGCTACGCATCTGGGAGATCGTATTACAGGAGTGTTCTGGGCAGCATTCCTATTGTTCTCATGGACAGCTGCATCAATTGTATCTGGCGGCGCTATTGAGCGAATACGTTCAAGTGCATTTTGGATCCATGCCGTCTTAATAGGTTCTGTTTTCTGGATAATCGATGCATCTTGGGGCTGGCACTCAGGCGGCTGGATGGTTCAATTGCTTGGTTATCACGATGCTTATGCATCTGGTGTCATCCACGCGATTGCAGGCGGTTATGCTCTTGGTGTGCTTTGCGTTCTTGGTCCTCGTCTCGGCAAATTTGCTGCCGACGGTACACCTCGTGATATCCCTCCACACAATCCATGGCTGGTTACAATTGGCATATTCCTTATCTACACTGGCTTTTGGGGCTTTTATGCAGCTTGTAACGTACCTGCTATTTCGCCCGAAGCAATCGGTGGCTTGATAACCGGAGAGACCTGGACTGCGACTAACATTTATCTGAGCCCAACTACCCTTGGCGCGATAACCTTTAACTTCTTGATGTCTTTGTCGGGCGGCATGTTGGCAGCCTACATAATTTCAAAAGGTGACTCGTTCTGGACTTACTCAGGTGGCCTTGCAGGTATTATCGGCGCATCTGCTGGTAATGACCTCTACCATCCGATTCAGGCGATGTTCATCGGCGCATTCGTTGTCGTGATCGTTTACAAAATGCATTTCTGGGTTGAGCGCAAGTTCAAAATTGATGATGCAGTTGGCGCGGTTGCAGTTCACGGATATGCTGGCTTTTTGGGAGTTGTCATCGCGGGTTTCATGCTTTGGGGGCAGCCGTCCTCACCATATGCAGACTATGCTGTGATTACACCATGGGGTCAGTTGGCAGGTGCTATCATCATGTTCGGTGTCCTTGGTTTTCTACCAGCCTATCTTATTTCAAAGGCTATGAATTCAATGGGTATCCTGCGCATTCCTGCAAAAGTCGAAATCGAAGGTCTCGATCACCACAGTGAATTGGCATATCAGGCAGCAGTAGCAGATGTCATTGCAGCTGAAAACGCCATCGCGCAAAAACTCTAGAAGGGAATTGATTATGTCTACAAATGGTATGACTAGCTGGGCCGTAGATCTGAAAGATATAGGTGCGATCTACCCTTTTCAGGGCACCGAAACGGCGTTGTTTGTTCTCGGACTTATTTTTTGGATTGGCTGGCATGTGTGGCAGGCCAAGATTGAAAAGCAGGAGTTCGCGGACGCCGAACGTGACTTTGATGCCGAACATTCTGGCAAATCTATTAAGCGCTATTAAAATTAGAAGTAGCCTGTTTTAAAACCAAAAGGAGCGGACAAAGCTATCTGCCCGCTCTTTTTTCGTTTTATAAGAGGAAAAAATGTTTCTTATCAGTTGAAAAACTAAATTTGTCATTCTAGGATAAATGATCGAAAAGTTCAGCAAATGGAGATGCATTTTATGTGTGGAATTGTAGGTCTCTTTTTAAAAGACAAGTCTCTTGTGCCAAAACTCGGAGCGATGCTTACTGAAATGTTGGTTACCATGACGGATCGTGGACCTGATAGCGCTGGCATCGCTATTTATGGCAATGATGCTGATAGTAAGTCAAAGCTTACTATACAATCTGATAACCCGGAGATAGATTTTAAAAATCTTGTGCAGGATTTGTCAAAAACTACAGGCGCAAAAATCGCTATTCGCGTGAAAGATACGCATGCTGTTCTTGAAATTTCAGAAAAGAGAGCTTCCGAAATTCGCGAAGCCTTGAAAACTGCGAGGCCGTCCATTCGCGTTATGAGCGAGGGCGACACGATCGAGATTTACAAAGAGGTGGGTCTTCCAAAAGACGTTGCCGCCCGATTTGATGTTAGCTCAATGAGCGGCAGCCATGGAATTGGCCATACAAGAATGGCTACTGAATCTGCTATTACAACAATGGGCGCACACCCGTTTTCAACAGGTTCGGACCAGTGCCTGGTTCATAACGGTTCATTGTCCAATCATAATAGTCTTCGCCGGAAGCTAATCCGGGAAGGAATTTCTTTTGAGACTGAAAATGATACCGAAGTTGGTGCTGCCTATTTAACCTACAAAATGCAGCAAGGAAGCAATCTCGGTGAGGCGCTGAAATCCAGCCTTGATGATCTTGATGGATTTTTCACATTTGTTGTCGGGACCAAGGATGGATTCGGTGTTGTTCGTGATCCAATTGCCTGTAAGCCTGCGGTATTGGCTGAAACTGATCAATATGTAGCCTTTGGATCTGAATATCGAGCATTGGTAAATTTACCTGGCATCGAAGATGCCAAGATCTGGGAACCTGAGCCCGCAACCGTTTATTTTTGGAGCCATTAAGAATGCAGACGATTGATCTGGCAGCCACAACTTTAAGAGAAGCGAATAGTGTACTCCAATCGCAAAAAGCAGACACAAACCAGCGTGCTTGGGAAATTGTAAATCCAAAAGGCGCCCATGCAATCGCATGTGGTTTAGATGGTCCCATTGAAGTCACCGTAAAGGGATCGACCGGATATTATTGCGCTGGCATGAACAAGGAAGCCACTGTTCACATTAAAGGCTCTGCTGGTCCGGGCGTTGCGGAAAACATGATGTCAGGAACTGTAATAATCGAAGGTGACGCTAGCCAATATGCAGGAGCCACAGGGCATGGCGGTCTATTGGTGATTAAAGGTAACGCATCATCTCGCTGTGGGATCTCCATGAAGGGTATTAATATTGTAGTTCATGGGAATATTGGCCATATGAGCGCCTTTATGGCCCAATCTGGCAACCTGGTTGTATTAGGGGATGCTGGCGATGCGCTAGGTGATAGTTGTTATGAAGCAAGGTTTTTTGTTCGTGGAAAAGTCAAAAGCCTCGGAGCAGACTGCGAAGAAAAAGAAATGCGCTCAGAGCATATCGAGATTTTGAAGGATTTGCTCTTGCAAGCTGATGCTGACGCAAAACCGGAAGAATTTAAAAGATATGGCTCTGCACGTAAATTATATAATTTTAATGTTGATAACGCTGGTGCGTATTAGGGGTCTTTGATGAACGATAAAGCCAAATCTACCGGCACAATTCCACAAACAGCTCCAATCAAATCAGCAACCTTTACTGATCCAGTAAATGCTGAAATTCGCCGAGCAGCAGCGACAGGTATCTATGACATTCGTGGAGGAGGAGCCAAACGTAAAGTCCCTCATTTCGATGATCTTTTGTTTTTAGGCGCATCCATTTCTCGCTATCCTTTGGAAGGTTACAGGGAGAAATGCGACACAAGAGTTGTGCTTGGAACCCGTTTTGCCAAAAAACCAATCGAGTTGGACATCCCGATTACAATTGCAGGAATGAGTTTTGGTGCGTTATCTGGCCCAGCAAAAGAAGCCTTGGGGCGTGGCGCAAGTGCTGCAGGTACATCTACGACCACCGGTGATGGAGGCATGACCCCGGAAGAACGCGGACATTCGAAGAAGCTGGTTTATCAATATTTGCCTTCTAGATATGGCATGAACCCTGACGATTTGCGCAAAGCAGATGCCATTGAGGTGGTTGTCGGCCAAGGGGCAAAACCCGGCGGTGGGGGTATGTTGCTCGGCCAAAAAATTTCAGACCGAGTAGCTGAAATGCGTAATTTGCCAAAGGGGATTGATCAACGATCAGCTTGCCGCCATCCTGACTGGACCGGCCCAGATGATCTCGAAATTAAGATCCTTGAGCTGCGTGAAATTACCAATTGGCAGGTGCCAATTTACATAAAAATAGCAGGTTCCAGACCTTATTATGACACGACACTAGCGGTTAAAGCCGGTGCAGATGTGGTTGTTCTTGACGGAATGCAAGGTGGGACCGCCGCAACACAAGACGTGTTCATTGAAAATGTTGGACAACCAACTTTGGCCTGTATTCGCCCAGCTGTTCAGGCTTTGCAGGATATGGGCATGCATCGTGAAGTTCAACTGATTGTCTCAGGGGGAATTCGCACCGGTGCTGACGTGGCAAAAGCGTTGGCGCTTGGAGCAGATGCTGTTGCAATCGGCACAGCGGCATTGATTGCGCTTGGGGACAATGATCCCAAGTGGGAATCTGAGTATAATGCCCTCGGCACAACTGCAGGGGCTTACGATGATTGGCACGAAGGCAAGGATCCGGCTGGGATTACCACACAGGATCCCGAATTGATGGCGCGGTTCGATCCAATAATCGGAGGACGACGTTTGTCGAATTACCTGAAGGTCATGACGCTAGAAGCGCAAACAATTGCACGCGCTTGTGGCAAAAACCATCTTCACAATCTTGAACCTGAAGACATGTGCGCACTAACCGTTGAAGCCGCAGCAATGTCAGGTATTCCGCTTGCAGGTACAAACTGGGTTCCAGGTCGCAAAGGCGATTATTGAGTTCACTGAGTAAAGTTGAGTTTCTTGGGAGGAAACAAGTATATGGCAATTAATCTGGCCGCATTCGCTAAGAAAAATGGCGTCAAATATTTCATGATATCCTATACCGATCTTTTCGGAGGCCAACGAGCTAAGCTGGTTCCGGCCCAAGCAATAGCCGGGATGCAGAAAGACGGAGCAGGTTTTGCCGGGTTTGCGACCTATTTGGATCTAACGCCAGCACATCCAGACATGTTAGCAGTGCCAGATGCTACGTCCGTTATTCAATTACCTTGGAAACCTGAAGTGGCTTGGGTTGCAAGTGACTGCATAATGGAGGGCAAAAGTGTAGATCAAGCGCCACGCAATGTTCTGCGGAAACTTGTTGGTGAGGCAGCCAAAGAAGGTATGCATGTTAAAACTGGAATAGAGGCCGAGTTTTTTCTGCTGACACCAGAAGGCGATCAGATTTCCGATCCTTTTGATACCGCTGCTAAACCTTGTTATGACCAACAGGCTGTCATGCGCCGCTATGATGTAGTCAAAGAAATTTGCGATTATATGCTTGAACTAGGTTGGGGTCCTTACCAAAACGACCATGAAGATGCCAATGGCCAGTTTGAGATGAACTGGGAATTTGATGATGCTTTGGTTACCGCTGACAAGCACTCGTTTTTTAAATTCATGACCAAGTCTGTGGCCGAGAAACACGGTTTTCGTGCAACATTTATGCCCAAACCTATTCAGGGTCTGACCGGCAATGGTTGCCATGCACATATCTCTGTTTGGGATGCTCCCGGCGCAAAAGCGAGAAACAACGTTTTTGCGACTAAGAAAAGTAATGGCCCTACCGGTGAATTGGGACTGTCAGATAAAGGAAAGCATTTCCTTGGTGGCATAATGAAACATGCCTCTGCACTTGCAGCCATAACTAATCCTACTGTAAATTCTTACAAGCGTATTAATGCGCCACGCACAATGTCTGGTGCTACATGGGCGCCTAATACAGTGACTTGGACAGGCAATAACCGCACGCATATGGTGCGGGTGCCTGGGCCGGGGCGTTTCGAATTACGCCTACCAGATGGCGCTGCAAATCCATATTTGCTTCAAGCTGTTATCATTGCAGCTGGTCTTGATGGTGTTCGCACTGAAGCTGATCCAGGCAAACGCTGGGACATTGATATGTATGCGGAAGGACACAAAGTAACTGGCGCACCTATACTTCCTTTGAACCTATTGGATGCCTTGCGTGAATACGACAAGGACAGCAGTCTGAAAAAGGCGATGGGACAGGAGTTCTCCGCAGCTTACCTCAAAATGAAACGTCTAGAGTGGAATGACTATGCTTCACATTTTTCCCAATGGGAAAAAGACAACACTCTGGATATCTAGAACACAAAATTGGTTGCGCAATAATATAGGACCGCTTTCATTTCAGCAAAATTATTCAAATAATTAATCTAACTGTTGCCAAACCACGCTGATTGTATCATTCTCTAGGGGATTAAATTTTTCCTCTTGGGAAAATAAAATCGCAGTGTGTTTGATTGTCGGGAGGACAATTTACACCACGTCACGGAGAAAAAATCCGTTTGTTAATTTATGGGAGAATAGTAATGAAGATAACCAAAACTCTTGCAATGTCGGCTGTTGTAGCCGCGAGCTTTGCGTTTGGCGGAATGGCCAATGCGGCTGACTCAAGTAAACCAATCAAAATACCGACACACAACTGGTCCAGCCAAGTTGTAATGGCTTATGTTATTGGCGGAATGTTTGAAAGCATGGGCGGCACCGTAGAATATGTGCCTGCAGATTCGCAGGCAGTTTACGAAGCCATTCGACTTGGCGATGTAACAATTTCGCACGAAGTTTGGCAGTCAACTTTTGGCGCTTCATTTTATAACGCTATGGACAAAGGCGGCGTTATCGATGCGGGTACGCACGAAGCAGCAACATTGGAAGAGATGGGTGTTCCAAAGTATGTGATCGATATGGACCTTTGCCCTGGTCTTCCGAATTGGGAAGCCTTGAAAGACTGCCCTGAAGTGTTCGCTACCGCAGACTCAGATGGAAAAGGCCGTTGGCTTGAAGGTCCGCAAAGCTGGCATGGTGATCTGATGCCTGAAAGACTTGAAGGACTTGGAATTGCTGACAAATATACTGTAAAATTTGCTGGTTCTGCCGATGCAATATGGGCTGAACTTGAATCTGCAAAAAAAGAGAAACGCGGTATTATTACCTTCAACTGGACTCCGAATTTCACAGATGCAGATGGATTTGTCTTTATTGAATTCCCTGAATTCACCCCAGGATGTCGTAAGGCTGATGGCGGCGATGGATCATGCGGTTCTCCAAAAGGTTGGATGAAAAAAGCAGCAAACTATCAATTCCCAAAAACGCATCCAGCTGCATATAAAGCGTTCACTAAGACCTCTTTTACAACAACACAAATTGGTCAAATGGCTGCTTTGGTTGATATTGATAAAATGAGTCATGAAGATGCTGCTAAAAAGTGGTTGGCTGACAATGAAGCAGTTTGGAAGCCATTCACTGAGTAATAATTCTTTGTATAGAGTATTGAATATTCAGACCTCTCCCCTGAGCAATTATCCGGGGGGAGGTTTTATTTTGTGCCCGTTTAGCCACAAACTGGCATATCATTCAGTTGCTGTTTTGGGTATGCTAAGGGCAAATTGGGATGGGTTTTTAGAATTTGATAATTAAGGTCGAATTCAGTCGATCATTGGGACGAAACATATGAGCTTAAAATCGCAAGAAGCAAAGATTCAACCTGTTATCAGGTGCGAGTCGGTGTACAAAATCTTTGGTGAAAACGCTTCCCAATTGATACGCGAGGCTGCCGGAAAAATTGATGTTGAGAAGTTCAAATCTGAAGGTTGCATATTTGGCGTAAATAGCGCTTCCTTTGAAGTTCACAAGGGCGAAATGTTGGTAGTTATGGGTTTGTCCGGCTCCGGAAAATCTACACTACTTCGTTGTATATCCAGGCTGACAGACACAACGGCAGGTAAAATTTTTATCGATGGCGAGGATCTCTTGGCGATGAAGCCCAAGGAACTTATCGAAATCCGACGCAACAAAATGGGCATGGTGTTTCAAAGCTTTGCATTACTGCCGCATAAAACAGTATTGGAAAATATCGCATTCCCGTTGCAAGTTAAAGGCATCAGCACGAAAGACAGTATTGAGCGAGCATCTGCAATGATTGAGCTGGTCAGTCTTGATGGCCGAGAAAATTATTATCCTAGACAACTCTCTGGTGGGCAACAGCAACGCGTTGGCATAGCAAGATCTCTCGCGGTGGAACCAGATATCTGGTTTCTTGACGAGCCTTTTTCAGCGCTGGACCCGCTAATTCGAAGAGAAATGCAGGACGAGTTTTTACGCCTTCAAGGAATGCTCCATAAGACAATTCTGTTCGTAACCCATGATTTTGATGAGGCTCTCCGTCTAGCTGATAGAATTGCGATCATGAAAGACGGGGTGATTGAGCAAATCGACACTCCAGCAAACATTGTGCTCAATCCAGCTACCGAATATGTGGCCAAATTCACCAACAATGTTCCACGCGAAAAGGTTTTGAGATGCCTAGACGTTATGGAGAAGGCTCCAAAGGGTGCAAAATTCAGCAAGGTGAATGTTTCCAATAAAGCAATTATCGAGACAGTTGCAGAGCAGGTGCTTGGTCAAAGCCTACCAGTCCCTGTTCTCGATGAGAAAGATAAAGTAATTGGTGTGTTGAACCGTAAGACAATCCTCCATGTGCTGTTTGGAAAGAATGAGGCGGCCTAGATGGGTGATACCGCAGCTGGCGTAAACTTGGTTGAGAGAATTAAGCGGTCGAAATTGCTACAGCTCTTTTTGCTGATCTGTGCCTTTCTGATTTTGTATTTTACCATTACGCCGTCAGAAAATAATTATCTTTGGCGCCTACCTTCATTGTTTGCCATTGTTCCAATCAAACTCAATGAAACCGTGAACTATCTTATGTTCGACTGGTTCCCCATCGATATCTGGAATGCTGATATTGAGGATTATGAAGAGTCTGCTTTATTAAAAGAAATCACAAGATCGTTTTCAAGAGCGGTATTATTCTTCATTGAGTTAATAAGAGAGATCCTGCTGGGCGGTAAAAAAACAATTGTTGCCTTTACCAGTTGGGATTTTGTAAGTGAGAATGAATGGGCTGTGTGGCCAGCTTTGCCGTGGACGGTAGTTGCCGCATCAGCTGTCGTTTTGGGATATGCACTTAAAGGGAAATGGTTAGCCCTGTTTGTGGCATTTGCGACCGGATACATTGCTGTTTTTGGACAATGGGAACCTGCAATGGAAACCCTTTCGTTTGTTTTGGTGGCGGCTCCAATTTCTGTCATTTTAGGGCTTCTATTTGGTATTTGGGCATTTAAAAGTAAGCGTGTCGAAGCAATTTTGATGCCATTGCTAAACATTGCTCAAACAATGCCGCACTTTTCATATTTGGTTCCGGTAACTGTGCTGTTTGGAGTGGGCGATCATGCGGGTGCAATTGCTACAGTGATTTTTGCGACCCCTCCTATGATCCGGCTTACTCTTTTGGGCTTAAAAGCTGTGCCTCCAGAAGTCGGCGAAGCCGGTATGATGAATGGATGCACTAAAACTCAACTAATGTTCAAAGTTTTAGTTCCAAGCGCTAGGCAAAATATACTAGTCGGGGTGAACCAAGTTATAATGCAATGTTTGGCCATGGCAGTCATAGCCTCCTTTATTGGAGCCAAAGGTCTTGGTTACAATCTGCTGCTTTCGCTTAATCAATTAAGGATTGGTCAGGCCTTGGAATTAGGCATTTGTATTGTTCTAATCGCTGTGGTTCTTGACAAACTGTCTCTTGCCTGGGCGAAAAAGCAAATCGATTATTTTGCTGATCAATCATTTGCTCAACGACACAAATACGGATTGATTGTGTTTGGTATTCTCATTGGCGGTTGTGTCTTGGCCTTTATCGGAACTTACTTGTTTCAGGGCGGTATAAATTATTTCTACCTAATCCCGCATAACAAAGGCATCACTACAGAACCGTTTTGGCAAGCTGGTGTCGATTGGATGGTCGACAATTGGTATGCACAACTACAGGGCTTTAACCGAGGTTTGATCATTAACGTTCTTGTGCCAATGAAAAATGCCTATCTGGGGATGCCAGTGGCAGCAACATTCTTGCTCACAATGGGCATTGGTTTCATCGTAGGTGGGTTGCGTTCAGCATTGATTGTTGGAGGTTTTATTCTGTTTATTGCTCTTACTGAATGGTGGGACAGGGCGCTCATTACAGCTTACATGGCCACATTTGCAGTTATTGTTTCGATGATTTTAGGTACAATAGTTGGCGTTGTATGCGCCCAGAGCACTAACTCATCCAAGTTCATTCTGGTTGTTTGCGATACGCTTCAAACATTTCCGTCATTCATTTACCTGATACCCGTAATTATGCTTTTTGGTGTGACTGATACTTCAGTACTAATTGCGGTTATCGTTTACGCAACAATTCCGGCAATTCGGTATACAGTTGAGGGGCTACGCAACGTGCCTCAAGCATTGTTGGATGCCGGTAATATGTCCGGTGTCACTCGATTGCAGAGATTGAGAACCATAGAGTTCCCGCTGGCTCTTCCACACTTCATGCTCGGAATAAACCAAGTCGTGGTATTTGCTCTATTTATGATTATTATCGGCGCGATGATCGGCACAGAGGATCTTGGTCAATATATCCTTAAGGCCCTTTCCGATAAAAACGGAATTGGTAATGGCTTAATGCTCGGTTTATGTGTAGCCTTCATTGGCCTTGCCGTTGACCATGTAATCAGCACATGGGCGAAACAACGTAGGGCGATGTTGGGGTTAGAATAAACAGATAAATTCACTTATTGGATTTATGCTTGCACATTCACTAGTGACAGTGCGACATTTTCGAAATGTGGCTTGAATTCGGGCAACTGCTGGGCCAGATAAGTCACAATTCTCCAGTGCCATATCCATACATGTGAGCCATGCTTCAGCATCTTGAAGGCGGATGGGTATATGTTCATGCATCAACTTGACGTCATGTGACCATGCTTTTTATAATAGTAATTGCGTCCGCCCAAAAAACCGCACATGACGTTGAATTGCTCGAGGCGCGCATGGCGTAGCCCATGGCCATCTTGATGTAAGCTAAGTATATGCGAACCCTCGGGTCGCTTTTCTATTATGTCATAAAAACAGTTAACCAATTTATGAACAGTTCCTTCCCCGCCCAATTGATCAATTATTAGTTGGATCATTAATTCAAATCCTAGCTACGTGGTCTGCTTTTGCTCGGATCATAATGAGCAAATGGAACAATGGTCGCTGGCAGACGTTTTTGTAATCCATCAAGTTTACCGACTTCCAATTTTGTTCCGATCTCGCAATGGGCGACATCCACCCTTGCCAAAGCGATGTTTTTCTTCAGTAAAGGTGAACGCATTGAGCTGGTAATTTCACCAATTTGAGCACGCCCGCCTTCAGTAAGATGAAGGCAGTCGCCATGTCCAACATCAACATTGCTATCGATATCCAAACCGACAAGTTTCTTCATTGGATTTTCTTTTCGGCGGATCAATGCGTCGCGCCCAATGAAATCATCTTCTTTGCTTTTAAGTGGGACGGTAAATCCAATGCCAGCTTCAAAAGGGTCGGTCTGGTCGGAGAAATCATAGCCGGCAAATATGAGACCAGCTTCAATTCTAACCATATCAAGCGCTTCAAGTCCCATTGGTTTTAAGTCGAATTCTTTTCCCGCTTCCCAAATGGCGTTGAAAATTTCTTCGCAATGTTTTGGATGGCACATAACTTCATAGCCAAGTTCACCGGTATAGCCAGTGCGCGATAAAACGAACGGGGTGCCGGCCTCATTATTCAGGCGGGCAGGGGTAAAGCGAAACCAGCCTAATTGATCAAATTCCGGGTTGTGTGGTGCTGTCCAAACAATTTTCCGCAGCAAGTCTCTGCTGTTAGGCCCTTGCACAGCAACATTATGGAGTTGATCAGTTGAGGAACGCACCAAAACCTTTAACCCCAATTTTTCAGCCTGTTCCCTAATCCATTCTCCGCCATAGTCACTACCACCGATCCATCGGAAATTATCTCTTCCAAGTCTAAACACCGTGCCATCATCAATCATGCCGCCGTGTTCATAACACATTGCGGTATAGACAACCCCGCCAACGGGCAAAGTTTTCATATTACGTGTAAAAATATACTGGCAAAGTGCTTCGCTGTCAGGACCGGTGATTTCGAATTTCCGAAGGGGAGATAGATCCATAACGATCGCTTTTTGCCGACATGAAAGATATTCTTCAATTGGGCCAGATTCAGCAAAATTATTTGCCAACCAATATCCATTATACTCAATGAAATTTCGAGTATGCTTTGCAAAGCAATCGTGAAAGCCTGTCTGCTTGGTCATTCTTGGTTCCGAATTTGCTGTGACCCGCGTAGCAATAGCACGGGTGAATTTTTCTTTGCCTGAATAGGTTCTGACATGAATATCTGTCGGGTTCCATCCATTCGCGGGTGAGGTATCGTCTGGGCAGGCTGAACTTACACAAACGATGTCGGTGAGGGCGCGCAAAAGTACATAATCGCCCGGACGGGACCATGGTTCGTCTAAATACATAACACCATGCTCATCGAGGAACGTGTTGAAAAAGAAATTGATTGCCATCCAGCCACGCCGGCTGTTGACGTTGAATTTTTCAAGCGCGCCGTTAAAATTGTCTGAGCAATTTACATGACCAGGATATCCCATATCATTGTAGTATTTTTCTGAGCATGCCATTGCGAATGCATCATGACGTCCACATGTGTCTTGAACGACTTCAACCAACGGAACCATTTCCTGGTCATAATATTTGGCGTGCAAACCAGGCATAGGATAGGCGTGCCCCATCAATGTACGTGTCGTCGTAACATCAAGCGCGTGTTCTATGCCCTTGTCGAGTTTCCTAGCTGAAAAGCATTCAAAGTCTGTGCATTGGCGCCCGTCGACATCGATGATTTGAATAAAATCGCCTGCCTTTACAAAATAAGATTCAGCAGTTTGGGTGTGGATTCGTATGTCTTCCATAGGATCGGCTAGTGGATCGGGAAGTTTAAAACGGGTGAGGGATTTAATGCTTGCCCGTTTTACCATCACAGTTAGAGGTGTTGTTGTATTTTGTAGTTCAACATCCATCACGTCACCTATTGCCGCGATGACAATCACGCCGTCTTTATCGATCTTAAAGCTGAACTCTGTCCCCGCGTAAGTCTCATGATCAAACATCTCAAATGCTTTTGCATTTGCAAGATCTATGTTTCGTGCGCTTAACCCCATGCGTAACCCACGAAGACTTTGATCATCGCTAGTTAATAGAGATTTTAGCCCCTCTGCACTACAATTCTGTTTTTGTCCAAAAATGGACGGATCCAATTTCCCCTTTCTGTCTGCTGCAAGAATTTCGCATTTTTGACCACCTTCAGTGTTGATAACCGTGACACTGTCCCCCGCTTCAGTTGGGATGAGAATCGCACCTGAGCCTTCAACAACATATCTTTCGGTACCAGTTGGCAGCGAGAATGCATTTGGCTGGATGATCTGACTTGGTTTTGGAGGTCCAGATTTAACCTCTGGATAAAGGTTTTCGATCATGCATGTCTCCTAGATCATCAACATAAGCATGTTGCATGAGCGGAATATTTATTTATCTATGAGAATAACACGCAATATACCAATGGCAAGCACGTAACGCATTATTCGTGAAAAAGGTCTCAATTTTGGAAGCAATCACACTCGGTTTAATAGCCGCCTTAGCATGGGGCATACACGATGTTCTCCTGCGGTACATTAGCCAGCAGACCAGTATCTATTCTGCAATGCTAGTCGTACTTATCAGCGGTACATTCTTTCAGTTTGTTTATCTCACTTCAAATAGTGGCCCGCTGCTAATTGAAGCACGTGCTATTCCAACGACCCTTGGTTCTGGAGTGGCATTTCTAGTAGCGAGTGTGGGCCTTTACAAAGCTTTTGAAATCGGCCCTGTTCGGTTGGTTGCTCCAATTGTAGCATCCTATCCAGTTGTCACACTTACAATTGCCGCCATGGGAGGGAAACCCATTACTGTGTTTCAATGCCTAGCAGTCTTAACAATTATTTCAGGTGTTTCAGCAGTTGCCTATTTTTCCAGACAGATAAATTCAGATCTCGCAGAAAATGCACAGCAATCACGCCAAAAGGCCAATGCGATTATATGGGCAATTATTTCGGCATTGGGATTTTCAGGAAGCTTTGCATTTGGACATGCTGCAACTTCATTTGATTTGGAGTTATCAATTACTTTTACCTCGAGGGTCATCGCAATAGTTCTTCTAATATTGCTGATGCTGATTTTGAAAAAGCGGTTCCAGACGAGAATACGACAAATGCCTTTTTTGCTGCTAATGGGATTAATGGACTCGTTAGCACATGCCTCTGTCATCTCTGCGGGCAGATTAGAGAACGCGGAATATTCGGCAGTTGTAGCATCCACTTTTGGTATGGTAACAATATTGCTTGCATGGATTTTTTTGAAAGAATCGATGAATAAATTGCAGTGGCTCGGCGTGTTGGTTGCTTTTAGCGGCATCGGCTACCTAACGGTAAATTGACAGCGCAACCCTATATCCAACCAGCATCCAGTTGGCGTTTGTGAGCAACTGTAGCGTTTCGCATTAAGATGGCAGTGGTAACAGGGCCTACGCCCCCGGGCACCGGAGTGATCCAACTTGCGACTTCTTTAACCGCCTCAGTATCTACATCACCAACGATTTTGTGATTTCCATCAGCATCGTTGATTTGGTTGATCCCAATGTCAATGACTGCAGCGCCAGGACGTATCATATCAGCTTTTATAAGATGCGCTTTGCCTACCGCAACCACTACAACATCTGCTCTACGAGAATGCATTGCTACCGAGCGAGTCATATGATGGCACACTGTAACTGTCGCCCCTTCTGCCATCAACATCATCGCGATTGGTTTCCCAACAATCTCTGAATGCCCAATCATGACAACCTCTAGCCCTGCCATTGAAAGACCTGTTTCGCGTATCAACTCTACCGCAGCGGCAGCAGTGCAAGGTGCCAGCGCAATATCATTGTAAACAATGTTGCCTATTGATGCGGGGCTCATTCCCTCTACATCTTTTAACGGATGGATAGCCGATTGAAGGGACCGCAATTGAATGTGGTTAGGTACCGGCCTCTGTAAAATGACGCCTACAACTTTACTGTCATCGTTTAGCTTAAGCAGTTCGACCTTACACTGAGCTTGGGTTATATCCGCAGGCCATTTAATTTGTTGAAATGGGATATTGGCCCGTTCAGCGGCTTTGGCTTGACCTCGCACGTAAACGGCTACTTCAGGCACATCTCCTATACTAATTGAAACCAATTTTCCTATAGGGTTTTTGTTGGTAGAATATTTTGATACCGCTGTGGCGACTTCTTTTAATATCCGACCCTGAACGATTTTTCCGTCGATAAGTCTGTGATCGATCATTTTACCTCTTTATGGAATCTATGTGTTCAAAAATTTTATAAAATCAGTGAATCTCTCAAAGCTACTCGATATGCAAATTATTCCTAAAAGTAAAATAATATTCCTTATAATATTATTTTGTCGAAAAGGTTTATACTAAAATCAAGCCGAGATTTCAGTCTTGGTTGAACATTCATCTGTTTGTATATGAATGTCTGTTCTTATAGAAAATTTGTAACAGCTTTGATTTTCACCAAAAGTCCGCTTCCCGCCCATCCTACCAGTTCGTAAAAATAGGCGAAGGTCTCAAATGTCCGCAACTCGGTCGTTTACCCGTAGTGCTACGAAGGTCTGCTATGTGGTTTTCGACACTTTGAAGTTTAATAGGTCCAGAGCCTAGCTTTATTTTCTTCGTGGTTTTCAATTCTGCCCAAATATCTTGTCCAATCCGGAGACTGCTTTTCGAGTTTCCTCAGATTCAAGCACTTCCTGAATTTGCTTTATGTTTTTCTTTGTATCACGGTGACGTGTTCGAGAAGTGGGTCGAGACTGTGCACCATAGAGGACACCTAGTGTCTGTTGGGTATCCGTTAGCCATTTTGATGGCTCTAAATAGACGGTTTTATTGATCACCTTGCGGTTCGAGGTGGTGATTTCGACGATTTCACGTTTTTCCGCTGGTGGAGCAGAAACATAATGTTCTGCAAGGTTTTTTAACCGTTCGAGAAATTGCCTGACTATATCGGCACTTAGGGCCTTTTCCGGCTGCTCTGCCAGTTCTCGTCGTAATCGTATTTGATCCAGGAGGAGTGTCTCTTGGCGCTGTTTGAACGTCTCCTTGTCTATCAATTCATCAAGCAAAGCGTCGGTCAACTTGTCTAAACGTTTGTCAATATTATCCAATTGCAATTGGCGACCGCGCCGCAGTTTTGCAGGATCCTCCTCTTTCAGGCATTGATCAACCTGATCGGTAATCGCCGCGACATCCCGGTCACAAAGCTTGATGTCGCGTAATAGCCGCTCGACGGCTGTTTCCAATTTTTCTTCGCGGATGGAATTGGGTGGGCAATCGACTGCCTGGCAGCGATAGTACACATACCCCTTGTGCTTTTCAGCAATCATGGAGCGCCCACAATGAGCGCATTGAAACAGGCAACGATAAGTGTGGTTGTGACGAGTGACCTTTTTCACCGCCTTCCCGGATTTGATCTTCTGGACGGTTTCAAAGAGCGCCACAGGGATAAGCGGTTCGTGAATGCCTTGAAAGCAGGCTCCTGTGGTCCTGATGCGAATGAGGCCGGTATAGAACGGGTTATCGAGGAATTTTTCCAAACAGCATTTGGAGATCTCTTGTCCCTGATTGTTGGTCAACCCGCGATTATTCATTTCCCGTACTGTCCTTCCCCCTTATAACTGAGCTGGTTATTTTGACTTTCTGTAATAAGAATTGGGAGTTTTGCGATGGCCCGGAAGCGTTATTCAGACGAAGACATCTTGAAGTTGTTGCGTGAGATGGAGATTCACTTATCCTCTGGCGGTGATATCTCCAGTGCTTGCC
>JAFMHL010000078.1 GCA_017854535.1 Nitratireductor sp.
TCGTCACCAACCTGCCCATGGAGCCCGATGAGGTCACCCGCTACTACAACCGACGAGGCGCGGCCGAGCAGCACATCAAAGAGGGCAAGTATGCCTTCAACTGGACATAGCTGTCGTACAAAAGTACCGTGACAACGAGGCGCAGCTGCAATTTCATGCGCTGGCCTACAACCTCGCCACCTTAATGCGATGCATCAAGCTGCCAGAGGCAATGGCTGACTGGTCACTAACCAGCTTCCAGCTGAAGCTGATCAAAATCGGCGCTCGTGTGGTGCGTCACGCTCGCGCCATTACCTTCCAACTCGCGGAGGTTGCGGTGACCGGTTCGATGATCTTGTGCCATCCTAACCGCGATCCGCAGGCTGCGGGCCTCTCCAATATGCGCCTGACAGCGGTCCAGCTATAAACTGAACGAAAGCGGCTCGACAGGTTTGTCAGCAGCGCTGAAAACTTTGGCCATTGCGCAATCACCTCACGTGATCGCAGCATGAGGCACCCGCCTTCAGCCGCATTCACAACTTTCGATATCATTATAGCCAAAAGATAAATTGATACGCAGGCCTGATCGGCCGATGTAGAGCAGCTGGAGACCGCTTGGAAACTCCGGGTTAGGGCTACTGAATTTTAGCAATGAGCCACCAGGCTGAGTACAATGGGATTATTAGAAAATGTTTAAGAAACTTAAAAGATCGATCTGCGCAGCAGTACTCTCACTGATCTCGTTATCTGCTGGCGCAGTCTACGCGCAAGATTTATGCGATGGCGACCCTGTCAGTGTTCTTAGCCCATTCGGTGGTGGTGTTTCCGATGTCATGGCGCGCCTTGTTTTTGACGAAATTTCGAAAAGTACTGGTCAAGTCTTTAACGTCGTCGCCCGAAAGGGGGCTGGTGGTGTGCTCGCAACGCGCGAACTCGTTGAGGCGAGCCCTAATGGTTGTACCCTGAGCATGATTGGGCAATCTCAATTAGTAATTGCGCCTTTGGCCGATGTCGCAATCGGTTACGATCCAATCGCTGATGTCCGCGCTATCACAATGATTGGTGGCTCTCCCGCTGTGATTGCGGTGCAGTCCGGAAAGGGTATTCAGAGCATTGAACAGCTGAGTGACGTTTACGGGACTGGACAAAAAGCAACTTTTTCGACCCCAGGAGCATTAACGATCACACGCATTTTTGCAGATCTTGTGTTTGATCGGTTGAAAGTTGGTTCCATTAATATTCCATATGCCTCCTCTGGTGAGGCTGTGGCGGACGCGGTATCAGGGAGTGTCGATTTGACTGTTATGACATTCTCCACCCTTCGAGGACAAATTGAAGCTGGTACACTTACGCCTCTTGTTGTTTCGTCCATCGAGCGTTTAGACACACTGCCGAATGTGCCAACAGTTGATGAACTCGGGTTTCAGGACCTAACAACATTGATTTGGTTTGGCGTTGGTGCTCCGGCTGGGTTATCCGATGAAATGGCACAAAACCTGTCAAAAGAGATTATGATGGCACTGGATAAAGAAAACGTTTTGGCGTCCTTGGACGCAGCAAATATTTCAGTAGACCCAGTTTCGGGAGAATCATTTCGGGCGTTAATCAGAGATCAAATTGCGACGTATAGCGATATGACGAAATCCATTTCACGAGACAAACCATGATATGCATTACATCCTATATATGGATGTGGTGCATTTTGACCAATGAAAGGCTTCACATTGGGACAGAATTTTTCAGTAAGACAAGAGATCGCTGACGCGGTAACATCTGCTCACGTTTTATCGCCAGAAGGTTCGAATGCTGTAAGTAGATTTGTTTCTGACCGCGTTGATTACTCGCTGAAGGATTTGGGGCTGGACAGCCTTGGTCTTATGGAATTCACCATAGCGCTCGAGCTGAATATTGGTTGTGAGATAACACCCGAACAGGCTGTTGAACTTGGATCCCTCGTCAAAATCTTAGATTTCATTGAGGCAACAGAATGAGTTTGTCATTATTGCAGAGATTAGGACCCAGATGCAAAACTGTGAACCAGGTCAATTCATTATTGATTGCACTTGAGAACAGAATGACACCTGCCGAGACGGCCCAAATCGTTGAGACCTTTAGGGGCGACGCAATGTCTTTGCCTTTTGCAGATGGCTTTGCGAAAAGTATCGCAAAAAATATAGAAATAATGGAAGCCCAGTTGGCAACGGCGAAAAAGGCGCGTGCGGAGACATTTCAACGATTTAGAATAGCCAAAAATCTAATGCTTTTCTCCAATAAAGACATTAATAAAAGTGACAAAAAATTGTTGATTTGCTTCACTGGGAGGGCGGGGCGCATGAATATGGCTCTAGCGCCATTTTTACAGCACTTTGACTCCCATACTGTTGATGTTGCAGTGGTTGTGATACCATCAAGAGACTTGAAAATTGGATACCGAAGGGGCTTTTGCAATTTCGGACCTGACGTTTTCACGTCGGTTGATCGACTCGCACATGCGCTTTCAATTCATGCCTACAAATCTGCGTCGACATTTGGAACAAGCGCGGGCGCAATTGTCGCGATCCTTGCAACGTTGCAGCTGAGGTTAGAGAAAGCCATCGCGTGCACGCCCACCCATCCCAATGATCCGTTTTGGGAGGAGATTTACAACAAATCGCTCGAAGAAGAGCTGATCGCTCTGCAGGCGTATAACGAGGTTTCAGAGATCATAACGATCTATCATCCGCTGTTTGGGCCGGATGTTTTATCAGCCGATGCTTTAGCGAAAATAATTAAGCTTAGGGCCGTTACAGTGAACATGCCCAAAAGCTTTAAGGGAAATCCGCACATGGTGTTGGGTTATGCGATGATTTATGGCGTACTTGACCAAATACTTAACGCGACGCTGTATAAGTAGATGTCACTCAACAATGTAGGGAAAAATTCAATTAAGCGAATTAACGTCACTGCGCTGATTTTCATAGTTTGGGGCGGTACCATTTCGGCCAGTTACTTAGTTCGCTTTGAAGCAGTGCAATTTGGCTATATCGCGCTTCCGCTTTTGTGTGGTGCCACTATTTTTGTACTTGGGCTCTTTGAATTAATATCAGATTATAAGGATGTTGAAAGATCACAACTAGATTTAACCGTTTTGTCGGTCGGACTGCGCATAACTTTGTCAATTATAACCTTCTCTTTAATGATTCCTAATTTTGGCGTTTTTTTGTCGTCGATAATGTCACTGTTCATCGTGAAGGGTTCTGTTTTCAGCTTGAAGTTTACGACGATCGTCACATTAGCAGGCCTGCTGTCGTTGGGTTCATGGTTCATTTTCTCTCATATGTTGAAAAACACTATTAGAATTTTACCAGAGGTAATCAGTCTTTGATGAGTGAGGGATTATACGAAGGCGCCAACATAGCACTACAGTCAGGCAATATTCTAATGAGTATTTTGGGCGTGACCGTAGGAATGCTCGTTGGGGTTTTGCCTGGCCTTGGCCCATTGGCTGCAATGTCGGTTCTATTGCCAATGTCATATGGAATGGATTTGGCATCAGCCTTAATGTTGATGGGTGGGATTTGGTACGGTTCGGCTTATGGCGGGGCGATTACGGCAATTCTGCTTAATATCCCAGGCACCGCATTTTCTGCTGTGACGACAATTGATGGCTACCCGCTCGCACAACAGGGTCGCGCAGGTCAAGCACTTTTTCTAGCGGCGCTGGCCTCTTTGTTTGGTGGCATCATTGGAATTGTCGCGACAATTATCCTCGTACCCATATTGGCCCAAAACGCTGCATTTCTGAGTCCTCCAGAAAATGTTGCACTTATTCTTGCATGCTTAATCGTCGGGTCAGGCGTCGGCGGGACGACGCTGCGCAAGGGTCTTATAATGTCTGCAACTGGCATATTGCTGGGCCTTGTTGGTACCGACATTATTTCTGGAAAAACACGCTTTACGTTTGGAATACTCGAATTGTCTGATGGAATCGCTCTTGCACCCTTGGCGATTGGGATATTTGGCTTATCGGAAATAATTCTGTCGGTGTCACAAAATAAGAAATATCTACCCCCTAAAATGCACATATCTTTGGTGGGTCTACTGCCATCCTACAAAGAGTTACGGCGCTTTCCAAGCCCGGCACTTCGTGGAAGCGTTGTGGGCTCTATTTTTGGCATACTTCCTGGCATTGGGCCAACGATAGCATCTTATCTCGCCTACGCTTTAGAGCGACGGGTATCTATTACTCCCGAATGCTTTGGCAAAGGGCAGATCGAAGGGCTCATTGCGCCAGAATCTGCCAATAATGCAAGTGATCAAACTGCGTTTATTCCGACTCTTGCGCTCGGAATTCCAGGGAGTGCGTCGATGGCCATCATGTTGTCAGTTTTGACGATTCACGGGGTCACGCCAGGACCGTTTTTTGTTGTTCATAACCCAGAAATCTTCTGGGCTCTGATCTTTAGTTTTCTGATCGGGAACATGGTCTTGTTTATTTTGAATGTACCGCTTATTGGTCTTTGGGTCATGATCTTGAGGATACCCAAACATATTCTCTTTCCGTTCAGCATCCTTATCATGGCGATAAGCATATATGCTGCTGACAATAGTGAATTTAACATCTTTATAATGGGAATTTTCGGTCTTATCGGAGCGATGTTGCGCATACATAATTACCCAATGCCACCACTGCTGCTTGGATTTATTTTAGGGCCCCTTCTCGAACAACATGCCAGACGCGCAATTCTCATATCACAGGGCGATTATAGATATGCACTCGACAACCCTATGATTCTGTTAATAATATTTTCCACTTACTGTCTTATACGGTTATTGGGCAAACGTGTCTGAAATGTTTTTTGGGGGGGGCTATGAACGGTAGCAAGACTATTCACGTTGCTCAAACAGCATGTTATACTTTCTAACAAGAATTCTCACTGCAAAATATGGAAATGACCATGGATCTGAGTTTTACGCACAAACTCGAAGAGTTTGCCCAAACGAAGCCCGATGTTGTCGCCATACGACGTGGAACGATGAAGGTTACATATGCAAAGCTTTTACATAAGGTACGTGAAGCAGCGTTGATCTTGCAGCAGAATGGCGTAGTTGCAGATTCTACCGTCGCATTAAGCATTTCGGATGAACTGGAAAACCTAGTTATTTCGCTTGCCTTGCTTGGTTTGGGTTCATGGCACATCACTGCTGCGACTCATGAATCGCACGCAACGCGGCAGCAATTGGCGGATCGCGTCACAGCCACGCTCCAAATTACTGATGTCCCCGACTGCAAAATCGATGGCCTGCAATCTTTTCTTTGGTTCGGTAGGCAAGGTGGTGCAACGCCCAGCAGACTATTATTACCAAATGGCGGGGGTGCTTTTTATTCAACGTCTGGAACGACGGGCAGGATGAGTATCTTGAAGTTTTCAGAAGCTGAAATGATACTGCAAGCAATGCGCAATTATAACAAAGCAGGTGAGAAATTCGCCAAGGTTGCGAGTTGTGAATTCGGTCATGTTAAGAGAAATAGACTGTTCGCACTTTGGCTTGGGGCAGAAAACATTTTATTGCCACATGACAGTCGGCCACTCTCGACCCGTATTGAAAAATCTGGTGCTGAAGTTGTGGATTTATCTCGGATGCAGTTTGTAAGCTTGCTTTCAACCCCTAAATCTACGATCTCGAAGGAGATCGCCCTCCGATCCGAAGGTTCCGGGATGCCCCTGGACTTAAGGAAGAAAATTCGAAATCAGCTTAGTGATAATTTCCACGTTCGTTATGCGTCGACGGAAACAGGCCTGATTTCGATAGCAGGACCCGACGAACACAATATCGAAGGTGGAGTTGGGAAACCATGGACCGATGTTCAAATCCAGCTTGTTGATGATTGCGGCGACGAAGTCGCCAATGGAGACATTGGTGAGATTAAAATTAAGACACCTGGTATGGCTTCGTCCTATTTTGAAGATCCCGAAAAAACAAAACAGCGTTTTCATAATGGATGGTTTTACCCTGGGGATATGGGTCGATTTACCGAAAGCGGGCAACTTGTTGTCATTGGGCGAAAGGATGACGTTATCAATCTGAACGGGATTAAAATTTACCCGATCGAAATTGAACGTATTCTCACCAAACACCCAGACGTACAAGCTGCCGCTGCTTTCCCAATCAACTCTCGAATTCATGGAGGTCTACCCGTAGCAGTTGTGGAGCTTTCTGCTGCAGCATTTTTAGATAAAGACGCCATCTTAACAAACTTAAGAGAGCTTGTGCGGGTCGAATTAGGCATTCGTGCCCCTAGGCGCATACTGGCCTGCGAACGGATCCCGCGAAATGCGATGGGAAAGAATCTTAATGGAGAACTCAAGCAGCTCTTTAGGGTATAAGTGATATCCATAGAACGCGTTTAACGGTATATTCGGTCCTGTTCCAAATTTTCAAGGACAGCGTATTCACAAACCTAGTTGTCTGACGGCATCGCCTATAAGTCTGAATAGGGTGATTTGTAATGTTTCAGTGTTATTTTTTGGCGCTTTCGTAAGCTAATACTTGGATTTATCTTCCTAGCTCCAATAAAAATGACCTCTGGCAAACCAACAATCCTCGCGTCACTGTTTTAAGGAATTAGGTGTTCCATCCCGGATGATCACATTTCCCCTCGGCGCTCTGCCCTGTTCATGGCA